>JAUSCI010000078.1 GCA_030651305.1 Sulfuritalea sp. | reverse complement strand
GGCAAAAAGCGTCTCACCGACACCTATCGCTACGTTAACCAGGTGCCCCTACGCGATACCGACGACGTGCGTATTCCACGCCAAACTGGACACCGATTCCAAGCGAATCTGGACAGTGATTCCACGGCAAACTGGACACTGATTCCAGAGCAAACTGGACAGTCAGTAATAGCTGCGTAGCACGCGGGATAACCGTGGCACCCTCGGTAGATTTCCGAGGCCCACATGGCAAATGTCAGGTTATCCATGCGCAAGATTGTTGAAGTTCTACGGCTGTACCACGAAGGCGGCCGCAGCCATCGTGAGATCGCCCAGGTGGTCAGCACCTCACCGACGACGGTCGGCGAGATTCTTCGCCGGGCGAAGCAATGCGGCCTCACCTATCCGCTGCCGGCCGGGATCAGTGAGATGGGGCTGGAGGTGAGGCTTTATCCGCCGGCGGCGCCATCGAGCCTGGCCCGTCCTGAACCGGATTGGCCGGCCGTGCATCGCGAACTGCGGCGCAAGGGCGTCACGCTCGAGCTCCTCTGGCAGGAACACAAGGCTTGTCACCCCGACGGCTACCTCTACAGTAGCTTCTGCGCCCATTATCGGAAATGGGTCGGCCGACTGCCGCTCAGCATGCGACAGACACACGCGCCCGGCGAGAAACTGTTCATCGACTACGCTGGTCCCACGGTGTCGATCATCGACGCGATGACCGGCGAAATTCGGCAAGCAGCCATCTTTGTCGCCGTGCTGGGCGCCTCCAACTACACCTACTGCGAAGCCACCTGGAGCCAGAGCCTGCCTGACTGGATTGGCAGTCATGTCCGCACCTTTGAACACATCAATGGGGCTCCCGCCTTGCTGGTCCCCGACAATCTGAAGAGCGGGGTCACCACCGCCTGCTTCTACGATCCCGAAATCAATCCAACGTATCGCGATCTGGCGACCCATTACTCGACGGCTGTGCTTCCGGCCCGGCCGTATCGCCCAAAGGACAAGGCCAAAGTCGAGGCGGGCGTACTCCTGGTCGAACGCTGGGTACTGGCCCGACTACGCCACCAGCGTTTCTTCAGCCTCGGTGAGCTCAACCGCAGCATTGCCGAACTCATGACGGAGCTCAATAGCCGCACCTTCAAGAAGCTGCCGGGCTGCCGCCAATCAGCCTTCATCGAACTGGATCGTCCTGCCTTGCGGCCGTTGCCGGCAACGCGTTACGAGTTTGCCGAATGGAAAGTCGTGAAGGTCGGCATCGACTATCACGTCGAGGTCGTCGAACACTACTACTCGGTTCCCTACCGCTTTGCTCGAGAGAAAGTCGATGCCCGGTTCACGGCAACCACCGTCGAAGTGTTCCACCGTGGTACCCGCATTGCCAGTCATGTCCGCAACGACGCCCGCGGCCGACACACCACCGTGGATGCTCACATGACACCGGCCCATCTGGTCGTCCAGGGCTGGAATGCCCCGCGTCTGCTCGACTGGGCCGGGCGTATCGGGCCGTATGCCAAAGCTGTCGTGGATGCCATCTTGCATCAGCGCCGACATCCGCAGCAGGGCTACCGCGC
>JAUSCI010000074.1 GCA_030651305.1 Sulfuritalea sp. | reverse complement strand
GCCATGGCAGTTCCGAGCAGCGTCTTTTCCACCTGCTCCCAGCGCATGTTGCCGGACATGAAGGCGAGAATGCCGCAGGAGGCGGCGCCGATCGATGCCGCCTCGGTCGGGTTGGCCCAGCCGCCGTAGATGCCGACGATGACCACGACGAAGACCAGCAGCACCGGCAGCACCTGGAGCAGACAGCGGATGCGTTCCGGCCACGGTACGCGCGGCCCTGCAGGTCCGGCGCCGGGGTTGAAGGCGACTACGATCTGCACCACCAGCATATAGCCGAGCATCGCGATGATGCCCGGCAATACGGCCGCCATGAACAGCTTGCCGATCGACTCCTGGGTCAGGATGGCATAGATCACCAGCGGCACCGAGGGCGGGATCATGATGCCGAGCGTGCCGCCGGCGGCCAGTGCACCGGTCGCCAGCGATCCGGAATAGCCGTAGCGCTTCAGCTCGGGCAGGGCCACCTGGCCCATGGTTGCAGCGGTTGCCAGGGACGAACCGCAGATCGCGCCGAAGCCTGCGCAGGCGCCGATTGCCGCCATCGCAATGCCGCCCTTGCGGTGGCCGATGAAGGCGCTGACAAACCTGAACAAGGATCGGCTCAGGCCGCCGTGCGTGGCGAACTGCCCCATCAGCAGGAACAACGGAATCACCACCAGGTCGTAATTGGACAGCCGGGCATAGGCAAGATTCTTCAGCGAGTTGAGCAGCGGCCCGGTTTCACCGCCGGTGAGATACAAATAGCCGCCGCCACCGCAAATGAACATGGCGATGCCTATCGGCACGCGCAGCACCAGCAGCGTCAACAGGCAGCCGAAGATGATGAAGCCGATCTGGGTTCCGCTCATGATCTCGTACCGCGCTGTTTCCAGGTCTGCACGCACATGTAGAAACCCGCCAGCGCCAGCAGGATGAAGCTGGGTACCATCAGGGCCTGTGCAATCCACACCGGTATTTCGAGGATGGCGGACGATTCGCCGCCTTCCCTGAGGCTCATCGCGCCTACCCAGGTGCGCCACGCCAGGAGTGCCCCGACCAGGCCCACCAGCAGCGAGCCCACGGCATCCAGAAAGCAGCGCTTGGGTTCGGCCAGATGGGCCGTGAAGAAGTCCACCTTGACTTCGCCGCGCATCAAATGGCAGTAAGCGAAAAAGGCCGCCGAGGCGAAGGCGGCAAACATCTGCAACACTTCGACATCGCCCGGAACGGGTGCGCTGAACAACTTGCGCCCGACAATCGAGACGATGGACATGATCACCAGGCCGGTGAATATCACCCCGCCGGCGAAGGCGAGCCATTTGGCGGTCGCCAGCAGCATGCGTCCGTAGGGGCCGCGCTCAGCGATTCCCGCCTGATGGACAGGGGCAGTACCTGGTTCCTGCACTCTTGGCTCTCCTCATTCCGCTGCTTCTGCGCCAGTCGATGGCGATACGCACGGCTGGTCGTTGCCGGTCGCAAATGCCGACCAATGGCATTATTGAGTATAAGGGATTATAGGTGGAACTAAAACAATTGGATTTCTAGCGCTCAGGTCTGCAGGAAACTCCGCGTTGTGGCGTCGAGCACGAGGCAGGTCAGCACACCGCTGCGGTAGGCTCCGGTATCGATGCCGATGCGGTTGTGGCGAACCACCGGAGCGCTGGAAATGCTGTGGCCATGCACCACGACCGCCCCGTGATCAACGTCCGAATCCAGAAAGGATTTGCGGATCCACATGCAGTCGTGCTCGCTTTGCTCTGGCAGCGGCACCCCGGGACGTACACCGCCATGTACAAAATAGTAGTCGCCGGCACGATGGCTCGCCGGCAGCGACCTGAAAAACTCCAGATGCGATTGCGGCAGGGCGGCCGCAAAGCGGTCACGCAAAACAGCCACGCTCGCATCATCGCGGGTTTGCCGGTCGGGAACGGCGACGCCGTAGTGGGCCAGGGTATCGAGTCCGTCGTAGTCGAACCAGTGTCGTCCCGCGTCCAGATCGCCGTCGAGAAAGCGCAGCAGCAGGTCTTCGTGATTACCCTTGAGCGTTATCCGTTCGAAGCCCTCCGGCAGCCACTCCAGTACCCGGTCCACCACCCGGCGCGAATCCTCGCCGCGACTGACGTAGTCGCCGAGATAAACCACCAGTTTGCTTTGCGTCGATCGCTGCCGCGCGTCGGTTGCGATGCGATCATGCATTTCGACAAGCAGATCAAGGCGACCGTGAATGTCGCCGATGGCGTAGATCACCGAATCAGGCGGCGTCTGGCTCCTCATTCATCCAGTTTCACGTGGAAGCGCTTGGCTTTCATTTCAAAGCGCGGCAGCGCGTTATGCGCGACGTGATGCACCCGCGGCCGGAAGGCGAGCATCGAATCGAGTTTCATGGCGATTTCGTGTACCACTTCGGGATCGGCGCCTTCGCACAATTCCACCTCGATGTCCATTTCATCCATCTGCTTGACCTTGTTCACGGTGATGCGGAACTCGTCCACCTCGGTGAATTTGCGGATGATGTTTTCCACTCCGGCGGGAAAGACGTTGACGCCGCGCACCGTCACCATGTCGTCGGCTCGTCCCAGGATGCCGCCCTCGAAACGCAAAGAGGTGCGACCGCAGTCGCAGCGGTCGAGATTCACCCGCACCAGGTCGCCGGTGCGATAGCGGATCACCGGGAAGCCCCAGCGCCCGAGATTGGTGATCACCAGTTCGCCGCGCTCGCCCGGCGCAACGGCTTCACCCGTCAGCGAATTGATCACTTCGGCGATGTATTCGCTCTCGATCAGATGCGTGCCGCCGGGTTGCATGTGGCATTCGAAGGAATGGGCACCGACTTCTGAAGCGCCGGCGTGATCGAAGCATTTCGCGGCCCAGGAATCTTCGATGCGGCGCTTGGTGGCGGGTATGTTGGCGCCCGGTTCGCCGGCGTGAACGGTGGCTCTCATCGGTATGGTGCCGAGGTCGAAACCGATTTCGTGCGCGACTTCCGCCAGACGCAGCGCATAGGTCGGCGTGCAGCACAGGACGGTCGCCCCTGCGTCCCGCATCAGTTCCAGGCGTTGCTGCGAATCGCGTCCGCCGCCGGGAATCATCAAGGCGCCGATCTTGCGCGCCCCTTCGACGGCTGCCCAGAACCCGATGAAGGGGCCGAAGGCAAAGGCCATGAACAGGCGGTCGGTGGCCGTGACGCCGGCGCCGGCGAGTACATGGCCCCAGCAGCGCCCCCACCAGTCCCATGATTCGTTGGTATCCATTACCTTCAACGGCACGCCGGTGGTGCCCGAAGTCTGATGCATGCGTACATAAGCTTCGATGGGATAGGTCAGATTGGTGCCGAACGGGCCGCGAGCGGCCTGGTCGTCCATCAGTTCGCCTTTTTTGGTCAGCGGCAGGCGCGCCAGGTCCTCCAGCGATTCGATGTCGGACGGCTGCACACTGGCGGCCTTCCATTTTTCGGTATAGAACCGGTTCTTGCCCCACAGTTCGGTCAGCATCGCTTGCAGCTTCTTCAACTGCAAAGCCGCCAGTTGCTCGCGCGGAAGTGTTTCGGTCGCTTCGTCAAAATACGCCATGTGCTTTTCGCCGTTATCGGGAAGTGGAAATATGAGTGGGTTCATGTCGTGATTCGCTTACGGCGGCACGCATTTCCGCGTATACCGCCTGTTCCATCCTGAGCATCGCGTCGCGTTTTTCCGCTGGCCATTCGTACGCCAGTGCCGCCATCCTGACTCCCGGCCAGGACTGGTCCTTTGCGCCGACGACCTCCATCTCCCAGAGCATGATCGAAGCGGGAGCGGCGGCCTCGATACGCTCCTTGAGCTGCCGCGCCTTGCCTTTGACCAGGAAACACAGCTCGCCCGGACCGATGATCTGGATTGCTACCAGACCGCTGCGCTGGAGATTGTTCATCGCCGTACTGCCGGCGTCGACACCGAAGCGCAACCGCCTGGCATCCATCGCCATGAGCCAGGTATAGGCTGAACTGGCATAGCCGTCCGCGCCCGTGGTGAGCATCAGGCCCGGCGCGCCGGGGCGCAGGTAGCCGATCAGCTTTTCCGCCAGGGTGGGGGTGATATTGCCGGTCAACGTCTGTTCTCCGATTGCGTCAGCGACACGAGGCCTGCTGCCAGCGTGCAGTCACGTCGAGGATCACGCCGTGCAGCCAGCGATCGGTTGCCGTTCCGGTCGCCGGGACTGGCTGTGCCGGCATCCGCCCGGAGGCGAAAAGCCCGGCCTCGCTGGCGTCGTCACCGGCGATCAGCCTGCCGCCGGTCGAGTGGGCGCTGTAGGCGATGATCAGCACATCGACATCGGCCTGGGAGTAGACGCCGGCCAGGTCATCGAGAACAATTTCCAGTCCGCATTCCTCGCGGGCCTCTCTTATCGCCGCCTCGGGTACCGACTCGCCGGTTTCGACATAGCCGGCCGGCGGCGCCCAATAGCCGGCGAGCGGCGCCTCGCTGCGGCGGATCAGCACCAGTTGTCGCTCATGCTCGATCACGGCCATCGCCACCGGCGCCGGATTGCGCCAGGCGATGAAGCCGCAGGCCGGGCACTGTTCGCGCGGCCGCTCGGCGATGGTGGCGAGGACCATGCGCGAGCCGCACTGGCTGCAATGGTGCGCTGTCATTGCAGTACCGTGGCAACGCTACGGCGACTTGGCGCGTTCGCGTTCTTCATTGCCGGTCCAGCGCTTGAACAGGTTGAGTTCGACGCCCAGGTTGAACTGGTCGAGCGCCTTGTTGACCGACTGGTTGATGATGTCGTCGAGGGTCTTCGGCTGATGGTAGAAGGCCGGCAGCGGCGGCACCAGCACGGCGCCAATTTCCGTCACCTGGGTCATCAGCCGCAGGTGACCGAGATGCAGGGGGGTCTCGCGAATCATCAGCACCAGCTTGCGCCGTTCCTTGAGCGTGACATCGGCGGAGCGGATCAGCAGGTTGGTGTTGAACGAGTGCGCCAGGGCCGAAAGCGTCTTGATCGAACACGGCGCGATGACCATGCCGTCATGTCGGAACGAACCGGAAGAAATACAGGCGCCGACGTCGTTGTTGTCGTGCACATGGGTGGCCAGCTTCTTGACATCGTCGATCGTGTAGTCAGTTTCGTAGACGATCGTGCGCTTGGCGGAATCCGACATCACCAGATGCGTTTCCACCCCTAGCTGCTTCAGCACCTCCAGAATCCTCAGTCCGTAGATGGCGCCGCTGGCCCCCGAGATGCCTACTACCAGTTTCATTGTCTTGTCCTTGCGTCAGATTCAGGTCCGCACGGTTCCTACCGTGGCTGGCCGTCGAAGTATCGCCGTGTCGTCAGCGCCGACTCTTGCGAATGGCAGGCGCATTGTTTCACGGCTGTCGATGCTTGTCAGTGTCCGCCGTCTTTCGGCTCCGGCTTGAGCGCCTCGGCGTGCCGCATCTCGGTCGTTTCGAGGACCGGGAATCCCGCGGCTTCAAGCGCGGCCGCAACGTCCTGTCCTTCGCCGGCATGAAAGCGGAGGATCACCTTCTTCTCCGGATAGCCCCATTCCGTCGGGTCGTCATGGCGTCCTATCGGATACACCGCCTGCAGTACGGCCCCCGCGGCTTCGACGACGTCGACTATCCGGCCAAGTACGCCGGGGCCCAACTTGATGGGCGCCAGCGTAACGCCGCTGCGCTTCTCCCAGGCGCCCAGGCAATGTGCCGCCAGCTGGAATATTTCGTTGGCGGAAATGACGCCCACCACCTGATCCTTTTCGATGACCGGAAGCTGCGCCACACCGAGTTCCTGTCCCTTGAGCAGGCAATGCTCCATGGTCTCGTCGGCCTGGATCGTCGCCGGGTTGCGCACCATGATGTCGCGCACCTTGAGCCGGGTGACGAAAAAATCGAACTCGTCGGCATTTTGCGTGCGCAGGACAAAACTGCCCATGCGCAGCAGGTTGGCCCGGGTGATCAGTCCGCGCAGCTTGCCGTTGTCGACCACGGGCAGGGCGTGCAGATTGTTTTCGCTGATGATGCGTTTGGCCTCCGACACCAGTGTGTCGCTCGGGATGATCGTCGGGTTGGCCTGCATCCAGTTGCGTACCATCATTGCAGCTTCTCCTTGGTCTTTGCTTCTTCATGCAAGCGCACGAACTCGTCCACCGCGACACGGGCGAATTCCTGGGTGTAAAGGTGCAGCGGAATTTCCTTGACGCGGGCGGGATCGTCCAGCTTGTCCTTCAGGCGGGCAACAAACGCGGCATCGGCTACCGGGTCGTAGATCGGGCGTCCCTCCTTGTCGAGGGACGACCAGCCTTTCTGCGGAATCAGGAAGGTCCACGGACCCTTGGCCTGATTGAGTCTCCCGGCGATTACATCGGCGGCCTGGCGCAGCTCGTAGGCTGTGGTGCGCACCTGGACACGCAATGCGTCCTGCACGTACTGCACGCGATCCCTGGTCTTTTCCAGCATGTCCGGGCGACCGCCATAGGACAGGATGTCGAGTCCGCAGGGCGCCAGCACCATCGGAATGCCGGTCTCCACGGCCGCCATCAGGCGATCCGGTCCGGGGTCGCGGTTGCCCTTGAACAGGTGCTCCATGATGCCGCCGATGCAGATGTCGAGCACGCCGTGAAAGGCGCCGTCGCGGATCATTTCCTCCATCGCCTTGTCGCCCTTGCCCTGGGCGTGGCAGACGATGGGCGTGAAACCGGCTTCCTCCAGCATGCCGATCGCCGTCTGCACCGCCATCTCGCCGAAACCGAAGGAAGAGATGGCGACACAGGGCTTGTCGAAGACGATGTCGGTGCCCTGGGTCATTTCGACCATGCCGCAGATGGCGCCGACCGCATTGATGATCTGCGCCTTGAGCAGCGGATTCATCTTGACGATGTCGAGCACTGTGTGATGCATGGTGATGTCGCGGGTGCCGACGTACTTGTCGATGTAGGCCGGATGCGCCGCCATTGGCGAGGCCATCAGCTTGGGCATGCCGAAGGGCAGCTGCTTCATGATCGACGTGGCGACCAGCGTCGCGGTACCGCCGCCGATGCCGATGATGCCGTACACCTTTCCCTGCGCCAGCAGATCCTGGACGATCGCCGCGGCGCCCCTGATCTGGTTGTTGGTGGCGGTGTCGCGGTCGGAGCGGTACTTCTCGCGCACCACTTCGATGGACAGCCCTCCGCGCGCTGCGACGTCCTCGGTACGGATGTCGCCGGGGAAGGGCGGCGGCTCCTCCATGCTGAAATCGAGCAGGATCGGCTGGTGGCCACGGTCGGCGATGAGCTGCCTGACGAAGACAATGTCCTCGCCCCGCGTGTCCAGGTTGCAGACGATGACGATGCCCTTTTTTTATTTCATGTTTGCTGTCGGGTTGCAGCGCCGGCAGGCAAGTCTGGCTGCCGGCGTCGATTCACTTGCCGCTCTTGGCCTTCTTCACAGGAGGTTTGGCTTTCTTCACCTCCGGCTTGGCCTTGGGCGCTTCTGCCTTGGCCTTTTTCACTTCCGGTCGCGTCAGCCGGTTGATCATGCCGGCCACCGGGCTGGCCCCCTTGAAGCCGTAATCATTCCAGCGGTCGGAAACCTTCTGCAGCACCGTGCGGTCCATGAAAATCTCGTTGGGCTTGTTGGCCCACTCGTAGGGCGTGCAGGCATCGAGGATGATGCGGCTGGTGATGTCGCGCGCCTCGATCGGTAGCCCCGGATCCAGCGGCGTGGAGCGGCCGCGGTCGATGATCTGGGCCGAACGCTTGGGGTCGAAGCGCGTTGCCAGCGCCCACCAGACGCGGTCCCAGTCGTCGGCCTCGATGTCGTGATCGACGACGATCACGCCCTTGACGCCATAGTGGCCGGTGGTAGTGGAGATTACGGCATTGCCGACGTGATTCGAGTGTCCCGGATACATCTGTTTGACCGAGACCACGACCCAGAAGCGGCCGCAGGCTTCGGGCGGGATATACACGCTCTGGATGCCCGGCACCTTCATGGTTTCCAGGTCGTGCCAGAGCGTCGCGGTGCGGTTCAGGGACTGGATCATATGGATGTCGTTGATCGGCTTGCCCACGGTCGTTGACCACATCACCGGCTTGTTGCGATGCAGGATGCGTGCGATGCGCAGCACCGGCTTCGGATAGTCCTTGCCCTTGTTGCCGGAGTAGTAGCCGGTGTATTCGCCGAAGGGGCCTTCGTCCATCAACTCGTTCGGGTCGATCCAGCCTTCGGCGATGATCTCGGCATTGGCCGGCAAGGTCAGCCCGGTCAGGTCCGACTTGAACACCTCGACCGGCTTGCCGCGCAGCGAGCCGGCCACTTCGTATTCATCCACCTGCGCGCTGACCAGGGTCGAGCCGGCGAGGAACAGCACCGGGTCGGTACCCACCACGTAGGCCGCGGGCATCAGTTCGCCGCGTTCCTGATACTTCTTCATGTGCATGTCGCCGTGCTTGCCCTTGATGATCTGCGAGCCAAGGATGTTCTTGCCCAGCACCTGGGCGCGGTAGGTGCCCAGGTTGGTCCAGCCGGTATCCGGGTCTTCGGTCACCAGAAAGCCGGAGGTGACGAAGAAGCGCCCGCCGTCGTCTGGGTAAAACCAGGGGGAAGGGAACATATTGATATCGACGGCGTCGCCCTCGATGATGTTTTCCTTCACTTGCGGATTCTTGACGAACTTCGGCTTGACCATGGTCTTGGTGGTCAGTTCCATCCATTTCTTCGAGAGCTGGCTCATCGACAGCGACGGGTCCTGCTCCAGCGCGATGGCCAGCCGCCGCGAGGTGGTGAAGGCGCTGGTGAATACCGGAATGTCGTAACCCTTGACGTTTTCGTAGAGCAGCGCCGGCCCTTTCTGTTCTTCATTGACCTTCGAGACGTGGCAAAGCTCGAACTTCCAATCCACTTCGGCCTTGACGCGATGCAACTCGCCGTTGGCCTCCAGGGCGGCGATGTAGCTGCGGATATCGTCGATGGGCTTTACTTTTGCGGGTGCTTTCATTTTCGCTCCGTAGTAGTACAGGGGTGGTGGGTGACTCGAATGCTTGCGTGATACGCCGCTAGCCGACTTTCTTGCCGGTCAGCAGGCTGGAAAGGATGTAGTCCATGGCGGAAGCGCTGCCTGCCGACACAGGCGCCTGCTTCTTGTTGCTCCAGATCGTCTCCGGCCGCGCTTGCAGGATGAAGACGTTGCCGCCGGCGGGAAGGTCCTTGTCGATCGCCCATTCGATGTCCATCGGACGGCCGTAGTGCTTTTCGATCTGCTTGCCCATCCAGGCCAGTTCGGTGACTTCATCGTCGATGATCGACTGCACGGTCTGGCGTTCGAAGGGAATCTCGGTGGCGACGGATTTCTGTGCCTTCAGATCGACGGTGTAGCAAATTTCCTTGCGGGAGATGGTGCGCTCCATGATGTCGAGCGCTACCTTATTGACCACGAAATGGTCCGGCGTGACCTCGCCTGAAACCACCGACTCGCCAAAGCCGTAATTCGAGTCGATGACGATCACCGAGCGGTCGCCATTGGTGGGATGGATGGTGAACATCACGCCGGCGGAAAACGAGTTGGCCATCTTCTGGATGCCGACGCTGATCGCCACCTGCTCGTGGGGAAAACCCATCTTCATGCGATAGGCGATGGCGCGGCCGGTATAAAGGCTTGAGATGCAGCGCCGCACATGGTGGATCACCTCGTCGATGCCGCGAATCCACAGGTAGGTATCCTGCTGACCCGCAAAACTGGCGCCGGGCAGGTCCTCGGCCGTGGCGCTGGAACGCACCGCGACCGGGACCGCCGGAATACCACTGCGATTCGACAACTTGCGGTAGGACTCGCCAATCAGGTCTTCAAGCTCGATGCAGATCGGGCGTGATTCGATCATCTCGCGGATAATGCGAGAAGCATCTTCGAGCTTGTCCATATCCTCGTGATCCAGCCCCTTGAGCAGGGCGGTCACTTCGGGCTGGATCCCGGCTTCGCGCATGAACTGCGCGTAGCCGTGCGTCGTCAGGGCGAACCCCGGCGGCACCCGCACTCCCGCGTTGATGAGTTCGCCGAGAGAGGCGCACTTGCCCCCCACCAGGGCGACGGAGTCCTTGCTGCACTCCTCGAACCAGCAGACTTTCGGCATTGCGCTATCCATCCAGGCCTCCGTGCGAATCTTCCCGATTGCCACAACGTTTCCCATTGTCGAATCCCTGCCGCATCACTACCGGGTGATTGAAACCAGACCCGTGGAACCGTCGACCCTGATCGTCATTCCGGTCTTGATGATCTTGGTGCCATGTCCCGTGCCGACGATTGCGGGCAGTCCGTACTCGCGGCAGACGATGGCGGCATGACTCATGACTCCGCCGACATCGGTGACGCAGGCCTTGATCTTGGCGAAGGCCGGCGCCCATGACGGCGAGGTGGTCGGCGCGACGAGGATTTCGCCGTCCTGCAGGTCGCGGATGTCCATTGCCGTGCGACAGACGCGCGCCTTGCCCTCGACCACGCCGGGACTGCCGGCAAAGCCCTTGAGCTCGGTGATGCTGTCGGGATCGGTGATTTCCTGTACCGCGGACCAGTCGGACAGCGACTTGTTGGTGACGCCCCAGAGCACTATGGTGAAGGGCTCCTGGATGACTTCCGGCGCGATGCCGATGGCCGGCGGCACGCTCCAGGTGCGGAACTTGTCCATGACGCCCTTGCGCCATTCGATTTCCGGCGGCCAGGTGGTGGTGCCACGCGGCGTGACGCCGGTGGCCCAGGCGGTGACGACGTCCCACAAGGCTGACTTGATCTCGTCGCGGCGCAGATACCAGATGTCCTCGATGTCCTTGATCATGCCGTGATCCTTCATGATCGCCGCCACTTCGCGGATCTTGTTCCAGAACACCGAGTGGAACCAGTGCTCGACGTAGAACAAGTGGTTCTCGACATAGGGGAACACGGTCTTGGCGCAACCGAGCAACTCGTCGAACTGCTTCAGGTCGGCTTCGTTGGTGATCAGGGCGCGGTACTCGGCGGTGATGCGGTCGCGTTCGGCGCGCACCTGCTCCGTCGGACGATCGATGGTGGCGCCGATCTTGAGCCGGCCGATGTAGGTCTGGATGCCGGAGAGCGGCACGTCGAGGTTGTCGTTCCAGCTGCGGTCGGTGTGGAACCAGCCGGTGCCGTCCGAGATGTTGAACCACGGATAACGTGCCTTCTCGAAGGCCGCCAGCCATTCTGCGCCCTTGGGCAGCTTGCCGACATTGGCCTTGACGGTGGCCCAGTCGCGGTGTGCCGCGACGGCCCCGTCGACGCCCAGCGCTATCGCGCTCTTCGCCAGTTCCTTGAGCTCGTCATCGGGGCGGTACATGATGACGTCGATACCCGAGATCATCTGCGTGATGCGCTGCAGCGGGATGCTGGGGAACAGCTTCTGGCAGAAGTCCATGAAGAAGACATAGGCCGCATAGCCGAGATTGAGGAACTCGAAGTGATATTGCCAGCACTTGATGCCGAGATTGATCAGGTCGTCGTAGTTCTTGATCAGGTGGTAGCCCTTGGATTCACCGAGGGCGTCCATCACCACCGAGATGTCCTCGAGATCCGGCAGGGGTGAAATCTGCAGGTCCTCGAGTTCCTTGATGGTGGCCTCCATCTTGAGCTTCCACTTGGCCTCCAGCATGTCCCAGTTCTTGTAATAGAAGCCGGCGCGCTCCATGAAGTTCGGCACGCGGCTGCCGATTTCCGCGCCGTCCTTGACCGGCACCGGCGAGATATAGACATAACCGTTGATGATGCGGTGGTCGACGCCGCGCACCGGCGGCACCTGGAAAATGCGGTTGTTGAATTGCGAGAGGGCGAGGAACCAGGCCTCATCCCAGATGGTGTCGAAGGGATACAGCGGCTCCGGATAGTGCAATCCGTCGTAGAACCAGAACGTCTCTTTTTCGTACTGGTTGCGCACCGGGTCGTCGGTGACGAACTGATACTGGTACGGGTACATCCTCTCCCAGCCTTCGGTACCCGGAATCGTCTTGGCCTTTACGTCGTGCGGAACTGGAAACTTCATTGAGTGTCTCCTTCTGTAATTATTTTGGAAATCGGAAAACCGGGCCCGGTTACGCGCCCGGAGCGACGGAGATAACGCAAGGTCCGGGCCACCGGGCATTTGCGCAGTGCACTATCCGCAGCGGTCGATTCAATTGGTCCTACTGTAAATATGGGTATCGGCGCTTCATGCGCGCGCAACAAAAATGACAAAAGCAAGCTTCGCGCTACCCCTGTTCGGCGCAAGGCACAGAAGTCGACCGTTGTTCATTTGGTAAATTATCCGCATGGCGTTGTCGCCATTTGTTCTTTCGGTTACTTGCCGAATTCGCGCGGCGAGGGGCGGCAACCGGACTGTTGCAACGTGGATGCAACAGGTTTTCCGATCTGCGCTTACAATGAATAATTGAGGAGAGACAGAGTGAGAGTGCGGCAATGACCAAGCTCCGCAGCGTCGGACGTATCACCAACGAGGATCTGCGCGCGCGCGTGCATTTTTGTGCCGAGACCGGGCAGATCTGGCTGCACGAGCACCGCATGCTGCTGGTGCATGCCGAGGCGCAGGGAACCCTGCGCAAGGAATTGATCGACACCCTGGGCATGGACCGCGCCCAGGGAATCCTGACGCGCATGGGCTATGCCTCCGGCGTGCGCGATGCCGAACTGGCGCGCACCCGCGCCGAGGATTCGAGCGACCTCGAAGCCTTCATGACCGGCCCGCAACTGCATACGCTGGAGGGCATCGTGCGGGTGACGCCGGTCAAGCTGGAACTGAACCGCCACACTGGAAAGTTCTACGCCGAGTTTCTCTGGGAGCATTCCTGGGAAGGTCAATCGCATCGCCGCCACTATGGCATTCACAACGAGCCGGTGTGCTGGACCCAGATCGGCTACGCCTGCGGCTATACGTCGGCGTTCATGGGCCGCACCATCCTGTACAAGGAAGTCGAGTGTACCGGCATGGGGCACAACAACTGCCGCATCGTCGGCAAGCCGGCCGAAGAGTGGGAAGATGCCGCCGAGCAGATGCGCTTCTTCAACAGCGAATCGATCGCCGACCAACTGATCGACCTGCAAACCCAGGTGGTGCAGCTGCGCTCTTCGATCGGCGACCGCGATCAGATGCCGCAGGATGTCACCGGGATTTCGCCCGGCTTTCGCGCCGCCTACGAACTGCTCAAGCAGGCGGCCGGAAGCCACATCACTGTCCTGCTGCAGGGTGAGACAGGCGTCGGCAAGGAGGTTTTCGCGCGCAGCCTGCACGAAATGGGGCCGCGCTGCAGCAAGCCCTTCATCGCCGTCAACTGTGCGGCGATTCCTCAGGAACTGGTCGAGTCCGAACTCTTCGGCGTTGAAAAGGGAGCCTATACCGGAGCCCTCGTCTCGCGCCCGGGACGCTTCGAACGCGCCGACGGCGGCACCCTGTTTCTCGACGAGATCGGCGATCTGCCAGCCTCGGCGCAGGCCAAGCTGTTGCGCGTGCTGCAGGACGGCGAGATCGAGCGTCTCGGCGACCAGAAAACGCGCAAGGTGAATGTGCGGCTGGTGGCCGCCAGCAACGTCAGCCTGCAGCAACTGGTCAAGGAAGGGCGTTTCCGCTCCGACCTGTATTACCGGCTCAATGCCTACCAGGTCGTCATCCCGCCCTTGCGCGAACGCAAGCAGGACATTCCGCTGCTGGCAAAACATTTTCTGGCCAAGCACGCCGCGATCCACGGCAAGAAGCTGCGGGGTTTCACCGACAAGGCCAAGCGTGCGCTGTTGTCCTATCCGTGGCCGGGAAACATTCGCGAACTGCAAAACGCCGTCGAGCGCGGCGTGATCCTCGCCCCCAGCGGCACCCGCATCGAGGTCAGCCATCTGTTCGTGTCATGCACCGACATGCAGCCGCCGGAGTTCGGCCTCGGCCCCAGCGGCGGCCTCGACATCAACTGCTGGGAGACCGGCAAGGATCTGCGCGAAGCGGTGTTCAACGGCTCGCTGACGCTCGATCAGGTCGAAGCCATGCTGCTCGAAACCGCTGTCGACAAGGCGCGTGGCAACCTGTCCTCGGCAGCGCGCATGCTCGGCCTGACGCGGCCGCAGATTGCCTATCGCCTGAAGCGCCTGCACGAAGGCAAGGACGACGAGGACGCGGAACCTCCCGGACCGTTGGACAAGCCCGCCGCCTTGAGCTGATGCCGGTGACATTGCCGCGGCCGGTGGCGGACTATCTCGCCGCGCACCATGTCATGACGCTGGCCACGCACGGCGCGCAAGGGCCATGGGCGGCAGCCGTGTTCTACGCCGCCGACGGCTGCTCGCTGATCTTTCTCTCGTCGCCGAACACGCGCCATTGCCACAATCTGGCACTGGATGCCCGCTGCGCGGCAACGATCCAGGAAGACTACAGCGACTGGGCCCAGATCAAGGGCATCCAGCTCGAAGGCCGCGTCATCGAACTTCAGGGCGACGAAGAGCGCCGCGCCCAAACGCTGTATGGCGAGAAATTCCCCATCGCCAGCCCGCTGGGAAACGTACCGCCGGCCATCGTCAAGGCGTTGGCCAAGGTACGCTGGTTCAGGCTGGTGCCCGAACATTTCCATTTCATCGACAACAGCAAAGGCTTCGGCCACCGCGACGAAATAGACCTCAAGGGCGTTTGATTCGCGCCTGGGTCAGATTTCGCCGTGCCACCAGCGCCGACTTTTGGGAAAGTACCAATGGTGCCCAAACTGAACCGGACCCCAATCATGACCCCGAGCCAGATCGTCAAATTTCTTGACCAGCACGTCATTGGCCAGGACGAGGCCAAGCGTCAACTGGCCGTCGCCGTTTATACCCACTACAAGAAGATTGAACTGGCGGCGCCCGACAAGGTGGAAATCATCAAGAGCAATGTGCTCCTGGTCGGGCCGACCGGCACCGGCAAGACGCTGTTATGCGAGACCCTCTCGCGGGTGCTCCAGGTACCCTTCGTCACGGCCAATGCCACCTCGCTGGCCCAAAGCGAATACGTCAATGATGAAATCGAGGCCATCCTGCAGCGGCTGATCGACAAGGCCGAGGGCGATATCGGGCGCGCCCAGCGCGGCATCGTTTTCATCGACGAGATCGACAAGCTCAAAGCCATCAGCAGCCAGGGAGGTCAAATGCGCGGAACTTCCGGCGAAGGTGTCCAGCACGCGCTGTTGAAGATCATGGAAGGCGTTCCGGTCAAGATCAAGGATGCGCACTACATCGACACCACTCAGGTTCTCTTCATCTGCGGCGGCGCCTTTGTCGGACTCACAGAGATTCTGTCGAAGACCCACTCATTCGGCTTCATCTCCACTTCGGAGGACGACAACCAGAAGCTGCTTGATCGACTCAACACGCGCGTCAAGCCAACCGATCTGTTCGAGTACGGACTGATCCAGGAATTCGCCGGTCGCCTGCCGATTGTCGCCTCGCTCAAGCCGCTGTCGCGCGAAATGATGGTCAGGATCATGACCGAACCGGAGAACGCGATCTACAAACAGTTCCGCCAGATACTGCAACTCGATGGCGTGGAGCTGACCATCGAGCCGCTGGTGTTCGAGCAGATCGCCGACCTGGCGATGGAATACAAGGTCGGCGCGCGCAGCCTGCGCGGCATTTTCGAGGAAATGCTGACGCCGGTGATCTACGCGGTGCCCGACCACCCCGCAGTGCGCCAGGTCAAGATCGCGTCACTGTTCGGAAACCCGCGATTCATCGGCGGTCGGCAAGCCGATACTCCGCCTGGCGCCTGAATGTCGACGCGGCGGCGCGGGGGTGTCTGGCAGGCAGCACCGCCGCTCAGTCGCCGCCTTTGCGGTAGTGATTGGCGGTAGTGATTGGGGTCGGTATTTGGTCGAGCACACACCAATAGTCGGCACTGGCTAGACGGCGGCTTTTTGTTTGCCGCTTCATTTCTCGGCGTTGGGCAATTGCGGCGACGCTAGTTCTTGCCGCCACGCAGCTCATCGCATCATGGTGTTACCATAGTAACACCCGCAAGCCAGAGGTGCTCGAAATGTCCACCACATCACTGAAGCTTTCCGACGATCTCAAGCAAAGGGCCGTTGCCGCAGCCGAGAAGATTGGGGTGTCGCCACATGCCTTCATGGTCCAGCGATAGAGCAGGCAGCGACGGCGGCAGAGCGACGGGCCGGTTTCGTGGCAGAGGCTCAGGCGGCGCGGGAACAGATGCTGAAGAGTGGCAAAGGCTACGATTCCGCTGAGGTTCATGCCTGGTTGAAGGCGCGTATTGCCGGCAACAAGTTGGCGAAGCCGAAGGCCATATCTTGGCAAAGCTGATCTATTCGGGACGAGCGCTTGCCGATCTCGAAAGGCTGACCGACTTCCTCATCGGGATCGACCCGGCTGTGGCGGTAGAGACGATGGGGTTGATTGAAGAAGCCGTTGAGTTGCTGATTCGTCATCCGCTGATCGGTCGTCCTGTTGAGCACCCATTGCGTGAGTTGGTGATATCTCGCGGGCGCACCGGGTATGTGGCTCTTTATAGCGTCGAGGAAAATCAGGACGCAGTCCTGATTCTCGCGATCCGCCACCAGCGCGAAGCGGGCTATTGGGGCGAGGAAGAGGATTGGAGTGATTTGGGGTCCGCCTGATCGAGCAAACAGGAGGCTGCTTGGCAATAATTCTCAGCTAAGCAACCATGTCACGCCGCCGACAAGTCTGATTCCTTTGGATTTCGGTCCCCGCGACGAAATCCATTTCGATGCGGAACAGACGCCGCCATGAAAGCGGCTGAGTGGCACTAGCGTAGTGTGGTATTGGGTACTATAGTCAAAACGAAGGCTGGGACGGTTGCATAACTGTGGAAAAGGAGGGTATGCGATGAGTTATCTCGTGGAACTTATTGATGTCTGGGCCGCGCCTATTCCTGACGTACCCGGTGGGCTCGCAGATATTCTGGCGCCTCTGCAACAGGTCGGCGCGGACTTTCAATCGATCATCGCTCGACGCTCTCCGGATGACCACGGGCGGGGGGTCGTGTTTGTCACGCCCCTGCAAGGTGACGAGGAAATCGCGGCGGCTGCGCAGGTCGGTTTCAACGTGAACCGGGTTCACCACTCGATTCGCATCGTGGGCCAGGACCGCAAGGGTATCGCGGCGGAATTGACGCAGAAGCTGGCCGCCGGGGGAATCAATATCAGCGGCTTCTCGGCCTCGGTGCTGAATACGCAATTTGTTGCCTATGTCGCCGTGGATTCGCTGGAAGACGCCAACAAGGCAATTGCAATCCTGAGGAAGGCATAAGGAGGCTTTGGCCGAGGCGGGAAGAAGCAGGATCGCACCCGCCACTGCACGGACGGTTTCAGGCACTACGAAAATCGATCTGACCGAGCAGCGGTCGGGTAGTACCGCAGGCAAGGGATTCTTGTTCCCTCACGTTGCGTTCCCGGTCGTCAGCGTGCCAGCCAGGGGTTCAGCGTTGCAGCGCCGGTGGGCTCGAAGTCGGCGGTATTGCGGGTGACGACCGTCATGCCGTGGACGAGAGCGGTGGCGGCAATCAAGCCGTCACGCACGGGACACGGATCGGGTATGTGCAGTTGGGCGCTGCGAAGTGCCACGGCAACATCGACGGAAAGAATCCGGTTGTCGAAGGCGGGGAGAACGTGCCGGTCAAGCCAGGTTCGGAGCATTGATCCCTGCGCCTGGTCGCGACGCTCGGTCAGGAGGACACCGATTTCGAGTTCCTGAACCGTGATTACGGAAATATAGAGTTCATTCGCGTCTACGCTGTCGGACCACTCCGCGACATTCCGGTCCGCCTTGCCGGCGCGGACCTTGCGCAGTTCGGAGACCAGGTTCGTGTCGAGCAGGTACATCAGGCGAGGTCGGCGCTTTGTGCGAGGTCAGTCGCCTTGGTGACCTCGAATTCAATGTCTTCGACGCCGGGCAGCGACAGTAGATCGCCGATGCGGGTACGGCTACCAGTGAGCCGCAGGTATTCCTTGAAGCTAAGCAGCACATGAGCTGGTCGACCGCGATCAGTTATCACGACCGGACCGGACTTTGCAGCTTTTTTGGCCTTGCTTGCGTCCTGGTTGAACTCGCGGCTGGAAAGGGTTGTAAGGGTCATGGAGGCACCTTTGATTCAGATAATGTAGCTACGTTACCACAATTATCGGGTGAACTTCATGACTGAGGCGACAACTACCTTGACGCCCGCTGGAGTCGTGGGCTTGCTCAGGCCAGCAGGTCGTCGCGCGTGACGAGAAACACCTTGCCCTCGGCGTGCTCGGTATCCAGCCAGACGGCAGGCAAATCTGGAAAGGCGGCTTCGACCAGTTCCTGATCGTGGCCGACTTCGACCGCCAGCAGGCCACCGGGATTGAGGTGCTCGCGCGCTTCGCCGAGGATGCGGCGCACCACGTCAAGGCCATCGGCGCCGGCAGCCAGCGCCAGCGCCGGTTCGTGGCGGTACTCGGCCGGCAGGGCGTTCATCGCCGCAGTGGTGACGTAGGGCGGGTTGCACAAAATGAGGTCGTAGCGCTTGCCTTCGACTGCCGCGAACAGATCGGATTCGATCGCCTGCACGCGATCATCGAGCCCGTAATCGGCGATGTTGCGGCCTGCCACGGCGAGGGCATCGGCAGAGATGTCGATCGCGTCTACGGCGGCATTGGGAAAGGCGTGGGCCATCAGGATCGCCAGACAACCCGAGCCGGTGCACAGGTCGAGCGCGGTGCCGACGCACTCCGCATCTTCGATCCACGGTGCGAAGCCGTTTTCCAGCAGTTCGGCGAAGTAGGAGCGCGGCACGATGACGCGCTGATCGACATAGAAACGGAAGGGTCCGAGCCAGGCTTCCTGCACCAGATAGGCAGTGGGCAGGCGGTGCGCCACGCGCTGCTGGAGGTTGTTCAGCAGCGTCAGGCGCTCCTGCTGCGTCAGGTGTGCGTCGAGCCAGGGTTCCAGCGTGTCTCGTGGCAGATGCAGGGTGGCGAGGACCAACCAGACGGCTTCGTCCCAGGCATTGTCGGTGCCGTGGCCGTAAGACAGCCCGGCCTCGTTGAAGCGGCTGACTGCCCAGCGCAGCCAGTCGCGGACAGTGACAAGTTCGTCGGTGGCGTTGTTCATCTGTTTGACATCAGGCGGTCGAAGGTGTGCTCGTAAATGCGCGCCAGCGGTTCCAGATCGGCGACGGCGATGCATTCGTCAATCCGGTGAATGCTGGCGTTGACCGGACCGAATTCCACCAGTTGCGGGCAGATATCGGCGATGAAGCGGCCGTCCGACGTTCCGCCGGTGGTCGATGGTTCGGGGGCAATGCCGACTTCGCCGGCAACTGCATCGGTCAGCGCTGCGCACAGGGCGCCGCGCGACGTCAGAAAGGGCTTTGCGCCGAGCGTCCAGCGAATGTCGTATTCGAACGGGTGGCTGTCGAGCAGGGCATGGACGCGGGACTGCAAGCCTGCCACCGTGCTGGCCGTCGAGAAGCGGAAGTTGAACATGATCTCGAAGCTTCCCGGCACGACATTGCCGGCGCCGGTTCCGGCATGGGCATTGGAAATCTGGAAACTGGTGGGCGGAAAATGCTCGTTGCCGGCATCCCATGTCGTCGACGCCAGTTCCGCCAATGCGGGCGCGACGAGGTGCACCGGGTTCTTCACCAGATGCGGATAGGCGACATGGCCTTGCACACCCTTGATGCTGAGGGTCGCCGAGAGCGAGCCGCGGCGTCCGTTTTTCATCGTATCGCCGAGGCGGCTGACACACGTGGGTTCGCCGACGATGCAGAAGTCGACGGTTTCATTGCGCGCCCGCAGCGCTTCCACCACGCGCACGGTGCCATCCACTGCGTCGCCTTCTTCGTCGGAGGTGAGCAATAGAGCCAAAGAGTCGGCGCTGGTGGCACGGCGATTTATGAGGCGTTCAACTGCGACGACGCAGGCGGCGATCGAACTTTTCATGTCGGCCGCCCCGCGACCGTATAGATACCCGTCGCGAACGGTCGGCGCGAAAGGAGGGGACGTCCATTGTTCCAATGGCCCCGGCGGCACGACATCGGTATGACCGGCGAAACAGATCAGTTGGCCACCGGTACCGCGCCGTGCCCACAAGTTCGAGACGCCGCCGACATCGATGCGTTCGATGCTGAAGCCCAGCGGTTTCAGCCAGGAGGCGATGAGATCGAGGCAACCGGCGTCTTCAGGCGTTATTGAAGGGCGGGCGATCAGTGCCCGGGCTTTTTCCAACACCGGCATCAGATCAGGCGTCCATATCCAGCTTGAATTCGCTGAAGGATCCCGGTGCGACGGATTTCGTATAGTCGGGCGCGGCGGATTTGTCGGCATCGGCGGCGGATGCCGCGGCGGCGGCTGCGGCCGGGTCGGCGGCGTTGTTGATGACCTGTTGCAGGTTGTTGGCCGAGTCGGCGTTATTGAGCGCTTCCTCAAGGGTGATCTTGCCGCTCTTGTACAGGGTGAACAGGCATTGTTCGAAGGTCTGGCTGCCGGGCACCATGCTCTTTTCCATGGCGTCCTTGATTTCGTTGAGGTCGCCCTTGTCGATCAGTTCGGCGATGTAACGCGAGTTGAGCAGCACTTCGACGGCTGGCGCGCGACCGCCATCGGGCTTCTTGACCAGCCGCTGGGAAATCACGCATTTCAGGGTGACGGCGAGGTCGGCGAGCAGGGCCGGACGGTTTTCCAGCGGATAGAAACTGATGATCCGGCTCATGGCGTGATAGCTGTTGTTGGCATGCAGCGTCGCCATGCACAGGTGGCCCGACTGGGCATAGGCGATCGACTGGCTCATGGTGTCCTTGTCGCGCACCTCGCCGATGAAAATGACATCGGGGGCCTGGCGCAAGGCGTTCTTCAAGGCGATGTGGAAGGCCTTGGTGTCGGAGCCGACTTCGCGCTGATTGACGATGGACTTCTTGTTCTGGAAGATGAATTCCACCGGATCTTCAAGTGTCAGGATGTGGCCGGCCTTGCGCGCGTTGCGATAGTCGATCATCGAGGTCAGCGTGGTCGACTTGCCCGATCCGGTAGCGCCCACCATCAGGATCAGGCCGCGCTTTTCCATGATGACGTCCTTGAGCACCTCCGGCAGGTCGAGGCTGTCGAAATCCGGAATGTCGCTGGGTATGTAGCGCACCACCAGCGCCGGCGAACCTTTCTGGCGAAAGCAGGAGAGACGGAAATTGCCGGTGCCGGGCATGTTGTAGGCGCCGTTGAATTCCATTTCCTCGAGGAACTCGTTCATCTGCTTTTCGGTCAGGACTTCGCCGAAGAGGGTCATGATGGTTGCCGCGTCCATCAGCGTCTGATTGATCGGCATCGCGTTGCCGTTGATCTTGATGTGGATCGGCGAGCCGACGGAGACAAACAGGTCCGAAGCCTTTTTTTCCGACATCAACTGAAACAGTCTTTGCATAGTGCCCATGCTTTTGTCTCCCTTGCGTGTTGTCTTGCGCGTCAGTCGCGAAGCAGTTCGTTTATGGCGGTCGTGGCTCGCGTTTGCGCATCCACTTTCTTGATGATGACGGCGCAGTAGAGGCTGTACTTGCCGTCCGCCGCCGGCAGGCTGCCGCTGACCACCACCGAGCCTTGCGGAACCCTGCCGTAGATCACTTCGCCGGTGGCACGATCATAGATCTTTGTGCTCTGGCCGATATACACACCCGTTGCAATAACGCAGTTGTCTTCGACGATGACGCCCTCGACGATTTCGGCGCGGGCGCCGACGAAGCAGTTATCGCCGATGATTGTCGGGTTGGCCGGCAGCGGTTCGAGCACGCCGCCGATGCCGATGCCGCCGGACAGGTGCACGTTCTTGCCGATCTGCGCGCAGGAGCCCACGGTGGCCCAGGCACCCACCGTCGTGCCTTCGTCAATATAGGCGCCGATGTCTACGAAGCAGGGCAGCAGGATCACGTCCTTCCCGACAAAACTGCCATGCCGGGCGACAGCCGGAGGCACCACGCGGAAGCCTCCCTGCTGGAAGTTGTAGGTGTCGTAGTGGGCGAACTTGTTCGGCACCTTGTCGAAGTAGCGCATCGGGCCGCCCTCCATCAGCACGTTGTCCTCAAGGCGAAAGGACAGCAGCACGGCTTTCTTTATCCACTGATGCGTGGTCCACTGGCCATCGATTTTTTCCGCTACGCGCAGTGCGCCGCTATCGAGTTCGCCCAGCACCTGCGCAACCGCATTGCCGATGCGCGCCGGAGCAATGCCGGGGCTGAGTGTGGCGCGGTCTTCCCACGCCTGTTCGATGATCTGCTGGAGTTCATTCATGGCAACCTCTTTTAGAGAGACAGACAATAATCGTCGATCCGGCGCGCCGCTTCGAGACATTCCTCATGCGCCGCGACCCGCGCAATGCGGATGAAATCATTATACGAGAGGGCTCGCGCTCGTCGATGGCTGCAGAATTCCGGTAAATTAGGAGGTCTGCAGCAGGTGAGGAGACAGGTATGGGACAAATGATCGAATTCAGCCGGCCGGATGCCAGCGCCTGTCGCGGTTATCTCGCCAATGGCGGCAAGGGTTGCCCGGGCGTGGTGGTGATCCAGGAATGGTGGGGTCTCAATGACCAGATCTGCGGCGTTGCCGACCGCTTTGCCCGTGCCGGATTCAATGCGCTGGCAGTCGATCTGTTCCAGGGCCGCGTTACCCAGAAACCCGACGAGGCCAGCCACCTGATGAACGGCCTCGATTTTCCGGGCGCCACGCATCAGGACATTCGCGGCGCCGTCGATTATCTGCGCCGCCTCGACGGCGGCGGCAAGGTCGCCGCCATGGGTTTTTGCATGGGTGGCGCGCTGACCATTGCCGCCGCCGTGCATGTGCCGAACTTGTCGGCCGCCGTGTGTTTCTACGGCATCCCGCCGAGGGAGTTCGCCGATTCCGCCGACATTCGGATTCCATTTCAGGGGCACTTTGCCAGCCGCGACGATTGGTGCACGCCGGCTGCCGTTGACGCCCTCGAAGCCGCGATGCGCGCCAAGGGCGCGACGCCGGAACTGTATCGGTATGATGCCGACCACGCCTTTTTCAACGAACGGCGCGGCGAGGTCTACGACGCGATCTGTGCCGCCCAGGCATGGGAGCGGACACTGGCCTTTCTCGCCAGACACCTGGTTTGAAGAGGGACCGCCATGGACCTTAGCCCCGCCGATTGGGTCAATGCCAGCCTCACCGAAGCCCTGCTCGCCCGCGAGGGGCCGCCGCTGTTTGTCGCCGCCAAACTTGGCTGCGTGGCTGCGGTGAAGGTGATGACGGAGGCCGGCACCCATCTTGAAGTTGTCGGCCCGAAGCAGCAGCGCCCGCTGCACGCGGCCGCTGCCGGCGGCCACGCCAGCATCGCAGCGACATTGGTGAGCGCCGGCTGCGAAATCGATCCGCAGGACGAGGATGGCAACACGCCGTTGATCGTGGCCATTCTCAACGGTCAGGCCGGGCCGGTCGAACTGCTGCTGGCCGTCGGCGCCGATATTGATATTGCCCGCGTCGATGGCCTGACGGCGGTTCACATAGCGCAACTGCCCGGCACCCCGAAAGGCATACAGGAACTGATGCTGCTGGGACAGGATGAAATGAACTGACAGCCGGTAACGCCGCACCGATCCCGTTCGATCAAATGCAGGCCACGGCTGTAACAACCTCAGGCGGATGGCGCCAGTCTGATTTCCGGCGCGATTCGCGTGCTCTCGCCATCGACGATCAACCAGAGTTCGGCCTCCTGCAGCGTGCATTGCAACTGCATGCCGCGCTCTGCCAGGGCCGCCAGTGCCTTTGATTCTTCCGCTGAAATATTGATGACGGCGAGATTGTCCTGCCGTTGCAGGGCCGCCTTGTTCTGCTGCCACCACATATCCGCGATACGGCCGCCGTAAGTCAGCACCACGACCTGCCGGGCACGTCCGCAGGCACGCCGGATGCGCTTTTCTTCGGGCAGGCCCACCTCGATCCAGAGTTCGATGGCGCCGGTCAGGTCCTTGCGCCAAAGATCGGGTTCGTCATCGGACGACAGTCCCTTGCCGAATGTCAGGGCGTCGTCGGCGTGTAGCGCGAAGGCAAGCACCCGCGCCATCATGCGTTCGTCGGTTTCCGACGGATGGCGGGCGACAGTCAGGGTATGGTTCTGATAGTAATTGCGATCCAGATCGGCGATCTGCAGCTCTATCCTGAAGATGGTTGATTTGAGGGCCATGGCAAGCAATTCGTCATCGCTTGCGCGATCCACGAGTGGTATCGGTGGTTGGTACGGCTACGGCGGGCTCCGCAAGCCCGCGTCTCCGCCGGCTTACTTCTTGATCGGAGTGGGAATCGACGATTTGCCCTGCGCGCCGCCGAAAGGCGAAGCCGGTGCAGCGGGCTTGGTCTTGTCCTTCTTGGGCTTTTTCTGTTCGCGATTGCTGCGCAATTGTCCCTTGGCCATTTGAGTTCTCCTGACAGTGTAAGTGTTGGCCGCACGCTAGTGGAAAGCCAGGCGGCGAAATCGGAAAAGCTGCCCTGCCCGCGATCCGCGATCTTGGTCGAATGCGGCGGGCCAAGGCAGATGGTACACCCAATAGGCATTGCCCGCACTGGGCCTGCGGTCATTTCGGCATCGTCGATTTGACATCGCCCGCGCCGAGGCATAGAGTGAAATTGCTTTCACCCTGAAGGCCTTTTCGGGAGGAACTTAGCGCTGAACAAACGTCCGCGAAGTAGCGTTTCACCTTTTGACCAGGAGTCTTCCGGGCTCCAGCCCTGACGGGCAGCGCCGATTTGAGTTTCAGCTTGCGGGCGCACAACAAGTACAGCTAAAGCGGTAAGCAAAGAGCCTGTTTTGGTGAATCTTCCGGAACAGGCTTTTGCCGTTGACGCCCGGTCGAACGCGATCCGCGCCGGCAAGAAGTCGGCGCTGGCGATACGGCGAAATCCGTGACAACATATCGATCCATCCAAGGCAGTTCTTCCCATTCGGCAGGTAAAGAAAACATGAGCCAAGAATCCGACACTCTCATCGAGATCAAAGACCTTCATTTTTCCTATGGTGACCGGAAAGTCCTGGAGGGCATCAATCTCAAGGTGCCGCGCGGCAAGGTGGCGGCAATCCTCGGTGCCAGCGGCTCGGGCAAAAGCACCCTGCTGCGGATGATCGGAGGGCAGTTGCGGCCCGATCGAGGCAGCGTACTGGTGGACGGAAAAGTCATCCATGAACTGGACCACAAGGGACTATACGAAATGCGGCGGCAGATGGGCATGATGTTCCAGGCCGGCGGGTTGTTCAGCGACATGTCGGTCTACGACAACATCGCCTTTCCCATGCGCGAACTCACGGATCTGCCTGAAGCGCTGATCCGCAGCCTGGTCCTGATGAAGCTGCAGGCGGTCGGCCTGCGCGGCACGACGGGGTTGATGACCAGCGAACTCTCGGGCGGCATGGCGCGTCGCGTGGCGTTGGCCAGAGCCATCGCCGTCGACCCGATGCTGACCATTTACGACGAGCCGTTCGGCGGCCTCGATCCGATCTCGCTCAACGTGATTGCGCTGCTGATCCGGCGCCTGAACGATGCGCTGGGCGCAACGTCGATCATCGTTACCTACGACGTGTCGGAATCGCTGAAGGTGGCGGACTACGCCTACCTGCTCTACAAAGGCGTCGTGGAGGCCGAGGGTACGCCGGAAGAACTGCTGGCCTCCACTGTTCCCTTCGTTGACCAGTTCATTCATGCCCGGCCCAGCGGGCCGGTGGCGTTCCACATGGAAAGTCCGCCCTACAGCCAGGATCTCCGCATTGCTGAGCAATCATCAGGCCATCCCTGAGCTTGGAACCGGGTGCCGGATATGGACTTCGAACAGCTACTGAAACGATTGGCAAGCGCGATCGAGATCGGGGATGCCGAGGCTCTCGCCGGCTGTTTTACGCCCGACGGCATTTACGAGGACTATTTCTTCGGTCCCAAGCAGGGACCTCAGGGACTAGGAGAAATGCTGGATCACTTTTACGCGGGTGCGCGGAATTTTCGGTGGGAATTCTTCCAGCCAGTGTGTTCCGGTGATCAGGGCTACGCCAGCTATCGATTCAGTTATGAATCCTTGCAGCCCCAGGCGCTGGGACGAAGGGTTGGCTTCGATGGCATCTGTTGCGTCGACCTTCACAATGGCTTGATCAGCCACTATCGCGAAGTCTTTGATCGTGGCATGGCACTGGCGCAACAGGATTTTGCTCCCGAGCGGATAGCCCGCGTTGCCTCGAAACACGCCGCCGCGCTGCGCCAAAAGCCAGAGTGGGCGCCGCACTTTTCGCCTGGGGTGGAATCACCGGGATAAGGTGCCTCGCCAGATTTCCCGGCGCGAGCTTTTGGCGCTGATCCTGCTCAAGGCCGACCGACCCTAGCGCCCGGCCACCAATCGTTCAGCGTCCAGCCGCGACTTGATTCGCGCCTGGTTTTCGGACTTGTTGATGGCGGTGACCGTCTTGCCAAAGGCATCGCGCTGACTGCTATTCTTCCTGGTCGCAGCAATCGACTGGATGCAGCGCCACTTCTTGCCGCCCTTGGTTTCAATCTGGCGCATTTCTTCGCGGGGATGATTTCTGCCACAGTGGTAGCAGTAGATGGTTGCAGGAGAGGACAGGGTCACGCGGCCACCTTTACTTGTGCGCCGGGTTTCCTGCCTGGCGACTTGGGTGGAATGAATGACGCAGGGCGACACTGAGTTCCCTCAAATCGCTCGTCGCCATTGAATCGTGTCACGCTGCACGTGGTGATTTCGCCCAGGGCTGAAAGGGCAGATATGTCCCGCCGTACCTGGGCCAGGGGTATTCCCGTGTCTGCAGCAATCTCGGAGTCAAGGCGCTGACCGTGTTTCTTCAGATATTGCAATACTTCCTGCATGAGAGTAACTCCCGTAAAGGTGGAACCTGAGACCTGCTCTTTGTTGCCTGCAAACCAAACACCTGGTCCGGAAAGGCCCCATGCTGACTCTGGCGCCCCTCAAGACCGATCTTCGCTACTGGTCTATGCCCACGATGTCGTCAGCTTCGAACTCGTCCGGAACAGTGCCGTCGCCAATGCCGGTGACCATGGCGGCCATGGTGTCGCTAAGCTTCATGAAGTACTCCGCGCTGATCGGATCAAAGAAACGCTGACCAAGTGCAACATCGCTGAATTTGATCCGGTGGAGGGTAGAGCGAACAGTCATGGTTACGCCTTCTTCACGAATTCCGATTTGAGTCCCATTGAACCGATACCATCGATCTTGCAGTCGATATCGTGATCGCCGTCCACAAGACGGATATTCCTGACCTTCGTACCTAGCTTGACGACCGACGATGAGCCTTTGACCTTCAGATCCTTGATCACGGTCACGGAATCGCCGTCTTGAAGCATATTCCCGACTGCATCCCGTACTTCCGCCTTCCGTTCGGGATTCTCCTCTGCGGCGGCCTCCCTGGACCACTCGTGGGCACATTCCGGGCAGACGAACATTTCTTCGTCTTCGTAAGTGTACTCCGAGCCGCACTTGGGGCATTTGGGGAAGCTGCTCATTGACTGTTTCCTAAGTTTTGGCGATGCATTACCGACCTCCGGACTACCGCCCCCGAAAATGCAAAAAGCCCAACCGCGATGGCCGGGCTAACTGCAAGAACCACAACAACAATTCGGTGGCTCCTCGACCTGGGCTCGAACCAGGGACCTACGGATTAACAGTCCGGCGCTCTACCAACTGAGCTATCGAGGAATATCAAGAGGCGCGGATTATAGCCGCGCCCCTTTTCGCTCGCAATGGTTTTGTTACTTCTTCAGCACGCTGGCAAGGGCATCCGCGACATAGTCGATGTTCTTGCTGTTCAGCGCCGCGACGCAGATGCGGCCGGTGCCGACGGCGTAAACGCCGTAATCCGCCTTGAGTTTTTCGACCTGTTCGACGGTGAGGCCGGTGTAGGAGAACATGCCGCGCTGCTTGACGATGAAGCCGAAGTCCTGGGTCACGCCCTTGGCCTTGAGCTTTTCCACCAGGGACACGCGCATGGCGCGAATGCGCTCGCGCATGCCGGCCAGTTCGTCTTCCCACTGCTTGCGCAGTTCTGGGCTGGACAGCACCGCGGCAACGATGGCGCCGCCATGGGTGGGCGGGTTGGAGTAGTTGGTGCGGATCACGCGCTTGACCTGCGAGAGCACGCGAGTCGTTTCTTCGCGACTGGCGGTAACCATGGTCAGCGCGCCGACGCGCTCGCCGTAGAGCGAGAACGATTTGGAGAAGCTGCTTGAGACAAAGAACTGCAAACCCGATGCGGTGAAAAGGTCGAGCGCCACGGCATCCTCCTTGATGCCGTCGGCGAAGCCCTGATAGGCCATGTCGATGAAGGCGACCAGGTTGCGGGCACGAACGACGTCGACCACTTCCTGCCATTGGGAGGCCGAGATGTCGGCACCGGTCGGGTTGTGGCAGCAGGCATGCAGCACGATGATGGAATTGGCGGGCAGACCGGCGAGGCCGGCCTTCATGGCGGCGAAATCGACGCCGCGTGTGGCGGCATCGTAGTAGGGATAGTTTTCCACTGTGAATCCGGCGGATTCGAACAGGGCGCGATGGTTTTCCCAGCTCGGGTCGCTGATGTACACCTTGGCTTCGGGATACATGCGCTTGAGGAAGTCGGCGCCGACCTTCAGTGCGCCGGTGCCGCCGAGCGCCTCGATGGTGACCAGGCGGCCGTCCGCGATCAGGGGCGAATCGGCGCCAAACATCAGCTTCTGCACCGCCTGGTTGTAGGCGGCAAGTCCTTCGATCGGCTGGTAGCCGCGTGCCGGTGCGGCTTCGAGGCGGGTCTTTTCAGCGGCGCGGACGGCGCCCAGCAGGGGCACCTTGCCGTTGTCGTCGTAATACACGCCGACGCCAAGATTCACCTTTGTCGCGTGGGTATCGGCATTGAAGCCTTCGGTGAGGCCAAGGATGGGGTCGCGGGGCGCCATTTCAACGGCGGCGAAGAGTGATGCAGTCATGAAAACTCCTGAGAGGAAGGCAAGGACGGAAAGCCGTAAAACAAGCAATAATACCGCATTGCCTGGGTGGTTTTGATCCGGTTTTGCCCCGGTTTCCATAAGTGGATAGACAGGTTATGGCCGAGATTCACGAGTTGACGGGGCGGGTGATCGAGTTCGCCGGCAGTCCCTGGCGCCTGCATCAGCCCTTCCTGCCGGCAGGGGATCAGCCCGAGGCGATTCGCCTGCTGACCGAAGGATTCAACGACGGGCTTTCATTCCAGACCTTGCTCGGCGTGACGGGCTCGGGCAAGACCTTCACCATGGCCAACGTCATCGCCCGGCTGGGCCGCCCGGCCCTGGTCTTGGCGCCCAACAAGACGCTGGCGGCGCAACTGTATTCGGAATTTCGCGAGTTCTTTCCGGAGAACGCGGTCGAGTATTTCGTTTCCTATTACGACTACTACCAGCCCGAGGCCTACGTGCCTTCGCGCGACCTGTTCATCGAGAAGGATTCCTCGATTAACGAGCACATCGAGCAGTTGCGCCTGTCGGCGACCAAGAGCCTGCTGGAGCGGCGCGATGTGGTGATCGTGTGCACCGTGTCGGCGATCTACGGCATCGGCGATCCGGTCGATTACCACAGCATGATCCTGCACCTGCGCACGGGCGAGAAGATCGGCCAGCGCGAGATCATCCGTCGCCTGACCGAGATGCAGTACGAGCGCAACGAGATTGACTTCAAGCGCGGCGTGTATCGCGTGCGCGGCGACGTGATCGATGTCTTTCCTGCGGAGAACGCCGAGAGCGCGGTGCGCATCACGCTGTTCGATGACGAGATCGAGGGCCTGACGGTTTTTGATCCGCTAACCGGGCATACGAAACAGAAACTTGGCCGCTTCACGGTGTTTCCGTCGAGCCATTACGTCACGCCGCGTGCCACGGTGCTCAAGGCCGTCGAAGCGATCAAGGAAGAACTGCGCGAACGCATCGAGTTCTTCCAGACGAATCAGAAATTGGTCGAGTGTCAGCGCATCGAGCAGCGCACCCGCTTCGACCTGGAAATGCTGGACCAGCTGGGCTTCTGCAAGGGCATCGAGAACTACTCGCGGCATCTGTCGGGGCGCCAGCTCGGCGAGCCGCCGCCAACGCTTTACGACTACCTTCCGCCCGACGCAATCATGTTCGTCGACGAGTCGCACGTGACAATCCCCCAGGTGGGCGGCATGTACAAGGGCGACCGTTCGCGCAAGGAAAACCTGGTCGATTACGGCTTCCGCCTGCCCTCGGCACTGGATAACCGGCCGCTGAAGTTCGACGAGTTCGAGAAGCTGATGCCGCAGACGGTGGTCGTCTCGGCGACGCCCTCGACCTACGAGGAAGCCCATCAGGGCCAGGTGGTGGAGCAGCTGGTACGGCCGACCGGGCTGGTCGATCCGATGGTCGAGGTACGGCCGGCCAGCACCCAGGTGGATGATCTTCTCTCGGAGTGCAAGAAGCGCATCGCGCTGGGTGAGCGGGTGTTGGTGACGACGCTGACCAAGCGGCTGGCGGAACAACTGACCGAATACCTCAACGACAACGGCATCAAGGTGCGCTACCTGCATTCCGACGTCGATACCGTGGAACGGGTCGAGATCATCCGCGATCTGCGCCTCGGCGAGTTCGATGTGCTGGTCGGCATCAACCTGCTGCGCGAAGGCCTGGACATTCCCGAGGTGTCGCTGGTGGCGATCCTCGATGCCGACAAGGAAGGCTTCCTGCGTTCGACGCGCTCGCTGATCCAGACCATGGGCCGCGCCGCCAGGCATCTCAACGGCACCGCGATCCTCTATGCCGACAGGATCACCGACTCGATGCAGCGGGCGATGGGCGAAACCGCGCGGCGGCGGGCGAAGCAACTGGCGCACAACGAGGCCGAGGGCATCACCCCGATCGGCGTCAGGAAACGCATCAAGGATATGATCGACGGCATCTACGATTCGGAAACGGCGGTGCGGGAACTCAAGGCCGCGCAGGAGGCCGCGCGTTACGAAGTGATGAGCGAGAAGGATCTGTCGCGCGAAATCCGGCGGCTGGAAAAGGCAATGCAGGAGCACGCGAAGAACCTGGAGTTCGAAGAGGCGGCGGCGGCCCGCGATGAACTGTTCCGCATCCAGCGCCTCGCCTTTGGCGGCGAAGCGCACGACGCGCAGGGGGATGCGAAGTGATCCGGCACAAGGTGCTGTTCGTCTGCACTGGAAATATCTGCCGGTCGCCCACGGCTGAAGGCGTCGCACGTGGCCTGGCGAGGAAGCAGGGCGTTGAGCACCTGTTCGAGTTCGATTCGGCTGCCACTCATGGCTACCATGTCGGCGATCCGCCCGATCCCAGAACGATCGCCGCTGCCTTGCGGCGCGGCTATGATTTGGCGTCCTTGCGCGCGCGGCGGGTGACCGACTTCGATTTCATTCACTTCGACTACGTGCTGGCGATGGATCGCGAACATCTTGACTTGCTGCAGCGTGCCTGTCCGCGGCCCCATCAAAAAAAGCTGGGGCTGTTCCTCGAATTCGGCGAGCGCTTCAAGGAAGACGAGGTGCCTGATCCCTACTATGGCGGTGCTCAGGGATTTGAACACGTACTCGATTTGATCGAGGACGCGGCGACCGGACTCATTCTGAAACTGGGCGTCCCATGAACAACGGGCGCCATACCTTCGCATGGCGCCCGCTGCTTATCCTGATTGCAAGCGTCAGTTGTTCTTGGTTTCCACCATCTGCAGGGGCTCGTTGACGATCACCGGCGCCGGCTTCGGCTTGCGGCCGAGAGGCTGTGCCGGTGCAAAACTGTCAGCGGCCGGTGCGGCATGGCTGGTTTCGATCATGACCAGGCCTGCCTGTTGCAATGATCCCGAAAGATCCACCGGAGCGGGTTTTGGTGCCGGCGGAACGATGATCGGATCGGCAACGGGAATCGCCGGCTGAGGCGGCGCCGCGACGAATTGCGGGGCAGGCTCGGCGGCGGGAGTCGGTGCCGCTGCGGGAACCACGACGGGCAGCGGAATCGGCTCTGCAAGCACTACGGCGGTGGGGGTGACCGGTTCGGCAGCTATGGGCTCGACGACAGGCTCGACGAACGCCGGCGTCGGCTCGACCGGAGCTGCCGGGGCGACGACTGCCTCGACGGTTGGCTCAGTTGCAATTGGTTCGACGGCCGGCGCGGAGGTCGGTTGCGGAGCAGCGGCTGCCGTCGCGACAGGAGCGAACTCGGTGGCCTGGTCGGCGACGAGTCCGGCGGCGGCGACTTCCGGTGTGCTGCCTTCCTCGCTGCGACCACGGCCGCGACCGCGACCACGGTTTCTGCGTCCGCTGCGGGCTTCGCCGTCCTGGCCGGCGGATTGATTGCCGTCGCCGGCAAGAGTCGGCGCTGGCGGGACGGCGGCCAGGGCGGCATTCGCTTCGTTGCGCGGCTGGCGCGGCTCCCTCGGCTCCTTGGGCTCGCGCGGCGGACGGGGTTCGCGCGCCTCCCTTGGTTCGCGGACTTCCTTCGGTTCACGCGGTTCGTTGCGACCATCGCGCGGACGGCGGTTGCTGCCTTCGGCTTGGGTCTCGTCGCGCTTTCCCTGCGGGCGCGGCGTCTGTTCGCTTCTGTCCTTGCGTTCGCCGCCTTCGCGGGTGTCGCGTCCGTCGCGGCGAGCATTGCGGTCGCGGCCACCGCGGCCGCCTTCGCGATTGCCATCCCGGTTGCGGTCGCGTCCGCTTTCGCGGCGCGGTGGCTTATCGGCCTTTTCTTCTTTGACGACAGGCACTTCCGCTTTCTTGTCGCCCATGAAGAAGGACATGATCTTGCCGAAGAAGCCTCCTTGGTCGGCCACCACAGGCGGAGCGACTGGCGCCGCTGCCTTGTGTTCGACGATCGGCGCCGGCTGATCCGGGGTGATCCCCTTCACCGCCGCCTCGATCTTGACGGGCTTGGCTTCTGATTGCGCGGAGGGCGGCTGGTAGGCTTCTTCAACCGGTTTTTCCGCCATCTGGTAACTGGCGAGAACGATCCCCTCGGCATTCAGTTGATCATGGCGCAGGCGGACGATTTCGTGGGCCGGCGTTTCCAGGTGGCGATTGGGTACGATCACCAGATTGACGCGATGGCGCATCTCGATGCGGGAAATGTCGACGCGCTTTTCGTTGAGCAGGAAAGTCGCGACATCGACCGGAACCTGGCAGTGCAGGGCGCCGGTGTTTTCCTTCATGGCTTCCTCTTCGAGGATGCGCAGGATGTGCAGTGCGGCGGATTCGGTGCTGCGAATGTGGCCGGTGCCGGTGCAGCGCGGGCAGGTGATGTAGCTGGTCTCGGCGAGCGCCGGACGCAGGCGCTGGCGCGACAGTTCAAGCAGGCCGAAGCGCGAGATCTTGCCGGTCTGGACGCGAGCGCGGTCGAAGTGCAGGGCGTCGCGCAGGCGATTCTCCACTTCGCGCTGGTTCTTGGTCGATTCCATGTCGATGAAGTCGATCACGATCAGGCCGCCGAGGTCGCGCAGGCGCAGCTGGCGCGCGATTTCGTCGGCGGCTTCGCAGTTGGTGCGCAGCGCCGTTTCCTCGATGTCGCTGCCCTTGGTGGCGCGACCCGAGTTGACGTCGACCGAGACCAGGGCCTCGGTATGGTCGATGACGATGGCGCCGCCCGAAGGCAGGGTGACCTGGCGCGAGTAGGCCGATTCGATCTGGTGCTCGATCTGGAAGCGCGAGAACAGCGGCACGTCATCCTGATAGCGCTTGACACGGTTGACCGTACCCGGCATCACGTGCGCCATGAACTGCTGCGCCTGTTCGAAGATGTCATCGGTATCGATCAGGATTTCGCCGATTTCCGAATGAAAGTAATCGCGGATGGCGCGGATGACGAGGCTCGATTCCTGATAAATCAGGAAGGCGCCGCTTTGCGCCTTGGCGGCGCCGTCGATGGCGGTCCACAACTGCTGCAGGTAGTTGAGGTCCCACTGCAGTTCTTCCAGTCCGCGGCCGATGCCTGCGGTGCGGGCGATCAGGCTGGTGCCGGGCGGAACGACCAGCTGGTCCATGATCTCGCGCAGTTCCTGCCGGTCATCACCCTCGACCCGGCGTGAAACGCCGCCGCCACGGGGATTGTTGGGCATCAGGACGAGGTAGCGGCCGGCCAGCGAGACATAGGTGGTCAGCGCTGCGCCCTTGTTGCCGCGCTCGTCCTTTTCGACCTGGACGATGATTTCCTGGCCATTGCTGAGGACATCCTGAATACGCGCCTTGCCGGCGTCGACGCCGGGCTTGAAATAAGTACGCGAAATTTCCTTGAACGGCAGAAAGCCGTGGCGCTCGGCGCCATAGTCTACAAAGGCAGCTTCGAGACTCGGCTCGATGCGGGTGATGATCGCCTTGTAGATATTGCTCTTGCGCTGTTCCTTGTTGGCTGATTCGATGTCGAGGTCAATCAGTTTCTGACCATCGACGATCGCGACGCGGAGTTCCTCAGCCTGCGTCGCATTGAAAAGCATGCGTTTCATGTGTGCTCCCGCGCGCAATCACTGGCAGGCGGGCACGACAAATCACGCACCGCAGGCGTCAGGACGCGGGCGGTGCGAATCGGGTTTGCGGTTGGCTTGGCGGGTTCATGGTGCCTGTGTTTTAACGTGGCAAACGGGGGTGATGACTTGTCTTCGGTTAGGCGGTCGCTGACTCATGATCAACGCCCGGCAATCTGTGCCCAAATCTGTGCGTGTGTTGTGCGCAATCAAGTAGTATCGCTCTTTCGGGCGAGCGAAATACCCTGTGGTTGGCTGGTCGCGTTACCGGTCGGGTTGTGAAGTCCGGCGGTTGTTCTGCTTGCGCGCCCTTGTCGCCTCTCTGCATTCGATCACTGACAAGCGATGCTGCATGGGAGGCAACGACACCCCGAGAACCGTGCCACCGACGCCACTTCGGGCCGCCGGGCACACCGTCACGGGACGGCTAACCAAGCGATCAGTATATTGCAAATGAAGGACTTAAGCAAAGATTCGGTTACATGGCTTGAAGTCGGCGAGGAGGCCGAAGGCCAGCGCCTCGACAACTTTCTGCTACGCATCGCCAAGGGCGTGCCGAAGAGCCACATCTACCGCGTTGTGCGTAGCGGCGAGGTGCGGGTGAACAAGGGCCGGGTGCAGGCCGAGTATCGGCTTCAGGTCGGCGACCGGGTGCGTGTTCCGCCCATGCGAACTGCCGAAAGGTCATCCCAAGCAGCTGTTCCAGCAAGGGATTTCGTGATCGCTTGGGAAGACGAGGCACTCATCGTGATCGACAAGCCTGCGGGCGTGGCCGTGCACGGCGGCAGCGGAGTTTCCTTCGGGGTCATCGAACAGTTGCGCCGTGCCCGGCCGCTGGCGAAGTTCCTCGAACTCGCCCACCGGCTGGATCGCGATACCTCCGGTCTCCTGGTGGTGGCCAAGAAGCGCATGGCGTTGACCAGGCTGCATGACCAGTTCCGCGACGGCGGGATCAGCAAGCGCTATCTGGCCTTGGTCAAGGGCCGCTGGCGTAATGAGCTGCAGCACGTCCGCCTGCCTTTGCACAAGTACCTGACGGCGGAGGGCGAACGACGGGTGAGCGTCGATGCCGAGGGCAAGCCGTCGCATTCCATCGTGCGGCTGGTGGCGCGCTGGGAGAACTTCAGCCTGGTCGAGGTGGAACTCAAGACCGGGCGGACTCACCAGATTCGCGTCCACCTTGCCCATCTCGGCTTTCCGATCGCCGGCGACGACAAGTATGGCGATTTTTCCCTGAACAAGGTCTTGCAGAAGACCGGACTCGGCCGCATGTTCCTGCATGCGGCGAAACTGGCGCTGCCGCATCCGCTCTCCGGTGCGCCGGTGGCGCTTGAATCACCGCTGCCGGTGGAATTGCGCAGCTTTACTGAAAAGCTTGATAGAAACGAGAAACGGGATTATGGCCAGGCGTTTTGAACTGATCGTCTTCGACTGGGACGGCACTCTGATGGATTCGACCGGCGCCATCGTCGCCAGTATCCAGGCGGCGGCGCGGGATCTCGGCCTTGAACCGCCCTCCGACGAGCGGGCAAACCACATCATCGGCCTCGGCCTGATAGATGCCTTGCGCCACGCTTTGCCTGACCTGCCGAAGGAGCGCTACCTCGACGTCGCGGAGCGTTATCGTCATCACTACCTGTCGCGCGACCATGATCTGCTGCTGTTTGCTGGCGCGGCGGACCTGATCGACGAACTGACTCGCGCGGGCCACCATCTTGCCATCGCGACAGGCAAGACACGCAAGGGACTGGATCGGGCCTTCGCGGTCAGCGGACTGGGGCCGCGCTTCCAGGCCTCGCGCTGCGCCGACGAATGCCATTCCAAGCCGCATCCGCAAATGCTCGAGGAACTGATGAGCGAGTTTGGCGTGGAACCGCAGGCAACCTTGATGATCGGCGACACCACTCACGATTTGCTGATGGCCCGCAACGCCGGTGTGGCGGCGCTGGGTGTGACTTATGGCGCCCATCCGCGCGCGGCACTGGAGGCGGAAGTCCCGGTTTACTGTGCGGCAAATGTGGCGGATATGGCGGCGTGGCTGCGGCAACACGCTTGAAACGGCGCGTGATCTGTGCCGCCGATGATCTGGTCGAGGGCGGGCGGGGCGTGCGCTTTACGGTGGATCGTCACGGCGTCAGCGAGCCGGCCTTTGTCGTGCGTTTTCGGGGACAGGTTCATGCCTATCTGAACCGCTGCGCCCATGTGCCGGTGGAAATGGACTGGCAAGAAGGTGAGTTCTTCGATCATTCAGGCTTATACTTGATTTGCGCGACACATGGCGCGCTGTATGCCCCGGAATCAGGGCGTTGTCTGGGCGGGCGTTGCGATGGCAAAGGGCTCGTTGCCTTGGCCGTGATCGAAAATGACGGGCTGGTCTTGTTGATTGAGGAAGGCAGGGATCGTGTCGGATAGCAATGATGTGCAGTGGGAACGCAAGGTACTTGAAAAACTGGCGTTGGAGGCGCTCGCCGAGCAGAGGCGCGGTCGTCGCTGGGGTATTTTTTTCAAGTTGCTCGGGTTCGGCTATCTGGCGGTGATTCTTGGTTTGCTGGTCGACTGGGGCCAGGCCGACAAGGTTGCCGACGGCGCCAAATTCACGGCCCTGGTGAGCTTGAATGGCGTCATCAAGGCCAAGGGTGACGCCAATGCCGAGCATGTCATCAGCGGCTTGCAGGCCGCCTTCGAAGACAAGCATACGGCGGGCGTGATCCTGCGCATCAACAGCCCGGGTGGCAGCCCGGTGCAGTCGGGGATCATCAACGACGAAATGCGGCGCCTGCGTGCCGCGCATCCGGAGATTCCGCTTCACGTCGTCGTCGAGGATGTCTGCGCTTCAGGCGGCTACTATGTTGCGGCGGCGGCGGACAAGATCTTTGTGGACAAGGCCAGTATCGTCGGTTCCATCGGCGTGCTGATGGACGGTTTTGGTATTACCGGCACCATGGTAAAGCTCGGCGTCGAGCGGAGGTTGCTGACTGCCGGGGAGAGCAAGGGTTTTCTTGATCCCTTTTCGCCGCAAAATGAACAGCACAAGGATCATGCAAAACAAATGCTCAGCGAAGTTCACGGGCAATTCATCGACGTGGTGCGAAAAGGCCGCGGCAAGCGGCTCAAGGAAACACCCGACATGTTTTCCGGCCTGATGTGGAGCGGTGCCAGGAGCATCGAACTGGGCCTGGCCGATGGCTACGGCACGGTCGACAGCGTCGCCCGTGATGTTTTCAAGGCCAGTGATGTGCGTGATTTCACCGTCAAGCAGAATTTTGCCGAGAAGTTTGCCAAGCAGTTCGGCGCGGACATGGCCGAGAGCATGGCGAATGTCCTGACGGGCTTTACGTTACGCTGATGGCGCCGACGCCCATGTCGGCCATCAGGAGTTCCTGGGCGCAGATGCGGGCGCGTTGCGTTGCTTTTATGCGGAATTCGCCGTTGCCATTCATTTCCCAGGCTTGGCTGTTGTCGGCGAGATAGGGCTTGAGCCCTTCCTTGAGCACCCGCCGCTTTAGTTTGGGTTCCAGCACCGGGAAACTGATTTCGATGCGGCGGAAAAAATTGCGCTCCATCCAGTCGGCGCTGGAAAGGTAGATGTTCTGCTTGCCGTTGGCATGGAAATAAAAGATCCGGTGATGCTCGAGGAAGCGTCCGATCACCGAGCGCACCCGGATGTTTTCCGAGAGGCCTTTTACTCCCGGGCGCAGCGAACATGCGCCGCGGACGATCAGGTCGACGGTGACCCCGGCCGCGCTGGCCTCGTATAAGGCGGCAATGGTCTCCGGTTCGAGCAGGGAGTTCATTTTGGCGATGATGCGCGCCGGCTTGCCGGCATTGGCCGCCTCGGTCTCGGCGCGGATCGCGCCCAGTATTTTCGAGTGGAGCGAGAAGGGCGCCTGCCACAGGTGCTTGAGTGCGCTGGCCTTGCCCAGGCCGGTCAACTGCTTGAATACCTCGTTGACGTCGCTGCCGATCTCCGGGTTGGCCGTCAGCAGGCCGAAGTCCGTGTAGAAGCGTGTGGTGCGCGGGTGGTAGTTGCCGGTGCCGAGGTGTATGTAGCGGCGGTAGCCCTGCTCTTCGCGCCGCAATACCATGAGCATCTTGGCGTGGGTCTTGTAGCCGACCACGCCATAGACCACATGGGCACCGACCTCTTCCAGGCGTGCGGCGATGGACAGGTTGGCTTCCTCCTCGAAGCGCGCCATCAACTCGACCACGACCGTGACTTCCTTGCCCTTCTCCGCGGCGCGCAGCAGATGTTCCATGAGCACCGAGTCGGTCCCGGTGCGATACACGGTCATCTTGATCGCCACTACCTGCGGGTCATCGGCTGCCTGCTGCAGGAACTGGATGACCGGGGTGAAGGACTGAAACGGGTGATGCATCAGGATGTCATGCTTGCGAATGCTGGAAAAAATGTCGTAGCGCTTGGTCAGCACCTTGGGCAGGCCGGGCTGGAATGGTTCATACATCAAGTCGGGGCGATCCACCTGGTCGGGTACCGACATCAGGCGCACCAGATTGACGATGCCCGGCACGCGGTACAGGTCGCCGCGCTCCAGACCGAACTGCAGCAGCAGAAAGTCGGTCATGACTTCCGAACAGTTGTCGGCGACTTCCAGGCGCACGGCATCGCCAAAGTGGCGTTGCGGAAGTTCGCCCTGCAACGCGATGCGCAGGTTCTTGACTTCCTCGTCATCGACAAACAGGTCCGAATTGCGCGTGACGCGGAACTGGTGGCAGCCGAGAACGTTCATGCCGGCGAACAGTTCGCCGACGTATGCGTGGACCACCGACGACAGGAACACGAAACCGTAGTCAACCCCGCAAAGTTCCTTCGGCAGTTGGATCACTCGCGGCAGTGCGCGCGGCGCCTGAACGATGGCGGCGCCCGAACTGCGGCCGAAAGCGTCGGTGCCTTCCAGTTCAATGGCAAAGTTGAGACTCTTGTTCAGCACGCGCGGGAAAGGGTGCGAGGGATCGAGTCCGATCGGCGTCAGCACCGGCATCACTTCCCTGAAGAAGAACTCGCGTATCCATGCTCGCTGGGCATCGTTCCACAGGCTGCGCCGGAAGAAGGCGATGCCCTCCTTTTCCAGTGCCGGGAGTATTACGTCGTTCAGCAGCGCGTATTGTTCGGCGATCAGCAGGTGCGCCTGATCCCTGACGCGGCGGAAAACGTCCAGCGGCGGCATGCCGTCGGCGGCGGCGGCATGGCTGCCGAGCTTGATTTGCTCCTTGAGTCCGGCGACGCGGATCTCGAAGAATTCGTCGAGGTTGGAGGAGACGATGCACAGAAAACGCAGGCGCTCCAGCAAGGGCACCCGGCTGTCGGCGGCCTGGGCGAGAACACGCCGGTTAAAGGCAAGCAGTGAAAGTTCGCGGTTGAGGAACTGCTCGTTGGGAAATCGGCGCGGGGATGACATGATGGTTTTCAGGCGATTCGAACCGGATAATTATGTGTCAATTTCATTGCCGCATCATGACACGATTCAAACTTGGGGCAGCAGGTAGAATCAATTATGGCCTACGACCTGATCGCCGCCGTTGATCTCGGCTCCAACAGCTTTCGCCTCCAGGTGGGGCGGATTGTGGCCAATCAGATCTACCCGCTCGACGGGCTCAAGGAATCGGTGCGACTGGCTGCGGGCCTGGCGCCCGACAAGCGGCTTGATGCCGCGGCCCAGCAACGCGGCGTAGAGGCGTTGTCGCGCTTTGGCGAACGCCTGCGGGACTTCGATCCGGGGGCGGTGCGCGCGGTGGCGACCAATACCTTGCGGGTGGCGAAGAACGCCGGGGAGTTCCTCGAAAAGGCCGAGGTCGCCCTGGGGTTTCCCATCGAAGTGATTGCCGGGCGTGAAGAGGCGCGTCTGATCTATCTCGGCGTTGCCCACACCCTGGCCAATCCGCAAACGCGCCAACTGGTGGTCGATATTGGCGGTGGCTCCACCGAATTCATCATCGGCCAGAACATCGATCCGATCCAGCTGGAGTCGCTCTACATGGGCTGCGTCAGCTACAGCCTGCGCTTCTTTCCGGACGGCCGCGTCGACAAGCGTGCATTCAAGGAAGCGGAGCTGGCGGCGCGGCGCGAGTTGCAGACCATAGTTCACGCCTACCGCGAGACAGGCTGGGACGAGGCCATCGGCTCATCGGGCACGGCCAAGGCCATCGTCGATCTGCTTGAGTTGAACGGCTTTTCCGATAACGGCTTGACCCGCGACGGGCTGGACAAGTTGCGCGACGAACTCCTGCATGCCGGCGAGGCCTCGCGCATGCGGCTGCAGGGCTTGCGCGCCGACCGCATTCCGGTGCTGCCCGGCGGTCTGGCGATTATGTCTGCCGTGTTCAAGGAATTCGGCCTGGAGCGCATGGCTTTTTCCGAAGGCGCCCTGCGCCTTGGCGTGCTGTATGACCAGCTCGGTCGCTATCACCATGACGACTTGCGCGAAGCGACGGTGAATCGCTTCATGCAGCGCTACGAAGTTGACCGGCGGCAGGCGTCGCGCGTCGCTCATACCGCGCTCGACTTGTTCAACCAGATCGTTCCCGGGAGCGGCGAGACGGAACATCCGGATGCGCAGTTCCTGGTCTGGGCCGCCCGTTTGCATGAGGTCGGGATTTCCGTGGCGCACTCGAGCTATCACAAGCACAGCGCCTACATCATCGGCAATGCCGACATGCCGGGCTTTTCCCGGCGCGATCAGGCGCGTTTGTCGCGACTGGTGCTGGCGCATCGCGGCAAGCTGGAGCGAGCCCAGCCCCTGCGCGGGGAAGCTCCGGAATGGACCTTGATCCTTTGCCTGCGGACCGCCGTCGTGCTGCATCGATCGCGCGACGACCAGCCCTTGCCGCCGATTTCCGCCGGACTCACCCGCCACGGATTTCAACTGAGACTGGGCGACTGCGGACTGGAGGCGCTGCCGCTCACCGCCGCGACGCTGGAGGATGAGGCGCAGCAATGGGCAGGCATCGGCAGCGAACTGCGGATCGATCGCGATGCCTGAGCCGCGTAGCTATGATCAATTCCCTCTCAACCTGCCGATCTTTGCCCGATGTCTGTCGCGCGCATTGAAGTGATCGTTCGCGAAGGCGGGCGCCTGGTCAGGCTTTCCGGGCGTTGGACGCTGGCGACCACGTCGCAGCGGGTGACGGGCCTGTCGGCAGAACTGAGCCGGGTGGCCGATGCGGCCAGCAGTTGGGACTGCATGGATATCGAGGCAATCGACAGTGCCGGCGCCATCCTGCTCTGGCGCGCCTGGGGCCGCACCCTTCCCCTTCAGTTGTCGATCAAACCCGAGCATTGGCGGATCTTTGAACGCATCGATACCGCCGACCACGAGCCGCGGGCGCCGACCGTGCCTATCTCACCCCTGCGCGGCGCGATGATCATCGGTGCGGCGGTGATCGGTATCGGCCGCCATCTCGTCGACTTCATTGCCCTGGTTGGCCAATTCGGCCTGAACCTGGTGCATGTCCTGCGCTATCCGGCCGATCTGCCGCGACGCGAAATTTCGGCAAATCTGTACAAGAGCGGCGTGCGCGCAATGCCCGTCACGGCCCTGGTTGGCTTTCTCATCGGTGTCGTGCTTTCCTATCTATCCGCCTTGCAGCTCAAACAGTTCGGCGCGGATGTATTTATCGTGAATATCATCGGCCTTGGTCTTGTGCGCGAACTCGGGCCGGTTCTGGTGGCGATTCTGGTTGCCGGACGTTCCGGTTCGGCCATGACGGCGCAACTGGGCGTGATGCGCGTTACCGAAGAAGTCGATGCGCTGGCGACCATGGGTGTTCCGCGCGGGTTACGGCTGGTATTCCCCAAAGTGGTGGCGCTGACCATCGCCATGCCGCTGCTGGTATTGTGGGCCACGGCGATAGCCCTGATCGGCGGCATGGTGTCGGCGCAGTTGCAACTCGACATTTCCTATGGGTTCTTCTTCCAGACCCTGCCGCGTGTAGTACCGGCGTCCAATCTGTGGATTGGTCTGGTCAAGGGAACGGTATTCGGCATGTTCGTCGCACTGATTGCCTGCCACTTCGGCCTCAGGGTGCGGCCCAACACGGAAAGCCTGTCGATCAATACGACGGCGTCGGTGGTCTCGGCAATAACGGTAGTGATCGTGATCGATGCCGTGTTCGCCATCGCCACGCGCCACATCGGTTTGCCGCTATGAGTTCGACAAACATGGCGACGACCCCCGTCATCCGCATTCGTGATCTCTGCACCCGCTTCGGCGATGTGTGGATCCATCGCCAGCTCGATCTCGACATTCAGCGCGGCGAACTGGTTTCGCTGGTGGGCGGTTCCGGCAGCGGCAAGACCACCCTGTTGCGCATGGTCGTCGGCTTGCTGCTGCCCGACAGCGGCAGCATAGAAGTTTTCGGCGAGCCCTTGTTCGGCGGCGGCGTCGCGCGCGAACGCGACCTGCGGCAGCGCTTCGGCGTGCTGTTCCAGCAGGGAGCGCTGTTTTCGGCATTCAACGTCTTCGACAACATCGCTTTTCCCTTGCGCGAATTGAAGCGCTACGACGAGGACGCCATTCACGATCTGGTCATGCTCAAGCTGTCCATGGTCGAATTGCTGCCGCGCCATGGCAGGTTGATGCCGGCAGAGCTTTCCGGCGGCATGGTCAAGCGGGTTGCGCTGGCGCGCGCGCTGGCGCTTGAACCGGAGCTGCTGCTGCTCGACGAGCCGACCGCCGGCCTCGATCCGGATCGTTCCGACAGTTTCGTGCGCCTGATCCGCATGCTGGGTGAGGAACTCGGTCTCACCGTCATGCTGGTCACGCACGATCTCGATACACTGGCGGCGCTGTCCACGCGTGTCGCCGTGCTCGCCGAGCAGCGCATACTGGCCTATGGCACGATCGAAGAAATCATGCAGCTTGATCATCCTTTCATTCGCAATTTCTTCCTTTCCGAGCGCAGTGTGCGGGCCCTGAAGAATTCAGGCCTCATGGCAGCGCCCTACTAAAGACCATGGAAAACAGATCTCACGCACTGGCTGCCGGCATATTCACCATTCTTCTCGGCTTTGCCGCCGCCGCCGGCATCTGGTGGCTGGGGCAGAGCAGCGAGTCGACGACGACCTATGTCCTGGAAACGCGACGTAACGTGACCGGTCTCAACGTCCAGGCGCAGGTGCGCTATCGTGGCATTCGCGCCGGCAAGGTGAGCGCCATCGAGCCGGACGACGCCGATCCGCGAGTGATCCTGGTGCGCGTGAACATCGACAGCCGCTTCAGGCTGACGCGGGGAAGCACTGCCCGGCTCGGCTATCAGGGCGTTACCGGCCTGGCGTACGTGCAGATCGATGATGATGGTTCTTCGAGCGAGCTACTGGTGGGGAAGGGCGGCGAGATGCCCCGCATTGCACTGCGGCCAACCGTGTTCGACACGCTGGACGAGAAGGCGGGCGAAATCGTGAACCAGATCAGCACGGCATCCTTGCGCCTGACCAGGGTGCTGGATGAGAAGAATGTGCAGAATCTGTCGCGCACTCTGGAGAATCTGGCAGCTGCTTCGGATGGACTGCGTGACCTGCCGAAAATCCTGGCGTCGGCGCGCGAAGCGCTTTCCGAAAGCAACATGCGCAGCTTGCGGCGGATTCTGGCGCATGTCGAAAAGACGGCGGGAGAGAGCGCGCCGTTGACCGCCGAAATGCGCGAACTGGTGAAATCGATGAACCTCCTGTCGCGGCGCTTCGACCAGCTTGCGGGCAACGCCGGCGATGAACTGGCGACGGCGACGCTGCCGCGCGCCACTGCCCTGATGAACGAGTTGGCGACCAATTCACGTCAGTTGTCGCGCGTGCTGGACGGCCTTGAAAACAATCCGCAGATGCTGCTTTTCGGCCGCGGTGCGGCAGCCCCGGGCCCCGGCGAGGCCGGCTTTGCGGCACCGGTCAAACAGGGAGGAGAGCGATGATGATGCGGCTAGCCGCAATTCTTGCGGGCGTGTTGCTGGCGGCATGCGGCGGCAATGTGCGGACCACCGAACCAGTGCAGTACGACCTGGGGAATTTGGCCGCCAAGGTGACAGAGGCGTGGTCGGGGTCGCGCATCCCGATCGCATCGGTCGATGTGCAGGCGGCTTCGTGGCTTTCGGGGCCAGGGATGCATTTTCGACTTGCCTACGCTGAACCCCTGCGGCGCCAGAGCTACGCGGAAAGTCGCTGGGCGGCTCCGCCTGCGGACCTGCTGGAACGTTTCCTCAGGCGCCGCATCGTTTTCGGCCAGCCCGATTTCAGCGGCGCCGGATGTCGTTTGAAACTGGTTCTGGACGAGTTCGAACAGCGTTTCGACGATCCGCAAGGCAGCAAGATGGTGCTCGAAGTGCGCGCGCTGCTGAGGCCCATGCGGGGTGCGGAGATACTGTCCAAACGGGCCTTCCTTGTCCAGAAACTGGCGCCCGAAGCGGTCGCGCGCGGTGGCGCGGCGGCGGCGCGTGACGCGGTTCAGACTTTGGCGGATGAGCTGGGAGGCTGGCTGGACGAAATTGCCCGCGAGAAGCCTGCTATTCTCGAACGTTGCCGCAGCTAGAGAGAGGAACCCCATGAGCAATCCCTATGCCAACGGACTGGACAAGAATCCGGCCAACTACGTTCCGCTGACGCCGCTGACCTTCATCGAGCGCTCGGCTTACATCTATCCCGAGCGCGTGGCGACCATCCACGGCCAGCGCCGTTATACCTGGGGTCAGGCCTACGCGCGCAGCAGGCGCCTGGCTTCGGCGCTGGCCATGCAAGGAGTCGGCGCTGGCGATACGGTGGCGGTGATGCTCAACAACACGCCGGAGATGTTCGAGTGCCATTTCGGTGTGCCGATGTGCGGTGCCGTGCTCAACACGATGAATACCCGGCTCGACGCCGAGACCATTGCCTTCATGCTCAACCACGGCGAAGCCAAGGTGCTGATCACCGACCGCGAGTATTCGCCGATGGTGAAGAAGGCCCTCGCCGAACTGGGGCGCGAGATAGTCGTCGTCGATGTCGATGATCCGGAGTACACCGGCCCCGGCGAGCGTGTCGGCCGCATCGAGTATGAAGCCCTGCTGGCCGGCGGTCATCCCGACTACGCCTGGAAGACACCGGCGGACGAGTGGGAAGCGATATCCCTCAATTACACCTCGGGCACCACGGGCAACCCCAAGGGCGTGGTCTATCACCACCGTGGCGCCTATCTCAATGCCTTGTCCAACATCGTCTCGTGGGGCATGCCGCCGCAGTCGGTGTATCTGTGGACGCTGCCGATGTTCCATTGCAACGGCTGGTGCTTCCCGTGGACCGTGGCGGCCAATTCGGGGACCAACGTCTGCCTGCGCCGCGTCGACGCCAAGCTGATTCTCGATGCGATTCGCGAGCACAAGGTCAGCCATTACTGCGGTGCGCCGATTGTGCATTCGATGTTGGTCAACGCACCTGCCGCATGGCGGGAGGGGATCAACCACAAGGTCTCGGCGCTGGTTGCCGCCGCGCCACCGCCGGCCGCGGTGATCGAAGGCATGGGCAAGATCGGTTTCGACATCACCCACGTCTATGGCTTGACCGAAACCTATGGCCCCGCTGCGGTCTGCGCCAAGCACGAGGAATGGCTTTCCCTGCCGCTGGACGAGCAGGTGCGCCTCAACGGCCGCCAGGGCGTGCGCTATCACTGCCAGGAAGGCATTACCGTGATGGACCCGGAAACCATGCAGCCGGTGCCCTGGGACGACCAGACCATGGGCGAAATCATGTTTCGCGGCAACATCGTGATGAAGGGCTACCTGAAGAACCCGAAGGCGACGGAGGAGGCGTTTCACGGCGGCTGGTATCACACCGGGGATCTGGCCGTGATGCAGCCCGACGGCTACATCAAGATCAAGGATCGCAGCAAGGACGTCATCATTTCCGGCGGCGAGAACATCTCCTCGATCGAGGTCGAAGACACGCTGTATCGCCATCCGGCGGTGATGGGCGCGGCGGTGGTGGCCACGCCCGACGCCAAGTGGGGCGAAGTGCCCTGCGCCTTCATCGAAGTGCGCGAAGGCTCCAGCGTCACGGCGGAAGAGTTGACCGAGTTCTGCCGCGAGCGTATGGCGCGCTTCAAGGTGCCCAAGCATTTCATTTTCGAGGCCTTGCCGAAAACCTCCACCGGCAAGATCCAGAAATTCGTGCTGCGGGAAAAGGCCAGGTCGGCCACTTCCTTCGAATAGACCGCCAAAACTCCGCATTGTTGCAAGCCGGGGCGGCTTTTGTTCATTCCTCCCGCAACAGCCAGCGCCAGGCGGGCACCACGGCGACCGGGCCGCGCGTGGTTTCGATGGTCTCCTCCTCGTCCAGTGTAACCATGACCGCCGCCGAAATCTTGCGCTCCGCCATCGCCGCTTCGATGGCGCGCAATTCGCGCTGCCGCGTATTCGGATCGGCGACGGTTTCAGCCACCTGGACGGCCAGAACCTCGCCGTCGCCGGTTCGTGCGAGAAAATCCACTTCGTAGCCTTGTTCAGAGCGGAAGTAGGCGATATCCAACCCCCGCCGCCGCAGGTCGAGAAATACCAGGGTTTCCAGCAAGCGCCCGCGATCCATGCCCGATCCGTGGCGAAAGGCCTGGGCCAGGCCAGTGTCGATTGGATAGACCTTGCGCGGATTGACTTGTCGCTGGCGCACCGAGCGCGAATCGACGTGAATGCTTTGCACCAGATAGGCATCTTCCAGATGGGCCAGATAGTCGTGCAGGCTGTTCTTGCCACAAGCAATGCCTTGGGATTTGAGATCGTTATGAAAGCGATTGACGCTGAAGGCGCCGGCCGGCGCGCCCAATAAATGACGAATCAGATAGCGCAGGGGCGCCAGGTTGCCTATGCCGTGACGCTCCACCACGTCGCGCAGAATCACCACATCGACGTATTCCTGGAGAATGCGCAGCCGATAGGGCGTCTCCAGGCCCTGGACTTCGGGAAAGCCGCCCGTTTCCAGGTAGCTGCGCAGACGGTTGCCCAGCAGGGCGCGGTGGGCGCTGCCGGGGCGCTTGGGAAACGCGTCATCCTCGCCCTGATGGCGCAGGGCTTCGCGGAAGCTGAAAGGAAATATTTCGGTGGCCAGCGAACGACCGCGCAGAGTGGTGGCGATCTCGCGACTCAACAGTCGTGCCGATGAACCGGTCAGAGTGATCTGGGCGTTTTCGGTATCGAGCAGGCGGCGGACGAAGCGCTCCCAGCCGGCAACATTCTGGATTTCATCGAAAAAGAAGTGGCAGCGGCGCTGCTTGTTTTCCGGGCAGAGCCGAAAGAATGTTTCCGGGATGCGGTGCAAGTCGGCAATGGTCAGCGGGTAGAGCCGCTCGTCGTCGAAGTTGATGTAAAGCAGGCTTTCCTTGGCGGCGCCAGTCGCCAGCAGTTCGTTCATGGCCTGGAAAATTCGCCAGCTCTTGCCCGTGCGACGCATGCCGATCAGGGTATCGGCCTTGCCGGGAAGCATGGGAAGCGCGACTTCGCGTCGCGTGGGCTGCGGCAGCGGACGGTCCTGAAAGTCGCCGATGATTTGCTCGAGGATGCTGTTCATGGTTTCCCAATTCATATCTCTACGGAAGGCATATATACAGGAAGTTGTCTTCGATTGGAAGACAAGAGCAGGGCCGGCACCGAAGGGACCGACATAATGGGAAGTGAAGCTGGGCAGAGAATAGATGTCGGCAATCGATGTCGCAATCGATTGACAATCCCCTACCATGAACCTGGGATTGTCCGGCTTTCAAGGGTTTGGCGCTTCGCTCGTTGGGGAGATATTGGTCAGCGGGGTCGTCAAGAACAAGAACATATCGTATCCCGTGAAAATGGGGAGGACCATATGTTTACCGAGGAAATCAATATAGGTATGCTTGTCCGCAAGCAATTTCTACCCGTGTCGGTCTGCTATGGGACATTGCCGCCGATCAGTACTCTTTGTGCATAAGCCAGGCGGCACGCGAACGGCTTACCCTGCGCTCCAAATCAGGGCTTCCTGCTCCACTTGCCGTCAGCGTCGCGCAGCCACCAGCCGGACTTCCACTGCTGGTGCCAGCGTTGGCGCATCAGAACCCAGACTTCCGGCTCGGCGTCGCGCCGGCCGTTGCTGTCGGCCAGGGCCTGGATCAGCGCTTTGCGCTCCTCGTTCTCTGTGTCGATCAGCTTTTCCGCAATCTGGCGCTTGGCCAAAGAGAGTTTGACGCCCTCGCGCAGATAGATGAATCCATCAGCGCCCAGGCCTATTTCGCCGGGTTCGTAAAAACGTATCAGGCGCGAAGTGCGCTGCGCCAGGGCATGCTTGACGACAATCACCGGCGGCGTGCCGATGTCCAGATTGATGGCTGCCTTGGCGGGCTCCGCGGCGGAGACCGGGAGTGCGAGGCAGGCGAGCAGGAGGACGAGTCGTTTCATCGGTGGGTACCCTGAATTTATTTACCGGCCAGCAGCAGTTTGAGATCGGCGGCGACGTTGGCGGGCGTTTCGCCATGACGCAGCAGCAATCTGAGCTTTCCCCGCGCGTCGAAGACGTAGCTGCCGGTGGAGTGGTCGATGCTGTAGCTGCCGGGGGTCGATCCGGCCTGTTTGGCATAGAACACCTTGAAGTCCTTCGCCAGCGCCGCGGTGCCTTTTTCATCGGCGTACAAGCCGAGAAAGCTCGGGTGAAACGCCGGCACATACTGGGCCAGCAACTCCGGCGTGTCGCGCGCCGGGTCCACCGTGACGAACAGCATCTGCACCCGTTTGGCGTCGTCGCCCATCAGCGTCATGGCCTCGCGCATGGTTGCCAACGTGGTGGGGCAGACATCGGGGCACTGGGTATAGCCGAAGAACATCACCACGGCCTTGCCGTGGAAATCAGCGAGGCGGCGCGCCTGGCCGTGGTGGTCGGTAAGGCTGAAATCCTTGCCCCACTCGACTTTCGAGAGATCGGTGGAGACGAACAGCGGCGGCTCGGAACATCCTGCCAGCAGCAGGGCAACGCACAGCAACAGGGCCGACAGCAGCTTCATGGGAACCGGAAAGGGGAAGGGTCAGAGCGGCAATCAGTGTACCTCGTTTACCATCTGGCCTTGCCGTATACTTCCATACTTTTGGCGGGAACAATAGTGAATATGCATAGCGTAGCAGTTTCCGGGGGGGCGCCTAAAGCCCTTGCCAGGGCATGGTTGTGGCTGGGGCTGATGGCGCTGATCGGTTCCGGGCTGCTGGCGATTTTGCTGGTGCTGTCGCGCACGCCGGGCATCCAGGACATCTTCCCGCTGAAGGACATGTTCCGCGCCGCCCTGGTGGTTCATGTCGACCTGTCGGTGGCGGTCTGGTTCATGGCGTTTGCCGCGGTGATCTGGAGTGCGCTGGGGCGTGACGGCTTCGCCTGGCTGGGCTGGGGTGGCTTCGTGCTGGCGGCGGTCGGCACTGCGGTCATGACGGTTTCGCCGTTTCTGCCGGGCGCCGATCCGGTGCTCAACAACTACATTCCGGTGTTGCAGCAGCAGGTGTTCTATGTCTCGCTGTGGATTTGCGGCGCGGGTTTCAGTCTCGCCGTGCTGCGCGCGCTGATCACCACCTGGCCGCGACCGTTGTTTGGCGCCCCGCTGCAACTCGGTGCTTTTCTTGGCGCGGTGGCGGCGTTTTTGGCGTTGGCGGCCTTCGTCTGGTCCTGGGCGATGGTGCCGAAGATCGAGGAAAAGATCTATTTCGAAGTGCTGTTCTGGGGTGGCGGGCATACCCTGCAGTTCCAGCATGCCCTGCTGATGGTGGTGGCCTGGCTGTGGATAGCCGCGCATCTCGGTCGCCCTGCCGCAGCATCGCCGCGCGCCCTGTCGGCCATGTTCTGGATTGCCGCGCTGCCGCTGCTGGTGGTGCCGGCGATCTACTTCACGGTGCCGGCCGGTTCGCTGCCGCACATGGAGCTTTTTGCCAAGCTCATGGTATGGGGACATCCCTACATGGCGCCGCTGATTCTGGTCGGTTTCCTGAGTCTGTGGGCGACGCGCAAGGCGCCTGCCGATCCGGCCAAATCGGCATTCATCGCCTCGTTTTCGCTGTTCGCCGTGGGTGGCGTGCTGGCCTACATGATCCAGGGTGTCAACGTGGTGATCCCGGCGCACTATCACGGCTCTACCGTCGGCGTGACGCTGGCTTTCATGGGCCTGACCTACGTGCTGCTGCCGCAACTGGGTTTCGGCGAGGTACGCGGGCGCATGGCGCACTGGCAGGCCTATGTGTATGGCGGCGGGCAGTTGATTCACATACTGGGGCTGGCTTGGTCGGGCGGCTATGGCGTGCAGCGCAAGGTAGCCGGCGCCGAGCAGGCGCTGACGACGCTGCCGCAGAAAATCGGCATGGGCATGATGGGCCTCGGCGGCCTGATCGCCGTCATCGGCGGCATCATGTTCGTGCTGGTTTGCCTCAAGGTCATGGTGCCGCGCCGGACAAAATAATCCCGGCTCAAGGCCGGGATTGAATCCGCGTCCTCGCGGAAACGGAAGAGGAGACGGTTGGTGCTAGCCCTTGCCCGTACCGCAACTGGCGCGCATGCGCTTGCCGATGGACATGACGAACTGCAGAGCCGCCTGATTTTCGGGATCACTCATGAGGCGGACCATGGCCATGATGCCGCCGGAGGGTGGCGGTAGTTTCCTGGCATCCTCGGCGCCGGAAGTGAGGCAGCCGGCGAGCTGATCGACCATGTCGATGTGCTTGATCATGCTCGGCAACTTGTCGGCCAGGATGTCGAGCGAGCCGGAGTTGTTGAGGCGATCCAGGATGTCGATCAGGCGTTCGACGCCGCTGCGGTTAAGCCGGTCGATGACGCTGAGCGCTTCGGCGCCCATCTGCGCCACGCGCCCGACCATGTCGTCGTTCATCGCATCCTCGGCCGCCGCCACGGCACGGGCGATGTCGACGATGCGCTGCAGGTCGCCGTTCTCGACCAGCCGCGTCAGCACCGGCAGGGCGCGGTCGATGCCGCTGCGGTTGAGGCGGTCGAGCAGATCGAGTGCCTGGGCGCCATTTTCCGCCAGCCGCGACACCATGTCGTCGGTGACCGAGTCCCTGGCAGCCTGCATCACGCGTTCGAGCTCCGGGATGCTGCCGATTTCACAAGTATTTTCACTCATGGCCGTCTCCTTACAGCAAACCGCGGGCCGAGATCCAGTAGAGCTTGTTGTAGGCAAGCTTGAACCAGTGGATGGCGCGGGTCGGCGCCTTGGGATCGGGCGGCTTGATGTAGTTGAACATGGCGTAGGTGGCCGATTCCGAGCCGGTCTGGATGAAGCAGAAGACCTTGCCGTCGTACTTGCGCACCGGTGCGCCGAACTTGACCATGGCGACGATGTTGGCACCCACCGTTTCGGCCTCGAAGTGCGCCGTGGAACCCGCCTTGCTGATCGGAATGTTGGTGGTGTCGCCGAGGATGAAGACGTTGCTGCGGCCTTCCATGTTGAGGTTGTAGCGGTCCGTGGGGATCCAGCCGTTCTGTCCCAGCTTGTTGGTCTCGATGACTTCCATGCCCTTGTGCGACGGAATCGAAATCAGCATGTCGTAACTGATGTCGACGCCTTCTTCGCTATGCAGCACACGTTTTTCGCCGTCGACCGACTTGAGGTTGAACAGCGTTTCGTAAGTGATGCCCCGCTTGTCCATCTCCGGTTGCGCCCACTTGGCGACGTTTTCCAGGGTATGCACGCGGCCGATCGGATAGGTGTAGTGAATCTGCACCTTGTCGCGAATGCCCCGGTCCCTGAAGAAATCATCGAGCATGAAGGTTATTTCCAGCGGAGCCATCGGGCACTTGTGCGGCACGCCCATGGCAATGACTATCTTGCCGCCCTGGAACTCGCGTACGCGATGGAATAACTTCACCGCCGTCTCTTCGGTATAGAAAAACTCGGCGTTCTCCTTGAGGCCTGGAATCGAGTCCGGGAACATGCGCGAGCCGGTGGCGATGACCAGGATGTCATAGCTATGCACCTTGCCGCTCTTGGTCTTGACCTGGTTGTCGTCGAGCATGAAAGTCTCGACCGGATCGACATGGAACTGGATGCTCGGTTCCAGCAAACTGGCCTGGTCTTTATACATCTCGTCGGGGGTCATTTTCCCGACGGCGACGTAAAGCAGTCCGGGCTGGTACATGTGCTTGTCCGATGCCGAAAGCATGGTCAACTGTACCTTGCCGGATTTCAAATCATCCTTTAGCGTGCGCGCCACGTTGTTGGCCAGAATGGTTCCGCCCATGCCGCCGCCGATGACTAGTATCTTCATGTCTGTCTCCTCGTTTTTTTAGATGATGATCGGCGCCTCGCGGCACCGTCCTTGCTGCCTTGCCTGTTTCCCGCTACTTGGTCCTTTTCACATTCACGTGCCAGACACCCGCTTCCTCGTGGCTGCCGAGGTGCTCGTGGCCGACTTTTTTTAGCCACTGCGGGATTTCCGCCGCCGAGCCCTTGTCGGTGGACAAGACCTCCAATTCATCTCCGATCTCGACCATCTTGATCGCCGCGATCAGTTCCATCAGGGGGCCGGGGCAGAAACTGCCACGGGCATCGACCAGCTTTTTTTCCGCCATGAATGTATTTCCTTGTTTGTTAAAAAGACCAGACCTGTCCGCCCTTGCACTCGTCGAGGAACATGGTCAGGCCCATCGCTTCGCCAATATAGTCCTCGAGTCCGCCCTGCTCTATGCCAAGCACATCCATGGCCATGGAACAGGGATGAATTTTCGCGTCGCCGAGCGTTACCGCCTGCTCGAAAAGCATTTTGAACGGGGGAACATTTTTCTGCGCCATCAGTTCGCCCACCGGCCCCTCGCAGGGAGCCTTTTCGTCGGCACCCTTGACGAAGTAGCGCATGGCGTTCATGGAGATAAATACCAGCACCTCGTTGCCGCTTACCGCACCCACCGAGGCGATCATTCCGGCCATTTGCAGTTGTTCGCGCTTGTCCGAAAGCACCACGATGCTGATCTTGTTCGACTCCATTGTCCCGCCTCCAGTGATCCGCGGAACCTTGAACTGCGGATTCCCCGTCGATTTTGCAAGGTACCTACGCTATCACAGGGGTTACCGGGCGGGCGGCGAGCGGCGAGCAATTCTCTTAATGAATGAATAGACGCGGCAACTGGTTGGCGGACGGGCGTCAGCTTATCGCGAGGCGGACGGGGTTTTCGTCGTGCGCGCGGCAGGGACGTGCCAGCCCAATTGGCGCGAGATGCCGCGGGCGGCGGCAAGAATCGCCTTCGGCAGCGGGCCGTTCCAGTTCGGCGGCAGGAGGCCGGCATGGCCCAGGCCGGTAATCGCCAGTGCCATCTTGCCGTCGTGATTGAAAACCGGCGCGGAGAAGGCGTTGATGCCGGGAATCAGCGAGCCGACGACGCGTGACATGCCATGTTCGCGAGCCTCGGTGACGAGGGTGTCGAGTTGGGCGCGGGTGACCGGCGCCCGGGTATCGCCGCCACGGGCGTTGATCAGCAGTTCTTCTTCAATCTGCCTTTGCAGCACCGGCGAATCGAAAAAAGCGACAAAGCACAGGCCGATGGCCGAGTGCAGCAGCGGCATTACCGCGCCGGTGCGCAGATTGACGGTGACCGGCCGCTTCGAGTCGACCCAGCGCACGATGGTCGGGCCCATGTTGCCCCACACCGCCAATGCGACTGTTTCCCCGATTTCCTCGCCGAGTGCGTCGAGCACCGGCGTCGCCACGCGCACGGCGTCGAGCCGGGCGAGGCTGGCCAGCCCGAGATCCAGCGCAAAGTGGCCGAGGTCGTAGCGGCCCGACAGCGGGTCCTGCGTCACCAGTCCGGTGCGCATGAAGCTGACCAGGTAGCGGTGCGCCTTGGCGGCCGGCATGCCGGCCACTCCGGCGAGATCGCGCAGCATCATGGGCCCGCCGTGATCGGCCAGCACGCGCAGCAACGGTACGCCGACTTCGATCGACTGTATCCCCTGACGGCTGCTCCCGTCTTTTTCTTCGGCTAACATGGCGAGGATTATAGAATCGCCGCATCACCAGCGCCGACTTTCAAAATAACCCAGCCCATGACTCCCATCCTCGTCTTCGACATCGAAACCATCCCGGACATCGCCGGCCTGCGCACGCTGCACGAACTGCCGCCGACGCTGAATGACGCCGAGGTGGCCGAGTTTGCCTTCCAGCGCCAGCGGGCGAAGAACGGCAGCGACTTTCTGCCGCTTCATTTGCAGCGCGTGGTGGTGATTTCCTGCGCCTTGCGCAGCGACGATGGTTTCCGCGTCTGGTCGCTGGCCGAGCCCAAATCCGGCGAGGGCGAAATCATCCAGCGTTTTTTCGACGGCGTGGAAAAGTTCACGCCGCAGATCGTGTCCTGGAACGGCGGCGGCTTCGACCTGCCGGTGCTGCACTATCGCGGCCTGATCCATCGCGTCACCGCGCCGCGCTACTGGGACATGGGCGAGGGCGACTACCGCGACTCGAAAGACTTCAAGTGGAACAACTACATCAGCCGCTATCACTCGCGCCACCTTGATCTGATGGATCTGCTGGCGATGTACCAGCCGCGCGGCAGCGCGCCGCTCGATCAATTGGCGCGCCTCATGGGTCTGCCGGGCAAGCTCGGCATGGATGGCTCCGCGGTCTGGGGCGCGTGGCTGGAGGGCCGCATCGACGAGATTCGCGATTATTGCGAAACCGACGTGGTCAATACCTTGCTGGTGTTTCTGCGCTTTCAGTTGATGCGCGGTTTGCTGACGGCGGCCGAACATGACAAGGAACTGGAACTGGTGAAGACCACGCTGGCGGCGACGGGCCTGCCGCACTGGAAGGAATTCATTGCCGCATGGGAGGCATCATGCTGATCGACGCACGCGATTCGACGCTGCTGGTGGTGGATGTACAGGGCAAGCTGGTGCCGGCCATCGCCGGTTGGCAGCCTCTGCTGGACCATGTCATCTGGCTGATCCGCGTCGCGCGCAAGCTGGAAATCCAGGTTCTGGCCTGCGAACAATACCCGCAAGGTCTCGGTCCGACCCATCCGGCGGTGGCAGCCGAACTGCCGCCCGACTGCGTCGCCAGCAAGCTGCATTTCTCTGCTGTGGCGGGGGCTTGTCACGGTCTGGACCAGACGGGCGGTTCGGGACAGGTCGTGGTTTGCGGCATGGAAACCCATGTCTGCGTGCTGCAGACGGTGATCGAACTGCTGGCTGCCGGCAAGCAGGTCTTCGTCGTCGAAGAGGCTGTCGGTTCGCGCCGCGACTCGGACAAGGCGCTGGCCCTGGCGCGCATGCGCGACGCCGGCGCGAGCATCGTCAGCCGCGAAATGGTGGCCTTCGAGTGGCTGCGTCGCGCCGATTCCGCAGTATTCCGCGAAGTCAGCAAGACCTTCTTGCGCTGAAGGCCGCGCCAATCCCCGAGATTCCCGAATTAGAGTCGCGCGACTACATCCAGTCGGGCAACTGCGTTATTATTCGAACAGTTGTTTGAAACGGCCGTTCGTCCCGGTTCGGTCGCGGCTACCCAATAAAGCGAAGGAGGACATCATGGGCCAATACATTGCCCCGCTGCGCGACATGCAGTTTGTGCTGCACGAGTTGTTCGATGTGACGGCGGAGCTCAAGGCTTTGCCCGCGCATGCCGAGCTGGATGCGGACACCATAAATCAATTGCTGGAGGAAGGTGGCAAGTTCACTTCCAAAGTGCTATTTCCCCTGAATCACGTCGGCGATCGCGAAGGTTGCCTGCTTGATCCGGTAACCCACGAGGTGAAGACGCCATCCGGCTTCAAGGAGGCCTATCGCCAGTTCGTCGATGGCGGCTGGCCGGCGCTGACCTGCGATCCGGAATTCGGCGGGCAGGGTTTGCCGATCATCGTGTACAACTCCCTGGCCGAGATGCTCAACTCGTCCAACCAGGCTTGGTACATGTATCCGGGCCTGTCGCACGGCGCCTATGAATGTCTGCGCGAGCACGGCACGCCGGAACTGAAGGCGCTGTACCTGCCCAAGCTGGTCTCGGGCCAATGGACCGGGACCATGTGCCTCACCGAATCCCACTGCGGTACCGACCTCGGCCTGTTGCGCTCCAAGGCAGTGCCCCAGGCGGATGGGTCGTACAAGATCACCGGCAGCAAGATATTCATCTCCGCCGGCGAGCACGACCTGGCGGAAAACATCGTGCATCTGGTGCTGGCCCGCCTGCCCGATGCGCCTCCCGGCACCAAGGGGATTTCGCTGTTCATCGTGCCCAAGTTCATCCCCAATGCCGACGGCACGCTGGGCCCGCGCAACACGATCACCTGCGGCGCCCTTGAAGAAAAGATGGGAATTCACGGCAACTCGACCTGTCAGATGAATCTGGACGACGCCACCGGCTGGCTGATTGGCCAGCCGCACAAGGGCCTCAATGCCATGTTCATCATGATGAACGCGGCGCGTCTCGGTGTCGGCATGCAGGGCCTGGGGCTGACCGAAGTGGCCTACCAGAATGCGCTGGTCTACGCCAAAGAGCGGCTGCAGATGCGCAGCCTGTCGGGCGTCAAGGCGCCGGACAAGGCGGCCGATCCGATCATCGTGCACCCCGATGTGCGGCGCATGCTGCTCACCGCAAAGGCCTACGCGGAAGGCGGCCGCGCCTTTTCGTCCTTCGTCGCGCTGCAGATCGATCGCGAACTGAATCATCCGGATGAAGCCGTGCGCAAGGACGCCGCCGATCTGGTGACGCTGCTGACGCCGATCATCAAGGCCTTCATGACCGACAACGGCTGGATCGCCACTTCCGAGGCGATGCAGGTCTATGGCGGCCACGGCTACATCGCCGAATGGGGCATGGAGCAGTATGTGCGCGACGCCCGCATCAACATGATTTACGAGGGCACCAACACCATCCAGTCGCTCGACCTGCTGGGGCGCAAGATCCTGATGGACAACGGCGCCAAGCTGAAGAAATTCGGCGCGCTGGTGCAGTCCTTCGTCGAGGAAAACGGCACCGACGAAGCCATGAGCGAATTCATCACGCCGCTCGCCGATCTGGGCGACAAGGTGACCAAGCTGACCACCGAAATCGGCATGAAGGCCTTCCAGAATCCGGACGAGGTCGGTGCTGCGGCCGTTCCCTACCTGCGCGTGGTCGGCCATCTGGTGTACAGTTATTTCTTCGCCCGCATGGCAAAGATCGCCTTGGCCAAGCTGGATTCCGGCGACAACTTTTACAAAGCCAAACTTGCCACCACGCGTTTCTACTTCGCCCGCCTGCAACCTGAGACGGCCATGCTGATACGCCAGGCGCGTTCCGGTGCCAAGTCGCTGCTCGATCTCGAAGCCGAATTGTTTTAATCGTGAAATGTGAAATGTGAAACGTGAAACGGGAACTGCCTTTGACTCACATCACGTTTCACTTTTCACGTTTCACAGCTTCAAATTCACTTTTCACGGAATTTATTGAGGAATCAGTCAATGAGCAATTTCATCGTCAGGAAAGTCGCCGTCCTCGGCGCCGGTGTGATGGGCGCGCAGATCGCCGCCCACTGTGTCAATGCCAAAGTACCCGTGGTGCTGTTCGACCTGCCGGCAAAAGAAGGCCCGAAGAACGGCATCGTGCTGCGCGCCATCGAAGGCCTCAAGAAACTCAGCCCGGCGCCGCTGGGCAACAAGGACGATGCCGCCTGCATCGAAGTCGCCAACTACGATGACAACCTCGAACTGCTGAAAGGCTGCGACCTGATCATCGAGGCGATTGCCGAGCGCATGGACTGGAAGCACGACCTGTACAAAAAGGTCGCGCCCTTCATTGCGCCCAATGCGATCTTCGCCTCGAATACTTCGGGCCTGTCGATCACATCGCTGTCGGAAGGTTTCGCGGCAGAATTGAAAGCGCGTTTCTGCGGCGTGCATTTCTTCAATCCGCCGCGCTACATGCATCTGGTGGAACTGATTCCGACTGCCTCGACGCGGCCGGAGATTCTCGACCAGCTCGAAGGCTTCCTCGTCACTACGCTGGGCAAGGGTGTGGTCCGCGCCAAGGACACGCCCAATTTCATCGCCAACCGCGTCGGCGTCTTCAGCATGATGGCGACCATCCACGAGGCCGGGAAATTCGGTCTGTCGTGCGACGTGGTCGACGACCTGACCGGTTCCAAGCTCGGCCGTGCCAAGTCCGGCACTTTCCGCACCGCCGACGTGGTCGGCCTCGACACCATGGGCCACGTGGTCAAGACCATGCAGGACACGCTGCCTGACGATCCTTTCGCCGCCGTGTACAAGACGCCCGAAGTGCTGACCAAGCTCGTCGCGGCCGGGGCGCTGGGCCAGAAGACGGGCGCGGGCTTCTACAAGAAAGTCGGCCGCGAGGTGCAACGCCTCGATTTTGCCACCGGCCAGTATGTGGCTGGCGGCGGCAAGGCCGATGAGCTGGTGGCGCGCATCCTCAAGGAAAAGGATCCGGCCAAGCGCATGAAGGCACTGCGCGAATCGACCAACCCGCAGGCGCAATTCCTCTGGGCGATTTTCCGTGACGCCTTCCATTACATCGCCGTGCATCTGGAAGCCATTGCCGACAATGCGCGCGATGTCGATTTCGCCATGCGCTGGGGCTTCGGCCAGAAACTTGGTCCCTTCGAGACCTGGCAGGCCGCCGGTTGGCAGCAGATCGCCGGCTGGGTGAAAGGAGACATCGATGCCGGCAAGGCGCTGTGTTCCGCACCGCTACCGGCCTGGGTGTTCGACGGACGCACGGGAGTGCATGCGGCGGACGGCTCCTGGTCGCCGGCGCGCAAGGCCAATGTGGCGCGTGCCGATCTGCCGGTGTATCACCGCCAGGTCTTCCGCGCCCAGGTTCTGGGCGAGGGCGCAGCCGACGGCAGCAAGGCCGGAACCACGGTATTCGAGGACGAGTCGGTACGCATCTGGCACCAGAACGACGAGGTGCTGATCCTGTCGCTGAAAACCAAGATGCATGTCATCGGCGCCGGCGTCATCGCCGGTCTGGCGAAGGCCATTGCCGAAGCCGAGGCCAACTACAAGGGGCTGGTGATCTGGGGTGCCGATGCGGCCGAAGGCGGCGCTTTCTCCGCCGGCGCCGATCTGCAGTCGATGCTGCCGCTGTTCATGTCGGGCGGTGTCAAGGCCATCGGGCCGGAAGTCGTCAAGCTGCAACAGGCTTTGCAGGCCATGAAGTACGCCAATGTGCCGGTGGTCGCTGCGGTGGCCGGCCTCGCCTTGGGCGGCGGCTGCGAATTGGCGCTGCATGCGGCGAAGCGCGTCGCCTCGATCGAGTCCTACATCGGCCTGGTCGAAGTCGGTGTCGGCCTGATCCCGTCGGGCGGCGGCCTGAAGGAAGCGGCGCTGCGCGCGGCGGCGGACGCCAGGGGCAACGACCTGCTGCAATTCCTCAAGAACTATTTCATGAATGCCGCCACCGCGGCAGTTTCAAAGTCGGCGCTGGAAGCACGGCAAATGGGCTATCTGAAGTCCGACGACGTCATCGTCTTCAACGCCTACGAACTGCTGCATGTGGCCAAGGTGGAAGCACGCGCGATGTTCGACGCCGGTTACCGGCCGCCGCTGCAAAAACTGGTGCCGGTCGCCGGCCGCTATGCCATCGCCACCATCATGGCGCAACTGGTGAATATGCGCGACGGCGGCTTCATTTCGGCGCACGATTTCAAGCTGGGGCAGATGATCGCCACGGTGGTGGCCGGCGGCGATGTCGATCAGGGCAGCTTGGTCAGCGAGCAGTGGCTGCTCGATCTCGAGCGCAAGGCCTTCATGGAACTGCTGAACCATCCCAAGACCCAGGAACGCATCATGGGCATGATGCAGACCGGCAAACCGGTTCGCAATTGAGGAGACCAAAATGAGCAAACAACTGCAAGACGCCTACATCGTTGCCGCCACCCGCACGCCGATCGGCAAGGCGCCGCGCGGCATGTTCCGCACGGTGCGCCCGGATGACCTGCTGGTGCGCGTGATCCAGTCCGCCCTGAGCCAGGTGCCCGGTCTCGATCCGAAGCTGATCGAGGACGCCATCGTCGGCTGTTCCTTTCCCGAGGCCGAAGCCGGCCTCAACATGGCGAGGAACGCCGTGCTGCTGGCCGGCCTGCCGAATACCGTGGGCGGCGTTACCGTCAATCGCTTCTGCGCCTCGGGCATCACCGCCGTGGCGATGGCCGCCGACCGGATTCGTGTCGGCCAGGCCGATGTCATGATCGCCGGCGGCGCCGAGTCGATGTCCATGGTGCCGATGATGGGCCATCACCCGTCGATCAACATCCGGGCGTTTGCCGACGAAAACGTCGGCATGGCCTACGGCATGGGCCTCACCGCGGAAAAGGTCGCCGCGCAATGGAAAGTGACGCGCGAGATGCAGGACCAGTTCGCGCTGGAGTCGCACCAGAAGGCCATTGCCGGGCAGCAGGCGGGCGAGTTCGACAACGAGACGACGCCGGTCGAAATCAATGAGCGCGTTCCCAATCTCGCCAGCGGCGAGATCGAGGTGAAGACGCGCACGGTCAATCGCGACGAAGGCGCGCGCGCCGATTCGACGCTGGCGGCGCTGGCGAAACTCAAACCCGTGTTCGCCGCCAAGGGTTCGGTCACGGCCGGCAACAGTTCGCAAACTTCCGACGGCGCCGGTGCGCTGATCCTGGTCAGTGAGAAGATCCTGAAGCAGTTCAACCTGACGCCGCTGGCGCGCTTCGTGTCCTTTGCGGTGCGCGGCGTGCCGCCCGAAATCATGGGCATCGGTCCCAAGGAAGCGATTCCGCTGGCCTGCAAGGCGGCCGGCATCACCCAGGATCAGCTCGACTGGATCGAACTTAACGAAGCCTTCGCCGCGCAGTCGCTGGCGGTGATCCAGGATCTCGGCCTCGATCCGGCCAAGGTCAACCCGATCGGCGGCGCCATCGCTCTCGGTCACCCGCTCGGCGCCACCGGAGCGATCCGCTCGGCGACGGTGATTCACGCCCTGCGCCGGCGCAACCTGAAGTACGGCATGGTGACCATGTGCGTCGGCACCGGCATGGGCGCGGCGGGAATTTTCGAGCGCATGTAATCGCTGGTCGGTGGGCCGCCGAGGGTTGATCCGGAGCGGCCGCAGATCGGTTGTTTGCAGAATTCGCCGGCGAGGCGGGCTTGTGCCCGCCTCGGTTCGTTTACGGGTTGAGGTTGTCGGCCACAAAGGTCGTTTTGTCCAATGCTGAAAGTCGGCGCTGGCGATACGGCGGTTGTTCGGCCACAGCCGGCGTTCGCCGAGATCGGTGCAAATTGATGAACGACTGCAATGCGGCAATCGACTGAACTCACACTTTCGGCCAAAAGTCGCCATTCAATGGCGCTCCTCATAGCAGTCATTCGGCAGGGAGTAGTATGCGAACTGGAATTTTCTCCATGCAAGGTTTAAGGAAGATTTCAGTGGGTGCAATAACCAGTCAACTTACCGAATCCATTGATAGAAATTGCATTGTTTAACGTGAGACCAGGTTATGCATCAGGTCACCCACGAAACCCCACAAATTTGCCGTCCATTTCGTTAGGTATCTATGCACGTCTTCATCGACACAAACATTCTCCTTAACTTCTTCCACTTCACCAAGGAAGAGATCGATGCACTGAGCAACGTGTTTGCATCGCACGCGCACGGCGCAGCAACAGTGCATTTGACTGAGCAAGTCTGTGACGAGTTCTTGCGTAATAGAGAAAACAAGATCAAGGACGCGCTGAAGAAATTCAAAGATGTGAAGTTTGCCGCTCAATTGCCAGCCTTCATGAAACAGTATGAAGAGTATGAGCAAATTCGGCAGAAAAGCGCAGAGTTGCAGGAACTGGTAAAGGCAATGTCGCAAAAAGTGGATGTCGATGTTGTCGAAAACGGGTTGCTGACCGATACCTTGGTCAAGGACATCTTCAATAAGAGCAATCCGATACCGACCACTCCAGAATTATTTGGAAAAGCGCAAATGCGCATGGCACTAGGCAATCCTCCTGGAAAAAATGGGTCGATAGGGGATGCGGTCAATTGGATGGCGCTAATCGATGCTGTACCGGATGGCGAAAATCTCCATGTAATTAGTGAAGACGGTGACTTCTATTCCACCCTCGACGGGGGTGTCAGAAATTCTGTGTGTGAGGCGGGAAGAGACTTTTCCACGGTGCGGCCTGCCGAAGGTCCCTCTAGACCGTAGGCGGGCGGCGCGGTGGGAAAGTCGGGGGATCATTTTAGCCTCGGGCTGCCTCAAAGCGA
>JAUSCI010000061.1 GCA_030651305.1 Sulfuritalea sp. | reverse complement strand
GGACGAAGGCGGGCGTCACACGCCGTTCTTCAACGGCTACCGGCCGCAGTTCTACTTTCGCACCACCGACGTCACGGGCAGCATCGAGTTGCCGGCCGGGACGGAAATGGTGATGCCGGGCGACAACATTGCGATGACGGTAAAGCTGATTGCGCCCATTGCGATGGAGGAAGGTCTGCGTTTCGCCATCCGTGAAGGCGGTCGTACCGTCGGCGCCGGTGTCGTCGCCAAGGTCATCGAATAACATTTGTTGCAATGCCACGGAAAGGGCGATAAAATCTCGCCCTTTCGCGATTTGCGACCTCGCTCTTTAAGGATTTGTAATGCAAAGCCAAAAGATACGCATCCGCCTCAAGGCCTTCGACTACCGTTTGATTGACCAGTCGGCGCTTGAAATCGTAGAGACGGCCAAGCGCACGGGCGCTGTGGTGCGTGGCCCGGTGCCGCTGCCAACGCGTATTGAACGCTTCGACGTATTGCGGTCGCCGCACGTCAACAAGACTTCGCGCGACCAGTTCGAAATTCGCACCCACCTGCGCCTGATGGACATCATCGATCCGACCGACAAGACGGTTGATGCGCTGATGAAGCTGGATCTACCCGCGGGTGTGGATGTCGAGATCAAGTTGCAGTAATGCGTAACAGGGGCGCCGACTTTTTGGTGTCTGTCGCGGTGATGTTTGCCGCAGAATTGTGAAAGTGGGCCCGGCCAATCGTAGCTGGGGTTTAGGAGAATAAAATGAGTCTAGGCCTTGTTGGACGCAAGGTCGGCATGACGCGCGTGTTTGCCGAGGATGGTTCTTCCATTCCGGTGACAGTGCTCGATGTGTCGAATAACCGCGTCACGCAAATAAAGACGCCTGAGGTGGATGGTTATGCCGCCGTTCAGGTGACCTTTGGCAAGCGTCGCGCAAGTCGGGTAAGCAAGCCCGCAGCGGGACATCTCGCCAAGGCCGGTGTTGAAGCCGGTGAAGTTCTCAGGGAATTTCGCGTAGCGCCAGATCAGCTTGCCGGTTTCAAACCGGGCGATGTGGTTGCCGCAAGCATTTTCAGCGTCGGGCAAAAAGTTGATGTGAGTGGCACGTCGATCGGCAAAGGTTTTACCGGTGCAATCACCCGCCACCATTTTTCATCTAACCGCGCTTCCCACGGCAATTCCCTGTCGCACAATTCGGCCGGTTCCATCGGCATGGCTCAGGATCCGGGGCGAGTGTTCCCAGGCAAGAAGATGGCCGGACATCTGGGTGATGTGGCACGCACGACGCAGAACCTTGAAGTCGTTCGCATCGATGAGGCGCGGCAACTCCTGCTGGTCAGGGGAGCGGTGCCTGGTGCCAAGGGGGGTGATGTGGTCGTCGCCCCGGCCGTCAAGGCATCCAGAGAGCGGGGATGACATGGAACTTAAACTAATTGACGGCCAGGGCCAGGCTGCTTCGACCGTCACAGCTTCCGACGCATTGTTTGGGCGTGAATTCAATGAGGCGTTGGTGCATCAGGTAGTGGTCGCTTATCAGGCCAATGCACGGGCCGGCAATCGCAAGCAGAAGGATCGCGAAGAGGTGCATCACAGCACCAAAAAGCCGTTCCGTCAAAAGGGAACGGGACGCGCGCGTGCCGGCATGACTTCCTCGCCTCTGTGGCGTGGCGGCGGTCGGATATTTCCAAATACGCCCGAAGAAAACTTTACCCAGAAGGTCAATCGCAAGATGTATCGCGCCGGCTTGGCAGCGATATTGTCGCAGTTGGCTCGCGAAGACAGATTGATGGTGATTGACGACTTCACCATGGAAGCGCCGAAGACGCGTCTTTTTGCGCAAAAACTCAAAGCTATGGGTCTCGGCTCGGTGCTGCTGGTGACTGATAGTCTGGACGAGAATCTGGCGCTGGCTGCCCGCAACTTGCCGAATGTACTGGTGCTCGAGGCACAGCAGGCTGATCCGGTATCTCTGGTGCGCTTCCCCAAAGTGATTTTCACCAAGGGGGCAGTAGCCAAGATCGAGGAGATGCTGGCATGATCAAGAACTTCAATCCGGAACGTTTGCTGCAAGTGCTGGTGGCTCCGCAAGTTTCCGAGAAGGCCACCTATATTGCTGACAAGAACGAGCAGGTAGTGTTCATAGTGACGCCCGACGCTACCAAGCCTGAGGTCAAGGCAGCCGTCGAAATGCTGTTCAAGGTCGAGGTCAAGTCGGTGCAGATCGCCAACCTGAAGGGCAAGTTCAAGCGCGCTGGCCGCAATATTGGCCGTCGTAGCGACGTCAGGAAGGCATTTGTTTGCCTCAAGCCTGGCCAGGAAATTAATTTTGCCGAAGGGGGGGCTGCTTAAATGGCTCTCGTAAAAGTCAAACCGACCTCGCCTGGTCGTCGTGGTGTCGTCAAGGTGGTCAACCCCAACCTGCACAAGGGCCGACCGCACGACAAACTGGTCGAAAAGAAGACCAGAACCGCAGGCCGTAATGCACATGGACATATCACCACTCGTCATATGGGTGGCGGCCACAAGAAGCATTACCGAGTGATCGATTTCCGCCGCGACAAGGACGGAATCCCTGGCAAGGTCGAGAATCTTCAGTACGATCCGAACCGTTCCGCTAACATCGCTCTGGTGCTTTACGCAGATGGTGAGCGCCGCTACATAATCGCTACCAAGGGAATGGCCGTTGGTCAGGAAGTAGTCAGCGGTGCCGAGGCTCCGATAAAGCCGGGCAATGCGCTGCCGATCCGCAGTATTCCTGTGGGTACGACAATCCATTGTGTCGAAATGATGCCGGGCAAAGGTGCGCAGATTGCACGTTCTGCGGGCACCTCCGTGCAACTCTTGGCGCGTGAGGGCTCCTATGCGCAGATACGGCTTCGTTCAGGCGAAATTCGTCGCATTCACGTCGATTGTCGCGCGACCATCGGTGAGGTAGGCAACGAAGAGCACAGCCTGCGCAAGATCGGCAAGGCGGGAGCAATGCGTTGGCGAGGCATTCGTCCGACAGTTCGCGGCGTGGCGATGAACCCTGTCGACCACCCGCATGGCGGTGGTGAAGGGCGTACTGGAGAGGGGCGTGTTCCTGTCAGTCCCTGGGGTCAGCCAACAAAGGGTTATCGCACCCGTAACAACAAGCGCACGGACGTCATGATTGTCCAACGCAGGCCGAAAGGTAAGAGGTAAGACATGGCACGTTCTATCAAGAAGGGCCCGTTCATCGATGCCCATCTGCTGAAGCGGGTGGATGCGGCTCGAGCCTCCAACGACAAGCGCCCGATCAAGACATGGTCACGCCGTTCGACGATTCTTCCGGACTTTGTGGGACTGACTATCGCTGTCCATAACGGCAAGCAGCATATTCCGGTCTATGTGTCGGAAAACATGGTTGGTCACAAACTTGGCGAGTTCGCGCTGACGCGAACCTTCAAGGGCCACACGGGCGGCAAGAAAGCCGTCGCGAAGAAGTAGGGAGCGACGATGGAAACCAACGCAAATTTGCGCGGCGTCCGACTTTCCGCCCAAAAAGGTCGGCTTGTTGCCGACTTGGTACGCGGCAAGTCGGTAGATCAGGCGCTCAGCATTCTGGCATTTTCGCCCAAGAAGGGCGCCGGAATCATCAAGAAAGTGCTTGAGTCGGCTATCGCCAACGCAGAACACAATGACGGCGCGGATATCGATGCACTGAAGATTACGCGTATCTATGTCGAAAAGGGCACGGTGCTCAAGCGCTTTACGGCGCGAGCCAAGGGACGCGGCAACCGCATCCTCAAGCCTACTTGTCACATCTTTGTGACCGTTGGCGATTAAGGAGGGCACATGGGACAAAAGATTCATCCGACCGGTTTTCGTCTTTCGGTCACGCGCAACTGGACTTCCCGCTGGTACGCCAGCAGCAAGACTTTCCCGCAAATGCTCAAGGAAGACCTTGAGGTCCGCGACTATCTGAAAAAGAAGTTGGCGCATGCGTCAGTCGGTCGTGTGGTGATTGAGCGCCCGGCGAAGAATGCGCGGGTTACGGTTTATAGCGCCCGCCCCGGCGTCGTTATTGGCAAGAAGGGTGAGGACATCGAGCACCTGAAGGCCGAACTTCAGCGCAAGATGGGCGTGCCGGTGCACGTCAATATCGAAGAGATACGCAAGCCGGAAATCGATGCCCAATTGATTGCCGATTCGATTGCCCAGCAGCTCGAAAAGCGCATCATGTTTCGTCGCGCGATGAAACGGGCGATGCAGAATGCGATGCGCCTCGGTGCCCAAGGCATCAAGATCATGAGTTCCGGACGCCTGAACGGCGCCGAGATTGCCCGCAGGGAATGGTATCGCGAAGGCCGTGTGCCCTTGCATACCCTGCGTGCCGACATCGATTACGGTACCGCCGAGGCGAAGACCACCTACGGCATCATCGGCATCAAGGTCTGGGTGTTCAAGGGTGAAATCCTGTCGCGCAGCGAAGCTCTACTGGCTGCACCGGAGCCTGTTGTTGATGATCAGCGCAAGCCGCGTCGTAGTCCCGGAAAGCCGCGGAGTGAGAGCGAAGGTGAAGCCAAGCCGGTTCGCCGTACCTCTGTCAAGAAGGCTGAAGAAGTGAAGCCGGAAGTCAAGCCGGAGGGTGTTGCTGTAGCGCCCAAGACACCCGTCAAGCGCATTCGCAAGGCCCCGGCCAAGGCCGATGGCGCCGAAAGCGCAGCGAAGGAAGGCAAGGAGTAAAACATGCTGCAACCTGCCCGTAGAAAATATCGCAAGGAACAAAAGGGTCGCAACACAGGACTCGCCACCAGGGGCGCCAAAGTCAGTTTTGGCGAGTATGGCCTCAAGGCCATCGCTCGCGGTCGTCTTACGGCCCGGCAGATTGAAGCCGCGCGTCGTGCCATGACACGTCACATCAAGCGTGGCGGCCGTATCTGGATTCGGATTTTTCCGGACAAACCGATTTCGAAGAAACCGCTCGAAGTACGGATGGGTAACGGTAAGGGGTCCCCGGAGTATTGGGTTGCCGAGATCCAACCTGGAAAGGTTCTTTACGAGATGGACGGCGTAGACGAGGTGCTGGCAAGAGAGGCTTTCCGCCTGGCGGCTGCCAAGCTTCCGCTCGCAACTACTTTCGTCACACGCCATTTGGGATAAGTCATGAAGACAAGTGAGCTGAGAGCCAAGAACAACGAGGATCTGCAAAAAGAGTTGCTGGAACTGCGCAAGGCGCAATTCGGACTTCGTATGCAGGTGGCGACACAACAGTTGACCAATACCAGCCAAATCGGCAAGGTGCGCAAAGATATAGCGCGCGTTAAAACCATTCAGCGTGAGAAGGCGGCGGCAAAATGACGGATGCGACCACTCAAACCGTGCGGCGCACCCTCCAGGGGCGCGTTGTTTCGGACAAAATGCAGAAGACAGTGACGGTACTTGTTGAACGCAAGGTCAAGCACCCTGTGATCGGCAAGATCATGACGCGTTCGAAAAAGTATCACGCGCACGTCGATGGCACGGAGCCCGCAGCGGGCGATCTGGTGCAGATTGAGGAATGTGCTCCAATTTCCAAGACCAAGGCCTGGCGTGTCGCCAAGGTTGTCGAGAAGGCACGCAGTGTCTGATTGCGCTCTGGTCACTGCACGCTTTGCACATACGAAATAATAGTTGACAACATGGCGGCGGGTTGTAAAATCTCGCCTCTTTGCTTCGCTGGGGTACTATCTGCCCGGCATTCCAGCCCCTAGCGGGCTCCAAGACTGATCGCGGGACTTGAGTCAATCGCGAATTAAGTTGGAGATGAAAAAATGATTCAAATGCAGTCTCTGCTGGACGTCGCCGACAACACTGGCGCGCGCTCGGTCATGTGCATCAAGGTGCTTGGCGGCTCCAAGCGCCGCTATGCAGGCATCGGTGACGTCATCAAGGTCACTATCAAGGATGCCGCACCGCGTGGCCGTGTCAAAAAAGGCGAGGTTTATAGCGCCGTGGTGGTACGTACTGCCAAGGGTGTTCGTCGTTCAGATGGATCGCTCATCAAGTTCGATGGCAATGCAGCGGTATTGCTGAACAACAAGTTGGAACCGATCGGCACGCGAATCTTTGGCCCGGTGACGCGTGAGTTGCGCACCGAGCGATTCATGAAGATCGTCTCGCTGGCTCCCGAGGTTCTTTGAACCGGCAATCAAGGACTCGATCATGAACAGGATTCGCAAGGGTGACGACGTGGTCGTTACCACAGGTAAAGACAAGGGCAAACGCGGGGTCGTGCTGAACTGCCTTGACGCTGATCGGCTGCTGGTTGAGGGCATCAATCGCGTCAAGAAGCACACCAAGCCTAACCCCATGAAGGGCAATCAGGGCGGCATTGTCGAGAAAGAAATGCCGATCAATATTTCCAATGTGGCGCTGTTCAATCCTGCCACCCAGAAAGCGGATCGCGTCGGCTTCAAGCAGCTCGACGATGGTCGCAAGGTTCGGGTGTTCAAGTCGAACGGCGAAGTTGTTGACGCGTAAGGATCAGTCATGGCGCGCTTGCAGGAATACTATAAACAGACGGTGGTCCCCGATCTTCTCCAGAAGTTCGGTTACAAGTCCATCATGGAAGTTCCGCGCATTACCAAGATCACCCTGAATATGGGTGTTGGCGAGGCGGTCGGTGACAAGAAGGTACTGGATCACGCGGTCGGTGACATGACCAAGATCGCAGGCCAGAAACCGGTCGTAACCAAGGCGCGAAAGGCAATCGCGGTCTTCAAGATTCGCGAGGGTTATCCGATTGGCTGCATGCTGACTCTGCGCGGAAATCGTATGTACGAATTTCTCGATCGCCTGGTAACCATAGCCATGCCGCGTATCCGTGACTTTCGTGGAATTTCCGGCAAGGGTTTTGATGGACGTGGCAATTACAACGTTGGAGTCAAGGAACAGATCATTTTCCCCGAGATTGAGTACGACAAGATCGATGCGCTGCGTGGCATGAATATCAGCATTACCACCACCGCGAAGAACGACGTAGAAGCGAAGGCGCTTCTCGCCGCATTCAAGTTCCCCTTCAAGAATTGAGGGACGTATGGCGAAACTAGCTCTTATTAACCGCGAAGAAAAGCGCGCAAAGACGGTGGCGAAGTACGCTGCCAAGCGTGCCGAACTTTTTGCCGTGATCAACAACATCAAACTGTCGGATGAGGAGCGCATGGATGCGCGACTGAAACTTCAGCAGTTGCCCCGCAACGCGAGCCCGTCCCGTCAGCGCAATCGATGCGCATTGACCGGGCGCCCCCGCGGTGTCTTTCGCAAGTTTGGTCTGTGCCGCAATAAGCTGCGCGAGGTTGCTATGCGCGGCGAAGTGCCTGGCATGACCAAGGCAAGCTGGTAAGGAGAGCCATATGAGCATGACCGATCCAGTCGCCGACATGTTGACCCGCATCCGCAACGCGCAGATGGCGGAGAAGCTTTCCGTTTCCATGCCTTCCTCCAAGCTCAAGGTGGCAATTGCCGGGGTGCTGAAGGATGAGGGTTACATTGATGATTTCGCTATTCGCGAGAATGGCGCGAAACCCGAACTCGATATTGCGCTCAAGTACTACGCTGGGCATCCGGTAATTGAACGTATCGAACGCGTTTCCAAGCCAGGCCTGCGAGTCTACAAGGGCAAGGACGATTTGCCCCGCGTCATGAACGGGCTGGGTGTTGCCATTGTCTCCACACCGAAGGGCGTGATGACCGACCGCCGGGCGCGGGCAGGCAACATGGGCGGCGAAGTTCTCTGTATCGTCGCCTAAGGAGCCGCTGCCATGTCACGTATTGCAAAGTATCCGGTTGATGTGCCCAAAGGCGTTGAAGTTACGCTCTCCGATGCCGAGGTTGCCGTCAAAGGGCCGCTGGGAACGCTGAAGCAGTTTCTGTTGCCGGCAGTAAGAATCGAGAGGGATGGCGAAAAGTTGCATTGTCGTGCCGTAGAGGGCGCGCCCAATGCGGGTGCCATGTCGGGAACGATGCGTGCACTGCTGAATAACATGATGATTGGCGTAACCAAGGGCTTCGAGAAGAAACTGACCCTGGTCGGCGTTGGTTATCGTGCTCAGGCTCAGGGAGCCAAGCTGAACCTCACGCTCGGCTTTTCTCACCCGGTCGCGCACGACATGCCGAACGGGATCAAAGTTGAAACGCCGACCCAGACTGAGATCCTGATCAAGGGGATCGACAAGCAGGTGGTTGGTCAGGTGGCCGCTGAAGTGCGTGCCTACCGGTCTCCCGAACCCTACAAGGGCAAGGGCGTCCGGTATGCCGACGAAGTGGTTGTCATCAAGGAAACCAAGAAGAAATAATCGAGGCGCTGAATCATGGAAAAGAAACAGGCTCGTCTGCGCAGGGCGCGTAAAACCCGCGCCAAAATTGCGGAGCTCAAAGTCGTGCGCCTCGCGGTGCATCGCAGCAACTTGCATATCTCTGCCCAGATTTATTCCGGCTGCGGCACTCGGGTACTCGCTGCCGCTTCAACCATGGAGCCGGAAGTGCGGAGCCAGGTTCCGAATGGCGGTAACGTCAATGCCGCCAAGACGGTTGGCAAACTCATCGCCGAGCGGGCCAAAGCGGCCGGCATCGAGCAGGTTGCTTTCGACCGCTCCGGTTTTCACTACCACGGCCGCGTCAAGGCGCTGGCCGAAGCCGCCCGTGAGGGCGGACTCAAGTTCTAAGCGAGACGGACATGGCTAAACCTCAAGGCAGGAAACAGCAGCAGGTCCAGGAAGAACGCGATGATGGCATGCGCGAAAAGATGGTGTCCATCAATCGCGTCACCAAGGTGGTGAAGGGCGGCCGGATTCTCGGGTTTGCCGCACTGACCGTGGTGGGTGACGGTGACGGTGGCATCGGCATGGGCAAGGGCAAGTCGCGGGAAGTCCCGGTCGCCGTTCAGAAGGCGATGGAGGAAGCGCGTCGCAAGATGGCGAAAATCAATATCAAGGATGGCACTCTGCACCACTCGGTTACGGGTAAGCACGGAGCAACAACGGTGTTGATGTCCCCAGCGTCGCCTGGTACCGGTGTCATCGCCGGCGGTCCGATGCGTGCTGTGTTCGAGGTGATGGGGATTACCGATGTGGTGGCCAAGACCATAGGCTCGACCAATCCTTACAACGTGGTGCGCGCAACGCTGCATGGTTTGCTGGCGATGAGTACCCCGGCCGAGATTGCTGCCAAGCGCGGCAAGGCCATAGGCGAGATTCTGGAGTGAGCCATGACTGACAAGACGATCAAGGTCACACTGGTAAAGAGTGTGATCGGCACCAAGCAGGATCATCGCGCTACAGTGCGCGGGCTTGGCCTGAGAAGGCTCAACAGTTCGGCTGTGCTTGAGGATACGCCCGCAGTGCGCGGCATGATCCGCAAAGTGGCCTATCTGGTGAAGTGCGAAGGCTAAGGGGACATCGATGAGCATGGAACTTAACAACCTGAAGCCGGGTGCCGGCTCCAAGCACGCTTCCAAGCGTGTCGGACGAGGAATTGGCAGCGGCCTTGGCAAGACGGCCGGTCGCGGACACAAAGGCCAGAAGTCGCGTGCCGGTGGTTTCCACAAGGTAGGCTTCGAGGGCGGTCAAATGCCGCTGCAGCGTCGGTTGCCGAAGCGCGGATTCGTGTCTTTGACGGCGAGCCGCAATGTTGAAGTGCGTTTGTCCGAGCTGGACAAACTGCCGGTCGAGGAAGTCGACTTGCTGGTTCTGAAACAGGCGGGTGTGATCGCTGCAGATGCACTGTCGGCGAAGGTTATCCTTTCCGGCAAGCTCAATCGCAAGATTGCGCTGAAAGGTGTTGGCGCGACCAAAGGAGCCCGTGCCGCAATCGAAGCTGCTGGCGGTTCTGTCGCAGACATCGCCGCGGCCTGATAGCTAACGAGGACGGAACACGTGGCAAGCCCCCAGGCAGCATCTCTCGGCAAGACCGGCAAGTTCGGCGACCTCTGGCGCCGGCTCTGGTTCCTGCTGGGCGCGCTGGTGGTATATCGGATTGGCGCACACATTCCTGTGCCCGGAATTGACCCTGTCAAGTTGGCGGAGTTGTTTCAGGGTCAGCAGGGTGGAATTCTCGGCGTCTTCAACCTTTTTTCGGGCGGCGCGTTGTCGCGTTTCACGCTATTCGCGCTAGGCATCATGCCCTACATTTCTTCTTCGATCATCATGCAGCTCATGACGATCTCCGTGCCGTCGATGGAGGCTTTGAAGAAAGAGGGTGAGGCCGGGCGCCGCAAGATTACTCAATACACACGTTACGGCACTGTCGCCCTGGCGTTATTCCAGGGGCTCGGTATCGCGATTGCACTCGAATCGCAGGCCGGACTGGTGCTTGACCCTGGCGGCCTGTTCCGCTTCGTTACGGTGCTGACCTTGCTGACCGGGACAATGTTTCTGATGTGGCTCGGCGAACAGATTACCGAGCGTGGTATTGGCAATGGCATTTCGATCATCATCTTTGCCGGTATCGTCGCGGGATTGCCGAGCGCGCTGGGCGGACTCTTCGAACTGGTCCGTACCGGGGCGATGCACGCAATTTCTGCCCTGTTCATTTGCGCTCTGGTGGTTCTGGTCACCGGCTTCGTGGTGTTCGTCGAAAAGGGCCAGCGCAAGATTCTGGTTAACTACGCCAAGCGCCAGGTTGGCAATAAGGTCTATGGCGGCCAAAGCTCCCATCTGCCATTGAAACTCAATATGTCGGGCGTTATTCCTCCCATCTTCGCTTCCTCGATCATCCTGTTCCCGGCCACGGCGGCAGGCTGGTTTGGGTCGGGGAACGGTATGACTTGGCTCAAGGACATCGCGGCTACACTGTCTCCCGGGCAGCCGATTTACGTGATGCTCTACGCCACTGCGATCATATTTTTCTGCTTCTTCTACACCGCGCTGGTGTTTAATTCGAAGGAGACAGCCGACAACTTGAAGAAGAGCGGTGCGTTTGTTCCCGGCATTCGCCCCGGCGACCAGACAGCCCGCTACATTGACAAGATTCTGACCCGCCTGACTCTCGCCGGTGCCATCTATATCACGGTGGTTTGTCTGCTACCGGAATTTCTTATCTTGAAGTGGAATGTGCCGTTCTATTTCGGTGGTACCAGCCTGTTGATCATTGTTGTAGTGACAATGGACTTTATGTCGCAGGTGCAGGCGTATGTAATGTCGCATCAGTATGAAAGTCTCCTGAAGAAGGCAAATTTCAAGGGGGCCGGTTTCCCGGCCCGCTGAATCATGTCGAAGGAAGACGTTATTGAAATGCAGGGAGAGGTCGTCGAAAATCTTCCGAATGCCACGTTCCGCATCAAGCTTGAGAACGGGCACGTGGTTCTTGGCCATATCTCCGGAAAAATGCGAATGCACTACATCCGCATTCTTCCGGGCGACAAGGTCACCGTGCAACTTACGCCCTACGACTTTTCAAAAGGTCGCATCGTGTTCCGCGCCAAGTAGTTTGGCAATATTTCCGGAGAACTCCAATGAAAGTTCTGGCTTCGGTCAAACGTATCTGTCGAAATTGCAAAGTCATCCGCCGCAAGGGCGTGGTAAGGGTCATCTGTACCGATCCGCGGCACAAGCAGCGTCAAGGTTGATCGAGCGATTCAGATCAGATACAATCTATGGTTTCGCATTTTTCAGCTAGCCCACCACACCGCATTAACTAACGGCGACGAACAGGTAAGCACATGGCCCGTATTGCAGGCGTCAATATCCCGAATCACCAGCACACCGAGATCGCTCTGACGGCGATCTATGGTATTGGCCGTACCCGCGCACAGAAAATCTGCGATGCGGTCGGCGTCAAACGTTCAGCCAAGATCAAGGAACTCACGGACAGCGAAATGGATCGCTTGCGTGAGGAGGTAGCCAAGTTCACCGTCGAGGGTGATTTGCGCCGCGAAACGACGATGAACATCAAGCGCCTCATGGATCTCGGCTGCTATCGTGGTGTGCGTCATCGTCGCGGCCTGCCGGTGCGCGGTCAGCGCACCCGTACCAATGCGCGAACCCGCAAGGGGCCGCGCAAGGCGATTTCGATGGGCAAGAAGTAAACCAGGAACCGATAATACATGGCTAAGACCGCAACCAAAGTTCGCAAGAAGGTCAAGAAGAACGTCGCCGAAGGCATCGCGCACGTTCACGCTTCCTTCAACAACACCATCATCACCATCACCGATCGCCAGGGCAACGCGTTGGCGTGGGCAACTTCCGGCGGCGCTGGCTTCAAGGGTTCACGCAAGTCGACCCCGTTCGCCGCGCAGATTGCCGCCGAGGCTGCCGGCAAGGCTGCTCAGGAGTGTGGTGTAAAGAATCTCGAAGTTCGCATCAAGGGCCCCGGCCCCGGGCGCGAATCAGCGGTGCGTGCGCTTAATGCGCTTGGCATGAAGATTACCAGTATCACCGACATTACCCCGATTCCCCACAACGGATGCCGGCCGCCCAAGCGCCGCCGCATCTAAGGCAGATACGACACCATGGCCCGAAATCTAGACGCAAAGTGCCGCCAGTGCCGCCGCGAAGGCGAAAAGCTCTTCCTCAAAGGCGAGAAGTGCTTCACTGACAAATGTTCCGTCGAGCGCCGTGCCTACGCGCCCGGCCAGCACGGCCAAAAGTCCGGACAGCGCCTGTCCGGTTACGGTACGCAACTGCGCGAAAAGCAAAAGATCCGTCGTATATACGGTGTTCTTGAGCGGCAGTTCCGCAAAGTGTTCGGCGATGCCGAGCGCAAAAAGGGACAGACCGGCGAGAATCTGCTCAAACTGCTCGAAGGCCGCCTCGATACCGTCGCTTACCGCATGGGGTTTGGCGTATCGCGCGCGGAAGCACGACAAGTCGTTCGTCACAACGGCGTACTGATCAATGGCAAACGCGTTGATATCCCTTCGTACAACGTGCGTCCCGGTGATGTCATCCAGTTGCTCGACAGCACTCGCAGCCACTTGCGCACCAAGGCTGCGCTTGAAGCGGCTGAGTCACGCGGGTTCCCCGTATGGCTGGAAGTGGATGTCAAGGCCGGCAAGGGTGTCTTCAAGTCATACCCTGCGCGCGAAGATTTGCCGCCCTCGATCAATGAGGGTCTGGTTGTCGAACTGTATTCGCGCTAACAAGTAGTTTTGCGCCTGGCGTCCACCGGACGCCAGGCGTTTTCCATTCGAAGGAATGCACATGCACACACTTCTGAAACCCCGCAGTATCGATGTCCAGCAGCTTTCGCCGCTGCATGCTCGCGTCGTCATGGAGCCGTTCGAGCGCGGCTACGGCCATACGCTTGGCAACGCGTTGCGCCGCATTCTGCTGTCCTCCATGGAAGGCGTTGCTCCGACCGAGGTATCGATCGAAGGCGTGCTGCACGAGTATTCGACGCTGGACGGTGTGCGCGAGGACGTGGTCGACGTTCTGTTGAATCTCAAGGGCGTGGTGCTGAAGATGCACAACCGTCGTGAGGCCACGCTGACCCTTTCCAGAAACGGCGAAGGCGTCGTTACTGCGCGCGATATCGAAACCACACATGACGTAGAAATCGTGAATCCGGATCATGTCATTGCGCACATCGCCCCCGGCGGCAAGCTCAACATGCAGATCCGCGTCGAATCCGGCCGCGGCTATGTGCCGGCCAATCAGCGCGAAATCGCTCGCGAGAACCGCGCCATCGGTCAGATCATGCTCGATGCGTCGTTCAGCCCGGTGCGTCGTGTCAGCTATTCCGTCGAGTCCGCACGTGTTGAACAGCGCACCGACCTCGACAAGCTCATTCTCGACATCGAGACCAACGGCGCCATCGACAATGCCGAAGAGGCGGTGCGGACTGCCGCGCGGATTCTGATGGAGCAGTTGTCGGTATTCGCTGATCTCGAAGGCACGCCGATGTCCGCCGAGGCCCCCAAGCAGAACTCGGTTGATCCGGTCCTGGTGCGCCCGGTGGATGACCTTGAACTGACGGTTCGTTCTGCCAACTGCCTGAAGGCCGAGAACATCTATTACATCGGCGACCTGATTCAGCGGACCGAAACGGAACTGTTGAAGACGCCGAACCTGGGTCGCAAGTCGCTCACCGAAATCAAGGAAGTACTGGCGTCGCGCGGTCTGACCCTGGGCATGAAGCTCGAAAGCTGGCCGCCGGCCGGGCTGGAGAAGCTGGCCTGATTGAACACCGGGCTTCGGCCCGTTTGCAGCATTTGTCTCACTTGCTTCACTGATTCACAAACTCTCGATAACCATTAACCGGCCATTTGCATTGCGCGATGGCCGCAAAAAAACGAGGAAATCAAAATGCGTCACGGTAACGGACTTCGCAAGCTTAACCGGACCTCTTCGCACCGCCAGGCGATGCTGCGCAACATGGCAGTTTCCCTGTTGCGCCATGAGGCCATCAAGACCACTCTGCCCAAGGCCAAGGAACTGCGCCGCGTAGTGGAACCCCTGATTACCCTGGGCAAGAAGCCCAGTCTGGCCAACCGCCGCCTGGCCTTTGACCGCACGCGTGACCGCGAAATCGTCGGCAAGTTGTTCGACGAACTCGGCCCGCGTTATGCCGCCCGCAACGGTGGCTATCTGCGTATTCTCAAGATGGGTTTCCGTGTGGGTGACAATGCGCCGATGGCCTTTGTTGAACTGCTGGACCGTCCGGCTGGCGAGATCGCCGAGGCGCCGGTCGTCGAGTAAGATCCTCGCGGCCACAAAGAAAAGCCAGGCGATGCCTGGCTTTTTTGCGCTCTGAGAGTCCCGTGTAATCAGAGAATCATCCCGGCACCCACAGTGCTGTTGGTCGTCTCATCGATGATGATGAATGCGCCCGTGGAGCGGTTCGCAACGTAGGTATCGACGCACAGCGGTTGAGCGAGCCTGAAGCACACGCGAGCAATGTCATTCATTTCCAGACGCTCCGCAGGTTTCTGCAGCAGCGAGTTTATGTCCAGCCGGTAGACGATGCTCTCGATCACTGCCCTGGTTTCGCGCGTGGTCTGACGGATCAGGTATTTGCGTTGCGGGTCGAGCGGTGTTTCGTCCAGCCAGCAGAGCATGGCCTCGATGCGCCGTGTCACCAGCGCCGTCCGGGTGGATACCGTCCCCGGCTCAGGAGCACGGGGACATAACTCTTCGGCACGAACGACCATATCGCCGCGGGAAACATCGACTTCGTCTTCGAGCAAGAGTGTGACCGACTGCTCGGGAATCGCCCGCGGCAGCGAGTGGCCGTAAATTTCGATGGCCTTGATCCGCGTGCGCTTCCCGGACGGCAGCACCACCACTTCATCACCAACGGCAATCTCGCCGGACTCCACCCGGCCCATGAAGCCGCGATAGTCGTGGAGTTTCGGATTTCCGCACCGCTGCGGCCGGCAGACAAACTGCACCGGAAAGCGGAAAGCTTCGTCGCGCTCGCTGTGGGCGCCGGGTGCATCCTCAAGCATGTCGAGCAGCGTCGGTCCCTGATACCAGTCCAGTCGGGCGCCGCGATCGACAATCATGTCGCCGTCGAGCGCCGACATCGGAATGAAGGCGACGTCACCGATTCCCAGGGCCGCAGCAAATTCGCGGTACTCGTTGCGGATACGCTCGTAGGTGGCCTGATTGAAGCCAACCAGATCCATCTTGTTGATCGCCACCACGATGTGTGGAATGCCCAGCAGATGCGCGAGATAGGAATGACGCCGGGTCTGGGTCAGCACTCCCTTGCGCGCGTCAATCAGGATGATCGCCAGGTTCGCGGTCGACGCCGCCGTGAACATGTTGCGTGTGTACTGCTCGTGGCCGGGGGCGTCGGCGATGATGTACTTGCGCCGTCCGGTGGTGAAATAGCGGTAGGCGACATCGATCGTGATGCCTTGTTCGCGTTCGGCTTGCAGTCCATCGGTCAGCAGCGAGAGATCGACCGCTTCGAGCCCGCGCCGCTCCGAGGTGCGCGTGATGGCGTGCAGCGTGTCGGCCAGAATGGTCTTGGTGTCATAGAGTAGCCTTCCGATCAGGGTGCTCTTGCCGTCGTCAACACTGCCGCAGGTGAGGAAGCGCAGCAGGCCATTGTCGATCTCCGGCAGATGTTCGATCGCGCTCACTAAAAGTACCCTTCCTTCTTGCGTTGTTCCATTGAGGCTTCCGATGTCTGGTCGTCGAGGCGGGTCTCACCACGCTCGGTAATCGTGGTTGTCGCCGTTTCCTCGATGATGCGCGCGACCGTGTCGGCGTCTGACAGAACCGGAGCGGTGCAGGTGATGTCACCCACGGTGCGAAAGCGCACCGTCAGTTCCTCGACGACGTCGCCAGCGCGCGCCGGGGTCAGTTCGGTCACTGGCTGCAACAGCCCATTCTTCCTGACCACCTGCCGTTTGTGCGCGAAGTAGATCGAAGGCAAGGCTAGCTTTTCGCGTTCGATGTATTGCCACACATCCAGCTCGGTCCAGTTCGAAATGGGGAAGGCGCGGATGTTCTCACCCTTGTGCACGCGTGCGTTGAACAGGTCCCACAATTCCGGACGCTGGTTCTTTGGGTCCCACTGGCCGAACTCGTCACGGAAGGAAAAGATGCGCTCCTTGGCCCGGGCCTTTTCCTCGTCACGGCGCGCACCGCCGATGCAGCAGTCAAAGCCGAATTCGGCAATGGCTTCGAGCAGCGTGACGGATTGATGTTTGTTGCGCGACTCACTGGGTGATTTCAGCACCACGGTGCCGCGCCGCATCGAATCCTCGACGCAGCGCACAATCAGTCGTTCATTCAACTGGCATGCGCGAGAGTCGCGGAAATCGATCACTTCGTCGTAGTTGTGGCCGGTATCGATGTTGAGCAGGGGAAACGGAAAGCGTCCGGGGCGAAAGGCCTTTTCCGCCAGGCGCAACAGGACCAGCGAGTCTTTGCCGCCGGAAAACAACAGGGTGGGATTGGCGCATTGCCCGGCTACTTCGCGCAGGATGTGGATGGACTCCGCCTCCAGCCAATCCAGATGCGACAGAGTGGCGCGCTGCTGCAAGGCCAGCGTACTCATGCCTCGGCCATCCGTGTTGAAGTGCGTTGCAGGCGGCCATCTACCAGATGCAAGCCGCATTCTTTTGTTTCCGGGGTTTCCCACCACCAGCGGCCGGCGCGCACATCTTCTCCGGGCTGGATGGCACGGGTGCAGGGAGCGCAGCCGATGCTCGGAAAGTTGCGGTCATGCAGCCGGTTGTAGGGCACGTTGTTGGCTCTCAGATAAACCCAGACTTCGGCTTCGCTCCAGTCCGTCAGGGGGCTCGCCTTGACCAGGTTGTTCGTCGTGTCCTGGCTGATGACCTTCAGCCTGTCCCGCGTCGCGGACTGGGCAGCACGCAGGCCGGTGACCCAGGCTCCCTTGCCGGTCAGCGCGCGTTGCAGCGGCTCGACCTTGCGCGCGTGGCAGCACGCCTTGCGCGCCGCCACCGAATCGTAAAAGCCGTGGCTGCCGTGGGTGCGTGCGTAAATTTCCACCGCCTCATGACGCGGGAAGTAGATGTCCAGTTTGCGGCCGTAGTGCTTTTCCGTCTGGTGGATCAGCTCGTAGGTTTCTAGCGGAAGACGGCCCGTATCCAGCGAAAAAATTGCGATGTTGATTTCCTCGCGCCAGATCAGGTCGGTCAGCACCATGTCCTCGGCACCCAGACTGTTGGCGAAGACTACCGGTGCGTAGTCGCGCGCTATGTTGCGCAAGAGCGTAGTGGCACGCGCGGCCTTTGCCGCCACGATGTCCACCAGATCAGGATTGGCCAAGTCAGGCAGGGATTCGCGGATCATGATGTTCCCGTCAGGCCGCGCGGCGGCGGAAAAGGGGAATCGGCAGGTCGCTTCCCGCCTGATAGGCCTCGGGGAAATCGTCGAATGCGGCAAGGGCTTCTTCGGCGTTGCGTCCTTCGCCGATCAGGAAGCTGTCGAAGCCCACCCGATTGAGGAAGAAAATCTGGTCGCGGCCAATATCGCCAAAGGCGCGCAGTTCGCCGTCATAGCCATAGCGCTCGCGCAGCAGGCGAGCGGTCGAGTAGCCACGGCCATCCGTGAACTTAGGAAAATGTACGGCGATCACGGTGAAGTCGTCGACGTCCTTGGCAATCTCGGCTGGATCGTCCTCAGGCGACAACCAGATTCCAAGCGGGGTGCCATGCTCGTATTCGCGATGGATCAGGCAGGCCTTCTTCGCCTTCCAGACCGAGACCGGCACCAACAGCGGGCCGACCGGCAGGCAAACGTCCAGTTCGGGCTGGCCGTCGATCAGGGTGACGACTTTCCATACGTCCTCCTGCAGACGACGTTCCTTGATGAGTCGACGGGTTTGCAAGTTACGCATTTGCAGATCTCCTTTGCGAGGTGGTGTTGGAATAGACCGAAGTACGGAAGGGTTCCAGTCCGATACGGCGTACGGTGTCACTGAAGCGTTCATCGACATGGCGGCGAACAAGATAGGTTTCGATCAGCTGCTCGATGACATCCGGCACGTCCGCGGCAGCGAAGGAAGGACCAATGGTTTCGCCAATGACCGCTGCGTTGCCTTGGGCACCACCCATGGTGATCTGGTACCACTCCTCGCCGTGCTTGTCGACGCCGAGAATGCCGATTGCACCGAGGTAATGGTGGCCGCAGGAGTTCACGCAACCGGAGATATTGAGCTCGATCTCGCCAATGTCATGGAGGTAGTCGAGATCGGCGAAGCGATCAAGGACGGCCTCGGCGATCGGCAGGGACTTGGCATTGGCCAGGGAGCAGAAATCACCGCCGGGGCAGCAGATCAGGTCGGCCAGCAGGCCCACCGTTGGGCTCGCCAGTCCGGTGGCCTTGGCGCGCTGCCAGATCGTGTATAGATCGCGCTGCGGGACGTCGGCCAGAATCAGATTCTGTTCATGGGAAACGCGAATCTCGCCAAAGCTGAAGCGCTCGGCGAGTTCTGCCGCTTCTTCCATTTGCGCCGAAGTGGCGTCGCCGGGAGATGCTCCGGGTTTTTTCAGCGACAGAGTGACAGCGGCATAGCCGGGAACCCGGTGCGCGTGCACGTTGCGTTCCACCCAGCGTGCGTAGGCTTTGTCTTCGCGCTGGAAGGCAACGTGGCAGAGATCCTCGCTGGCAAGGTTTTCGTAGTTGGGCGCGGCAAATTGTGCGGCGACGCGATCTACTTCGGCTTCCGTGAGCGTCGAAGGACCATCCTTCAGATGCGCCCATTCCGCGTCCACCTGGCGCGCGAACTCTTCGCTGCCGACGGCCTTGACCAGAATCTTGATGCGCGCCTTGTAGGCGTTGTCGCGGCGGCCGAAACGGTTGTACACCCGCAGCAGCGCTTCGCAATAGGTCAAGAGATGTTGCCAGGGCAGAAAGTCGTTCAATTTCGAGGCGAGGAGCGGGGTGCGCCCAAGGCCGCCGCCGGCGTACACGGCAAAGCCAAGCTCGCCACCATCGTTCCTTACCAGTTGCAGGCCGAGATCATGTACCAGGAGTGCCGTGCGGTCCTCTCTGGAACCGCTTATCGCCACCTTGAACTTGCGCGGCAGGTAGGCGAATTCCGGATGGAAGGTCGACCACTGCCGCAGCAGTTCCGCCCACGGACGGGGGTCGGCGATTTCGTCGGCGGCGACTCCGGCAAAGTGATCCGTGGTGATGTTGCGGATGCAGTTGCCCGAGGTCTGGATGGCGTGCAGCTCTGCATCCGCCAGATCGGCCAGAAGGTCCGGCACCTGAGGCAACTTGACCCAGTTGAGTTGCAGATTCTGGCGGGTGGTGAAATGACCGACGCCCTCGTCGTAGCGGCGGGTTACGTCGGCCAGCGTGCGCAACTGCCTTGCCGAGAGCAGTCCGTAGGGCACGGCGATGCGCAGCATCGGGCCGTGGCGCTGGATATAGAGACCGTTTTGCAGGCGCAGCGGACGGAACTCATCCTCGCTCAGTTCATTCGCCAGATAGCGCCGCGTCTGGTCGCGGAACTGCGCAACGCGGGCCTGGACGATGGTGTGGTCGATGCTGTCGTAGCGATACATGCGTGGTTTTCCAATTCAGGCGAGGATGAGTTTGCCGCCGACCAGCAGCAGGACTGCGGCCAGCAGACTGCGCAGGCCGCGCTCGGGGACACGGGTGGCCAGATGGCTGCCCAGCGCGATGCCGGGCAGCGATCCGAGCAACAGGTTGAGCAACAGCGGTACATCGACCGAACCCAGCCACCAGTGGCCGAGGCCGGCGACCAGGGTCAGCGGCACGGCATGGGCGATATCGGAGCCGACGATGCGGCGCGTGGCGAGGTTCGGATAGAGAAAAGTCAGCGCGGTAACGCCCAAGGCGCCTGCGCCGACCGATGTAATCGTCACCAGAACGCCGACGATTGCGCCAGAGAGAACGGTGAGCCAGGCCGTATGCTTCTGAGAGTCGGCGCTGGCGGGACGGCGTCTGGCCCACTCAAGCAGGCGCTGGCGGAAGATCAGCGAAGCAGCGGTCAGCAGCAGGGCGACGCCGAGCACCGCCGAGATCAGTCCCGAGGCGCCATGACCCTGCGCGCCGAGCCGTGCCAGCAACGACAGGGTCAGGGCGGCGGCCGGAACACTGCCGGCGGCGAGCAGGCGGATGATGTGCCAGTCGATGTTGCCGTGGCGGTGATGCACCCAACTGCCGCCGCTCTTGGTAATGGCAGCGTAGAGCAAGTCAGTGCCCACTGCGGTCACCGGCCTGATGCCGAAGCCCAGGACCAGTAAGGGCGTCATCAGCGCGCCGCCACCGACGCCGGTCAGGCCAACCAGCAGACCGACCACAAAGCCGGAAAGAGAAAGCGCGGGGTTGAGTACGATATCCATGATGCAGTGCATCGTAGCGAAGTTGTATAGTTCTTAAAAATACTTATTAACTATTTATATAGAACTATCGGCTATATAATCGCCGCATGAAACTACAGCAACTGCGTTACCTGGTGGAAGTCGAGCGGCGCGGGCTGAGCATTTCCGCCGCTGCGGACGCCCTGTTTACCTCCCAGCCGGGCGTCTCCAAGCAGATCGGATTGCTCGAGGAAGAACTGGGCGTAACGATTTTCGAGCGCAGCGGCAAGCGTCTCACCGGCACCACCGCCCCTGGCCTCATCTTGCTCGCCATGGCTCGGCGCATCCTGAGCGAAGCGCAGAACATGAAGCGGGTCGGCGCCGACTACACGGCGGAAAGCAGCGGCATTCTGTCCATCGCGACCACGCATACTCAGGCGCGCTACACCCTGCCACCGGTGATCCGGCGCTTCGTCCAGCGCCACCCGCAGATTCGTCTGCACATCCAGCAAGGCAGCCCGGTGCAAGTGGCTGGGTGGGTACTGGACGGCACTGCGGATCTTGGCATCGCCACCGAGGCGCTGGATCGCCATGCCGAACTTCTGACCCTGCCCTGTTTCCAGTGGGCGCATCTGGTGGTAACGCCGAAGGAGCACCCCTTGCTGGCGCACGACCCGCTAAGTCTTGCGGCTCTGGCCGAGTACCCTTTGATCACCTATGACGCGACATTTACCGGCCGTTCGCGTATTGATCGGGCATTCGAGCGCCAGAGCCTGCATCCAAACGTGATGCTGACCGCCATCGATTCCGATGTGATCAAGACCTATGTCGGACTGGGGCTGGGGGTCGGCATCATCGCCGAAATGGCCTTCGATCCCCTGCGCGATGACGCGCTGGCTGCCATGCCTGCCAACCATCTATTCGAGGGCAATACCACGCGCCTTGCCTTTCGCCGCGATACCTGGCTGCGTGGCTACGAATACGACTTCATGGAATTGCTGGCACCGCAACTGACGCGGCAGATGGTCGAGGCCACGCAAAAGGGCGAAGGCGCCGATCCGGGTTTGTAATTCGTGACGCCACGAGAGATTTCGTTCTGTCAGGGGGCTGCGTTCGCTCGTCAGGAAGCTAGAATGGAGTCAGTCCGGCATTGCCGCACATTTCAAAGAGCGAGGTTTGTCCATGCCCTATACGCCTGATCTAGTCCATGAACTGAACACCTTGATCCGCTTCGACCTGGAGACCAGCCGGCAGGGCATAAAGGTACATAAGACCGCCGATCCGGAAGTCATTGCCGCAACTGCCCGTTTACATGCCAAGGGATTGCTGACGCAAGTTGACGGCGGCTATCTGACGGGGCTGGGGCGGGACGCCGCCGAGCATGCCCAGGCGGCCTTGACGATACTTACCTCGAGTGCGATCGCATCGGCAGTGCCGCAGCGCGACTTTGCCTAGCTAGTCGGCGGCGTCTTCCGCGTCGACCTTGCCTTCCAGGTCGCGCAATTCCCTGAACAACTCGCGGTAGGCGCGCGGCGGCTTTCCCTGCTGCGCTTCCTTCAATGCGTTGCGGCGCAACTGGCGCAGATGCTGGATGTCGGCACCGGGAAAGTCGCGGGCCACTTCGCTGAACTTCGTCTCGTCTTCCATCAAGCGCGTGCGCAGGTTTTCGAGACGGTGCTGACGGATGTTGGCGGCCTCGGAATTTCCCTTGATTTCGTCCATCGCCGCCTGCAATGGCGCCGCATCGATATCGCGCATGATCTTGCCGATATATTGCATCTGGCGACGCTTGGCTTCGTGCTTGGTAAAGCGCTGGGCATCCAGCAGCGCATCGCGCAGTCGTTCCGGCATGTCGATCTTGGCCAGACGTTCCTTCGACAGCGCCACCAGTTCCGCGCCAAGATCCTGCAAGGCAGTCATCTCGCGCTTCAACTGCGATTTACTCGGGCCGGAATATTCGTCCGCTTCGTTATAGGTATTTTCCACGGTTATGATTATAGCTTCGCGACACAGAGTCTTACTCTTGAAGGGTTCCCGCATGTCCCAAGGTTTTGCTCATTCCCAGGAGGCATTGCGCGCGTTGGCGCAGGCCGCACTCGATCACGCCGCAGCCAGGGGCGCCACGGCCTGCGAGGTCGATGTGTCGGAAGGTTTCGGCCAGTCGGTCAGCGTGCGCCGGCAGGCTGTGGAAACCATCGAATACAACCGCGACAAGGGGCTTGGCGTGTCGGTATATATCGGCCAGCGGCGCGGTCATGCCAGCAGTTCCGATTTCTCGCCGGCAGCGCTGAAAGCGTCGGTCGAAGCCGCGCTGTCGATCGCGCGATTCACCGCCGAAGACGATTGTGCCGGCCTGCCTGACGCCAAACTCCTGGCGAAGAAGAGCATGGATCTCGATCTGTTTCATCCATGGGACATTTCGGTGGAGGCAGCAATCGACATCGCGCGCCGTTGCGAACAGGCCGCCTTCGATGTCAGCCCGCTGGTGAAGAACTCGGAAGGCGCCAGTGTATCGGCGCAGACGGCGAATTTTGTTTCCGCCAACAGTCTCGGCTTCATGGGCGGCTTTGCCACCTCGCGGCACTATGTTTCGTGCTCGGTGATTGCCGGCGAGGGCGAAGACATGCAACGCGACGACTGGTATGCGACACGTCGCAACGCGGAAGAATTTCCCGATGCGGCGCGCATCGGCGACTATGCGGCACGGCGTGCGCTGGCGCGTCTCGGCGCCCGCAAGCTGAAGACCCGCAAGTGTCCGGTGATTTTTGAAGCGCCGCTGGCGGTGGGGCTGATCGGCAGTTTCGTCCATGCAATTTCCGGCGGCTCGCTTTATCGCAAGACCTCGTTTCTGCTCGACAGTCTCGGCCAGCAACTATTTCCCGACTTCGTCCAGATCAGCGAGCGACCCCATGTCCGGGGTGCCTTCGGCTCCTCGCCATTCGACGACGACGGCGTCGCCACCCACGATCGCGAGGTAGTGAAGAACGGCGAGTTGCAGGGCTATTTTCTGTCCACCTACTCCGCGCGCAAGCTGGGCATGCAGACCACCGGCAATGCCGGCGGCTCGCACAATCTGCTGGTGCAACCCGGCCGGCATGACCTCGCGGGGCTGCTGCGTCAAATGGGAACAGGCCTGCTGGTGACCGAACTGCTCGGCCAGGGCGTGAATTACGTGACCGGCGACTATTCGCGCGGCGCAGCGGGTTACTGGGTGGAAAACGGCGAGATCGCCTATCCGGTGGAAGAGATCACCATTGCCGGCAACTTGCGCGAAATGCTGCGTGGCATTGCCGCCATCGGCAATGACATCGAGGTACGGGGCGCGAAACAGGTCGGCTCGATTCTGGTCGAGCGCATGACCATCGCCGGGAACTGAGGTGCTTGAAGCGGGTGGCTGACCGACTGCTGCCGCCCACAATTCCGAACCGGGAGTGCGCAGAACCTTTTTAGCCAGGCACGAATACCGCCGCACTGATGTTGAAGAACCTGGCCAGTTTTCCCGCCAGAGTCGCGCTGATTTTTCGCTTGCCGGCGAGAATCGCCGAAAGGTTGCTCTGCGGGACGATCTCCGCCAAATCGCCTTGCTTCAGGCCGCGCAATTCGATCAGGTAGCGCAGAACTTCTTTGGGCTCGGACGCTTCGATGGCGAAGTGACGGGTGTCATAGTCCGCCACCAGTTCGCCGACCAGATCAAGAAGCCCTGACAAGGCGTGATCCTCCTTGTCGCCTACCCTATCCAGCAGATAGTTCATCAGCAAAACCGTACGGTCATACTCTTCCTCGGTACGGATCGGACGCAAATGCGCGATGCGATCAAACGCAGCCCAAGTTTTTTGCAGCGCCTTGATGTCCAGAGTAGCGGTTGTCATGGTTACACCTTGCCTTTCCTGTATCGTTTGCACCAGTCGTCGTATTCCCGGTGAGTCATTACCCAGCGCACGAACATCTTGCCATCGCGGTAGCGAACGATGACAACGACCCGATAATTGTTGCCGCCGACATCGAACACGGTATAAGGCGGAACATAATCCGCACTGCCGAAGCTCTGCCGCAGGTCGCCAAAGTCGGCAAAGCGGGAATTCTCGGCGACGGTGTGCCAGTTTCGCAAAGACTGCTCGGCTTCAGGATGCCTGCGCCAAAAGTCACGCAGCATCTTTAGTGAAATGATGTGCATGGCCGCATTATATCAAAACGATATACTTACTGCAAGCGCTACCTCTTGGCAGATTTCGGATTTGGCTCCAGCCGGCCAGGGGCGGACGTAGCCGCAGGGTTGGCAGGCCAGTTTTGAGAGGCCGATGTACCTTTGATACCCGCCATTTGCAGTAGCCGCCAATCAAGAACAACAAAATTGCCAATAAGCCTTGCAATAAGGACATATATGTCCTATTCTTTGCTCCATGAAAACGAAGCAATTCCTGAAATTCTTGAAGGCCTGTGGCGCAGAAATCATCAAGAATCGCGATAACGGCGGACATTACCTTGTCAAACTCAACGGCCGGCAGACGACTGTGCCGATGCACGGCGATACCGACTATGCACCGGAGTTTCTGGATGATATTTGCAAGCAACTCAATACCCGTCTGAGGAGTATTCAAAAATGAACATGTCTTACCCTGTCACTCTAAAAAGCTATAGAGGCGGGCAAATCGGCGTGTTCTTCGCCGATGTCCCGGAAGCCATCACCGCCGGAACGAACGAGGCCGAGGCGCTGGACCGCGCTCAAGATGCGCTGACGGTAGCGCTCTCCAGCTATCTTGACGATGGAAGGGCGTTGCCTGTGCCGAGCAAGGCCAAGCGCGGCCAGCCAATGATCGTATTGCCGCCACGTGTCGCGATCAAGCTGGCGGTTCATGAGGCGATGTGTGAGCAGGGAGTAACACAGGCGCAGCTAGGTGAACTGCTCGGCATCGATGGGCGCCAGGTGCGGCGCATTCTCGACCTTGACCATGAATCCAAGCTCTCTCAGCTTGAAGCTGCGCTGGCGGCACTGGGATTGCGGGCGTCTGTGAGCGTAACGAAGGTTTCGCCGATCGCCACCTACATGGCTGCCTGAAAGCCTGACAGGAGAGGGGCTCCTGGCTGGCTCTTCGGGCGTTGAGTCAGCGGGATGGGAGTGGCAAGCAGGCTTAACCCGAGTGACCGCAGCAGGGCTGCACAGCAGCCAGTGAATATGCGAAATCCTTATGTCGGCAATGGGCACGAAGGAGCCCTTGAGGCTTGTTTCCAGGCGTCTATCGCCGTCCCGCCAGCGCCGACTTTCGTGCATCGACTTCCAGGCTTGTCTCCTGCGCGCTGCTCAGGGCGACCGGGCGCTGTCGAGATCGGCCAGATTCCGCTCGTCCACGTAGACGCGGGTGGCTTCGCCATCCGTGTTGGCGAAGCAGGTGACAATCACATTGCTGCGCTCGGCGGCTTTGTCCAGAACTTCGACGGCGCAGCGGCCGTAGGCGCTTTCGATGGTGGCCAGCAGGTTGCGCGCATAGGGGCTGGCGAGTTTGCCGTCGAGTATCAGGTTGGCCAGCATCACCCCGCCGGGCTTCAAGGCGTGGCGCGTGTCGCGCCAGAATTCGCGCGTTAACAGATGGCCGGGAATCGAGGTGCGGGCGCTATAGACATCGACTACCACGGCGTCATAACGGTGCATCGTTTCGATGACGAAGCGGCGTGCGTCGGTGGCGACGAATTCGCCACGCGCCGGCTCGCGCAGGAAGTCGCGCTCGGCGATGGCGCGGATTGCCGGGTCGATGTCCACGTAGGTGTAGCGGTTGGCCGGTTCGCGATGGGACAGCGTGAAGCCGCCGGCCCCCAGCACCAGAATGTCGCGGTCGCTGAAGGCCAGATCCTCGAGCAGGATGCGGCGCAGGTGCTGCACGTAGCGGGCATAGCGGGGCGGCTCGCTGTTGTCGATCACTGACGCGACCTGGTTGTTCACGCGGAAGGCGCGCGGCGACTGCATGCCGTCCCGCGCAACGGCTTCCACCTGGTAGTCGGCGTAAGCCGTGTCGGCGCGCTGCCTGTCGCCGAGGTTGGCGACCACGCCGAGCCCGGCAACGCCCGCCAGCAGCGTCGCCGCCAGCGGGCGGGGGCGCTGCACCAGGGCGGAGCCGGCAACCAGCATCACGGCGCCGAGCAAGACGGCGGCCCAGACGCCGAACAGTTGCATGACGCCGAGCGAGAGCGTGACCGAGCCGAGAAAGGAGCCGAGGGTCGACCAGTAGAGCGCGCGTCCTGCCGCTTCGCCACTGCGCTGCGCCCGCATCAGGTTGGTCAGTATCGGCACCGTCTGGCCCAGCAGCCAGGCCAGCGGGCAGAGTATGGTGCCGATGAAAATCAGGTAGGCCATTGCCGCCGGCGCCGCGGCGAAGATGGCGTTGACGCTGTCGCCCGCGAGGCCGGCGCCCATCAGCGCGGCGGAGATGAGGAAATTGCGCGCCACCACGGCGCGGTAGTCCGTCTCGACGCGGCTGCCGGAGTGGTAGCCCAGCGCGAGGGCGAGCAGGAACAGGCCGATGGTTGGCGCGGTGACCACGATGGAACTGCCGACATGCGGAATCAGGCGCCGCAAGGCGATGATCTCGGCACCGAGAGAGCAATAGCCCTCGATGAAGACGATGGTGAATAGCAGGCGTGGCGGCATGGCGACAAAACCAATGGCGGGAATTGCGACTCTACCCCAAGAGTCGGCGCTGGCGAGACGGCGCGGCCGGTCTCTGCACCGTAGAATGCGGAGCCAAGTCCATGCTCTTCAATTTCCTGGCCACCGAGGTATCGTCCATCGTGCTGTTTCAAGTCAGGCCCGGCCTTCGGCAGGCCTCGTCGTGAGTCTTCCGCCAGTGATCTGCTGGAGCGAGGACGGTGAGACGCGCTCCGCCCGCTGGCATTCCGAGAGCGGCACGCCGCCGCCGCAGCGCGTGGTCATCGGCGATGACCGCATCACCGCCGATGCCGCTTTCCGTCTGGCCAGCGAAGGTACGGCGCTGCTATGGCGCGGCGATTTTCAGAACGCCCGCCAGTTGCTGCAGGCCATGGCAAGACGCATCGACCGCAAGCCACGCAAGGCAGCTGCAACAGCGGCTCCTGCCGAGGCCTTCCACCTGTACCGGCAGTCGCAGTCGCAGCGCGCACGCACGCTGGGCATGCTGCTGCTGCCCTTCGAAGAAGATTACCGGGTGCCCCTGCGCCGGGCGCCCGATGTGCAGCAGGCGTGCAGCGAGGCCTACGGCGCGGCGGATGGCGAGCACGGACCTTTCGTCGCCTCGTTGCGGGAACTGCTTGGTTTGATCGGCGCTCACGAGTGGCGCAAAAAGGGTGTCGCGATCCCGGCGCTGGGCGCGCGCATCCATCCGCACTATGGCGTCTTTGCGCCGATTCGCGGCGAGTATGTCGGCCTGGTGGCCGCAGCGCCACTGCCGGCCGGATGCACCTTGGCCTTCGACATCGGCACCGGTACCGGCGTGCTCGCGGCAGTGCTGGCGCAGCGGAGCATCGCCCGCATCGTCGCCACCGATCAGGATCCCCGCGCGCTGGCCTGCGCCCGCGAGAACATGGCGCGGCTGGAGTTAGGCGCAAGGGTAGATGTAGTTTCGGCCGATCTGTTTCCGCCGGGACGCGCGCCGCTGATCGTGTGCAATCCGCCCTGGGTTCCGGCCCGCGCCAGCTCTCCTCTTGAACGCGCGGTCTATGATCCCGACAGCCGCATGCTGATGGGATTTATCAGGGGGCTTGCCGAACATCTGGAGCCGGACGGCGAGGGCTGGCTGGTGCTCTCGGATTTTGCCGAGCACCTGGGCTTGCGCTCGCGTGCCGAACTTCTGGCGGCCTTCGACGCGGCTGGCCTCAAGCTTGTGGGGCGGATCGATGCAAAACCGGATCATCCCCGCGTGGCGGACGTAACCGACCCGTTGCATGTCGCACGCGCAGCAGAAGTGACCTCGCTCTGGCGTCTCACGACGCGCCGATGAGCGTCGGACACGTTTGCATAAAGGATTCAAAGCGTCAAAGCAGCATTGGTGATTTGCGTCGAGTGACGATTGCGTTTAGGCTATGTTGCGAGTAGGGGCTTTGTGTTACGCACGCCACAGCCACTAATTTTCGAACCGAGTTTGGAATTCATCGCCGGCGAACTCGAGATACCACGGACGATCCGACAACATGGCCCTCCAGGACAGGATGCAGTTGTTCCCGCGCAAGGTCGGGCCGGCGGTGGTCATGCTTATTGCATTGGCGGCGTCGTTCGGGGTCTATATCCACTCCGAAAAGCGGATTGACGATGCCAATGAAGGGCGGTATCGCTCCTTTGTGCTGGCGGATCAGTTGCGGCAGTCGTCGGACGACCTGACCCGGATGGCCAGAACCTACGTGGTGACCGGCGATTTCCGCTACAAGAAATATTATCAACAGATACTGGATATTCGCGACGGCAAGAAGGTGCGGCCAGCTGGATACGAGACTGTCTACTGGGACCTGGTGCTGGCAGATGCCCTGGCACCGCCGGCTGATGGTGGGCCGGCGGTCCCTTTGCTGGAGTTGATGCGCGAGGCAGGATCTTCTGAGGCAGAATTCGGCAAGCTGGTTGAAGCCAAGGCGAATTCAGACGGCCTGACGGCCATCGAGTTCGAGGCCATGAAACTGGTCGAGACTGTCGGTCCCGATGCAGCAGCCGAGCGGGCCAGAGCGCTATTGATGATGCATGACGCCAGCTATCATCGAGCCAAGGCGGCCATCATGCGGCCGATCAACGACTCCTATGTGTTGATGGACCGACGCACCGCCGACCAGGTGCGCACTGCCGAACGCAATGCCAGAATCTTCAGGCTTGTGTTCATTGCCTGCATTCTCGGGGCCTTGTTCATGCTCTGGCGGGCGTATGTGGCCTTGCGTACAACTCTGGGCGGGTCGGCAGAGGACGTTCACCAGCACATTCTCGAAATCGGCCGCGGCGATTTCACGTCCCGCATCGATGTCGCTCCCGGTATGGAGGGCAGCGTGCTCGCGGGCCTGTCCGCGATGCAGATCAAGCTGCAATCCAATGAGATCGAGCGCCAACAGGTCGAGGGGGAACTGCGCGCCAGCGCGGATAACCTGAATGAAGCCCAGCGCACAGCGCATGTCGGCAGTTGGACGCTGGATATGGTCAGTGGCGAACTGATGTGGTCGGATGAAGTGTTTCGTTTGTTCGAGATCGATCCGCAGGAATTCAGCGCCACCTACGAAGCCTTTCTCAACGCCATACATCCGGATGACCGCGCTGCGGTGAGCGAGGCCTATGCCAAGTCGCTCAAGACCCGCATGCCGTATGAGATCGCCCATCGCTTGCGCATGAGCGACGGGCGCGTCAAGTGGGTGAATGAGAAGTGCTCGACGGTTTTTGACGCGGATGGCAGGCCGCTGCGTTCATTCGGCACGGTGCAGGATGTTACCGAGCGCAAGCTGGCTGAGATCGCCCTGCGCCAGTCCGAGCAGAGATTTTCGACGGCCTTCAGTTCATGTCCCATCCCGGCGTCGATTGCCACGGCGGATGAGGGTCGCTTTTTGGAAGCCAATGCGAACTACGAACGGGATTTCGGCTGGACGAGGGCCGACCTGATCGGCAGGACCTCAGTGGAAATCGGATTGTGGCCGGATGAAGCCATCCGTCGGCCATGGGCGGATGCGATCCACCGCGAAGGTCGTCTGGTCGACTACGAGTCGATCTGGAAACACAAGAATGGCGAGCATCGGCATGTCAGCATTTCGGCTGAAATAACCGAACTGGATGGAAGGGCCTGCATCATTGCCTACGCCACTGACATTACCGTCCGCAAGCAGTTCGAGCAGGCCCTGGCAGCGAGCGAAACACGCCTGCGCGCGGTGCTGGATGGCGTTCGCAATGGCGTAATCACCATCACCGAACTGGGCATCATCGAGTCATGCAATTCGTCCGCGGAGCAAATGTTCGGTTACAGCGCCGCCGAGATGATCGGCAAAAACGTCAATATGCTGATGCCCGAGCCTTACCGGACTGCGCATGACGGCTACCTGGCGAACTACCGGCGTAGCGGCATCCACAAGGTGATAGGTGTTAGACGTGATGTCATGGGGCAGCGCCGCGACGGTTCAGTATTTCATCTTGAGCTGGGAGTCACCGAAACCGTGCTCAATGACAGAAAACTGTTTATCGGCAGCGTCAGCGACATTACCTACCGCAAGGAAGCCGAGGCGGAGCTGCGCATTGCCGCAACGGCCTTTGAATCCCAGGAACCCATGGTGGTTACCGATCCGGACGGTGTAATCCTGCGCGTCAATCGGGCCTTTAGCCAGAACACCGGTTATTCGGCAAGAGATGTCATCGGCCGCACCCCGCGCCTGCTGAAATCAGATCGTCACGATGCCGCGTTTTACAAGGCGATGTGGGACAGTCTCCTGAATACGGGATCATGGCAGGGAGAAATCTGGGACCGGCGCAAGAACGGCGAGGTATATCCAAAGTGGCTGGCGATTTCGGCGGTCAAGAGCGATGACGGGGTGGTTACCCATTATGTCGCGACACACCAAGATATTACCGAACGCAAGAAGGCCGAAGAGAAGATCATGGAGCTGGCCTTCTTTGATCCACTGACCCGATTGCCCAACCGTACGCTGCTGATGGATCGCCTGCGACAGGCAATGACGGCCAGTTCCCGCAATGGCAGTTGTGGCGCGCTGCTGTTTATCGATCTCGACAATTTCAAGACGCTCAACGATACCTTGGGCCATGACGTGGGTGACCTGCTACTGCAGCAAGTCGCGCAGCGTCTCGTCGACAGCGTGCGCGAGGGTGACACGGTGGCGCGGTTGGGCGGCGACGAGTTCGTGGTGGCGCTGGGCAGCCTGAGCGCGAACATGGAAGAGGCCGCCACCCAGACCGAAGCCGTCGGCGAAAAGATCCTCGCCGCACTTGTCCGTACGTATCGGCTCAATGGCATTGAACACCGCAGCACCGCGAGCATCGGCGCCACCTTGTTCAGGGGCCACCAGGCCAGCATCGATGATCTGATGAAGCAGGCCGACCTCGCCATGTACAAGTCGAAGGCAAGGGGGCGCAATGTCCTGCATTTCTTTGATCCGGACATGCAGACTGCCGTGATGGAGCGAGTCGCTCTGGAAAAGGATCTGCGCGACGCCCTTCAGGAGAAACAGTTCGTGCTCCATTACCAGGCACAGGTGATCGATGGAGGCCGCGTCACGGGTGCCGAAGTGCTGGTGCGCTGGCAGCATCCCCTGCGCGGCCTGGTGTCTCCCGCCGAGTTCATTCCCCTGGCTGAAGAGACGGGACTGATCCTGTCATTGGGCAACTGGGTACTGGAAACCGCCTGCACCCAACTGGCGCGATGGTCCGTCCGTCCCGACATGGCCCATCTCACGGTAGCGGTTAATGTCAGCGCCCAACAACTCCACGAATCCGACTTTGTCGATCAGGTCTTGGTAATAATCGGCCAAACTGGTGCCAATCCGAACCGGCTCAAACTGGAACTGACCGAAAGCCTGCTGGTGGATAACGTCGAGGACATCATCGAAAAGATGTACGCGCTGAAAGCTAAGGGGGTGGGCTTTTCACTGGACGATTTCGGTACCGGTTACTCCTCGCTGTCCTATCTGAAGCGTCTGCCGCTGGACCAGCTGAAGATCGACCAGTCGTTCGTGCGTGACATCCTGATTGACCCCAACGATGCGGCGATTGCCAGAACCATCGTGGCGCTGGCGCAGAGCCTCGGGCTGGGGGTAATCGCGGAGGGCGTGGAGACCGAAGCCCAGCGCGCCTTCCTCGCCAGTTCCGGCTGTCATGCCTATCAGGGTTATTTTTTCAGTCGACCGTTGCCGGTCCAGGGCTTCGAGGAGTTTGCGCGGCGAGTTTGATTGCGTCAGGTCGTTGTAGCAGCCGTTGTCGGACCGGTAGCTTGAACCATTTCTCGGCAAGAAGTCGCGACAGCGACGTTGAAGAAACGTTTCGTGACACTCCGCACACAGATCCCGCCACAAAAAAACAAACCCCGCCGCAGCGGGGTTTGCCCAGACTGCCGGCCACTGCTGGCCGAACCGATCTGTCTTACTTCTTCTTCGGCGCCGCCTTGGCGGTAGCGAAGCGACCGCTCTGCATGAAGTTGTCGAAGCCGGCTTCGGCGAAACGGAACCACAGGTGCTGCTCGTCGCGGAATGCCGCGTAGTCCTCGTAGACCTTCTTCCAAGCCGGATTCTTGGCCGACAGGTCGGAGTAAAGCGACATCGCCGCGTCGTGGGCGGCCATTAGAATGCTCTTGTCGAACACATGCAGCTTGGCACCGGCGGCGACCAGGCGCTTCAGGGCCGCAGGGTTCTTGGCATCGTACTTGGCCTGCATGTCCACGTGGGCATGCGACGCCGCCGCGGCGAGAATCGCCTTGTAATCGGCGGGCAGCGCGTCCCATGCCTTCTGGTTGACATACAGCGAGAGCTGCGGACCGCCTTCCCACCAGCCGGGATAATAGTAGTGCTTGGCGACCTTGACGAAGCCGAGCTTTTCGTCATCATAGGGGCCGACCCACTCGGTGGCGTCGATGGTGCCCTTTTCCAGCGCCTGGTAGATTTCACCGCCGGGAATATTCTGCGGTACGCCGCCGATGGCCGACAGCACCTTGCCGCCGAAGCCGCCGATGCGCATCTTCATGCCCTTGATGTCGGCCAGCGACTTGATTTCCTTGCGATACCAGCCGCCCATCTGGGCGCCGGTGTTGCCCATCGGGAAGTTGACGATGTTGTAGTTCTTGTAGAACTCGCGCAGCAGCTTCAGGCCGTTGCCTTCGTACATCCAGGCCGTCATCTGGCGGCTGTTGAGGCCGAAGGGAATCGCGCAGTCGATGGCGAAAGTGTCATCCTTGCCGAAGAAGTAGTAGGGGGCGGTGTGGGCGCATTCGACAGTGCCTTGCTGCACGCCATCGACCACGCCGAAGGCGGGCATCAGTTCGCCGCCGGCATGAATTGAAATGGTGAACTTACCGCCGGTGGCTTCCGAGACGGTCTTCGAGAAGACGTCGGCGGCGCCGAAAATGGTGTCGAGCGCCTTGGGGAAGCTCGACGCCAGACGCCAGCGGATGGTGGGGGCGCCTTGAGCATGGACCGCCGGTGCGACACCGGCAGCCAGGATGCCGGCGATACCGGCGTTTTGCAGAAACTTGCGACGTTCCATAGATCTTCTCCTTGATGTTTTCGATTATGACGAAGGGTCGCGAGGGCCCGTCGCCGGATACTACAACACTGCGCTGCTTCTACTTCTTGCCCTTGTCGATGGACAGTTGCAAAGCCTTGGCCGGATCGTCCTCCTCCTCCTTGTCTTGTTCCGCCTTCTCCCGTTCTGCCTGTTGCTGTTCGGTCTCGTTCTTGTCGGCGGCCGGCGCACCAGGGTCGGCTGCGGAAGTGCCCTGATCGGTGGCCGGCGGCGCTTCGAGCTGGATGGTATCGGCATCGACTTTCGCCGCGGTATCGGCACTGCCGGTGACCAGGTTGGGGAAGGCGATCAGCAAGCCCACCATCATCACCTGGATGATGACGAAGGGCACCGAGCCCCAGTAGATCTGCGTCGTGGTGATCGGTGCGATCTTCTGCTTGGTCAGGCGGTCGATGTATTCATTGTGCGGCGCCACGCTGCGCAGGTAGAACAGGGCGAAGCCGAAGGGTGGGTGCATGAAGGAAGTCTGCATGTTCACCGCCATCAGCACGCCGAACCAGACCAGGTCGATGCCCAGCTTGTCCGCCACCGGACCCAGCAGGGGGATGACGATGAAGGCCAGCTCGAAGAAGTCGAGGAAGAAGGCGAGGAAGAAGACCAGCAGATTTACCACGATGAGGAAGCCGATCTGGCCGCCGGGCAGGCCGGTCAGCAGATGCTCGACCCAGACCGATCCATCGACGGCCTGGAAGGTCAGGCTGAACACCGTGGCGCCGAGCAGGATGAAGACGACGAAGCAGGACAGCTTCATGGTCGCGTCCATCGCCTGCTTCATCAGGTTGATGCTCAGGCGGCGGCGCGACAAGGCCATGATCAGCGCACCCGAAGCGCCCATGGCGCCGCCTTCGGTCGGCGTCGCGATGCCGAGGAAGATGGTGCCGAGCACCAGGAAGATCAGCGCCAGCGGCGGGATCAGGACGAAGGTCACGCGTTCGGCCATGCGCGAGAGCAGACCCAGCTTGGTGACCTTGTTGATTACGGCAAGGAAGAAAGCAATGCCGACGCCGACGCACATCGAGACCACGATCAGCTCGTCGGTGGGGGTTTCCGCCGGCCGCGTCTTGGCGTAGGCAATCGCGGCGCCGGTGGACAACACGACCAAGGCCAGCACCGAAGGCAGGCCGGCGCTGCCGTTGTCCTCGCGGATGGTGCGGGCTTCGAGCGGCAAGGCCGGGACGAACTGCGGCTTGACCATGCTGACGAGGAATACGAAGCCGATGTAGAGCCCGGTGAGGATGAAGCCGGGAATGAAGGCGCCGGCGTACAGGTCGCCGACGCTGCGGCCAAGCTGGTCGGCGATCACGATCAGCACCAGGGAGGGCGGGATGATCTGCGCCAGCGTGCCCGACGCGGCGATCACGCCCGAGGCGAGGCGGCGGTCGTAACCGTAGCGCAGCATGATCGGCAGCGAAATCAGGCCCATCGAGATCACCGAGGCGGCTACCACGCCGGTGGTGGCGGCAAGCATGGCGCCGACCAGGATCACCGCATAGGCCAGGCCGCCGCGGATCGGACCGAAGAGTTGGCCGATGGTGTCGAGCAGATCCTCAGCCATGCCTGATCGTTCGAGGATCAGGCCCATGAAGGTGAAGAAGGGAATCGCCAGCAGCGTGTCGTTCTGCATGATGCCGAAGATGCGCAGCGGCAATGCCTGCAGCAGCGAATGTGGCAGCAGGCCGAGCTCGACGCCGAGCCAGCCGAAGAACAGGCCGCAGGCGGCCAGCGAGAAGGCCACCGAGTAGCCCATGAGCAGGAAAAAGATCAGGCCGCCGAACATCACCGGCGCCATGTTGTGCTGGAGGAATTCGATCATTTCGCGCTCCCGTCTTTGCTTTGATCTGCCACCATGTCGATGGCGTCTTCCACACGTTCGATCACTTCGGGCGCGACTTGATGCTTGAGGATTTCCTCGGCCAGTTCCTCTTCGGCCGTCTTGGTCTGCACCGGTTGCGTCGGGTCGGCCGCGACGCCCAGCAGGAAGGCGACGCGCTTGATCAGTTCCGACAGCCCCTGCAGGCCCAGCAGCACAAAGCCGGCCGGCACCAGCGCGTACACCGGCCAGCGGATCAGGCCGCCGGCATTCTGCGACATTTCGCCGCTGTTAAAGGCCTGGATTACCAGCGGCCAGACCAGTTCGTTGACCTTGAATACGAAGGGGAACAGAAAGCAGACGATACCGACGCACTCGACGATGAGCTGGGTGCGCTTGGAGAAGTGGCCGACGATGACGTCGATCTTGACGTGGCCCTGGCGCAGCATGGTGTAGGCCGAACCTAGCAGCACCACGGCGGCGAACAGATACCACTGGATTTCGAGGAAGGCGTTCGAGCTCATGTCGAAGGCTTTGCGCACCACGGCGTTGACCGCCGAGATGATCACCGCAGCCAGAACCAGCCACATCAGGTTGCGGCCGATACGTTCGTTGAGGCCGTCGATCAGCCGCGACAGTTTGAGCATGGCGTTCATGCATGAGGCTCCCGAATTGCGCATCCGTCGCGTCGTACGCGCAGTGCTCTTCTTTTGATGGTCGGAGGTATATTAACCTGAGCTTTGAATATTCGATGATTCAAGAACTACTCCTTGATTGCATCAGTATCTTGCAGCGGGCGACCAGCCTGCTCGGAAGCTGCATTCAGTTTGCCGGCGACCACCTGTGGTTGATCGTACGTGGATCAGTGGTCAGACCAAACTGGCCGAATGTTAAGGGCCGCGATAGGCTCTGTCAAGCTGAACTGCCGAATTCTCCAGGTCATTTTCCGCTAGTTGATATCTTGGTCAGACCAATGTTATATTGAAATAATGGACTCAAAAATGATAGCGCCACGGCTTGCCGACGTGGTTGCGCGCGAGATCGAGCAGCGGATGCTTGAAGGTGGCCTCAAGCCGGGTGACCGCCTGCCGTCCGAGCGCGGGCTGTCGGTGCAATTGGGCGTTTCGCGGGCTTCGCTGCGGGAAGCCATCCAGAAGCTGGTGGCACGGGGGCTGCTGGAGAGCCGGCAAGGCGGCGGCACCTTCGCTACAAACCGGCTCGATACCAGCTTTGCCAATCCCTGGGAGGAAATCCTCCGCGACCACCCGGCTGTGCACGACGACATGCTCGAGTTTCGCCACATGCTGGAGGGGCGGGCTGCGGAATGTGCTGCGCAAAGGGCCACCGTCGCCGATAGGGAACGGGTTCACAAATGCCTGGCAATGCTTGAGGAGGCATTTTCCGGAACCGACCTGGACGCCCAGGTTGATACTGATCTGGCATTTCACCAGGCCATTGCCGAGGCCTCGCACAACGTTATCGTGGGCCACCTGACGGCGAGCCTGCTGCGTCTGATGCGCGACAACCTGCGGCGCAACCTGAGCGAACTGGTTCAGGTGCCGGCTGCGAAGGAGCAATTGCTCGATCAGCATCGCGCGGTGTGGCGGGCCATCGAAAAGGGTGACGCCGAACAGGCGCTCGCCGCGGTCGCCAATCACATTGGCTACGTGCGGCAGAACCTGGCCCGCATGTTCCGCAGCGACGCGCGCAACAAGCCGTAACATCGGGAGCATGACGTCAACACGAATCACCCGCCTCTGCCTGATTCGCCACGGCGAGACCGACTGGAACAGCGAGAAGCGCATCCAGGGACAGATCGACATCGACCTCAATGCCGGCGGTCGCGCCCAGGCCCGGGCCGTGGCTGCGGGACTGGTCGGGCAGTCGTTCGCAGCCACCTACAGCAGCGACTTGCAGCGGGCCTGGCATACGGCGCAAATCGTCGCCACCGACCTGGGGCTCGCGGTGTCGCCGGCGCCAACTTTGCGCGAGCGGCATTTCGGCGTCATGCAGGGCGTCACCGCAGCGGAGGCCCGCCAGCATTTTCCGGAGCTTCATAGGCACCACCAGGCGCGCACGCCCGACTACGATTTCGACACCGGCGAATCGCTCATAGCCTTTGCCGGACGCGTGCTGGACGGGCTCGATGAGATGGCCGCGCGGCATGCCGGGGCCAGCGTGCTCGCCTTCACCCATGGTGGCGTGCTCGACATCGTCCATCGCGCCGCAACAGGGTGCCCGTTGGATGCCCCACGCGATTTCATCCTGCCGAATGCGGCCTTCAACTGGCTGGAGCGTGACGACCGTGGTTGGCGGCTGATTTCCTGGGCCGACTGTCGCCATCTGCAGCGAGCGCTCGACGAGGTTACGAGCTAGTCCGCAACTGGCAGCGCGTCAGGCGCGGGTGCTAAAATCCGCGCCTTTCCACCCTTCTCCGGATGCCGCCATGTTCCTGAAGCAGAACACTCTCGCCAAGACCGACCCCGAGCTTTGGACCGCGATTCAGAATGAAAACCGCCGTCAGGAAGATCACATCGAGTTGATCGCCTCGGAAAACTATGTTTCGTGGGCGGTGCTGGAAGCGCAGGGTTCGCAACTCACCAACAAGTACGCCGAAGGCTATCCGGGCAAGCGCTATTACGGCGGCTGTGAATATGTGGACGTGGCCGAGCAACTGGCCATCGATCGCGCCAAGGAACTGTTCGGCGCCGATGCCGCCAACGTTCAGCCGAACTCCGGTTCGCAGGCCAATCAGGCCGTGTTCATGGCTTTCCTCAAGCCGGGCGACACCATCCTCGGCATGAATCTCGCCGCCGGCGGCCACCTGACGCATGGCATGGCGCTGAACATGTCCGGCAAGTGGTTCAATGTCGTGCCCTATGGCCTCGACGAGAACGAGGAAATCGATTACGTCGAGATGGAACGGCTGGCGCATGAGCACAAGCCGAAACTGATCATTGCCGGCGCCTCGGCTTATGCGTTGAGGATCGATTTCGAACGCTTCGCCAATGTGGCGAAGGCAGTTGGCGCCATCTTCATGGTGGACATGGCCCACTACGCCGGTCTCGTCGCCGCGGGTTTCTACCCGAACCCGGTGCCGCATGCCGACGTCGTTACCTCGACCACCCACAAGACCCTGCGCGGCCCGCGCGGTGGCCTGATCCTGATGCGTGCCGAGCACGAGAAGGCCATCAACTCGGCGATCTTTCCCGGCCTGCAAGGTGGCCCCCTGGAGCACGTCATCGCGGCCAAGGCCGTGGCCTTCAAGGAGGCGATGACGCCCGAGTTCCGCAACTACCAGGAACAGGTGATTGAAAACGCCCAGGTGATGGCCAAGGTGCTCAAGAGTCGCGGCCTGCGCATTGTCTCCGGGCGCACCGAGTCGCATGTGTTCCTGGTCGATCTGCAGGCCAAAAACATCACCGGCAAGGAGGCCGAGGCCGCACTGGGTCTCGCCCACATCACAGTGAACAAGAACGCCATCCCGAACGATCCGCAAAAGCCTTTCGTTACCTCCGGCATCCGTCTCGGCACGCCGGCCATGACCACCCGTGGCTTCACCGAGATCGAGTCGGAACAGGTCGCCGACCTGATCGCCGACGTGCTCGATGCGCCGCATGATGAAGCCGTGCTGGCACGCGTGCGTGGTGAAGTTGCGGTGCTGTGCAAGAAGTTTCCGGTTTACGGTTGATCTGATCGTCGGCGGCGGAGCAGTTCATGAAGTGTCCCTATTGTGCTGAACCGAACACCCAGGTAGTTGACACCAGGGAGAACGAGGAAGGCGACACCGTGCGCCGTCGCCGTCGCTGCCTGTCCTGCGACAAGCGTTTCACCACCTACGAGCGGGTGGAGTTGAACCTGCCGCAAGTGGTAAAGAAAAACGGCAGCCGTACCGAATATGACCGTGACAAGCTCAAGGCCAGCATGATGCTGGCGATGAGAAAGCGCCCCGTCACCACCGAAAGCATCGATCTGGCCCTGGATCGCATCGAGGAAAAGCTGGTGCAACTGGCATTGCGCGAAGTGGCGTCCGATCGAATCGGCGAACTGGTGATGCGCGAGCTGAAGAAGCTCGACAAAGTCGCCTATATCCGCTTTGCCTCGGTATATCGCAATTTCGAGGATGTCGACGAGTTTTCCGAGGCCATCCGCGAAATCAAGAAGCCGCGGCAACCTCGGGCGAAATCGTGATTCATTGCAGCGCATGAGCTTTTCAGCGGCCGATCACGCCTTCATGGCGCGCGCCCTGCAACTGGCGCAGCGCGGCTTGTACAGCACCACTCCCAATCCCCGCGTCGGCTGCGTCGTCGTCAGGGATGGTTGGGTGATCGGCGAGGGCTGGCACGAGCAGGCCGGTCTGCCGCATGCCGAAGCCGGCGCACTGGAGGCAACAGTCGGCGCTGGCGACACGGCGAAAGGTGCGACGGCTTACGTCACGCTGGAACCTTGCAGCCATTTCGGGCGTACTCCGCCCTGTGCCGATGCGCTGATTGAAGCCGGTGTCATTCGCGTCGTGGTCGCGATGCAGGACCCGAATCCACTGGTGGCGGGGCAGGGTTTGGCGAAGCTGTCTGCTGCCGGCATCGAGGTCGCCAGCGGCTTGCTGGCAGACGAGGCGACGGAGCTAAACATTGGTTTTGTTTCGCGCATGACGCGCGGCCGGCCCTGGCTGCGCCTGAAAGTCGCCGCCAGTCTGGATGGCAAGACCGCACTTAACAACGGCGTCTCGCAATGGATCACCGGACCCGATGCCCGGCGTGACGCCCACGCCTGGCGCGCCCGTTCCTGCGCCGTGCTGACCGGCATCGGTACGGTCAGGGACGACAATCCGCGGCTCACCGTGCGTGAAGTCGAGACCATGCGCCAGCCGCTCAAGGTGGTGATTGACAGCCGGCTCGAAACGTCGCCGGATGCTGCCGTGCTGGAAGGAGGCAATGTGCTGATCGCCGCTGCGCAGAACGACGCAGGCCGCTTTGGCGCGCTGCGCGCGCGCGGTGCCGAGATCGTGCTGCTGTCCAATGTCCAGGGCAAGGTCGATCTGGCAGAGCTGCTGCGGGAGCTTGGCCGGCGCGGCATCAACGAAGTGCTGGCTGAAGCCGGCACGCGGCTCAACGGATCGCTGCTGCGCGAAGCTTGCGTTGATGAGCTGCTGATTTATCAGGCGCCGATTCTATTGGGCGATGCAGCGCGCGGCATGTTCGGACTGGCCGAGCTCACCGATCTGGCCGGGGCAAGACATCTCAGGATCATCGAACGCCGTGCCGTCGGCGCCGACTTTCGCATTCGAGCCCGCCTTGCGTGACGCCGACGGCCATCGCGATTTTCCTGGGCGCGGGCTGCTGATCAACGTCCTGCGCGTGTTTCACATTGCCGGCCTGGCCGGAATCTCGGCTGTGGTTCTGGCCGGCATGGGCGGTGCTCGGCACTGGGGCGCATTGATGCTGATCTCCGGACTCGGCATCGTCGCCCTCGACGCCTGGGCAAACCCCATTTACTTCCGGCAGGCCAAGGGCCTGGGCACGCTGATGAAGATCGCGCTGGTCGTGCTGCTGGTGGTTTGGGAAGCGGGGCGTCTGCCGCTGTTCTGGTTCGTCCTGGCCTTCTCGGTCGCCCTCAGTCACGCGCCAGGCTGGTTGCGCCATCGCAAGTTGTTCTGATGGCCAACTCCTAAAACCATTAGCCACAGAGGGCACAGAGGGCACAGAGAAAACCTATGGTTTCGCCCTTCCTCTGTGATCTCTGTGTCCTCTGTGGCTGGATTTTGGGTCTTTGCTTTATTATTAGGCGGTCTTCCCGCAAACCAGACATCCCGGATCTCGCGGCACCCGGATCTCGCGCCATTCCATGCCGAGACCGTCGAGCAGCAACAGGCGTCCGGCGAGGCTGGTGCCGCAGCCGATGACCAGCTTCAGGGCTTCGGCCGCCTGTACCGTGCCGATGATGCCGGTGAGCGGTGCAAAAACGCCCATCACCGCGCAGCGCACTTCCTCGACATCCTGCCCTTCGGGAAACAGGCAGTGGTAACAGGGCGCATCCGGCTGGCGGGAATCGAACACCGCCACTTGTCCGTCGAAACGGATCGCCGCGCCGGAGACCAGAGGCTTGTTGAACTTGACGCAGGCGCGATTGACGGCGTGGCGCGTGGCGAAGTTGTCGCAACAATCGAGGACGACATCGGCCCGCGCCACTTCGACATCCAGACCGGCGCCGGAGAGGCGTTCGTTGAGCGCAATCACATGGCATTCTGGATTGATCTCGCCCAGCGTGCGCTTGCCGGATGCAGTCTTGGCCATTCCAACGGCATCGGTGCGATGCAGGATCTGGCGCTGCAGGTTGGTCAGGTCGACCGTGTCACCATCGGCCAGCACCAGGGTGCCGATTCCGGCCGAAGCGAGGTAATAGGCGGCGGGTGAACCCAGACCGCCGGCGCCGATTACCAGCGCGCGGGCATTGACGATGTTGTGCTGGCCCTCGATGCCGATCTGCGGCAGCAGGATGTGGCGGCTGTAACGCAGTAGCTGGTCGTCGGTCACCGGGTTGACTACCTGTCCTGCCTCAGTTCGGGCGGAGTGTCGTCATGGTCGCCGTGGGGATGGTGTTCCCAGGCCTTGGAGTAGACCTCGTGCGATTTCTTGATCAGGCGTTCCGGCACGCGCATGTTGCGCATTTGCGTTTCCTCGCAAAAATACACCAGCGCCCGCATCAGCTTGCTGTACAGACTGTTGTCGAGATGAAATCCCTGTCGCACCAGAGCAGCTTCCAGTCCTTCCAGGGAGTAGTCGCTGATTTCGTACCAGATCGACAGGCTGTAGGGCGCCAGCCCGGTATCGATATCCATGCCTTCGAGGCCGGAGAGGAGCTTGCGGGCCTGCTCGACGTGTTCCGGGTGGCGATGGTCAAATCGCAGCTCGCGGTGCTTGCGCGTGCCGGGTTGCGGAACAAAGGCGGCCCGGCGCTGGCGAGTTTTTCCATCGCGCTTTTCGTCGCGCAATTCACGCGCTTTTTCCGGCGTCATTCTGCTCATCGCAGGTGATCCACGCTCAGTGCTTGATGATCTGCCAGGCTTTCAGCAGGTTCAGCGCCTGACCAAGCTGATAGTCCTTCTTCGAGGCGAATTCGAGCGGCCTATGCGGGTTTTCCTCGGCCTCGTCGGTCTTGCCCTTCTTGCCGTTCTTGGTCTGCGGTTTAGCCGGCGCGGCCTCTGCCGGCTTGTCCTTGTCGCCGCCGAGGTGCCGTTCCAGATCGGCTTCGCGCACGCGCTCGCGTGACTCGCCGTTTGCCGATTCCTCGACGATGATGTCGGGCGTGATGCCTTTGGCCTGAATCGAACGGCCGGAGGGCGTGAAATAGCGCGCAGTGGTGAGCTTGATCGCAGCGTTGTTGGACAGTGGCAGGACGGTTTGCACCGAACCCTTGCCGAAGGTCTGGGTGCCCATCACCACGGCACGCTTGTGGTCCTGCAGGGCCCCGGCGACGATTTCCGAGGCGGAGGCCGAACCACCGTTGACCAGCACCACCAGCGGCGTGGTCCGGGCGAAGGCCGGCAGGTTCTTCATGAAGTCATCCTTGTAGCCGCGCTGGTAGTCCTCCGGGCTGGCCGTATAGCGCCGCTTGGCGTCTTCGGTGCGGCCGTCGGTCGAAGTGACCAGGGTCTTGGGTTGCAGGAAGGCGGCGGAAACGCCTACCGCGCCGTTGAGCAGGCCGCCGGGATCGTTGCGCAGGTCTAGCACCAGGCCCTTGATGCCCTCGCCCTTGGCGTCCATGTCTGCCTTCAGCAGCCTTTCCAGGTGCTTGACCACATCCGGCGCGGTCTCCTCCTGAAACTGTGTGACCCGCAAGTAGCCGTAGCCGCCTTCGAGCAGCTTTGACTTGACGCTCTGCACCTTGATTTTCTCGCGCGTCAGCGTGACTTCAAAAGACTTGGCCTCGCCCTTGCGCACGATGGTAAGGCGGATCTGGGTCTTCGGCTTGCCGCGCATTTTCTTTACGGCGTCGTTGAGCGTAAGACCTTTGACCGGCGTGTCGTCGAGTTTGATGATGAGGTCGCCGGGCTTCAGTCCGGCCTTGAATGCCGGCGTGTCCTCGATCGGCGACACGACCTTGACGAAGCCGTCTTCCATGCCGACTTCGATGCCGAGGCCGCCGAATTCGCCCTGGGTGCTGACCTGCAAATCCTTGAAGGAGTCGGCATCGAGATAGGCCGAGTGCGGATCGAGATTGGCCAGCATGCCGCTGATCGCATGGGTGATCAGTTTCTTGTCGTCGACCGGTTCGACATAACCCCGCTTGATCGCGTTGTAGACATCCGCGAAGCTGCGCAACTCCTCGACCGGCAGTGCCGACAGTGCCTCATCCTTGCCGGCGCTGGCGGAGAAATTCAGACTGACGAGAATACCGGCGATCAGGCCGGACACCACCAGACTTGCTTGTTGCAGCTTGCTGCTCATAGGAACTCCATTGACTACCGTGAAACGTGAAATGTGAAACGTAAAACGTCAAAAGCGTCGCGGGTTTTCACGTTTCACTTTTCACATTTCACCTTTCACGCAACAAAGCCCACTTCAGGGGGTCGAACGGCTGGCCCCGATGCCTGAGTTCAAAGTATAAACCCGAGTCCGGGTTGCCGCCGCTGTTTCCCACGGTGGCGACCGGCTCGCCGCCTTTGACGGTGGCGCCCACCGCCGCCAGGAGTGATTCATTGTTGCCGTAGACCGACAGGAAGTCGTCGCCGTGATCGATGATCAACAGGTTGCCGAAGCCGCGCAACCAATCCGAAAAAACCACCGCGCCGCCAGCCACTGCCTTGACTTCGGCACCTTCCGTGGCACGGATGAAGACGCCCTTCCATGATGATCCGCCTTCCGCGCGCGGGCTGCCGAAGCGGCCGGCAATGCTGCCCTTGACCGGCAATCTGAGTTGGCCGCGCAAGGCTGCAAAGGCGCCGCCGACATTACCCGGATCGTGGTCTTTAACTCGGGGGCTTTTTGAATTTGCCGTACTGCCAGAGCCGACTCTTGGCCCTGCCTTCCTGGTTGCGGCGATACGTGACAGTCCATCGATCAGTTTCGCCAGCCGCTGTTCATCGCGCTTCAAGGTAGTAATTTCACGGCGCTGTGCCTTGATGCGGTCGCCGATCGCGGCCAGCGTTGTCAGGCGCTGTTTCTTTCGCTCGAGCAGTTGGGCGCGGCCTTCCTGTTGCCGGCGTTCGATCTCGGCCATCAGCACCTGCCGCTCGCGCACGGCTTCCGCCAGCCGCTCTTTCTCGGCAGCAAGCGCACGCAACTGCTGGATCAGATCGGCTTTGGCGCGCGAGAGCTGAGTCAAGAAATACTTGTCACGCGCCGACTGGTTCGGGTCGTGGCCGGACAATAGGAGCTTCAGCGCATCCGAATCGCCGCCGACAAACTGGCGGTTCAGGAGGCGCCCCAACTGATTTTGTTGCGCACCCGTCTGGCGCTCCAGGCGCTGGCTTTGCGCATCAAGGTCTGCCAACTGGCTTTTCAGTTCGGCGCGTTCGGCAGCCAGTTCATGCAGGCGCCGGTTGGCATGCGAGATCGCCGATTCGGTCTCGCGCAACTGGTCGGCGGCAGAGGTCTTCGATTCCTCGGCCGCAGCCATGTCGCGGCGCAAGGTTTCAATGCGGCCTTTCAGATCCTGCAGTTCGCCCTTTTTTGATTCGACGCTGGCGGCGAATGCGGTCGAAACAAGGAGCGAAGCAAGGAAAAGAACTTCGACGCAAAGATTGCGTCCGGGAATCACGCCTTGGCTTTTCCCTGATTCGCCACCGCCTGCATTGCCGCCTTGATGGCGTCCTGATCGCCCAGGTAGTAGTTGCGGATCGGCTTCAGATCGGCATCCAGTTCATAGACCAGCGGCTGCGCGGTGGGGATGTTGAGGCCGACGATATCCGCGTCCGATACCCCGTCGAGATACTTGATCAGCGCCCGCAGGCTGTTGCCATGGGCCACAATGACCACCTTCTTGCCGGATTTGATGGCCGGGGCGATGGTTTCATGCCAGTACGGCAGGAAGCGATCGACGGTATCCTTGAGGCATTCCGTGCGCGGGAATTCGGCGGCCGGCAGGTCTGCATAGCGCGGGTTGCCAGACTCCAGGCGCGGGTCGTCTGCCGCCAGCGGCGGCGGCGGCGTGTCGTAGGCGCGCCGCCAGATCAGTACCTGCTCGTTGCCGAACTTCGCCGCGGTTTCGGCCTTGTCGAGCCCTTGCAACGCGCCATAGTGACGTTCATTCAGCCGCCACGAATGCTGCACCGGAATCCACATGCGATCCATTTCTTCGAGTACCGTCCACAGGGTCTTGATCGCACGGCGCAGCACCGAGGTATAGGCGATGTCGAAGGCATAACCCTCATGCTTCAGCAAGCGGCCAGCCGCTACTGCTTCGGCGAGTCCCTTTTCGGTGAGGCCGACATCGGTCCAGCCGGTGAATCGGTTTTCCTGATTCCAAACGGATTCGCCGTGACGAAGCAGAACGATCTTGTACATGATCAAAGCCTTACCCCAGAGCAATAGCAGTATTCTATAATATTCAGAATTGCCTCCACAATTGATTACCGACATCACCACCCGGGACCCGCAAGGCATGCATACAGCGATCAGCGAACTGATAGGCAAACAGGAGCACATAGAAACCGCGGCGCGGGCGCTGAAGGCGATCTCGCATCCCCTGCGCCTGAAGATCCTGTGCGTGGTCGGCGACCAGGAAACCTGCGTGCAGGATATCGTCGAAGCCGTCGGCACTTCACAGAGCAATATCTCGCAACACCTCGCCATATTGCGCGACAAGGGCGTGCTGCAAACCCGCAAGGATGCCAACCGGGTTTTTTATCGTATTGCCGACCACCGCACCCTTCAGCTCATCGCCTTGATGCGCGAGGTGTTCTGCGGCGTTCCGGCACACAGGGAATAGACAACAATGGAATTTGTGCAACAGAACCTGATTTGGGTAGCGCTTGCTTTGGTCAGCGGCGGCATGCTGCTGTGGCCGATGGTGGCCGGTGGCAACGTGGCGCGGCTGACGCCAGCGGAGGCAACCCTGATGATGAATCGCGAAGACGCGCTGGTGCTGGACGTGCGCGAAACCGGCGAGTGGGGTTCCGGCCACATACACGGGGCGCGTCACATCACGCTGGCCCAGCTTGAAAAACGCCTGTCCGAACTGGACAAGTTCAAGGAGAAGCCGATCATCGTTGTCTGCGCGACCGGCAACCGTTCCTCGTCGGCCTGCGGGCAACTGAAGAAGCATGGTTTTGACAAGGTCTACAGTCTCGGCGGCGGAGTTTCGTCCTGGATCGAGGCCAATCTGCCGCTTACGACAAAGTCTTGAGCACGGAGCATCAAATGTCCAGGGTTCTGATGTATTCCACCGCAGTCTGTCCGTTCTGCGTGCGCGCCGAGCAGCTGCTGACGCGCAAGGGCGTAGGGAATATCGAGAAAGTCCGCGTCGACCTGCTGCCGGAGCGGCGCGAGGAAATGATGCAGAGAACGGGTCGTCGCACCGTGCCGCAGATTTTCATTGGCGAGACCCATGTCGGCGGCTGCGATGAGCTCTACGAACTGGAGCGCCAAGGCAAACTCGATTCGCTGCTGGCCGCGTAGAATTAGCCCCTTTCAATCTCACCCACAAATCAATCATGAGCGACGAGCAACCGGTCTTCAGTATCGAAAAGATTTACGTCAAGGATCTCTCCATCGAAGTGCCGAACGCACCGCAGATTTTTCTGGAACGCGAAACGCCGAGCATCGAAGTGCAGATTCAAAGTGCGGCGAACACGATCGGCGAAGGCATGTATGAAGTGGCCCTGACCATCAATGTCACTGCCAAGGAAGGCGAAAAGGCGTTCTTTCTGGTCGAGGTGGTGAAGGCCGGCATCTTCCAGATTCGTAACGTGCCGGAGCAGGACCTGGAGCCGATTCTGGCCGTCGCCTGTCCCAACATTCTTTTCCCCTACGCCCGCGAAACGGTTTCCGACGCCATCAATCGCGCCGGCTTCCCGCCGGTGATTCTCGCCCCCGTCAACTTCGAGTCGCTCTACCAGCAGCGCCTGATGGAGCAGCAGCAGGGCGAAAGCAAAATCCAGTTGCAATAATGACGCTACGGCGGATTTCCGTTCTGCTATTGCCGCTGGCGGTGCTGGCAGTTGCGGCACCGGCCTGTGCGCTTGACTACCGTACTGTTACCGAAGCGGCGCCGATGTACGACGCGCCGTCGGCCAAGTCCAGGCCCTTGTTTGTGGTGCTGGCCGGCACGCCGGTGGAACTTGTGGTCAGCCTCGAAGGCTGGTCCAAGGTGCGCGACAGCCGGGGCGACCTGGCCTGGATCGAAAAGAAGCAACTGACTGAAAAGCGCAATGTCATTGTGCGGCTCGACCGCGCACAGATTCGCGCCGCCGCCGAAGACAAGGCGCCGCTGGTGTTCGAAGCGGAGCGAGACGTGGTGCTGGAACTCATCGAGGCCGTTCCCGGCGGTTGGGTCAAAGTGAGGCATCGCGACGGACAAAGCGGATTTCTAAAGGCGCCTCAAGTCTGGGGGCTTTGAGGCTGTGAAACGTGAAAAGTGAAATGTGAAAAGTGAATACCCGGCGACACCCATCACGCTTCTCGTTTCACGTTTCACGTTTCACGTTTCACGTTCCATTATGCGGATAGCGGTGCTGGGTGCCGGTGCCTGGGGTAGCGCACTGGCGATCGCTTTCGCCGGCCGGCATGCCGTGAGTCTGTGGGCGCGCGCGGAAGATTGTCCCAACGAGATGGCGCAGGCACGCGAAAACAGGCGCTTCCTGCCCGGCTTCCCCTTTCCCGCATCCCTGCAGGTCGAGCCCGATCTCTCTGCCGCCCTGGCACGCGCAGACCTGGCGATTCTCGCCGCGCCGCTGGCTGGCTTTCGCGGCCTGCTCGAACAGTTGCGCGAGCGCGCCCCGAAGCTTCCCTTCCTCTGGGTGTGCAAGGGGCTGGAATCCGGCAGCGGCCTGCTGCCGCACCAGATCGTTGCCGCCGTCGGCGGCACGGCCCCCTGCGGCGTGCTGACCGGGCCGAGCTTTGCACTGGAGGTGGCGCGCGGGCTGCCTACCGCCGTGGCGCTTGCCTCGCGCGATGCGGCATTTGCCGCCGACACGGCGAAGGCGCTGCATGGCAGGAACCTGCGCATCTACGCCCACGAAGACCTGATCGGGGCTGAAGTCGGCGGCGCCGTAAAGAACGTGCTGGCCATCGCCACCGGGATCTGCGACGGTCTCGGCCTCGGGCTCAATGCCCGTGCGGCCCTGATCACGCGCGGCCTGTCCGAGATAACGCGGCTGGGCGAGGCGCTTGGCGCCCGGCGTGAGACCTTCATGGGCCTGGCCGGGGTGGGCGACCTGATCCTCACCTGCACCGGCGACCTGTCGCGCAACCGGCAGGTCGGTCTGCGACTGGCGGAGGGTCTGGCGCTGGACGAGATCGTGCGCCAGCTCGGGCATGTCGCCGAGGGCGTACCCGCCGCGCGCGAAGTCGCCCACCGCGCCGCCGAGCTCGGCATCGACATGCCCATCACGCGGGCCGTGACCGCGGTGCTCGATGGTCGCATCGCCCCTCGTGCCGCTGTGGAACAGTTGATGGCGCGCGATGCGAAGCACGAATGAGACGCTACCGCCCGCCGGCGAATCCCTGCTGCCGCCACGCCTCATAAACCATCACGGCCACGGCATTGGAGAGGTTCAGGCTGCGATTCCCGGGCATCAGTGGCAGCCGCAGGCGCTTGTCTTCGTCGATCTCGGCCAGCACCTCCGCCGGCAGTCCGCGCGATTCGGCGCCGAAGACGAATGCATCGCCGGGCTGATAGTCGGCGCTGGTGTGACGGTGACCGGCCTTGGTCGTCAGCGCAAACAGCCGGGTGTTGCCCAGTGCGGCTCGGCATGCCGCCCAGTCCGGATGCACCGAAACACAGGCCAGTTCCGCGTAGTCCATCCCCGCCCGGCGCAGTTGCGCGGAGGAAAGGTCAAAGCCGAGTGGTTCGATCAGATGGAGCTTTGCCCCGGTATTGGCGCAAAGGCGAATGACATTTCCCGTATTGGGCGGGATTTCCGGGGCGACGAGAACGACATGGAACACTTGCGGGCGCCTCCGAAAAACGGTAGTTTCAGAAAAATCAGCCGATTAGGCTGGAACTTTCGCGCAAAATCGCAGCTGAGAAGGCCCGATTCTAAGGCCGCTTTGGAGATCGCCTGATGGCACGTCCGGAAAAAATCCGCCTTGGTGACATGCTGGTGCAGCAGAAGCTCATCACCGGGGAGCAACTCAAGCTCGCGCTTGACGAACAAAAGCGCTCGGGCCGCAAGCTTGGCCGGGTGCTGGTGGACAGCGGCTATGTTTCCGAAATGGGTATTTCCACCGGTCTCGCCCGTCAGATCGGCGCCGAATTCGTCGATCTCAAGACCTTCAGACCGCAACCTGAACTGATCAAGCTATTGCCGGAAGCCCAGGCGCGCCGACACCGTGCGCTGGTACTGACGGAGCGTGCCGGGATGCTGGTCGTCGGCATGGCCGATCCGACGGATCTCGCGGCATTTGACGAACTGGCGCGCGTTCTCAAGCGCGACATTGATCTTGCGGTGGTGACGGAAAGCCAGCTTCTGGCGGCTTTGGACCGCGTCTACAGTCGTGCGGCGGAAATCAGCGGTCTGGCCAAGGAACTCACGGCCGACATGGGCGACGTGTCGACCGAGTTCGGCAACATACTGGGCCTTACCGCCGGTGCGGAAGATGCGCCCGTGGTAAAGCTGCTCAACTCCGTGTTCGAAGAGGCGCTGAAGATGCGCGCTTCGGACATCCACATCGAGCCGCAGGAAAATTCGCTGATGATCCGTTTTCGCATCGACGGCGTGCTGCATGTGCAGACCGAAGCCGATTCGAAGATTTCCTCCGCGCTGGTGCTGCGCTTGAAGCTGATGTCCGGCCTGGATATTTCCGAAAAGCGCTTGCCGCAGGACGGCCGCTTCGCCATCAAGTTGCGCAATACCGCGATTGATATCCGTATCTCGTCGATGCCGACCCAGCACGGCGAATCGGTCGTGATGCGTTTGCTGGCGCAGAACACCGGCCTCCTGCAACTCGACAAGCTGTACATGCCGCCGCGCATTCTCGAGCGTTTTCGCCGCGCCATAGACCGGCCGTCGGGGATTGTCCTGGTCACCGGTCCGACCGGATCGGGCAAGACCACCACCCTGTATGCCGCGCTCAATGAACTGAACACACCGGAAAAGAAGATCATCACCGTCGAAGACCCGGTCGAGTATCGCCTGCCCGGGCTCAACCAGGTGCAGGTGCACGAGAAGATCGATCTGTCCTTCAGTCGCGTGCTGCGCACGGCATTGCGGCAAGACCCGGACATCATCCTGCTGGGCGAAATGCGCGACCAGGAAACCGCCGAGATCGGCATGCGCGCCGCCATGACCGGCCACCTGGTACTGTCGACGCTGCACACCAACGATGCCTTATCGACGCCGATTCGCCTGCTCGACATGGGCGTGCCGCGCTACATGGTCGCGCTCTCGATCCAGATGGTGCTGGCGCAGCGTCTGGTGCGCGTCACCTGCGAAAACTGTGCCGCCCCCTACACGCCGACGCCGCATGAGCATCTGTGGCTCAAAGCCGAGCTCGGCGAGCGGGTGGATAACTTTCAGTACAAGCATGGCCAGGGTTGCAGTCACTGCGCCAACACCGGCTATCAGGGCCGTCAGGCCGTTTATGAGCTGCTCGACATGAACAACGCGCTGGTCGAAGCGGTGAATCGGGGCGACCCCAACGAATTCATGCAGATCGGGCGTGAACAGATGGGCGGCAATACCCTGCGCCGCGACGCCGTGCGTCTGGTAGTCAGCGGCCGCACCACCATCGAGGAAGCCATGCGCGTCAGTACCCAGCTCGAAGAATAGGAATAGACGATGCCCAATTTTTCCTATCGCGGACGCAATGGCAGCGGGGAAGCCGTGCAGGGAATCATGGAAGGCGCAACGGCCGGCGCGGTGGCCGATCTGCTGGTGGGCAGCGGCACGACGCCGATCGAGATCAAGCCGGCCGCGGCTAGCGCCGGCGCAGGGGGCAGCAGCAAGCTCAACATCGAGATATTCAGGAAGAAGGTCCAGCACGTCGATATCCTGCTCTTTTCCAAGCAGATCTACACGCTTCTGAAGGCCGGCGTGCCGATCATGCGGGCGCTGGCGGGTTTGCAGGAGTCGAGCACCAATCCGGCAATGCGGGACGTCCTGCAGGATCTGCGTGACAGCCTCGATTCGGGGCGCGAATTGTCGGCGGCGCTGGCGCGTCATCCGCGGGCTTTCGACGCGTTTTATGTTGCCATGGTTCGCGTCGGTGAAATGACGGGGCGGCTCGAAGAAGTCTTCATCCGGATGTTCGATCACATGGAGTTCGAACGCTTCATGAAAGAGCAGGTCAAGTCCGCCCTGCGCTATCCGTCTTTCGTCGTTGCCGCGATGGTGTTCGCCATGGCGGTGGTCAATGTCTTCGTCATTCCGACCTTCGCCAAGGTGTTCAAGGGTTTTGGCGCCGAACTGCCGCTGATGACACGCATCCTCCTGAATACGTCGGAATTCACCGTCACCTGGTGGCCCGCGATTTTCGGCGGCGGAATAGTTTTTGGAATAATGTTTACGCGTTACATCCGGACTCGTCTCGGCCGGCTCTGGTGGGATCGGTTCAAGCTGAAGATTCCGATTGCCGGGAGCATCATCCTGAAAGCCACGCTGGCCCGGTTTGCCCGCAGTTTCGCGCTTGCCTCGCGCAGCGGCGTTCCCATCATCCAGGCCCTGTCGAACGTGGCCGCTACCGTCGATAATGCCCACCTTGCGCTCAAGCTCGAAGAAATGCGCGATGGGGTCGAACGCGGCGACAGCATCCTGCGCACCGCCATGCGGACCAAGATATTTACTCCGGTGGTGATTCAGATGATCGCCGTTGGCGAAGAATCCGGCGCTCTCGACGACATGATGCAGGAAGTTGCCGACATGTACCAGAACGAGGTCGAGTACCAACTCAAGTCCCTCGGCCAGAAGATCGAGCCAATTCTGATCGTGGTGCTTGGCGTCATGGTTCTGATTCTCGCCCTTGGCATCTTTCTGCCGATGTGGGACCTGGGCAGGGTTGCCTCCAAACGATGAACCGTCGCATGTCCCGGTATCTGCGGGGTTTTTCGCTGCTTGAACTGATCGTGATCATCGTGCTGGTGATGCTGCTGCTGTCAGCCGCCTTTGTTCGCTATGCGAGCATGCAGGCCGTTGCCGAGCAATCGGCGAAAGATGCGGTCCTGGAATCGCTGCGGGTGGCGCTCGCGCTCAAGGCAACCGAGCTGGCAATGCGCGAGGGGGCCGCCAAGGTGCGTACCCTGGAGCAAACCAACCCGTTCGATCTGTTAAGCGCCAAATTATCCAATTACGGCGGAGAAGTCCGTGAGCCCGCCGATTTGACTCCTGCCACTTGGTACTATTCTTCAGGTAGCGGAGAATTGCTCTACGCCGAGCGGTGGGCCGGCGGTGGTGTGCCTGTGCCGGGGAGTTCGGTGAACCATCACTATCGCGTGGTGGTTCGCTTCGGAGCCGGCGGCGTCGACGGGGTTATAGTGCACCACGAGCGTTCAACCAATCGGTAAAAGTCATGCAAAGCCAACGAAAACTCAAGACGATGACGGGATTCACCCTGATCGAATTGATCGTGGTCATTCTGATCCTGGCCATTCTGGGCGCAATTGCGTTGCCCAGGTTCATGGATACCGCCGGAGACGCCCGAACCGCGGTGATGAAAGCCGTCGAAGGCGCCATGCGCGGCGCCAACAACATGTTGTATGCCAAGGCGGCGGCCAGCGGCAATGAGAATACAGCGAACTACACCATTACCCTGCCTTCCGGAGTAACCGTCCAACTCAAATATGGTTCTGCCGCCTCCACCGCGGAACTGGTGAAGGCGATGGAATTTTCCCCGGCGGAGGATTTCCTCCAGCAGGGTACCGCCGTTCGTCACGCCAAGGCCAATAGTCCGGCCGGCTGTCAGGTAGTCTATGTACCGCCGACGGCCCCTGGCCTGAGTCCTACCTATACGCCGAGTTATGCGGCAGGACCCGCCGGCTGCTGATGCCACCGGTAAGCGCATATGCGTGACCATCCCAAGACTTTACCTGGACACTGCTGCCGGAACCTTTGGGGTGTTGGAGTGACCAGGCGCAGTGCGATCGGCGCCCAGCGCGGTTTTACCTTGATCGAACTGGTGATGGTGGTGGTCATTCTTGGGATTCTGGCCGCGGTAGCGTTGCCGACGTACACCGGACTCAGGGAATCCGGCGAGGAATCGGTGGCCAACGCGGCCGTGGCGTCGGTTGCCGCCGCCGCCGCGCTCTGTTACTCGAGTCAGCGCAGGACATGCACGTTTACCGAGATCACCACCGGGGGTACCTATCTCAATGTGCAAGATGCAACGATAGGTGGAAGCTGCGCGAACGTTACGGCGACATCCGGGTCTACATCTTCGACCGTGACACTGAGCATCGCCGTGTATTGCAGTGGTGCTTGAGCATTGAATCAGGGCTGCGAGTCGCATTGTTTCCTGGTAAAGATTGAGTTTTCTTGCCTTTAGTCAAGAGCGTGAAGTAGTTCCTGTTTCATGATCGGGAAGTAGGTGACTATGGGCAAAGTGAATGTGCTGTTCACGTTAGAATGCCGGTAGGCTGGTTCAATTAAACAACTATTTAAGGATGGGAAATCGCATGAAAGCATTAAACATCAAGCGTGGGCAGCAGTCTGGTTTTACCTTGATCGAGTTGATCATGGTGATCGTGATACTTGGCATCCTGGCAGCGGTTGCTCTGCCCAGTTACACCGATGTGACGGCTGACGCCACCACTGCCTCGGCTAGTTATGGAAATGCGGCGACGACGAGAGCGAATGCGGTTGAGGCAATCAGGCCGGGTACAGTGATTCCCTGATTGGAGTCTTTCTCCCGTGGCCGAGCTCGGGCGTTTATTTTGCCTGAACTGTTTGGCGGCAGCAGTTTCGCTATTTGAGGACGGGGTCAGTCAGTAAGCTTCGCTGACTGACCCGTCGGTCTGTTGCGGCGGCAGAGTGATTCCCGGCGCTTTCCAAAGAGTCTATGTGTGTGCGAAGCACATTTTTGTTCAGCGGAACGACATAGAGCGAACGCGCGGCGTGCCAGTTCTTGATCTGTAGTGTTAAGCCGCTCGGCCAAGCTTGGGTGGCGATGCTGGTGCTTGCCCAAGCCCCGAATATAGGATGCTTGGCTGCTGCCAAGAGGCTGGGTAAAGTCTCATGCTCGGCTGGTGATTTCTCAGTCACGCCCTCCAGCACTTGGTAATCTTGGCTAAGTCGAGCCGCCAGGCCAAAACCAAGCACCGCAACGACCAGCACCGCTAGCGCAGGGACAACTGTTCCTCCTGTTCGCGGGGACGCGGCTCCCATGGCGAGCGCAGTCGGGACGAGAAAGAATAGGTACCAGAGGGAGAATTCAACCTGATTGTGGGTCAGGATTGCCAATGGAATGGCGACATGCAGCCAATGCCTCTCCCAGTCTGTTTGCCGTAACGCGCAAACGAGCCAAGCAAGCATCAAGCCCGCCATCGCGAGCGCCGTTGGCGCACCCAGCTCCGCGCCGATCTGTAGAAACAAGTTGTGCGCGTGTGTCGCGGGTACAGTCATCGGAACAGTGCTCGGCAAACTGTCGCTGAGCACCCAGGATTCACGGATAAAGCTCCCCGGACCAGAGCCGACCCATGGATTGGCCCGCGTAATTTGCGACGCGGTAAGCCAGAGTCCGAGACGCGCGTCCTGGCTAACGGTCGCGGGCGCATAACGTTGGATGGCGTCCGAATCGCCGCCCAAATCGCGATCCAGGAGCAAGCGCGCTCCCTGAATTGCGCCGAGAAATATCACGGGTAAAAAACTGATCAGCAGAAGGCGTCTTTGTGTGTCTCGCGAGCTGGATCTTGCCGCTGCCCAAACTCCGAGAACGAGTCCGCAGCCCGCATACAAATAGACGCTGCGCGATTGGGTATAAATCGCGGTCTCGGTCAGCATCTCGATGCAAACCAGAAAATAGAACCACGATAGCTTGCGATTTAGCACGAAATGGCTGATCCCGATTACTCCAAGCCAGATGTGCAGCGCGTTCTGATTGCGCTGGCCAAACCATCCCCCCCTCGGTGACCACGGCAAGGGATCGAAAACACCGGTCTGAAATCGCCAGTGCCAACTGGCGACACATGACAGCAGCGCACCCGTCACCAATGCCGCCGCCATCACATCGGCGAGCGGGATGGCCTCCTTGGGCGAGCCAAGCTTCCGGCCGACTATCATCAACAGGACGGCGCTGCCGATCGAAATCAGGTACAGCGGTGGTCCATGCACTATCAGGTCGTTGCCGACCGCGAGGTGTAGCAACACACTCGGCAACAGGGCCAGCGGAATCCAAGCTGCGAACGGCAGATCGAAGCGCGCGCCGAGATTTTTGCTTGCCACCAGGATTGCCGCCGCCAGGGCCAGAAAGATGGCCAGCCATTCCTGGTAAAAAGAGGGAATGGGATAGCGGTGGTAAGTCAGAGTGAACGGCAAGAGCAGGGCGCAGAAGAGCACCAGCGTCGCAAGGTTGAGGTTTCGACATGGCGTGGCGTCCGCAAGCTGCCGGCAAGCGGCAGCCATGCGTCTGGCGGTGATGGGCAAATCCATGAACTGAGCCGGAGCGCTTCCAGGCTAGGGCATGGTGCGCGTTACCACGCGCTCGACGTAGGTGGCCGTAGTTGGCGCGCCGCACTCCGAGGCCGGTGCGCAGGCGGTGGCTGTCAGCAGGACGGGGCCGGAGCCAGTGCAGGTCACCGTCACCTGGTATTCCGTGAGACTCGTGGCCGTGGCAGGCATGGCCACGATGGTGCTGGGGGCGCAGGAGCTGTTCGCGCGCTGATACGAGCCCCATTCCAGCCCGGCGCGTGCCGCCCAGTAAGCGCGAACCCCGCGGTCGTCAAGTGCGTATGACACGGCCTGGGTCGCCGTCATACGCGCCAGCATCACCGCCAGTCCGCCGATCAGCAGCGTCACCATCAGCGCGGCTATGATGCCGACGCCGCGCTGGCGCAGGTTCTGGTTAGGGCGTGTTGTTGACATGAAGTTGATAGACCAGTTGCACCGCCGCGTCGCCCGGCAGGTCGGCGTGCTGCATGGTGAATTCAAGGCGGAACAGGCCCCAGGTCTGCGAATGGTAGGCGACGTACTGAAAATCGCAGGAGCCGACATTGTTCGCCAGCACCGCTGAGGCGCCGGTCAGATAGGCGCTGCCCCAACCGTAGTTCCAGTACCGAATCAACTGCCTGGTCGCGGCGTCGCAGCGGAAGGTCACCGCCCTCTCGGCGCCGTCAACCAGTTGAAAGCGCTGCCCCGGTGGCGATATGGTCGGGCCCGGGCCGCCCGGCGAGGCGAACGGATTCGATACCAGCGTCACGGTGGGGCTGGCGAAGCTGGCTACCTCGGCGCGATTGCACACGGCCGCGGACGGGCAATAGGCGTCCGGCGTCTGGCCAAAGCCCCAGTTGCCGATGACGATGAAATCTCCCGCACCAATGGCGGCGTACGTGGAACCGATCACGTCGAAGGTCACATCCGCCGCGCTTGTAAAGCTGATCGAATTTCCCGTGTCGCCCGCTTCGTCATAGGCATAACGCCCGCCATCCTTGCTGGGGATGAACTCGATGGTCTGGGCGTCGATCAGGTGGATCGAGTTCGGGACAGCAGTCCGGATATCCCGGGCCATCCGCCGGTAAGCCGTGTCTGCCGCATCCGCCAGTTCGGCGCGGCGCTGGCCTTCGACGCCGGCGCGGATCGGGCTGCCGAACATTGCCACCACCGCGCCGAGGATGCCGATCAGCACCATGACAATGACCAGCTCGATCAGCGTAAAGCCAAAGTCGGCTCCGGCGGGACGGCGGGGCGACGGATTAGTCGACGAAATTCGGCGCATAGCGTGTGCGATAGGTGTCGAGCGTGACGGGCGTGGTGCCCGGACCGGTGACGGTGACGGTGATGCGCAGCGAGTCCACGGCGGGCAAGCCGCCGAGGGCTTCGGCCGTCACGCTCAGGCTGCTGACGGCAAAGCCGGCCGGAAAGGAATAGGTTCCGCTTTGCTCCGTCACCGGGCTGGCGATCGAGGCGATGCCCTGGTAGTCGCTGACATTGTCATAGTCGGCGCGAGTGGCGCCCTCATGATTCTGCGCCGGGGCGGTGCAGTCGCCGGTGCCGGTTGCGGTTGCGGCGGCAGGGTCATCGGGATCGCACCAGGTAAACGGCTTGAGGGCGATTTCCTCGACGATCGCCTCCGCAATCGCCAGCGCCTGCTTCTGCGAAACCGTGTCGGCGCCGCCCCGCATGGCCGAGGCCAGGACGGAAACCAGTCCGGCCATTGCCACGCCGACGATGACGATGAAAAACACCGTCTCGATCAGCGTGAATCCGCCATGCCGCCGCTCAGGGCTGTGCATGCACATAGCCGGTGTTTGCCTCGACCCGCAGCGTGTAGGAATCGCCGGTGTCGGGCACGCTGACCACGATGTCGTGCTGGGCCGCGACCTGTCCCTGCGCATCGAAGCTGAACTCGAGCGGCGTCATGGAAACCGCGGTATTGTTGAAATTGATCACCCCGCCGCCCGGGTCGCTGGCCGGGGCCGCGCAGCCCGTGGCAAAGCCGACCGCCAGAGAATCGGCGCCGATGCAGACGAAAGTCGTCCGCCGCTGGGCAATGGCTAGCTTCTGTGCGTAGCGCATGCTGTTGAAGCTCCGGTCCACGAAATTCCGTCCATCGACGCCGGCGCGCGTCAGGTTCGGCGCGATGACGGCGCTGAGGATGCCGAGCAGAACAATCACCAGCACGAGTTCTATCAGGGTGAATCCGGCCTGGCTTGGCGCTGCCGTGTGGGGTGGCATTGTCATTAGCGCTCCCGCTGATAGATGTAGGGCGCACGGAAGCTGCCCCAGGTCTCGCGGCCACTGCCTGCCAAGTACGACAGTGTCGAATTCAGCAATACGCTGCGGCGGTCGCTGCCCGAAGTGGGCGGAGTCAGCACCAGGCGGAACTCGCCATCGGCCCCGGGCAGTGCGGCCGCGCTCGACAGCGTAATGCCGCAAAAAGTCGGCGTGACGCAGGTGCTGGTATCGCCAAAGGAAAAGTTTCCGGTCGCCGCACCGGACGCCGTGTCGCGGCTGTTCAGCGCCCATTGCGTCCCATTCCAGTAAAGTGCGCGGGCCTTGGCGCCGAGCCTGGAGGGAGGTGGGCCGTACATGTTCTCGATCTGCAGGCGGCCGCTGACAACCTTGAGGCCGCCCTCCACCGAATTGGCCGGGATGGCATTCAGCGAACTTGCCGAGTCGGTGTCGATCGCCCGGAAATACACGTTGGTTGGCGCCGTCGGGCTTGCCGTGTAGGTATAGACCGGCGACGCGCTGGCCACGCCGGTGAAGCTGGTGAAGCTGGCGGCTGGAACTGAATTGCCGGTCAAGGCACCGCCGCTTGCGGGCGGGTTCTGCAATGTCGTGCTGCCAATATCGTCCCAGGCGGTCAGTGTCACGGCCTTGGCGAAGGACTCCGTAGCGCTGTAATTGCTGGTGATGCCGACACCACTGGTGCCGCCCAGGGTATAGGCGGTTACGCCGAGCGTGAAGGACTGGCCGGAGTAAGCGAGGTGGCTCCCCGACGGGCAGGCAGGGGTGAACGACAAGGCGCCGCAGCTCATGGGGGCGGTCGTGACCGTGGTTTCGAAATGGTCGGGATAGAAGCGGCCGACATTGCCGGTCGCGGTGCCGGTGACGTCGCCCACGCCCAGATAGTTGGCGTCGCCCACGCTTGGGGTCAGGGTGACGATGCCCACCTCGTTCCAGGCGAAGGTGGTGCCTGTGGCGATGCCGTTGGTGAAGGCGCCGAAGGCCGTCGCATTCTGAAGTGCCGGAGACGCGCCGCCGGACGGGGCCACCAGATTCGCGGTGAGCTTGACGCCCTCCGCAGCGGTCTCTTTTCCGTAGTTGGGCGCCGCAGTGACGCCATCCGAGGTGGTGGCGGTCACTGTTGCGCTGAACGTCGCGCCAGCCTTGACAAATGTCGCTCCGTTCGCATCGGCTGCAGCGGGATTGCCGGGAATGGCCGACAACAGGAATCCGCCCGGCTTCACCACGAAGGCATTCGAGGAACCCGACAGTGGCGCCGAATTCACGGTCTTGGCAACGTGCAGCGTGACCAGTCCGACGTCGCTGTAATTGAAGGTGAAGGGCGCATTGCCGTCGACGTCGAATGTCATGCCGACGGACGTGTAGCTCGACACGCTGCCGTTGTTGTTGCGGGCGATGGTCGTTGCGCTGCCGCCGTTCACGCTCATCAGGTTGCTGGTCCAGCAACTTGTCGGGTTGTTGCATTCGTAAGCGAAGTTAATCGTATTTGCCCCTGCCAATGCCGATTCGCAGGCCTTGGTGGTGGTGCTGGTCTTCACCGCCCGCAGGTAGTACTGGGCCGACGCGGTCCCCGCCACCTGAGCGGGAATGGTCGCCACGCCGCCGCCGGCCGATGCGGAAACCACGAAGCCGGCCGTGCTGAATGTCGTCGCGCAACTGTTGGCAACCACGCAACTCGTTCCATCCGGGCAGCACTGGCGCGCATTTGTGGCTGCATAGCTTTCGCCTGAAAGGGTCACGGTCGCCGGATCGCCGTTGCCGGCCGCCGGATGGCTGAGCGTCGTTGTGGCAATGCCGCCGGCATTGAAGGTCACGGTGGTGGCGCCGAGCGTGCCGGCACTGGTGCCCAGCGTGGCGGTTTCGTTCGTGACGTTCGGCGAGGGGTTGCTGCAGGGGCTGCTGCTGTCGGCGCAGGCGGTCACGGTTACGGTGCTTGGCAGGCAACTGATGCTGGCGCTCGGCAGGGACAGTTCGTAATGGTCGGGCATGGGGCAGGCATGGGTCTGGGTCGCGATGGCGGCGAGGGCGTTCTGACTCAGCACCTTCTGGTACACCCTGACTTCATCCAGATTGCCGTGGAAATGGTAAGTAGCCGGTAGTTCGCCGGAAGAATTGGTTTCCGCGCCAATGGATACCGGGCCGGCGTCGCTGCCCCAGGTGCCGGTCCATGCCGCGCCCTCGGCGTCGCTCGCCAGCAGGGCGCCGGAACTGTCGAACACGTAGAGCGTGCGTTTCTGGTTGGTGATGTTCGCCACCGCCGCGACGAAGTACCAGGTGTTGCTGGCGATGGTGTAGGTGGAATCGAAGATCACCGGCGTGACGCCGCGCGAGAAAAAGCGCAATCTCCCCGCCGCGCCGTCGCCCAGGCTGAAGCCATAGCCCGTGGTGTTGTTGTTGTCGTCGATCAGGATGCGCTGTCCGGCGATGGCGTTGTTGGTCGACCTGATCCATGCCGCGATGGTGAAATCGGTGGTCAGGTTGGGCAGGGGCGTCTGCACATAGCCTTGGGTAATGGTGCCGCCGTTGTCGAATACGCCGTAGCGACAGGTGCCGGGGTTGCCAGCGATGGCGCGCGAACCGTCGGTGGTGCTGGCGCTGTTGAGGGCCTGAGCGTGATTGGCGTTGCCCGAGCTGTCTGCCACTTCGTTGGCGCTGCCTGTCCAGAGCGCTTCGTCCATGCGGTAGTCGGCCAGCGGTGGCGTGGAAGTAATCGTATAGACCTGCCCAGTGAGGGTGCCGGTCAATGTCGGAACCACCGATCCGGGACCGGTCTGATCCAGGCCGAGCGTGCCGGCGCCGATGCCGGTGTTGGCGGTGACCGTCCAGGTCGTGCCGCCGCCCGTCACCGCAGTGATATAGGCGCCACTCATGCCGCTTGCGGCGAGCGCAAAGGCCGTCGCGTCGACCCCGGTCACGCCGATGCTGAATGTCACTGTCCACGAAACAGTGGGCGCGCTGGTCGGACTGGGATTGGCAAGATTGATCGAGTTGACCACCACTGTGGGAGGACAGCTATGCGTCACAGTGGCGCCACCGTTGTAAGTCAGCGTGTAATCGGTCGGGCAGGTGGAGGTAAGCGTTACCGAACCCGTCAGCGCGCCGGTTACGGTTACATTGGTTGCCAATGTGATGTTCGGACTGGCCCCGTTCGTAACCGTTAGATTATTGAAGTTGACGGGGTTCGCGCTGCTAATTATCTGCGCGGCCGCGCCATTGAGCGTCACCGTACCGGTGCCGGGCGTGAAGGTGTTGCCCGCACCGATGCTGAAGTTTCCGCCCACCGTGAGGGCGACCGGTGCAGTCGTGGTCGCCGTGCTGGACATGGTGAAATTGCCCTCGACCGTCAAGCCCGTGGGCAAGGTCGTAGAACCGCTGCCACTCAGGGTCAGATTGGCGTAGGTGGCGCCGACCGGTGAATACACCGTTTGTGCGGCGCCGTTGTAGTTGACGGTGTTGCCCGTTGCCGAGGCATTGAACGTACATGGATTGGCGGCGGCGCACAGAGCCACGCTGACATTCAGTGTCGAGTTGACTCCCTGAGTAAACACAGGTGTCGGGGTCCCTGTACGCCCGCGCAAATCTCGAACCGTGATAGTGCCATTGTTGGTCGCCGTTGCACCATTGCGCACCTCTAGCCGCGAATTCGGAGCGTCGACAACGCCGGTGGACCCCACCGTCAATGTTCCGCCGGTCGACACGCGAATAACGCGATCCCCCGCAGCCTGCGTCGCCGCAGTTACGGTACCGCTGATGGTTAGGCTGCCCGCCAGGTTCGCGCCGACGTCGATCTCCGCGTTCGGGTCGAAATCCAGAGTTGATCCTGCCGGAATGGAAATATTCGCTGCGTCAATCTCGATGGTGAGATCCTTGACGATGCCGGTGCCGGACAAAGTCGCGCCCGCTGTTCTCATCCTGAGCGCGCCGCCCTGATTGATACCCAACTGCCCGTTGATGACGACGTTGCCATTGACGGTCAGGTCGTTGCCGTCATCGTTCAGCACCGCGCCCGCATTTATCGTGACGCCGGCAACCGTGTAGTTGTTGCGCATACGAACAGCGTTATGCGCGATCACCACTGTATCCGCGGCTACGGGAATATGCCCGCAACTCCATCGACCGATTACGTTCCAGTCACCCGCACTCAGGCTGGTGCACACCGCCGCCGCCGCTTCGCCTGCAAATAAGGACAGGAACAGAAAAAGGGGCCAGGCTCGCTTTATCGACCACGGTTTCATGGTTCGCATCGCTCGTTCCTTCACTTCACGGCTCGCGGCGAAAGTCGGCGCTGGCGGTACGGCGGTTCTGCCAGAAGGCGGCATGGCGGCTCTCGACGAGAGCAAAAGGGGCCAGGCTCGATTTCTTGAACACGACGCCATCGTGTGCAGTGCTTGTTCCTTCACTTCACGGTCCCCGACAAAAAGTCGGCGCTTGCCCGCGCGCGAAGCGGAATCCCCGGCAGACAGAGTCCGGCACGGCGCCAAGCAGCGACAACATCGCGTGCACTCGGGCGCCGGCCTGTCTGGCCATGGCTGGATTTTGCAGCCACATCTCGATGAAGAACTCGCTCATTTGTTCGGCCTGCGCAAGACGGGCAAGCACGAGCGCTTCCGAAATTGAGGCCCGCTGGCGTGGCTTCGTTTCTGTCATTCGGATCTTCGCCGCGCAGGATTCTTTCGAGAGCTTCGATGTCGATTCGATCCCTGGGCCGGTTGGCGATGCGCTTCATTGCCAGCACCAGATCGATATCGAAGGTGGCGCGCAAAAAACCATGCAAACGACGGCCAATCCGCCGACCGGCACATAGTGGACTTGTGCGTCCGCAAGCGACTGAAGTAGTTCGGCGATCTTCATGGCATCAGCAATCGTTCCGGGCAGCCTGCTCGACCAGCATGGGAAACCAAGTTCTTGGGATCGTGAATGTAGATCGTCAGCATGACGAGTTTCCAGTTGGATCAACGGCTGTCAGCCTACCATAGGCAGTGGTTCGACCAGGGCTACAACGGCGGAGTTCGCGCGGCGGCATTCGCCGCATACCGATTTATGCCGCCGCGCTTGTTCAAGACCCTGTCCTTGCCGAACGTTCCCGGCTATTTCCAGCGCACGCCTAACGATGCATTAACAATTGATTCCCTCTTGATATCGTGGCTTGCGGCAGGTTGTTGGTTAGTATAATCGCCCCGATAATGGGTATCGATGAGTCCAGTGCCAAACTTTTTCAAACGAAGAACTGAACAAGGCTGGCTGTCCGTTGCACTGCGGGAGGCGCGGGCCGACTTTGTGCATATTCGTCGTGAGCCCGGTCGCAAGCCGCTGGTGTTGGCGGCCGATTCGGTCGAGAAGGGCATCGACGATGCGGCGACTCTGACCGCGCTGAGGAGGCCGATGCGGCTTGGCCGTTACCGCTGCACGGCGCTGCTACGCCACGGCAAGTATCAGTTGATCCAGACCGATGCGGTCGCGGGTGTGCCCGACGAAGCACGCGAAGTGACGCGCTGGAAGCTGAAGGACCAGGTCGAGTTTCCGGTCGATACCGCCGCCATCGACTTGTTGCCGATTCCATCCGATGGCAGGGCGCCACAGGTATTTGCCGCGCTGTCGCCGGAGTCGACCATCGCGCCGCTGGTGCAGGCGTTTCAGGCAGCCAAGGTGCCGCTGACGGCAATCGATCTGCCCGAAATCTCGCAGCGCAATCTGGCGGCGCTGTTCGAGGAGGAAGGCCGCGGTCTGGCCACTCTGATCTTCGATGACGATGAAGGCCTGCTTACCTTCACTCAGGGCGGCGAGCTGCTTGTCGTGCGCCATGTCGACATCTCCGCGCGCCAGTTGATCGCGGCGGATGCCGAGCGGCGCAACGCGCTGTTCGAGCGTATCGCGCTGGACGTGCAGCGCTCGCTGGATAACTTCGATCGCCTGTACAGCGCGATTTCGCTATCCAGTTTTCTGGTGGCGCCGATCCCCGGCGTCGATGGCTTCATCAGCTACCTGCGGGCCAACCTGACGGTCGCTGTCGTGCCGCTGGAGTTGTCAGGCGTACTGGACATAGGCGCGGTGCCGGCCCTGCTCGACCCCTTGCGCCAGTTTCAATGCCTGCGCGCAATCGGTGCGGCGCTGCGCGACGAACCGGTGGTGGCATGAGTGCGCAGATCAATCTCTATCATCCGCGCTTTCTCAAGCAGCGCGATCTGCTTACGCTGAACAACGTGGCGATTGCCGCCGTGGTGCTCTATGCCGTGCTGGCGGCGGTCGGCGGCTGGGCCAGGCAGGATGCGATGACGCGCAAGGAAGCGGCGACGGCCGTCGAAGCGCAACTCAAGGCGGCAAAGGTCCAGGTGGACACCGAGACCAAGGCCGCGGCGGTGCGCAAACCCAGTCCGCAAGTGATCGCCGAACTCCAGAGCGCGGAGGGCCAGTTGCGCCGCCGCAGTGACATCGCGCGCCTGCTGGAAGGCGGCGCCATCGGCAGCACCGGCGGCTTTGCCGAGTACCTGCGCGGCTTCGCCCGCCAGGTGCCGGAAGGCCTCTGGCTGACGGGCTTTACCATTGGATCCGGGGGCAATGACATGGAAATCCGCGGCAGCATGCTGAATCCAGCCGCCCTGCCCGACTACATTCGCCGCCTGGGTACCGAGATAGCATTTCAGGGGCGCAGTTTTGCGGCCTTGACCATGAGTCGTACCGATCCGCCCGCTGTTGTGCGTCCGGTCGGGCAGGTCGCCGCCGTCCCGCCAGCGCCGACTCTTGCACCGCGTTCCATCGATTTCGTCCTGATGCCCAAGTTGGTCGAGGCGAAGGAGGCCGGGCAATGAGTGCTTTGGCCGCTCAGTGGGCGCAGTGGGCCGCGAAATTCGCCGCGCTGACGCGTCGCGAACGCGCCATCACCGCCGCTGCGATCTTGTTGGGTGGCGGCTTTCTGATCTTCAAGTTCACGATCGACCCGTTCCTGCTCAAGGCGCACGGCGCAAGCCGGGTGGAAGCCACGGCGCGTGCGAATCTCGCCCAACAGAAGGCGCTGGCGGCGGTACTCAAGGCGCAAAACGCGGATCCGGATGCCGGCAATCGGCAGCGCCTGGCGCAGGCGAAAAAGGAAATGGCGGCGATCGGCCAACGGCTGGCGAGCTTTGAGTCAGGCATGGTGCCGCCGGCACGGATGCAGGGTTTTCTCGAAGGACTGCTGGCGAAAAACCGCGCCATTGAATTGCTCGATCTGAAAACACTGCCGGCGACTCGGGTAGGCGCTGCCGCCGCCGCGGAAAAGATCGAGGCGACGATCGGCAAGATAGCGCAGAAAACGAAGGATACGGGCAAAGACAGTCCCGCCCAGGAAGAGGCGGCGTCTGCTGCGGTCGAGGGCATTTATCAACACGGCATCGAGATCAGGCTGGCGGGAAGTTACAATGATCTGCTGAACTACCTGGCGGAACTTGAACGAATGCCGCAGCGCGTGATGTGGAACAGCGTCAGTCTGACGGTGGAGAAACATCCGCGCAACATCATGGTGTTGCGTGTGTATACCTTGAGCCTCGACCGCAACTGGTTGGTTGTATGATGCGTCCCTACGTGCGCTCGCTGTTATTCGCAGGGTTTGTCGTGGGGGCGACCGCCCTGGCTCAGGTGCCTGATCCAACGCGTCCGGCGGGGGCTCTTATGACGCCAGAGACAGGTAGCGTCGCGGTGCCGGTGGAGAGCGGGGTGCAGACAGTGATTTTGCGGCCTGGCGGCAAGTCGGCGGCCGTCATCAACGGACAGTATGTTGCGGTCGGAGACAAACTCGGTGACAAGCGCGTGGTCAAGATCAGCGAAAGCGAAGTAGTGCTGAAAGGGGAGAGCGGGCGCGAAGTCATCAAGGTCATGCCTGCCATTGAAAAAGTGCCGACAAAGAAGGCGGCTGGCGCAAAACGGCGCACCACGGGAACCAAGGGAACCATGGGAACCACGGAAAAATGAAACCTGCACTCCATGCGCGCTGGATGCTGCTGATTCTCGCGGGAGCCGTGGCCGGCTGTGCCGCGCCGCCGCGCGCCGGTAACGAGGTGCGCGACCAGATCAATGATGTGCTGCTGAAATCGGCGACGGAACGCAGGACGCCGCATGGCGGGGTGACCGACAAGTCGCTGATGCCGCCACTGGCGCCGCAGGCGGCGATCGAGACAGCCGCGACGGAGCCGCGCTTCGATCTCTCGGTGGTCAATGCGCCGGCCACGCAGGTCTTCATGGCGCTGGTATCCGGCACTCGCTACAGCATGCTGTTGCCGCCCGACGTAAGCGGCAGCCTCACGATCAATCTCAAGGACGTGACCCTGCTCGAAGCGCTGGACACCATCCGCGAACTCTACGGCTACGAGTACCGCGTCCAGGGCAAACGCATTTTCATCGAACCCAACACCATGAAGACGCGCGTCTTCCAGATCAATTACCTGTCCAGCCGCCGTCGCGGCACCAGTGATCTGCGGGTCGCCGGCAGTTCCATGACAGGTGGCGGGGGTACGACGGGAGGCACGCCAACCGCGTCGCCGACGGCCGGGCAGACTGCCAATGCGGCGGCAGCCGCGCGCAGCGTCGACGCCAGCCACGTCAGCATGACTACCGATAGCGATTTCTGGGGTGACCTGAATCGCGCGCTGGGGACAATCGTCGGCAGCGTCGACGGACGCAGCGTCGTTGTCAATCCTTCGTCGGGGGTGGTGCTGGTCCGTGCGCTGCCCAATGAGCTGCGTAACGTGGAAAAATATCTCAAGGCGACCCAATTGGTCGCCGAGCGGCAGGTCATGCTGGAAGCCAAGATTATTGACATCGAGCTTTCCGATGGTTACCAGTCGGGTATTAACTGGGGTGCTTTCAAGAGCGGGCCAAACAGCCGCACAGGGATCGGGGTTGCCCAGACGGGGGCGGCAGTAGGCGTCGGCAGTGCTGCGCAGTTGGTCGGTACCGCGGCCTCGCAGGCTGCAGGCAGTGTCGTTCCGCCTGCGCTTTCCGTGACGCCGGGCCAACTCGGGTCGATTGCCGTGTCGGCGCTGGGCAAGGGCTTTATCGGCCTGGCTTTCCAGTCAGCCAATTTTGCCGCCCTGCTGAATTTCCTTGAAACCCAGGGCAGTGTTTCCGTGCTGTCTTCGCCGCGCATCGCCACGCTCAACAATCAGAAAGCGGTACTCAAGGTCGGCGAAGATGGGATCTTCGTCAACAACCTGGTGGTAGCCGCCGGAACCACCACCACCACTGGAGTCACCGGCCCCTCGACGATCACGCCGCAATTCCAGGCGATGTTCTCGGGCATCTCGCTGGATGTGACGCCGCAGATCGACGAGGACGGCAACATCATCCTGCATGTGCATCCGGCGATCACCACGATTACGGAAAGCAACAAGGTCATCAATTTGGGGGGTGCCACCGGCGAGATCACCTTGCCGCTTGCCCTGAGCCGGATCAATGAAACCGACAGCATCGTCCGCGTCCAGGATGGCAACATCGTGGCGATTGGCGGTCTGATGCGTCAGGCACAGTCCTCTGATCGTTCGCAACTGCCGGGGGCCACCGGTTTCGTGGCCAACGCGCTGGGCCAGCGCTCTTCGTCGGCGAGCAAGCGCGAACTGGTCATCCTGATCAAGCCCACCATCATTGACACTGACCGCGCGTGGGCGCAGGACATCAAGGACGTTCAGGAGCGCGTGCGGGCTTACCCGTCCGTCCGGCCTGCAGAGTAGTTCTGCGCGGCGCGGAAGACGATTCCTGCTGAAGCGGATTCCGAATGTATCTCAACCACTTCGGCCTCAAGGAACTCCCGTTCGGCATCACGCCGGATACCAGCTTCATCTATTCGGCCGATGCCCATCAGGAAGCCCTCAACACGCTGCTGATAGGAATTAACTCGGGCGAAGGCTTCATCAAGATCACCGGCGAAGTCGGCACCGGCAAGACCTTGCTGTGTCGCCGCTTCCTGGCGACCCTGAACGACGATCAGGCGGTTGCCTACCTGCCCAATCCGACGCTGGAGCCGCGCATTCTGCTGATTGCGATTGCCGAGGAACTTGGCCTCAGGCTGCAGGGTCTCGACTACCAGTTTCACCTGCTGAAGGAGTTCAACCAGCATCTGCTGGATTTGGCGGCGCAGGGCAAGAAGGTAATCATCTGCATCGACGAGGCGCAGTCGATGTCGCTGGAAAGCCTCGAAGCCTTGCGGCTGTTGTCGAATCTGGAAACGGAAAAATTCAAGTTGCTGCAGGTGGTGATGTTCGGCCAGCCCGAACTCGACCAGAAGCTGGCAAATCCTGCCGTGCGTCAGCTGCGTCAGCGCATCGTGTTCCATTACCGCATGCCGGGCCTGAAGCAGCAGGAAGCCGCGCATTATCTGGCGCATCGCCTGCGCGTGGCGGGTCATCGTGATGGCGACATTTTTCCGCCCGCCAGTGCCCGCCTGTTGTTCCGCTTGTCCGGCGGTACGCCGCGCCTGGTCAATGTGCTGGCCCACAAGTCCATGCTGCTTGCCTACGGCGAGGGCAAGGCGAAGGTGAGTCGCGAACACGTCAAACTGGCGGGTCGCGATACCGAAGGACTGCGCAAGTTGTACTGGTGGCACTGGTGGTAATGGTGGTAGTCCGGTGAGTCTGGTCAACAAGATGCTGCGCGATCTGGATGCGCGCCGCGCCGGCGATAGCGATCGTGCGGGTCTTCCCGCGGCCGTCACGCCGCTGGCGACGCGTCGGGAGCCGGACCGCGGTTTGTCGCGGCTATGGCTCGGCATGGCGTTGGTGGCGGCTGCAGGTGCTGCGGCATGGTACGCCACGCAAACCGGCAACCCGGAACTGCCAGTCGCGCCTCCCGTAGCCGTAGCTCCCGCCGTATCGACGGTAGCCGCAGTGCCGGCAGTACCTGCAAGCACCGAGTCGGTCAGCGCCGCGGCACCCGCCTCGGCGGCCAGCCGCGAGCCGTCTTCCCTGCGCATGGCGGATGCATTGTCCACGGTGCCCGTGGTTGCCCCCGAGCCGCCACCCAAGGCGCCGGCGATCGCGCCGAAGACGACGCCGAAGCCGGTCGCCAGCGCTGTCGCGCCGCCCCGGCCGCCGGTGGCGGCTTTGCCGAAAGTATCGCCGGTTTCGGCTGACCCACACATCAACAAACAAGAGCGCCTGCCTTCACCGGCGGAACGTGCCGAGCTCGAATACCGCCGCGGCGTTCTGGCGCAGCGTCAGGGTAATGCGGAAGAAGCGGCAGGCAGATACCGCGCAGCGCTGGCACACTATCCCGAACATGCCGCGGCGCGACAGACGCTGGCGGGGCTGCTGATCGACGCGAAGCATTTTGACGAGGCGGAAGAACTCCTGCGCACGGGCGTGGATCTGGCGCCGGTGCGCATGGCATCGACGCTGGCCCTGGCGCGTCTGAAAGTGGAGCGCAACCAGGCGCCGGCCGCACTGGAACTGCTGCAGACGAATGCGGCATCCGGCGAGCGCAGTGCCGAGTACCAGGGATTTGCCGCGGCACTGCTCAATCGCGCCGGACGCGCCGCGGAAGCGGTGGAGCACTATCAGGCGGCAACCCGCCTCGCTCCCAACGAAGGTCGCTGGTGGGCGGGCTTGGGCATAGCGCTGGATGCCGCCGGGAAGAGTTCGGAAGCGCGCGAGGCCTATCAGAAGGCGCGCGCCTTGCCTGGTTTGCCGGCCGATCTGGCACAGCACATCGAACATCGCTTGCGCTAGAGCGGGTTTTGCAGCTCCGCCGCCGCCAGTTTCGATTGCGCCCACGGACGCAAGTGACTTAACGGCCCCGTGAGATTGGTCCAGGCGTCGAACATCGAACGCTTGAGCTTGCCGCGCAAGTGTTCATCGCCGCGGACAAAATTCTGGATGTCGTCGGCGATCAACTCGCGGGCTCTTTCTTCGGCGCGAACCTGCATCATGCGCAGCGCGTCCTGGGCGGCATATTCAGTGGTGATCAGGTAGGGCAAAGCGATCAGTGTTGCCAGACGCGAGAGTTCCCGCATGCTGTCGGCGCGTTCGATCAGAGAGACTTGTGTCTCGCAGCGGGCAACGAAACGCCTCACTTCCATTCGGATGCGGGCTTTGTCGGCTGGATCGTGAATGGCCATTTGCTAATTATACGAGGTGCTTACTGGCCATTTGCCGGATTCAGGCATGCAGATCCTTCAGCGCCCGCGCCAGTACGCAGACCTCCACCCGTGCCGCGCCATGGGTCTTGAGCGTTCGCGCCAGCTCGTCGAGCGTTGCGCCGGTGGTCATCACGTCATCGACCAGCAGCACCGTCTTGCCGCTCAGGTCGATGGTGCATTCGAAGGCATGGCGGATGTTTTTCGTCCTCTCTTTCCAGGGCAGGCTGGCTTGCGGCGCGGTGTCGCGGTGGCGGTGAATGCGGCTGATCTCCAGCGGTGCGCCGAGCGCACGGGCCAACGGCCGGGCGATTTCGACGGCCTGGTTGAAGCCGCGTTGTGCGAGGCGGGCCGCCGCGAGCGGCACGGGTACGATCAGCTCGGGGCGACACGCTGCCGCTATCTGCGCCAGCGCCCTGCCGCAGAAGTCGGCGCTGGCGAGACGGTGAGCGTACTTCAGCGACTGGATCAGCCGGTCGACCGGGAACTCGTAGCGAAAAACTGCCTGTACGGCATCGAAATGCGGCGCCCGTTTGAGGCAGGCGCCGCAAATGCTTGCGCCCGGAGTCGGCAACGCGCAGACCGGGCAGCGCTCGGTCGTCAAACGAGGCAGGCTGGCGGTGCAGGAGGGGCACAACAGGCTATCGCCGCCGGGCGCCGCGCACAGGAAGCAATCCTGCGGCAACAGGGCGCTTGCGCCGCGTTTCGCCGCATTTGCCAAACTCGCTGCAATTGACAAGCCCGGCTCCTTCCACCAAGATTCGCGCCTTCCTGCATTCTAGCGAGTCCACTGCGATGACCGCCACAGCCGCGACCCAAACTGCTCCGTCCAAATTCGTTCCGGCCCAGCGCTGGAATACCGAGGTGCTCGGCGCCCTGTTCGAATTGCCCTTCAACGATCTCCTGTTTCGGGCGCAGCAGGTGCATCGGCAGAATCACGAGGCCAACGCCGTCCAGTTGTCGACGCTGCTGTCGATCAAGACCGGCGGTTGTTCCGAGGATTGCGGCTATTGCTCGCAGTCGGCCCACCATGGTGGTGAGGTCGAGCGCGAATCCCTGCTCGACGTCGAGGAAGTCGTCGCCGCCGCGCAGGCCGCCAAGGACAAGGGCGCCACGCGCTTCTGCATGGGCGCCGCCTGGCGCGGACCGAAGGACAAGGACCTCGACCGCGTTGCTACCATGATCGGCGCGGTCAAGGCGCTCGGGCTGGAAACCTGCGTCACGCTCGGCATGTTGAAGCAAGGCCAGGCCGAACGCCTGAAAGCCGCCGGGCTTGACTATTACAACCACAATCTCGATACCGCGCCCGAGTTCTACGGCCAGGTGATTACCACCCACGCCCAGAGCGAGCGTTTTGACACGCTGGGCCAGGTGCGCGAGGCGGGCCTCAAGGTATGTTGCGGCGGCATTGTCGGCATGGGTGAAACCCGTCGCGCGCGTGCCGCCTTGCTGGCCGAACTCGCCAACCTGAATCCGCCGCCGGAGTCGGTGCCGATCAACCAGTTGGTGCCGATGCCCGGCACGCCGCTGGAAAATGCGCCACCGCTCGATCCCTTCGAGTTCGTCCGTACCATTGCGGTGGCGCGCATCAGCATGCCGGCTTCGCTGGTGCGGCTCTCCGCCGGACGCCAGGAAATGAGCGACGAACTGCAGGCCCTGTGTTTCCTCGCCGGCGCGAATTCGATTTTCTACGGCGACAAACTGCTGACGGCCGGCAACCCCGAAGCCGATCGCGACGAGGCGCTGTTCGCCCGACTAGGACTCACCGCCGCCTGAGTCCATCATGCGCAGCGACTTCGCGGCTGCCGCCGAGTCCTATGACTCAGCCGCGGTCCTTGCCCGCGAAGTGGGTACTCGCATGGCTGCGCGGCTGGACCTGGTAAAGATATCTCCGCAGCGCGTCGCCGACATCGGCTGTGCCACCGGCGATGGTATTCGCGAACTGCACAAACGCTATGCGAAGGCTTTCCCTCTGGCCGTTGATTTCGCGTTGCCCATGTTGCGCGCCGTCCGCGGTCGCGGTTCGCGTTTGCAGCGCCTGATTGGGCGCGGGCCGCGCCTGCTCAATGCCGATGTGCGCGCCTTGCCGCTGGCCGCCAATACCTTGGGTCTGGTCTGGTCGAATCTCGTGCTGCACTGGCTGGATGATCCGCTGCCGGCCTTGCGCGAATTGCACCGCGTGCTCGAAGTCGGCGGCCTGCTCAGCTTCGCCACACTCGGCCCCGATACCCTCAAGGAGTTGCGCGATGCCAGTGCAAGAGTCGGCGCTGGTGATACGGCGAAGCGCTTCCTCGACATGCACGATCTGGGCGACATGCTGGTCGCCGCCGGCTTTGCCGATCCGGTGATGGATATGGAGCTCATCACGCTGACCTATGCCGCGCCGCGCGCCTTCCTCGCCGACCAGCGTCACCTCGGGGTGCGCGACGCATTGCTCGGCCGGCAGGGCTGGCGCGACTGGCAACGTCTGTTCAAGGCCTGGCCACGGGATGCCGACGGCCGCCTGCGAGCCACGTTTGAAATCGTCCATGGCCACGCCTGGAAACCCGAGCCGAGGCAGATTGCCGACGGGCGTACGGTGGTGAAGTTCCATCCGCGATGAAGCGAGCCAAGCTGAGGCTGATCAAGCCGCGCAATCCGCTGGCGCTCGATCCGCTGCTGAAAAAGGGCGGCGCGCATCAACGCAAGGACAAGCGCGCCAGCCGGGCGCGACAGAAGGCCGCATTGCAGCGTCGCAGCGCCGACACCTGAGCGGTCGAGTCAATAACCGCAATTCAAGACACAGAGGTCACAGAGAAAGGCAAGGCGCCACTTGGTCTTCTCTCTGTGACCTCTGTGACCTCTGTGGCTAAAGGTTTGCAGTCCGGCAAGCCTGGTCCTCAGCAGCCCGTCTCTTGGCTGCGGCTGCACTCTTCGAGCAGATAGGCGATGGAGCGGTAGGGCCGCCCGGTTTCGGCGGTGAGGCCGATCTCGCAGGTGCGGTTGGTCGATATCCCCTCGCGACAGTTCGCCGGCAGGGCTTCGTGCACCTTGCGCAGGGCGTGCACATTGAGCTCCGGCACGACGAAGCCGCGGTCGCCGGCGAAGCCGCAGCAGGTAACGCCGGCGGGTTCGACGACTTCATCGGCGCAGGCCGCCATCACCCGGCGCAGGGTTTCGTCCGAGGCGGCGCGGCGCACGCTGCAATTGATGTGCAGCGCGATGGGGCCGGGCTTGCGGCTAACCCGCAGGCGCGGCAGCAGCGCGTCGTGGGCGAACTCGTGAAAGTCATGCAGCGGCAGCCGACCGGCAAGGTGTTTTTGCATGCGCACCGAGCAGGTGCTGGCGTCCATGATGACTGGATGGAAGCCGCCATTGCCGTCGTCGGCCGCTTTCAATAACGCCTCGGTAACGGCATTGGCCATTTGCTTGGCCTCCTCGGCCATGCCCTTGCTGGCCAGCATCTGGCCGCAGCAGAGTTTGTCGAAGCCTTGCGGCAGGCGCGGCGCATAACCGGCGCGCGTCAGCAGTTCCATGATGACTTCGGGCAGCGTGGCCTCGTCCGCTGTGTTGGCGCCGAATATGCGACCGCCACAGGCCGGGAAGTAAACCACCGTGTCGCCAGCGCCGACTCTCTGCGCCGGCGCCTTGCCGGCCTGCGGCATGCCGCGCTTCCATGCGCCACCGGATAGGCGGCCGACGAGGCCGTCGCCGACCACGCTGGAAACGACATGGCCGACGGCCAGGCCCAGCCGCGATGCGGTCGCCACCTTGCCGAAATTATCCACCGTCCAGTTGCCGGCTTTTTGCGCGGCAGTGCCCAGGCCCCGACCGCGCAGGCGGCGCGTCAGTTCGCCGGTGTCGATGCCGACCGGGCAGGCGGTGGAACACAGGCCGCAGCCGGCGCAGGTGTCGAGGCCGTAGTAGGCAAAGTCGCGGCCGACGTCGCCGGCATCCTCGCCGGTCGCGGCGCGGCGCGACAATTCGCGCCAGCTGACGATGCGCTGGCGTGGCGAGAGCGTCAGCCGGTGCGACGGGCACAGCGGCTCGCAGAAGCCGCATTCGATGCAACGGTCGACAATGTCCTCGGCGGCCGGCATCGGCTTGAGGTGCTTGAGGTGGGCCTGCGGATCGTCATTGAGGATGACGCCGGGGTTGAGCAGGTTTTCCGCATCGAAGAGCTGTTTGATCCGGCGCATCAAGTCCGTGGCCTGGCGCCCCCACTCCATTTCGACGAAGGGCGCCATGTTGCGGCCGGTGCCGTGTTCCGCCTTGAGCGAGCCATCGTAGGTGTTGACCACCAGCTTGCAAATGTCATCGACGAAGCGGGCGTAGCGCTCCACCTCGGCGGCATCGCCGAAATCCTGGGTGAACACGAAGTGCAGGTTGCCTTCCAGGGCATGACCGAAAATGATCGCCTCGCGGTAGCCGTGTTGTTGCAGCAGCGCCTGCAGATCGAGGGTGGCGGCCGCCAGTGATTCGATGGGGAAGGCGACATCCTCGATGATCACCGTGGTGCCGGTGCGGCGCATGGCGCCGACCGAGGGGAAGGTGCCTTTGCGCACCTTCCAGTACATCTCGCAGGTGGCGGGATCGGTGGAAAAGACCGGGGCATCGACTGTGGCAATCCCCGCCAGCGCACCGAGCGCGGCATCCATTCGCTGCTGCAGGACAGATGCCGTTTCGGCACGGACCTCGATCAGCAGGGCCGCCGCGTCGTCGTCGAGCGTGCGGATCACCGGCGGCAGGCCCGGTTTGCATTCGACCGAGCGCAGGGCCGGGCGGTCGAGCAGTTCGACTGCGGATACCGGTTCGGGTTTGAGGCGGATCACCGCTTCGCAGGCAGATTCGATGGTGGGAAAGAACACCAGGGCGCTGGCCTTGCAGGGATCCTCGACGACGGTGCGATAGGTGATGCGCGAGATGAAGCCCAGCGTGCCCTCCGAGCCGATCATCAGGTGGGCGAGGATGTCGATCGGGTCTTCGAAGTCGACCAGGGCGTTGAGGCTGTAGCCGGTGGTGTTCTTGATCTTGTACTTGTGGCGGATGCGGGCGGCCAGCGTTTCATCGGCACGGGTGGCGGCGCCAAGGCGCCCCAGCTCGTCCACCAGCGCAGCGTGGCTCTGGCGGAACGCGGCAACGCTGAACGGGTCCTCGGTATCGAGGATGGCGCCGTCGGCGAGCACCACGCGCATTCCGGCCAGCGTGCGGTAGCTGTTCTGCGCCGTGCCGCAGCACATGCCGGAAGCATTGTTGGCGGCGATGCCGCCGATCTTGCAGGCGTTGATCGAGGCCGGGTCGGGGCCGATCTTGCGCCCCAGCGGGGCGAGACGGTAATTCACCTCGCCGCCGATGATGCCGGGGCCGACGCGCACCGTGGCGGCATCGGGGCCGATTTCGCAGGTGGCAAAACCTTCCCCGATCAGCGCCAGCACGCCGTCGGTGACGGCCTGGCCGGAGAGGCTGGTACCGGCGGCGCGGAAGGTCACCGGGCGGCGATGGGCGCGCGCCGCCTGCAGCAGGGCCTGAACCTCCTCCTCGGATTCGATCACGGCGACGACCTCCGGGATCATCCGGTAGAAGCTGGCATCGGTGCCGTAGGCCAGACGCCGCAGCTGGTCGGTGATGACCTGGCGCGGCGGCAGGATGCGGGATAGCGCCCGGATCAGGTCGCTCACTTGCCGCGTTCTTTGATCAGGTCGCGCAGGCGCTTCGGCGCCGGTACCAGCGGCGTGCGGCTGCGCGTCCATGCCCCTTGTTCGATCGGCGACAGGGCGCGGCCACGGCTCATGAACCAGGAGGTCAGGCGATACAGTCGGAGGCGGCTATAGACCAGCGACCAGGCGCGCCAGATCGTGCTGACCAGTGTCTTGCGGCCGGCGCCGCTGCCGCGCAAGGTGGCGTCGGCGCTGCCCGGCCGCGCCTGGGCTTCGTTGCGCAGGCGGATCAGGATATCGGTGATCGGAATCCGCACCGGGCAGACCTCGACGCAGGCGTGGCACAGGGTCGAGGCGAAAACCAGCGGATAGGCGGCGTCGAGCCCCAGCAGGTGGGGCGAGATGATGGCGCCGATCGGGCCGGGATAGGTGGTGCCGTAGGCGTGGCCGCCGATGCGCGCATACACCGGGCAGTGGTTCATGCAGGCGCCGCAGCGGATGCATTGCAGCGTGGCGCGCAGTTGCAGGTCGGCATAGGCTTGGCTGCGGCCGTTGTCGAGCAGGATCAGGTGCACTTCATCCGGCCCGTCCAATTCGTCTGCCTGGCGCGGCCCGGTGATGAAGTTCTGGTAGGTCTCGACCGCCTGCCCGGTGGCCGAGCGCGGCAGCAGGCTGTTCAGCGCGGCGACGTGCTCCAGCTTGGCGACGACCTTCTCGATGCCGGTGATGGCGATGTGGATGCGTGGCACCGTGGTGCACATGCGGCCGTTGCCTTCATTCTCGACCAGGAACAGCGTGCCGGTTTCGGCGACCGCAAAATTGACGCCGGAGATGCCGATGTCGGCCTCGGCGAACTTGCGGCGCAGCACCTCGCGGCCGATGCTGATCAGCGCATCGACGTTCTCGGTGTAGGCGACGCCGGGCAGCCGCGCGGCGAACAGCTCGCCTATCTGCTGCCTGGTCTTGTGGATCGCCGGCATGATGATGTGCGAGGGCGCCTCGCCGGCGAGCTGGACGATGTATTCGCCCATGTCTGTTTCCAGCGCTTCGATGCCGGCGGCTTCCAGCGCGTGGTTGAGGCCGACTTCCTCGCTGACCATCGACTTGCCCTTGACGAAGCGTTTGGCGTCCGTGCGAGCGGCAATCTCTAGCACGACGGCATTGGCTGCGGCCGGTGTCTCGGCCCAGTGCACCACTACGCCGTTGGCGGTGAGTCGCGCTTCGAGCTGCTCCAGCAAATCCGGCAGGTTGGCCAGGGCGTGGCGGCGGATGGCTTGGCCGAGGTCGCGCAGCAGCTCCAGTTCGCCGTCATCGGTGAACTGGGCGCGGCGCTTGGTCTGCAAGTAATCCATGGCGCTACGGAAGTTGCGGCGCAGGCCGGCATCATTGACGGCGGCAAGGCTGCGGTCGGCGAAGTCGGCGGCGGCATGGAAATGCACGGGCTGGCTCATGGCTGGCCTCCGTTCGCATGGCGGAGCAGGACGATCAGCTCGCGCGGGCCATGTGCGCCGTAGGCCAGCGTTTGCTGGATGTCGGCGGTCTTGGACGGCCCGGAGATCACCAGGGCATTGGTCGGCATGCGCGTCGCCCAGGCCTCGGCGCTCATCGCGGCATGCAGGTCGATATGAATCCGCTGCGCATCGAGCAGAACGAAATGGATAGCCGGCACCAGCGACATGAGCCGTGGCTCGTTGGCGTCGGGCCACAGGATCAGGCTGCCGGTGTCGGCGATGGCGCTGACGGCGCCGGTGATCGAGGCGTCGATTTCGTCGAAGAGCTGGTCGCGCCACTTTTCAACAGGGCGGTCGTAGGGCACCAGCTGCACGCCGGCCGGCTTGCTCGCGGCCAACTGCGCTCCATGCAGGCTGGTCGGTCCGAAGAGCAGGGTGTGCACGCCCTTGGCGGCGGCCAGGCGGGCCAGCAGGGCGGGCCAGTCCTGCGCCGTGGTGTCATGCACCTCGGCGTGGGCCGCCTCGATGTTGGCCCGGAACAACGCAAGTGCGGAGGCGGCGTCCGCAATCGGCGGGCGGCTGGCGCGCCAGGCGGCCAGCTCGGGCAGCGGCGCCGGGTCACCTACCGGCGCGCGGCGCAGGCGGCCCAGGATGTTCTTACGCGCGCTCATTGCTCCGCTCCGCCGGTGCGCCGCCAGAGGAAGCTGGCGATGTGCTCTCCTTCAAGAGTCGGCGCTGGCGACCCGGCGATTTCGTCGAGGCGCGCGGCGCGGCCGAGGATGTTGAACAGGCAGCCGCAGTCGGCGCTGACGACCCGGCGCGTGCCGCTGTCCTTGAGGCTGGCGACCTTATCCGTGACGATGGCTTCCGAGATGTCGGGGTGGCGGATGGCGAAGGTGCCGCCGAAACCGCAGCACTCCTCGATCCGCGCCTGCTCGACGACGGCAACGTGTTCGAGGTTGGCGAGCAGGGCGGCGCTGGTTTCGTGGGAACCCATTTCACGCCGGGCGTGGCAGGAAGTGTGCAACGCGACGGTGCAGGGTTCGCCGCTATCCGGGTGCGCGAAACCGGCGACCTGGACCAGGAACTCGGTCAACTCGAAGATGCGCTGGGCAAGCTCTTCGGCCTTGGCGAGCACTGGCGGATCGTCGGCGAAGAGCTTCGGATAGTGGTGGCGCATCATCGCCGCGCAGGAGCCGGAGGGCACCACCACCGGCCATGGCTGCGGAAACAGGTCGAGCTGGAGGCGGGCGACGGCGCGCGCCTCTTCAGGATAGCCGCTGGTATAGGCCGGCTGGCCACAGCAGGTTTGCCCTTCGGGAAAATGCACCGTGATGCCTTCACGCTCGAGCAAGCGGATGGTGTCCATTCCAGCTTCCGGAGCGAACTGGTCGATCAGGCAGGTGGCGAACAGATAGACATCCGCGGGCTTTACGGGGTAAATCCGCGACAGGCCGTGCGGGTGTTCCATGGCCCTGCTCCTTCAGTGGTGGAAAAAGTTCTGTGGCGACATCGACTGCGGGCGAAACCGGAAAACACATGGGCCGGCGCGCCGCCGGCCCATGTGTTTGCTTGTGGCTGCTACTTGAAGTTCTTCATCACGTCGTCAAGCGGCACGTTGATCTTCTTGAAGCTCTCGATGTACTTCTGCTCTTCGGCCTTGTACTTGCCGGCTTCGAAGTCGGTGCGGAACTGCGCAGCCTCGGCGACCAGGGCGGGCGTGGCGATCTTCTTCGCATCTTCCCACAGCGGGGCGGTGGCTTCCTGCCAGGCTTTGACTTCTTCCTTGTTCGGCACATGGACCTGCATGCCCTTGCCTTCGAGGCGCTTGATGAAGGTGGCGTCGGCTTCACGGTTCAGCTTGCGCTGGAAGTCGCGGACTTCGACGGCCGTGGTTTCGATGGTATTGCGGATACTGTCCGGCAGCGCCTTCCAGACCTTGCCGTTGACCTTGAAGATGAACACGTTGTAGGTATGCTGGTCCTTGATCATGTAGGGTTGCGATTCGTACATCCTGGCCGAGTAGATGTTGACCGACGGGTTTTCCTGGCCGTCGATGACTTTCTGCCGCAGGGCGTTGGGCAATTCGGAATAGGCCATTGGCGTCGGTCTGGCGCTCAGGGTCTTGATCAGGCCCATGTACATCGGGCTTTCCATGACGCGGATCTTCTGGCCCTTCATGTCGCCCGGACCCTTGATCGGGTTTTTCGACGTGGTGAAGTTGCGCCAGCCGTTTTCCAGATAGACCACGCCGTGCATGCCCTTGCGGTCGAGCAGCTTCAGCAGATTGCTGCCCTGGGGACCGTCGAGGTAGATATAAGCCGCCTCATAGCTCTGGAACAGGAAGGGCAGGTCGAGTACCTGGAACTCGGGCGCAAAGCCGCCGATGGCGCCGGTGGTGGTGAAGGACATCTCGATGGTGCCGAGTTGCACGCCTTCGATCATCGCGCGCTCGGCGCCCAGTTGCGAGGCCGGAAACACCTTGATCTCGACTTCGCCCCTGGTACGCTCCCTGATCAGGTCGGCGAAGCGCCTGGCGGCGACGTCGATCGGCGTCCCGGCGGCGATCACGTGCGCCAGCTTGAACTGGTACTTGGCGGCGGCGCAGGCCGGGCTTGCGGCGAACATCGAAATCGCCGCGACCGTGCCGGCAAGGGTGAGGGCCTTGATGACCATTGTTCCTCCTGATGGGGAGATGATAGCCCTAGCGGTAGGCCACCGACGGCAGCCACAGCGCCAGGTCCTTCCACACATAGACCATGACCGTGCAGATGAAAATCATGATGTTGTACGGGATGATGCCAATGTAGATGTCCCTGGTCTTCACTTCGGGAGGCGCAACGCCTTTCAGGTAGAACAGCGAGAAGCCGACCGGCGGTGTCAGGAAGGAGCTTTGCAGCACCACGGCGAAGATAACGCAGAACCATACCAGGCTGAAGCCGAAGTGTTCGATGACCGGCGCGATCAGCGGCAGGACGATCAGCGTGATCTCGATCCAGTCGAGGAAGAAGCCGAGGATGAAGACCATGAACAGCACGGTGATGACGACACCGTCCGGGCCGAAGGGCAGCGCCTTGAGTCCCTTCTCGATCAGGTCGTCGCCGCCCATGCCGCGCAGCACCAGCGAGTAGGCCGTGGCGCCGATGAAAATGGCCATGATGAAGCACACGGTCTTGGAGGTCTGGTAGGACGCGTCCTTGAGCACCGTGAAGTTCAGCCGCTTGTTGTGCCAGGCCAGCCCCATTGCGCCCAGCGCGCCGATGCCGGAAGCCTCGGTGGGCGTTCCGATGCCGAAAAAGATCGTCCCGAGCACGGCGAGGATCAGCAGGAATGCCGGCATCGCCGCCTTGAGCACCTCCCAGACCAGGCCCCAGGTAAATGGTTCGACATCCACCGGCGCCGGCGCGACCTTGGGATCGAGGTAGGCATGCACCAGGATGTAGATTATGTACAACGCGGCCAGCAGCAGGCCGGGGATCATCGCGCCCATGAACAGGTCGCCGGCGGACAGCGAAAGCCGATCGGCCATGATCACCAGCATGATCGAGGGCGGAATCAGGATGCCGAGCGTGCCGACCGCGGCGACCGTGCCGGTGGCGAACGACTTGCTGTAGCCGAGCCGAAGCATCGGCGGCAGCGCCAGCAGTGCCAGCAGCGTCACCGAGGCGCCGACGATGCCGGTCGAGGCGGCGAGCAGCACGCCGATCACCGCCACCACGATCGCCATGCCGCCGCGCAGGCGGCCGAACAGCTTGGTGAAGCTGACCATCATGGTCTCGGCGACGCCGGAGCGGTCGAGCATGATGCCCATGAAGACGAACATGGGGATCGACACCAGCACCCAGTTCTTCATGATGTCCCACATGCGGTCGACAATGCCGCTGGTGAAGGCCCAGTCGACGCCGGTGGGGATGCCGAACAGGACGTCGCTGCCCCAGGCGATCGCCGTGAAGATGATCGCCAGGCCGCCGAGCACCCAGGCGACCGGGAAGCCAGTAAACAGCAGCCCGATGAACGTGACGAACATCAGGGTGGCGAGAATTTCGTTGATTGACATGGCGGGGTCCCTTAGTTGGCGCTGGCCGGCTTCTTGGAGAAGAGCGCCTTGAGCACTCGGGTCAGGCGCGCGACGGTCGCGATGCCGAGCAGGATGAAGGAGAGCGGAAGCACCGCCTTCATCAGCCAGCGGTGCGTCAGTCCGCCCGGCGCCTCCGAAATTTCATGAATGGTGAATGAGTAGTTAACGAACGGAATCGAGAACCAGACGACGACCGCGATAAACGGCAGCAAAGCAATGAGAATGCCGCCCAGCTCGATCCAGCACTGATTGCGGAACTTGAAGTGTTCGGAGAGCACATCGATGCGCACGTGGTCGTCGATTTGCAGGATCCAGGCCAGCCCGAACAGGAAGCTGATGGCATAGATATGCCACTGCAGTTCCTCGAACTCGATCAGTCCGGTGCCGAAGGCGTAGCGCATCACGACGTTGATCGTGATGATCGCGACCAGGAGCGGCCAGAGCAGGGAGGACCATTCGCCGAGCTTGCGCACGATCGGATCGACGGCGCGCGAGAAAGCGGTCTCGGGCAGTTCGGTATGGTGGAGAAGCGTGTCAAGGTCGAGGTGCGGCTCGATCCCGCCGGGATGCGGTGCCGGCGCATCCGCGCCGTGGGTGGTATTCGTCATGGGGTTCTCCGTCCAATGCTTGGTGTTGCTGCGACGATTGCAAAAATCCCGGCTGCGGCGTGCCCGCCGCCGCCGGTCCAGATCAACGGCTTACCAGTTGCGCGGCATGTAGGCCTTGTCCTTCCAGACCTTGTAGCTCTTCTCGAAGGCGCGCTGCGAATCCAGCACCTTCTTGAAGGCCGGGTCCTTGCCGGATTCCTCGGCCAGCACCTCGTTGGTCACCTTCTCCAGTTCGCGCAGCATCTTCTCCGGCAGCACGCGCGCGGTGACGCCCTTGGCGGCGAAGTTCTTCATCGCCGCGACCTGGACGAACTCGCCCTTGGACAGACCGCGCATGACGCCCGCGGTGCAGGCGGTTTCGATTGCCGTCTTGCTCGCCTTGTCGAGCTTCTTCCACACGTCGAGGTTCACCAGCAGGTGCTCGGCCGTATAGACCTGATGCCAGCCGGGGAAGTAGTAGTTCTTGGCGATCTTGTCGAAGCCCAGTTTCTCGTCGATGGCGGGCATCGAGAACTCGGTCGCGTCGATCGCGCCCTTTTCCAGCGCCGGAAAGATCTCGCCGGCCGGCAGTACGGTCACGGAGGCGCCGAGCTTCTGCATGACCTTGCCGCCGAGCCCGGCAAAGCGAATCTTGAGGCCCTTGAGGTCATCGACCGACTTGATCTCCTTGCGGAACCAGCCGGCGGCCTCGGGACCGATGATGCTGCACAGGATCGGATGCGTGTTGTGCGGCGCGTAGACTTCCTCCATCAGCTTGTCGCCGCCGCCTTCGTACCACCACGCGGTGAATTCCCACGGCTCGAGGCCGAACGGCGCCGCGGCGAAGAGCGGCGAGGAGGGAATCTTGCCCTGGTCGTAGCCGACCCAGGTGTAGCCCGCCTCGACCTTCTTGTCCTTGACCGCGTCGAGGATGCTGAACGGCGGCACCAGCTTGCCCGGCTCGAAGATCTTGAGCTGGATGCTGCCGCCGCTCATGTCTTCCAGTTGCTTCGCGACGTAGAGAATGGTGTCGCCCAGGCCCGGCAGGGTGGTGGCGAAGCCGACCGGTACCTTCCAGTGCACCGGGTCGGCGGCGGAAACTGCGGCGCTGGACAGCGCGAGTGCCGTCCCCAGGGCCAGAGCGGTGAGTTTGAAGTGCTGCGTGAAATCCGACTTCTTCATGGGTAAACCTCCTCCTGAACTACAGGGTGAACGAAGTCCGCCGTCTGAACGGGTCGCACGGCGGCAAAGTGGAGCAAGATTTGGATATCCGGCCCTGAATGCTCAGACCGTTGGACAGACCGTATGCTTGCTCGACGGGTATTGTGTAAATTCGACAGGCAAAACGGTATTGGGTATTACCCCTAAGGCATTACCCCTACCCCGATCCGGGCGTTGTCCGGCGGCGAGAGGAAGCTGCATGATCAGCACTGCGCATTAGGGAAAACGCCTATGGCGCAGATGCGCCGGATGGAGTATTCCTGTGGCTCCCTGCGACCTTCCGGCCACTGCCGTCTTGAAGCTTCCTTTCTTTCTCGATTCCATCCTTCGCCACGGCCGTCCGCGCGGCGGCTGGGTGTGGGTATTGCCCAATCTGGTGCTCGGCCTGTTCGTCGTCGCCATGTTCGCCCTGCTCATCGTGCTGCAGCGCTACGAACAGACCACCCAGCGCAATGCCCTGGCCCAGGATATCCAGTGGGCGGAGCAGACCATCCGCACGCATCTCACCAACAATCAGGAGTTCCTCCAACAGTTGGCCAAGGGGCTGGGCGACGGAAGCCTGGAGCGGGAGTCGTTTCAGGCGCAGGCCAACCGTTATCTGGAGAACAATCCTGAACTGACGCACATCATCTGGGTCGACGCCGACCAGGTGGTGCGGTGGACCGTGCCCTTCGAGACCAAGACATGGAACGCCGGCGAACGCCTGGCCCAGCCTGAGCAGACGCTGACCTTCCAGCGCGCAAGCCGCACCGAGCAGCCCGCCTACAGCGTGCCGTTGGTGTCGTCGGAGGGCGAGGCCACCATCGAGGTTCACGTTCCGGTACAGCACGATCGAGCATCCCGTGGCGCCGTGATCGGCATCTACGCGGCCAGCGGCGTGCTGACCTACCTGGCGCCGGAGTGGTTCTCGGAGAAGTACCGGCTGGTGCTGGAAACCGAGGAGCGGGTGATCGGCGCCAACTCCGCGGTGGAGTTGGAGACCGATGTCAGCGACATGGTCAGCCTCAATCCGCCGGGGCAGGGCCTGCGCCTGCGGGTCTCGGCCTATGCCACGCAGTCGGCCGTGCCGCAGAACATGATCATGTTCCTGATTGGCGGCCTCGTCCTGCTGATGGCCTGGAGCCTGTGGGCGCTGGGGGCTCACATGCGCAGCCGGATCAAGGCCGAACTCGAACGCGACCGCCTGTTCAATCTCTCGCTCGACCTGCTCTGCGTGGTGCGTCTCGATGGCCGCATTGTGCGGGCCAATCCGGCGTTCGAGCGGGTACTCGGCCTGGCGCCGGAGAAGCTGTACGGCGGCGCCCTGCTCGATCTGGTGCACCCCGACGACATGCCGGCAACGCAGGAGGAGGTCAAGAAACTCGCCCGCGGCGAGCCATCGACCGCGTTCGAAAGCCGCTGTCGCTGCGCCGACGGCAGCTACCGCTGGCTGGTGTGGAGCGTGAATCCGGCGCCGGAGGAAGAGCTCCTCTACTGCGTCGCCCATGACGTCACCGACCGCAAGCGCGGCGAGGACGCCATCCGCGCCGAGTACGCCTTCCGCAAGGCCATGGAAGAGTCCGTGATGACCGGATTGCGCGCCATCGACATGGAAGGTCGCATCATCTACGTCAATCCGGCGTTCTGTCGCATGGTGGGCTTGAGCGCCGACAAGCTGATCGGCTGCATGCCGCCCTTTCCCTACTGGTCACCGGACGACGACGCGGCCCAGCGCTACAACCTTGAGCTGACACTGGCCGGCAAGGCTCCGGCCAGCGGCTTCCCGATGCGCATCGTGCACGCCGACGGCGAATACAAAGACGTTCGCTTTTATATTTCGCCACTGATTGACGCCGATGGCGAGCAGACCGGCTGGATGGCGTCGATGATCGACGTCACCGAACCGGTTCGCGCCCGCGCCGAACTGGTGGCGTCGCACGAGCGTTTTGTGGCGGTACTCGACGGGCTGCATGCGGCGGTTTATGTCGCGGATGCCGTGACGGATGAAATCCTCTATGCGAACAAGGCGTTTTGCGTCATCTTCGGCGACGATGTCGTCGGTCGCAACAGTCTCGAACTGACGGCCTGCTGTCGACCCGATTCGGCGCTGCTGCTGCATGACCCGAGCCGGGTGGAGCTTGCCGACCTGCCCTGCGAACTGTTCGATGGCGAGATACAGAATTCGATCTCCGGACGCTGGTATCACCTGCGCGATCGCGCCATCAAATGGGTGGACGCACGGGTGGTGCGCATGGTCATCGCCACCGACATCACGGAGAGCCGGCAGATCGAGGACGAGAACCTGCGCCAGCAGGTGCGGCTGGAACAGACCTCGCGCCTGATCTCGATGGGCGAAATGGCGTCGACCCTGGCCCACGAGCTGAACCAGCCGCTGGCCGCCATCAGCAACTACGCCATGGGTTGCGTCAGCCGGCTGGAAAGCGGGACTTACACAGGCGAAGACCTTCTGCAAGCAATGCAGAAGGCCAGCTTCCAGGCCGAACGCGCCGGCAAGATCGTGCGCCGCATGCGCGACTTCGTGCGCAAGAGCGAGCCGAACCGTGTGTCGGTGGCGCTGGCCGATATCGCGGACGAGGCCATCGGCTTTGCCGATATCGAGGCGCGCAAGGCCGGTATCGACATCCGCGTCGAGATTCCGCTTACGCTGCCGCCGGTCTATGCCGATCGGATCATGATCGAGCAGGTGCTGCTCAATTTGGTCAAGAACGGCATCGAAGCCATGGCGCAGACTCCGCGCCAGCGCCGCCAACTGGCGATCACTGCCCGGCAGAATGATGGCGCGCAGGTCGAGGTCGAGGTGCGCGACAATGGGCACGGCATCGGGGACGGCGACACCGAGAAACTCTTCATGCCTTTTTTCACCACCAAGAAGCAGGGTATGGGCATGGGACTCAATATCTGCCGTACCATCATCGAATTCCACAATGGTCGTTTGTGGGTCGATGCGAATCCGGAGGGCGGTACCATTTTCCGTTTTACGCTGCCGCCTGGAGAACAGGGGAACAGAGAATGACGGACGAATCGGTAGGCAACGAACAGACCGTGTTCATTGTCGATGACGATGAGGCGATGCGGGATTCCCTGGCCTGGCTGCTGGAGTCGAACGGCTTGCGGGTCAGCTCTTTTGCGTCCGGTGAGGCGTTTCTGGATGCCTGGCGCGCGGACATGGCCGGCTGCCTGGTGCTCGATGTCAGGATGCCGGGCATCAGCGGGCTGGAGCTGCATGAGCGGCTGCAGGCACTGCAGTCGTCTTTGCCGATCATTTTCGTCACCGGGCATGGCGACGTGCCGATGGCGGTATCGGCGCTGAAGAAGGGTGCCGCCGACTTCATCGAGAAGCCGTTCAACGACAAGGACATCCTGCGCCTGATCGAGCAGTGCCTGGCGGCCGACCGCGAGCAGCAGAGTCGGCGCCGGCGGCACGCCGAAATCGCCAGGCGCCTCGCCGCCCTCACCCCGCGTGAGCGGGAAGTGATGGACTTGATGGCGGCAGGCCGGCTGAACAAGCAGATTGCCGATGACCTCGGCATCAGCATCAAGACGGTCGAAGTGCATCGTGCCCGCGTCATGGACAAAATGGAAGTCCGTTCGCTCGCCGAACTGGTTCAGTCCGTGATGGAGGTTTCGGGTTCTCCCGGCGCATAGCCGCCAATTGCCCGTCAGGCCGTTTCGTTGATTTCCTTGACCAGGCCGAGCAACTTCGGAAGTTGGTCCGGGCAGCGTTTTTGCGCTGCCGCCATGACCTTTCCCAGGCAGTAGCCGAGGTCGTTCTCCTTGCCGCAGGCGCTGATTTCATCGACAAATGCCTGGGATCCGGTGCCAAAGTGGTCGACGCAGAAATCGATCAGCAGAAACTTGGCCTCGGAAATGACGATGCCGCCATGCAGGTGAAGATGGCCGTTCGGTTCAGGCGCGGCGGCAGTTGGTTCCGCACCGGCGGCGTGGAGCGCGCCATTCACGCTCACGGCAATGAACTGCTCCGTGACCAGGGCGCGGATTTCCTCGATAACCTCGCCCTGCGTAAATACCGACTTGCCGAGCAGGTATTGAACGGATTGCGGCTTGTCCAGCAGGATCAGCATGCTGCGCTTCTTCATGCCGAGCTTGCAGGTCCTGTGCTTGAGTTCGTCCGCACCCTTCAGGGTGAGTTGCAGGCGGGTCGAAAGGTCCATGTATCACCTCGATTCCGTTGAGAGTCATCAACCGCGACGATCCATGCCGCGATGGCTACTGGAGCTTGAAGCGGGCGATCGACTTGTCGAGGACGTCCGCCGTCTTGCCCAGCCTGCCGGCGGCCCGGCGCAAGGCGTGGAAGTTTTCGTCCGACCTGGTTTCGGCATGGGTCCTGGCAACCTGGTCGAAGCCCTGGACCTGCTGCGTCAAAGTGAGCGAGTTTTCCTGGATCGCCGCCGTGATGTTTTTCAACTTCATCTGCATCACCTTGAGCGATGCCATCAGGCTGTGGTTGTCGTCTTTTTCCAGGACAATGTCGACACCCAGATCGCCGCTGGCAATCTTCCTCATGCTTTCGGCCGCGTCCTGCGGCTCGCCGCCGAGCTGGGTGACGATGCTGCGCGACACCAGCAGTGAGAACCAGGCCAGGATCGCCATCACCAGCAGCGATGCGACGCCGTAGCGAATCGCGGCCTGATTGACGGCCTCATCGACGTCATCCACATACACGCCGGTGCCGACGATCCACTGCCATTCGGGAATGCCCATGACGAAACCGCGCTTGGGCTTCGACACGGTCTGGCCGGCGCGCGGAAACACATAGTCGAAGTAGCCGCTGCCTTCCCTGCCGCGGGCGATGAGTGCGTCCCACAACAGGAAGCCCGCGGCGTCGGTCTTGCCCAGCATGATCTTGCCCTCGATCTTCGGGCTGCCTGCGATCATCAGGCCGCGGCCTTCATAGTTGTACAGGAAGAAATAGTCGTTCCGGCCGAAGCGCAGGCTGCGCAAGGCCTCCTTGGCTTGCAGCTGAGCCTCGTCACGCGAGAGTCTGCCTTGTGCTTCGAGCTTCTGATAGCCCGCGACAATTCCCTTCGCGGTTTCGACCAGATGCTTGATCCGTTCGCTGTGCGCGGCGAGCGCTTCGGTCTTGATCTGTACCAGGGTATAGCCGGCGATCAGCGCCAGCCCGAGAAACACCGCCACGCCGATAACGACAAGCCGCGCGCTTACCCGCATCCGTTTGAATGAAATCATGTCTCGCTCCTCTTGTGGTTTTTGATGTAGACGCACTGTAGCGACCAAAACCTCCGGGCGAAATCAGGTACACCCCCATCAGGGTCACTACCTACGCACGGAACGCCAATAGCACAGCGATCCTTGTAGCGGAAAACACGTATTGCGCATTGTGAAGTACTGTCTTACAATGCGAAACAGCTTGAGATGGTGGAATCATGAACAAGGTCTATGCTGCGAAAAAGAGGTCCGTCGGGATCACGTCCGGCGGTATCGAATAACTCCACTACGAGGAGATGTCATGTCAACTGCCCCCCAACTCGCGTCAGCCGACGCCGATCCGCAGGAAACCCGTGAATGGCTCGATGCTATGCAGGCGGTGATCGCCCATGAAGGCCCCGGACGTGCCCATTTCCTGCTCGAACAATTGATTGCGCTGGGCCACCAGACGGGCATCAACATGCCCTACAGCGCCAACACCGAATACATCAATACCATTCCCGCCGATCAGCAGCCGATCACGCCGGGCGACTACGAACTGGAGCAGAAAATCCGCGACTACGCCCGGTGGAATGCGCTGGTCATGGTGCTGCGGGCGAACAAGAACGATTCCGGCCTCGGCGGCCACATCGCCAGCTACGCCTCGGCGGCGACGCTCTATGACATCGGCTTCAATCACTTCTGGCATACGCCGTCGGACAGTCACGGCGGCGACCTGGTGCTGTCGCAGGGCCATTCGGCGCCGGGCACCTATGCGCGCGCCTTCATGCTCGGCCGTCTCTCCGAAGAGCAGATGGACAATTTCCGCCGCGAGGTCGACGGCAAGGGGCTTTCGAGCTATCCGCATCCGTGGCTGATGCCGGATTTCTGGCAGTTCCCCACGGTGTCGATGGGCCTCGGCCCCTTGCAGGCCATCTATCACGCGCGCTTCATGAAATATCTCCAGAATCGCGAACTGATTGCCACCGACGAGCGCAAGGTGTGGGCCTTCATGGGCGACGGCGAGATGGACGAACCGGAGTCGAAGGGCGCGATCAGCATGGCCGGGCGCGAACACCTCGACAACCTGATCGTCGTCATCAACTGCAATCTGCAGCGCCTCGACGGTCCGGTGCGCGGCAACGGCAAGATCATCCAGGAAATGGAATCCGATTTTCGCGGCGCCGGCTGGAACGTGATCAAGGTGATCTGGGGCAGCTACTGGGATCCCCTGCTGGCGCAGGACAAGACCGGCCTGTTGCAGAAGCGCATGATGGAATGCGTCGACGGCGACTACCAGACCTTCAAGGCGCGCGATGGCGCCTACGTGCGCCAGCACTTCTTCGGCAAGTACCCGGAACTGCTGAAGATGGTATCGACCTGGTCCGATGACGACATCTGGCGCCTGAACCGCGGCGGTCACGATCCGCACAAGGTCTATGCGGCCTACGCGGCGGCGGTGGCGAACAAGGGCCAGCCGACGGTGATCCTGGCCAAGACCATCAAGGGCTACGGCATGGGCGAGGCCGGCGAAGCGCAGAACATCACCCATCAGCAGAAGAAGATGGGCACCACCTCGGTCAAGGCTTTTCGCGACCGTTTCAAGCTGCCGGTCAGCGACGCAGATCTGGAGAAACTGCCCTACCTGACCTTCCCCGAGGGCTCGAAGGAACTCGACTACATGCGCGAGCGGCGCATGGCTCTGGGTGGTTACCTGCCGTCGCGCCGGCGCCAGGCCGAGTCGCTGCAGGTGCCGCCCCTGTCGGCGTTCGACGCCTTGCTGAAGGCCGGCGGCGAAGGTCGCGAGTTTTCGACAACAATGTCCTTCGTGCGCGGCCTCAACGTCATGCTCAAGGACAAAGTCATCGGCAAGCGCGTGGTGCCGATCGTGGTCGACGAGTCGCGCACCTTCGGCATGGAAGGCCTGTTCCGCCAGATCGGCATCTGGAACCAGGAAGGCCAGAACTACGTGCCGCAGGATGCCGACCAGATGATGTTCTACAAGGAAAGCAGGACCGGCCAGATTCTGCAGGACGGCATCAACGAAGCCGGCGCCATGGCCGACTGGATCGCCGCCGGCACCAGTTATTCAACGCACAACCTGCAAATGATTCCGGTGTATATCTGCTATTCCATGTTCGGCATGCAGCGCACCATGGATCTGGTGTGGTCCGCCGGCGACCAGCGCGCGCGGGGCTTCCTGGTCGGCGGCACCGCCGGGCGCACGACGCTCAATGGCGAAGGCTTGCAGCACGAAGACGGCCATTCGCAAGTGCTGTCGGGCACCGTGCCGAATTGCATTTCCTATGACCCGACCTTCGCCTACGAGGTCGCCGTGATCGTGCAGGACGGTCTGCGCCGCATGGTGACCGAGCAGGAAGACGTGTTTTATTACCTGACGGTGATGAACGAGAATTACGAACACCCGGCCATGCCCGCCGATGCGGCCGCCGGTATCCTCAAGGGCATGTACCAGTTCAGGAAGGGCGCCGCGTCCAATGGTCCGCGCGTGCAGTTGCTGGGTTCCGGCACGATCTTCATGGAAGCCATTGCCGCCGCCACCTTGCTCAAGAGCGACTGGGGCATCGAGGCTGACTTGTGGTCCTGCCCCAGCTTCACCGAACTGGCGCGCGACGGGCAGGACTGCGCGCGCTGGAACCTGCTGCATCCGGCGGACAAGCCGCGCGTGCCGCATGTCGCCGCCTGCCTGGCCGAAACGCGGGGTCCGGTGGTTGCCGCATCCGATTACGTCCGGGTTTTTGCCGAGCAGATCCGCTCAATGGTGCCGCGCCACTACACGGTGTTGGGCACCGACGGATTCGGCCGCTCCGACACGCGCGAAAAGCTGCGGCATTTCTTCGAGGTGGATCGCTACTGGATCACGCTGGCCGCACTGTCGGCGCTGGCGGACGATGGGCAGTTGAAGCGCGAGAAAGTGGCCGAGGCGATTGCCAAATACAGCCTCGATCCGAACAAGCCCAACCCGGTAAAGGTGTAAGCCATGAGCATAGTTGAAGTGAAAGTACCGGATATCGGCGACTTCAAGGACGTGCCGATCATCGAACTGCTGGTCAAGGTCGGCGACACGGTCAAGGCGGAAGATTCGCTGATCACGCTGGAATCGGACAAGGCGACCATGGATGTGCCTTCGCCCGTTTCCGGCGTCGTAACGGAATTGAAGGTCAAGGTCGGCGACAAGGTGGCTGAGGGCACGCTGGTGGCGTTGATAGATTCAGCAGACGCTGCTGCAGGAGTCGGCGCTGATGGTACGGCGGCCGCAACTGCTGCTGCGGCACCGGCAGCGACACCCGCCGCACCCGCCGTAGTGCCTGCCGCTGCAACTCCGGCGGCTGTCGCCCCCGCACCCGTCGCCGTTGCCGGTGACGATATCCGCCCCGGCGACCCCGAACTGATCGCTAGTCAGCCCCTGGTTCACATGCCGACGCCGGAGCAGCGACTGATCGGTCAGGCGTCCCATGCCAGTCCGTCGGTGCGCCGCTTTGCGCGCGAACTTGGCGTCGATGTCGCCAAGGTCGGCGGCAGTGGCCCCAAGGGACGCATCATGCAAAGCGACGTCCAGGCCTACGTCAAGGGCGTGCTGACCGGCGCCGGCGCCGCCTCGCCAGCGCCGACTTTTGTGGGCAGTCTCGGCGGCGGCCTCGATCTATTGCCGTGGCCGAAAATCGACTTCGCGAAATTCGGCGAAATCGACGTTCAGCCGCTGTCGCGCATCAAGAAGATTTCCGGCGCCAACCTGTCGCGCAACTGGGCCATGATTCCGGCCGTTACTTATCACGAAGACGCCGACATCACCGATCTCGAAGCCTTCCGCGTGCAGATCAACAAGGAGAACGAGAAGTCCGGCGACAAGTCAGCCGCCAAGTTGACCATGCTTGCCTTTCTGATCAAGGCCTGCGTCAAGGCGATGCAGAAATACCCCGAGTTCAACGCCTCGATCGACGGCGACAATCTGGTACTGAAAAAATATTTCAACATCGGTTTTGCCGCCGATACGCCGAATGGTTTGATGGTGCCGGTGATCAAGAATGCCGACCGCAAGGGCGTCTTCGAACTCGCCCGGGAATCCGGTGAACTGGCCCGCCAGGCGCGCGAAGGCAAGCTCAAGCCGGCCGACATGCAGGGCGCCTGCTTCACCATTTCCAGCGTTGGCGGCATCGGTGGCACTTACTTCGCGCCGATCGTGAACGCGCCGGAAGTGGCGATTCTTGGCGTCAGCAAATCGGCCATGAAACCGGTGTGGGACGGCAAGGCCTTTGTGCCGCGGCTGACGTTGCCGCTGTCGCTCACCGCCGACCATCGGGTGATCGACGGTGCCCTGGCGACCCGCTTCAATGTCTATCTGGCGCAGCTGATGGCCGACCTGCGCAGAAGCATGCTGTGACCGCGCGCGGCGTGGCCCCCGAGATCGAATTGGAAGGAAGGAATAATGAGCAACGTCGTTGAAGTAAAAGTACCCGACATCGGCGACTTCAAGGATGTGCCGATCATCGAAGTCCTGGTCAAGGTTGGCGACACGGTCAAGGCCGAGGATTCGCTGATCACGCTGGAATCGGACAAGGCGACCATGGATGTGCCTTCACCAGTCTCCGGCGTGGTAACGGAGTTGAAGGTCAAGGTCGGCGACAAGGTGGCGGAAGGCACGCTGGTGGCGCTGGTCGACAGCGTGGGTGCAGCGGCTGCCACAGGAGTCGGCGCTGGTGCTACGGCGGCGGTCGCCGCCCCGGCCCCGCTGTCCCTCTCCCCCGGCCCCTCTCCCGCAGAGGGGAGAGGGGAGTCGACGGCCGCGCCGGTCGCGGCGCCAGTCGCCGGAAGCGCAGTTGCAACATTCGCCGGCAAGGTCGACCTCGAATGTGAAATGCTGGTGCTCGGCGCCGGCCCCGGCGGTTATTCCGCCGCGTTTCGCTCCGCCGACCTGGGCATGAAGACGGTGATCGTCGAACGCTATGCGACGCTGGGCGGCGTCTGCCTCAATGTCGGCTGCATTCCTTCCAAGGCCCTGCTGCATGTGGCGGCGGTGATCGAGGAGGCCGGCCATGTCGCGGAAAGCGGCATCGGTTTCGCCGCGCCTTCGATCGATCTCGACAAGCTGCGCGCGCACAAGTCGAAAGTGGTGGGCAAGCTCACCGCCGGCCTCACCGGCATGGCCAAGGCGCGCAAGGTGGAGGTGGTACGCGGCTACGGCCACTTCCTCGATGCCTTCCACCTCGAAGTCGAAGCAATGACCGGCGACGCGCAGGAGAAGACCGGCGAGAAGAAGGTGATCCGCTTCCAGAAATGCATCATCGCCGCCGGCAGCGCGGCCTTCCATCTGCCCTTCATTCCCAGGGATCCGCGCATCGTCGATTCGACCGGCGCGCTGGAACTGCGCTTCATGCCGAAGAAAATGCTGGTCATCGGCGGCGGCATCATCGGCCTCGAAATGGCGACGGTGTATTCGACGCTGGGTGCCCGCGTCGATGTGGTCGAGATGCTCGACGGCCTGATGCAGGGGCCGGATCGCGATCTGGTCAAGGTCTGGGAAAAGCAGAATGCCAAGCGCTTCGACAAGCTGATGCTGAAGACCAAGACCGTCGCGGTCGAGGCGAAGCCGGACGGCCTCTGGGTCAAGTTCGAAGGCGAGCAGGCGCCGGCCGATGCACAGCGCTACGACATGATCCTGCAAGCCGCCGGCCGCTCGCCGAACGGCAAGAAGATCGATGCCGACAAGGCTGGCGTGGCGGTGACGGAGCGCGGCTTCATTCCGGTCGATTCGCAGATGCGCACCAACGTGCCGCACATCCATGCCATCGGCGATATCGTCGGCAATCCGATGCTGGCGCACAAGGCGGTGCATGAAGCGCATGTCGCGGCCGAGGCGGCGGCGGGGCAGAAGAGCTACTTCGACGCGACGGTGATCCCCGGCGTGGCTTACACGCATCCCGAAGTGGCCTGGGTCGGCGTTGGCGAAGACGAGGCGAAGAAGGCCGGACGCAAGGTGAGTGCGGCGAAGTTTCCCTGGGCGGCCTCCGGCCGGGCGATTGCCAACGGCGCCGAGTACGGCTTCACCAAACTGGTGTTCGACGAAGAAACCCATCGCGTGATCGGTGGCAGCATCGTCGGCCCCAATGCCGGCGACATGATCGGCGAAGTCGCGCTGGCCATCGAAATGGGCGCCGATGCGGTGGATATCGGCAAGACCATACATCCGCATCCGACCCTGGGTGAAACCATCGGCATGGCCGCCGAGGTGGCGCACGGTTCCTGCACCGATCTGCCGCCGATGCGCAAGAGGTAAAATTCGCTCCGTTATGTCCCCGCGGGAGGCGGGGACGGTATCCCCTTGTGGGACAACAAGTGGAGCGAAGAGATGACCCAGGATGAACTGAAGCAGGCCGTCGCCCGTGCGGCGCGCGATTACGTGGCGGACCGGTTGCCGCTCGGGGCAATCCTGGGAGTCGGCACCGGCTCCACGGCGAATTTCTTCATAGACGAGGTCGCCGCCATCAAGGACCGCCTCGGCGGTGCCATTGCCAGTTCCGAAGCGACGGCGAAGCGGCTGGCCGGCCATGGCATCCGCGTGCTGGATCTCAACGACATTGACGCCATCGGCATCTATGTCGACGGCGCCGACGAGATCGACGGCAGCATGGCGATGGTGAAGGGTGGCGGTGGTGCGCTGACGCGCGAGAAGATCGTCGCGGCCGTGGCCGGCACCTTTGTCTGCATCTGCGACGCATCGAAACGGGTGCAGGTCATGGGCAGGTTTCCGCTGCCGGTGGAAGTGATCCCGATGGCGCGCGCCTATGTCAGTCGGGAACTGGTCAAACTCGGCGGCATGCCGAAACTGCGCGAAGGCCTGGTGACCGACAACGGCAACCTGATCCTCGATGTGCATGGCCTGTCGATCACCGACCCGGTGGGTCTGGAAGCGCAGATCAACCAGATCGTCGGTGTCGTCACCAATGGCCTGTTCGCCAAGCGCGGCGCGGATGTGCTGCTGCTTGCCGCGGCGGATGGGGTGCAGACCTGTCTGCGCTGACGGCGCGCGGCAGATCTATTTTTGCGGCGGCACGTAGCCGCTGACCTGTTCCGCGCCATCCCCGAAGAAATGCTTCTGCACCTGCTCGGCCAGATACTTGCGGTGCTGCGCGTCGGCCAGGCTCAGGCGGTTCTCGTTGATGATCATGGTCTGCAGCTTGATCCATTGCTGCCAGGCCTCCTTGGAGACGCTTTCATACAGCTTCCTGCCCATTTCGCCGGGCATGGGCGGCAGGTCGAGACCTTCGGCCTCGCGCCCGAGCTTGATGCAATTGACCATGCGTGCCACGGTGTTTCCTTTCAAAAATGTTCGGATGTGCTCAGTTTACCTTGAGTTCGGTGCAAAGCGCTGATCGGCTGGGATCGCCTCTGCAGAGACAGTGCGCGGTATTGGCAGCTACATCGGATCTTCGGCAGGAATGGGCGAAGTGCCGACAACAATTTCTCGTACCGGCGAGTCGCCTTGCTATCAAATTGTGATTGCAAGTGATAGCAATAAATGATAGCATCGCTTCCATGAAGGCCAAGCACCGCAAGACCCTGGAAGCGATTCTCGCCAAGCCTACACAGGGCGGCATCGTGTTCAGGGACATCGAGGCGCTGGTTATAGCGCTTGGCGGGCAGATCTTCGAACGCGAGGGATCACGCGTGCGGGTTGAACTGAAGGGCGAGCAGTGGCGCTGCCACCGTCCGCATCCGGGTAAAGAAGCGCGCAAGTACCAGGTGGAAGAGGCGCGCGAATTGTTTGAACGACTGGGGATTCATCCATGAACACGATGAGCTACAAAGGCTACACGGCGCGAGTCGATTTTGACGAGAGGGACAGCATTTTCGTGGGGCGCGTGCTTGGCCTCCGCGATATCATCAGCTTCGAGGGTTCGACGGTAGCAAAACTGCGCGCGGAATTCGAAGCAGCGATCAATGATTTTTTGCGTGACTGTGCGGAACGAGGCATAGCCCCTGAAAAGCCTGCGTCGGGCAAGATTATGTTGCGTGTTCCCCCTGAAATCCATGCCGCGGCCACAGTGGCGGCACAGGCTTGCGGCAAGAGCTTGAACCAATGGGCGACCGAGGCGCTGCGCGACGCTGCCCACGTTTAAGCGCGCCGCGATTCATGGCCCAATCCGAATTCGTTCCATCCGCATTTTCGCTTCCCGCTGGCTGTTAACGCCTATGCGCTCAACTCGCGCGACCGCTGCCTTGGCCCGGCTAAATTCGCGAAGCATCGGTCATCACTACATGATGGCCCTCACGGGGACCGGCCTGTTCATTCTGCGCGAGCGGATGGACGGAGATGACCGGCAGCTTTCTGATGCTCTTTCTCTGGATGGCTTTGTGCGCCTGGTTGATTCCATGGGGCCGAAGAAGATACCCCGCATCACGAACCATGAGGCGGCTTTCATGAAGCAGCTTGCAAAGAAGGGCATGCCGCCATGAACTTCTCGGATGTCCTGAAGGCCTTGAACGGGGCTTCCGCGTTTGAACTCTACCGAATGCGCGCGGCGATAGATCGAGTGCTGGATGAGCCGCGTTGGATGCTGGCGGTGCAATCCCGCATACAAGTCGGCCGCGCGGTTGAGTATTTCGATCCGCAATCCAATACGCTGAGGCATGGCCAGGTTCTTGAGTTGCGTCGGAAACAGGCGGTGGTCCTGGACAAGGACGACGGACGACGTTGGCTGATTTCCTACGCCGCCATCAATCTGGATGGCGCCGACATTCAAATTCGAGAAAAGCCAAAACAGGGTTTGGGCCGCAATGAGGTCGCCGTAGGTGAGGTGGTCGGGTTCGTTGATCGAAATCAACACCAGAGAAGTGGCCAGATCATTCGTCTCAACGACAAGACGGTGACGTTGCTGTGTAGCACTCAACAGTGGCGGGTGGCATATTCCCTTCTGCATCGGGTTGTCGAGTCCGATGCCGCCGAACAAGGCGTCATCGAACTCAACGGCACGGCACTCCCGCAGGATTGATGTCATCGCTTGTGGGTCAGGGCAGACAAGCCGCGCCATGAATCAGTGGTGCGGGAGCCGGGATTGGGACCGATCAGCCAGGCTTCCCGGAACCGGTCATTCATATATGCATAGTCAATGGCGGCTGTCCGGAGAAATTGTTGTCGGCACTGTGCCCATTGCTGCCGGTGACGTTGTCGTTGACCGAATGGCTGGTCTCCTAACCTAAGCAGCCAAAGATGATGAGACCAATCGAAGCCTGAAACTCGGATTGCAGATCGCACCAGTAGGGGTGACTAGTGGCAATCACAAACACTATGCGAAGGATTACCATCTCAACGCGTCTCTGACTTAGAGGAGGCAATTAGCACCAGATGGAAATTTCCTCAGAGATATTTGAAGCCAACCTGAAATGTCCAACGAAATGCTGGCTTCGGGCTAACGGTGAGCAATTCGCGGGCAACGCTTATGCGCGGTGGGTTATAACGCAGAGCGATACTTATCGTGCGATCAGCCTAAAGCAACTGGAAGCGAAGTCACTGAGTGGAGAACTGGTGGGTTCCCCTTTCATTGCAAGTGTCCTAGCGTCAACATGGCGCAACGCCGATGGAATATCGTTGCGCGTCGCATCGAATAGTCTTGCGCTCCGATCAGATCTTCATGCCTTGGAGCGACTTCCTCCACGCATTAACGGCGAGTCTGCCAGCATAGTTCCAATTCGTTTCGTGTTCACCAATAAGTTGGGCAAAGCGGAAAAAATGTTGCTTGGTTTCGATGCACTTGTCCTTTCCAAATCGCTGGGGCAAGAAATCAAAACCGGCAAGATTATTCACGGCGACCACGCTGACACAACCCGCATCGATGTCGCCACATTTTTTGACGACATCAAAATCGATATCGCCAAGATCACTGCGCTGTTGTCTAGTCCTTCCCCTCCGGACCTTGTACTGAACCGGCACTGCACGGAATGTGAGTTTCAAAACCGTTGCCGCCAAAAGGCAACGGAAACGGACGACCTGTCATTACTGTCGGGGATGTCTGAGAAGGAAAGGGCGCGCCACCGAAGCAAAGGTATTTTCACTATTGCCCAGCTTTCTTACACATTCAGACCACGTCGAACACCGAAGCGAGCGAAGAATCCCGCAAAACCACGTTACTTTGCTCTACAGGCGCTGGCCCTCAGAGAGAAATGCATCTATATCCACGGTACGCCAGAAATAGCGGGATCCAAGTGCCAAATATTCTTGGATATTGAAGGCTTGCCGGATCGGGACTTCTACTATCTTATCGGTGCATTGGTTGTATCAGAACATCGCGAATCCTTCCATTCTTTCTGGGCTAACACGGAATCGGACTCTCAGAAAATATTTACCCAGTTCGCAGACTTGGCCGACCAGTCTGGAGACTATCGCATTTTCCATTATGGCGATTATGACTCCACTGCTATCAAGCGTGTCGCATCAGGTATGACAAAAGATGCGCAGGAACGGTTTGACCAAATCTTGCAGAAGTCAGTCAACGTCCTATCGCTTGTCTTTCCGCATGTATATTTTCCCAGTTACTCGAATAGCTTGAAGGAAATTGCTCGCTTCTTTTCTGCTGACTTGACGGCTCATGACACAACGGGACTGGATAGCATCATCTGGCGAACAGAGTGGGAGAGAACGAATAACCATAGCCTGCGAACTCAACTAATCGAATACAACCGATCTGACTGCATAGCCCTCAGGGAACTAACCGCATATCTCTGCACTAGAACTTTCATGGGTGGATCAGGTGCTGAAGGGATTGTCACTCGTAGTAGCGACGATATGCGGACGGCTCATCCTCGATGGCAACTTTTTGGGCCAAAGCCGCACGCAGTTGATGACTTCAAGGAAATCATCAAGTCGGCTTACTTCGACTACCAGCGGGAGAAGGTCCTGGTCCGGACGGATGCCTGCCTCAAGGCGATCTCCAAGAAGACGCCAAAAGGTGTGAGCTGGTTGGAGAAGCCGACTAGAACGATTGTGGTCACAAGTACACGTTGTCAAGATTGTCGCAGTCGCAAATTGAAACTCCAGACCAAGTCCGAAAGTAGCCGTATGGAGTTGGACATACGATATTCCAGAAATGGGGTTAGGAAATGTGTGACGCGCTACGTTTCTTGGCGATATCAATGCGAAAGATGCGGCAAGCACTTCCGTTCCGAAGAACGTATTCCGCGTCCTTCACGATATGGTCATGGGTTTGTAAGTTGGTGCGTCTACCAAAACGCCGTCGCTGGTGTTGCTATGCATCAGGTTCGAAAAAGTCTCGTCGACGTGTTTGGGGCGACCGTTGACCATAGTGCTCTGCACAGAGCCAAAGAACGAATCGCAACGTTCTATGAATCACTTTACGGAGAAGTCTTGGATAGAATTCTTGCGTCTCCCGTTCTGCATATTGATGAGACCCCCGTTACTTTGAGGAAGGTCTCCGGGTACGTTTGGGTGCTTACTTCATTTGATGCCGTTTACTATCTCTACCGCCAAACCAGGGAGGCCGATTTTCTACGCGAAATGCTTGTTCCATTCCGAGGAGTACTTGTATCGGACTTTTTCACGGGGTACGATTCTTTGCCATGCGAGCAGCAAAAGTGTCTTATCCACTTGGTTAGGGACATTGATGACGATCTTCTACGGAATCCATTTGATGAGGAACTGAAACGGCTAGGACAGAGATTTGGTATCTTGCTGCGGTCAATCGTTAATACTGTTGATCTATTTGGCCTGAAGTGCCGGCACCTTAAGAAGCACAAAAAAGAGGTCGATAAATTTATCGCAAATGAAGCAGCTATTGATTTTTCTTCGGAATTAGCACGAAAGTATGGGGGCAGGCTTGTCAAATACGGGCCCAAGATGTTTACGTTTCTCTCCCATGATGGAGTTCCTTGGAACAATAACAACGCTGAGCACGCCATAAAACGTTTTGCACGGTATCGCCGCGACGCGGATGGCCGATACAGTGAGAGAACCTTAAGGGACTATCTTGTTATTGCCAGTACGTTCGAAACGTGCGAATTCAATAAGCTGAATGTGCTCAAGTTTCTGCTGTCGCAGGAGCGGACTCTTGATGGTTTGTTACGTATGGCAGGGCAAAAGAGGAAGATGAGGGAGCCACCCGTAACCGGAACTCCTTCGGTCACCGCTTCACTGAGCTTGTGTTAATTTGTTTGGGAATCAGTGATTCATGCAGCGTCGCAGGATCAACTTTGTAATTCACTAAGTAATTCCGGATGTCGATCAAGAAGTCGGAACAGATTCGTCACTGCAGGTAGTGGACGAGCCTTGCCCCTCTCGTACCGCGAGAAGGCATTCGGCCCGCCGCCAGTGATGCGCGCGGCCTCGAGTTGGGTCAGCTTCAACTTTTTGCGGATTCTCGCCAGTTCAGCAGACTCGTGGGCGTCGATTTCGGCGGCAATGCGTTTGATGGCATCGGCGAACCGCTCGCCTTCTCCCGCGTCGAATTCAACCTCGTGACAATGAGGGCAATGCCAACCGGCGATCTTCGGCACCACTGTTGCGTGACCCTTGTATTCATAGGGCACATCCTTGACGGCACGCCGCAGAATTCCTTGTTCGCAGTTCAGGCATTCACGGGGCATCTCATTTCTCCTTAAACTGAATCACGATCGAACCATCCACGCGCAACGTCACCTTGACATAAGCCACTTTGCCGTTCGGCGTAAGGCAGTGATAAACGTCCTGCCACACTTGGCTTGCAGCGTGAGTCGTCATGCTCTTGTAAAAATCAGGTCGCGTCATCGCGCACACTACGCCAATCGCGCTTGCAGAATCCAAGCCCATGGACTGAGCACCAACCAAAGCGGTAGCAGTAAAAGCATCCGCGCCACGCTGTCGCACGGCGAGCTTCACAGCAGCTAAATCGTAGTGCGGCTTTCGCTTTTCCATTGCGGCCATATTAACCCATAAGGTTAGCCAGTTCAAGCGTGATTTCTTAGCCCGGCGACCATTGCGAATAGAGGTGGCCCCGGAAATTAGTGCTGGTGGATAAGTGAAGACTCTGCTCTGATGGGCGACGCAATCGCCCGAAAAAGGAGCAGCAATGAGAAGACCGAGAAGGAACCACACCGCCGCGTTCAAGGCGAAAGTCGCAGTAGCCGCACTGAAGGGCGACAAGACGCTGGCCGAACTGGCGGAGAAGTTCGATGTTCACGCCAACCAGATCACGCAATGGAAGACGCAATTGCTGGAAGCTGCGACGGGGGTCTTCCTGACGCCGGCCGAGAAACGCGAGTCGGTCGGCCCCAGCGTCAAGGACATGCAGGCCAAGATTGGGCAGCTTGCGTTGGAGAATGATTTTTTGGCCGGCGCGCTCGGTCGCATCGGCGATGCGAGCGCAAAGAAATGATCGACGACACGCACGACCTGCCGATCTGTCGCCAAGCCGAACTGCTCGAGGTTTCCCGCTCGAATGTCTATTACCTGCCCAGGCCGGCATCCGAGGCCGATCTGACGGTGATGCGCCGAATCGACGAACTGCATCTGAACTACCCCTTCGCCGGCGCCCGAATGCTGCGCGACATGCTCAATCGGGAAGGCATCCAGATCGGGCGCAAGCATGTCGGCACGCTCATGGGCAAGATGGGGATAGCGGCGATCTACCGCAAGCGCAACACCAGCGCGCCGCATCCGAAGCATCCGGTCTATCCGTACCTTCTGAAGAATCTGGTCATCGACCGGCCGAACCACGTTTGGGCGACCGACATTACCTACATCCCGATGCGCCGTGGCTTCGTCTATCTGGTCGCCATTCTCGATTGGGCGACGCGCAAGGTTCTGGCGCATCGGGTGTCGATCAGCATGACCACGGATTTCTGCGTCGAGGCGCTGGAAGAGGCGATTGCCAGGTACGGTACGCCGGAGATCTTCAACACCGACCAGGGCAGTCAATTCACCAGCGCCGACTTCACCCGGGTGCTGACCGACAATGGCATCAGGATCAGCATGGACGGCAAGGGCCGCTGGGTCGATAACGTCTTCGTCGAGCGGCTGTGGCGCAGCGTCAAGTACGAGCATGTCTATCTGCATGCGTATGAGAGCGTCACCGAAGCACGCGAGCAGCTGGCGGGCTATTTCGAGTTCTACAACGGGCAGCGGCCGCATTCCGCACTCGCCGCGCGAACGCCCGATGCGGCATACTTCGATTCAACGGCAGTAAAGCTGGCAGCATGAGCTACGTTGAGTTACCCACCGTGCGGCTCGCCTACGGTCTAGAGGGACCTTCGGCAAGCCGCCCCGTGGATAACTCGTAACCGCAGAGGGTTCACTTAAGAAAACCGCAAATTCTGTCCTAAGGAACGGGGCCACCTCTAATGTCGGGTGTCGAAGGAACACCGGCCTCTCAAAACGGCCTACCGACGCTGCCTCTACGTCCGCAGATGGCCGAAAAGAGACTAGCGCGAACGAATACCAGATCTCGGTGTCTCGCATGAACCGCGATCAGCGAAACACGATCCGGCGTGCTTGCTACAGTGCCTTCACCAGCACTTTCGAACGGCGCTGCAGGTTGTAGAGTTCGCGCCGCGCTTCCGGCAATTCATCGACGCCGGCTTCGACGAAGCCGCGTTCGATGAACCAGTGCGCGGTGCGCGTGGTCAGCACGAAGAGGCGCTTGAGTTTCATCTTTTTGGCGCGGGCCTCGATGTGGCTGCGCAACTGATCGCCGTAGCCGCAGCGGCGAAAATCCGGCATCACGGCGAGGCAGGCCAGTTCCGCCGACTTCTCGGTCGAGAATGGATAGAGCGCGGCGCAGCCGACGATCACGCCGTCGTGTTCGACCACCGAGAAACGCGTGATTTCGATTTCGAGCCGCTCACGGCCGCGCTTGACCAGGGTGCCATCGGCTTCCAGTGGTTCGATCAGGCCGAGGATGGCGCCGACGTCGTCGATGGTGGCGTCGCGCAGTCGTGCCAGCGGCGCGCTGGTCATCACCGTGCCGACGCCATCGCGGGTAAAGAATTCCATCAGCATGGCGCCGTCAGCCTGCCGGTCGAGGAAATGTACGCGGCCGATGCCGGCGCGGCAGGCACGGATGGCGCTGGGCAGGACGCGGGCGATTTCCGGTGCCTGTGCCGACAGATGCCGGGCGGCGAGCTTTTGCGCCTCGTCGGCGGTGAGGGCGTCGATCAGCGCACCCTTGGCGTTGACCAGTCCCGGCGCATCGCACAGGTAAATCAGCTTGTCGGCCTGGACCGCCACGGCCACCGCCTCGGCCGCTTCTTCGCAGGCCAGGTTGAATATTTCGCCGGTGGGGGAGGCGCCGATCGGCGTGATCAGCACGACGTTTTCCTGGGCGAGGTCGGCCTGTATTTCCTCGGCGATGACCTTGCGTATGGCGCCGGTATATTGGAAGTCTATGCCGTCGACCACGCCGACCGGGCGCGCGGTGATGAAATTGCCGCCGGTGACGCGCAGGAAGGCGCCGGCCATCGGCGTGTTGGGCAGGCCCTGCGAGAGCAGCGCCTCGATTTCGATGCGGGTCACGCCCATGGCGCGCTTGACGCATTCCAGCGCCTCGGCGTCGGTGATCCGCAGACCCTTGTGGAATTTCGGCGTCAGGCCGCGGGCGCGCATTTCGGCATCGATCTGCGGCCGCGCCCCGTGCACCAGCACCAGGCGGATGCCCATGCTGTCGAGCAGCGCAATGTCATGGATCAGCGCTTGCGCGGCGCCGGCTTCGAGTACTTCGCCGCCGAAGGCGATGACGAAGGTGCGGCCGCGAAAGGCGTGGATATAGGGTGCCGCCTGGCGCACCCAGGCGACCAGGCGGGCGTCGGTATCCAGCTGATTGCTGCGGGTTTCCAGGGTCATGCGGCGGGTTTACCTTTCTTCGGCCGGACGATCGGCTTGACCGCTGCCTTGACGGTCCTGGTTGCAGGCGGCGCCTTGGGTCGTGCCGGTGCCTTCGGCGCGGGCGGCGCGGCCTTGACGGGTAGCGTCGGCGGTGGCGTCTTGGCCGTCTTCTTGCCCTTGTCGGCCTTGCGCGGCTTTTCAGCCTTTTCGACCGGCATCGGCTTGCCTTCCAGTTCGGCCTCCAGGCGCCTGCAAATGGTGCGCAGGATCTTCACCCGGGCGTAGCCCTTGTCATTGGCCTCGACCAGGGTCCACGGCGCCGTGCCGGTGCTGGTGCGGTCGACCATGTCGCAGATCGCCTCCTGGTAGGCATCCCATTTTTCGCGGTTGCGCCAGTCTTCTTCGGTAATCTTGAAGCGCTTGAACTCGATCTTCTCGCGCTCCTTGAAACGCCGCAACTGCTCTTCCTGGCCGATCTGCAGCCAGAACTTGACGACGATGACGCCGGCCTCGGCGAGATCGTGCTCGAAATCGTTGATCTCGGAATAGGCGCGCAGCCAGTCGTTTTCCGTGCAGAAGCCCTCGACGCGCTCGACCAGCACGCGGCCGTACCAGGTGCGGTCGAAAATGGCAAAACGGCCCTGCCGCGGAATGTGGCGCCAGAAACGCCACAGATAAGGCTGGGCGCGCTCTTCCTCGGTCGGTGCCGCCACCGGAATGATCTGGTAGTCACGCGCATCCATCGCGGCGGTGATGCGACGGATGGCGCCGCCCTTGCCGGCCGCATCGGCGCCCTCGAAGGCGCACACCACGGCGCGCCCCTTGAAGCGCGGGTCGCGCACCAGTTCGGACAGCTTGCCCTGCCACTGCGCCAGCTGGTGTTCGTACTCGTTCTCGCTCAGCTGATGCGTGAGATTGAGCTCGGACAGCAGGTTGCGACCGTCGATATTCACCCGCATCGGCGGCGCCACCGGCGTGGTGTGCTTGTCCGCATCGGCCAGCCGCTGACGGATGGCCTCGAGCAGGATCTTGCCCGTGGTCAGCGAGCGATAGCGATCATCCTCGCCTTCGATGATGATCCACGGCGCCCAGGGCGTGTTGGTCATGCGCAATACATGGCCGACGACGTCCTGCAATTTGTCGTAGGTCTTCAGCCGGTCCCAGTTCCACTTGGTGACACGCCAGGCAGTTTTCGGGTCCTTTTCCAGTGCTTTCAGGCGGCGTTTCTGGCCGTCCTTGGTCAGGTGGAACCAGAACTTCAGCACCAGCGCGCCTTCATTCACCAGCATCGCCTCGAAGCGGTTGATCTGGTCGATGCGGGCGTCCATCCCCGCCTTGCTCATGCCGCCATCGAGGCGGTCGTGGATCGGACTTGAATACCAGGAGCCGGCGAAGATGCCGACGCGGCCCTTGGGCGGCAGCGCGCGCCAGTAACGCCACATGAACGGCCGCGAGCGCTCCTCGTCGCTTGGCGCCGAAAATGCCAGGGTCGAGATGAAGCGCGGGTCCATCCACTCGTAGAGGATGTTGATGGTCTCGCCCTTGCCGGCGCCATCCTGGCCGCTGACCAGAACGATCACCGGAATCTTGCCGTTTTCCTTGAGATCGTACTGGGCATCCTGCAATGCCGCGCGCAGGGCCGGTAGTTCCTTCTTGTAGATTTGCTTGTCGATTTTGTGACCGAGTTCCGCAGATTCGAACATTACCAGTCTCCCCAAAGTGCCATCATTGCCGCCAGCGCACCAAGCCCGGCGGTTTCAGTGCGCAGCACGCGCGGCCCCAAGCCGATGGCATGGAAACCGGCGGCCCGCGCCGCCAACAACTCACCTTCCTCAAAGCCGCCTTCCGGGCCGACCAGCAAGCTGACCGGCACGGCAGGCGCCTTCATGTCGCGCAAGGACGCGGTGGCCCCCGGCGCACAGACGAAGCGTAGCCCATTCTCCTGCGCAGCGACACCAAGATATTGCGGCAGATCAAGAATCGGCGATACCGCCGGGACGCGATTGCGTCCCGATTGCTCGCAGGCGGCAATGGCGATGTTGCGCCAATGCTCGACGCGGCGGGTCGCGCGTTCGCCGGAAAGCCGGACCAGGCTGCGCTTTGCCGTCACCGGCTGGATGTGGCGAACGCCCAGTTCGACCGCCTTTTGCACCACCAGATCCATCTTGTCGCTGGCGGGCAGGGCCTGCACCAGCGTCAGCGCCAGCGGCGGCTCGCAGTCGGTGTCGTCAAATTCGTTGAGGGTCGCGCGCAAGCTCTTGCCGGCCGGGTTGAGCGTGGCCCGCCACTGCCCGCCGCGCCCATCGAACAGAATCGCCGTGTCGCCAGCGCCGACTCTCAAGACCTTCAGCGCGTGATGCGCGGCCTCGGCGGGCAACTCGACGGTGGCGCCGGGGTGGAGCGGGAAGGGGCAGAAGAATCTCGGTATCATGTTTGGATTATCCCACCAAGGGATACCGTCTTCTCGCTTTCGCTCGGAGACATATCGCCAAATTTTGGAGACCGCGCATGGTCAGCCTTTCCCCGCCTGTCTGCGACTTCGGCCGCCCGGCCATTGATTTCGACTTGCCGGGCGTCGATGGCCGGCGTCATGACCTGGCCAGCGCCCGCGGGCCGAAGGGTTTGCTGGTGATGTTCATCTGCAACCACTGCCCCTATGTCAAGGCGGTAATCCACTGCATTGTGCGCGATACAGCGGAACTAGCTGCGCTGGGCGTCGGCAGCATCGCCATCATGAGCAACGATCCGACCGATTATCCGGAGGACTCCTGGCAGAACATGGTGCGGCTTGCCCGTGAGTTGCAGTTCCCCTTTCCCTATGTGCTGGACCAGTCGCAGGAAGTGGCGAAAGCCTATGGCGCGGTATGCACGCCGGATTTCTTCGGCTACAACGCCAATCTGGAACTGCAGTACCGCGGCCGGCTTGACGAATCGCGCAAGGACACGGCGCCCGAAGGCGTCCGCCGCGAATTGTTCGAAGCGATGCGACAGGTGGCCCTGAGCGGAGCGGGTCCGGTGCTGCAGACGCCGGGTATCGGCTGTTCGATCAAGTGGAGGAATCCTTGAGGCGATTGCTGTTCGTCGTCGCTCTGATGGCCGCGACGGCGGTCGGCGCGACCGACAACGTGCTGCTGATCCAGATGCAGCCGGGCGGCGGTTACCGGGTCTGGCATACCGAAGGGGAAAGCCTGATTACCGACGACGAAGCCATGGCCCTCGAAGCGACTGCCAAACCCGGGGGCGGCGAAGAAATGCAGACCAGTGTCGGCCCGGCCCGCGCCTATGAGGTTGGTGAGAGCGTGACCATCAGCCTGCCCGCCGCCAGGAACGACAACGCGGTGCTGATCGACCGCGACGACTGCAACCATGTCCGGCTCTGGCATGCGGCAGGCGCCACCAACCTGTCCGACGACCAGATTACCGACATCGTCATGAGCGCACTGCCCGGGGGCGGCAAGCGCATTACCGTCGGCAGCTACTACGTCAAGGCTTACACGACCAAACTCGGCGTGACGGCGGCGCTCTGGAATGCTCCGAAAAAATAGCCCCTGCGCCGTTATGCGGAATTCCGCTACGCATGGCTTTCGAAGTGCGGCTGTTGCGGCATGATGAGCAAGAGACTGTCTGTCGTGCGTATGGTTTTTCGCCGGGCCGCGCTGACCATCGTCGCGCTGCTGATTGGAATTGTTATCGGGGGTCAGATGGGACTATTCGTGGGCACGCGCCCGCCCGATCTGGGCGTGCATCAGGGTCGACTCAAGCCGGCGCCGTCGACGCCGAATTGTGTCAATAGCCAAAGCACCGCGGGCAACTCGAGGATTGCGCCCCTGGCCTACGCCGGCGACGGCAAGATCGCGCTGGCAAGGCTTCATGCGCTGGTTGCAGCGATGCCGGCGGGCAAGGTCATCGATTTTCGAGGCGCTTATCTCTACGCCGAATTCACCTCTAAATGGCTGGGTTTCGTAGACGACGTCGAGTTTTATCTGGATGAAGAGGCCAGGGTTATCCACGTTCGCTCGGCATCACGCCTGGGTCACGGCGACCATGGCGTCAATCGCCAGCGAGTCGAAGCAATTCGGACCGCGCTTGGCAATAATTAGCCCCTGGCGGCCGGCATCTGCTTGCCGATCTGCGCCGCGATCAACCGCGAACCTTCGTTGTCCATGAAACTGACGAAGGCCGTGGCCGCCGGCATCAGCCGCTTGTCGGTGCGATAGACCAGCCGCCACTGGCGCTTGACCGGCGTGCCGATGATGTTGAGCTTGACCAGGCGGCCGACCGAGCGTTCCAGCCCGATGGTGTGCTCGGATATGAAGGACAGCCCGAGGCCCGCCATCACCGCCTGCTTGATGGTCTCGTTGCTGCCCAGTTCCATCATGGCGCCCGCCGTTACATGATGTTCCTCGAGGTAGCGCTGCAGCGCGGTGCGGGTGCCCGAGCCGGGCTCGCGGATCAGCAGGGTTTCTGCCGCCAGCCGCTGCGGGTCGATGCGTTTCTTGTCGGCCAGCGGATGGTCGGGCGCGGCGATGAACACCAGCGGGTGCTCGGCAAAAATCTTGGCCACGGTTTCGAACTCGGTCGGCGGCGTGCCCATGATGGCCAGGTCGATGCCGTTTTCGGCAAGATGGCGGACGATGGTGGCGCGGTTGTTGACCGTCAGTTGCAATTCGACGCCCGGATGCCGGCGCCGAAACTCGGCGAGCAGCGACGGCGCGAAATACTTGGCGGTGCTGACCACGCCGAGCTTGAGGCGGCCGGCCTCGACCCCCTTCAGCGCGGCCAGTGCTTCGCCGGCCTCGCGCAGTTGCTCGGCGACACGCCGCGCCTGACGCGCCACCTCTTCGCCGGCGGCGGTGAGGCGCACCTTCTTGCCGGCCTGTTCGGTCAGCGGCAATCCGGCCAGATCTTCCAGCGCCTGGACCTGCATCGACACCGCGGGCTGGGTCAGGTGGAGTTCTTCGGCGGCGCGCGAAAAGGACAGGTGGCGGGCCACGGCCTCGAATATCTTTAGCTGGCGCAGGGTGACATTCTTCATTTCACTATCTTATCCTGCAAATAAGGAATTGTGACTGGCGCTTATACCTTGCGAGGCTTAGGCTTCACCCCCATGAAACTGCAGGCACTGATTTTTGATGTCGATGGCACGCTGGCTGACACCGAGGGCGACGGTCATCGCCTCGCCTTCAATGCGGCGTTTGCCGAGGCCGGCCTGGTGTGGCACTGGGACCCGGCGCTCTACGGCGAACTGCTGGCGGTCACCGGCGGCAAGGAACGGATACGCTTCTTCTGCGCGCGCCACGCCCCGGAATTTCTCCAACAAACAGATGTGGCAGCGCGCATCAAGGAGTTGCACGCGGCCAAGACGCGGCATTATGTGGCGCTTTGCGCACAAGGCATTCCCTTGCGTCCCGGCGTCGAGCAACTGTTGCGCGAGGCCCGCGCCGCCGGCCTGCGCCTGGCCATCGCCACCACCACGACGGCGGAAAATATTGATGCCCTGCTGGCGCCCGACTTGCGCGCGCTGTTTGAGACAGTCGGCGCTGGCGATACGGTGCCGAACAAGAAGCCGGCGCCGGATATTTACCTCTGGGCGCTCGCGCAACTGGCCCTGCCTGCCGCCGCCTGCCTCGCCCTTGAAGACTCGGCAAATGGCCTCAAGTCCGCGTTCGCGGCCGGGTTGGCGACCGTGATCACGCCTACCGACTACACCCGCGACCACGACTTTTCAGGTGCCCTGGCCCGGTTGCCCAACCTTGGCGGGGTGACCGTGCCGCTGCTCCGGCACTGGCATGGGCTTGCTTATGATAGCGATAAAAAATGGTGACTTTCACTTATGCAGCGACGTGACTAACATTCCGTCCATCCACTGAATCTTTGCCCGAACGAATAATCCCCAGGAGGAACACCATGGACCAATCGAACCGCTACGCCGACCTGAGCCTGAACGAAGAAGACCTGATGAAGGGTGGCCGGCACATCCTGGTCGCCTACAAGATGAAGCCCAAGGCCGGCCATGGCTATCTGGAGTCCGCCGCCCACTTCGCGGCCGAGTCTTCCACCGGCACCAACGTCGAAGTGTCCACCACCGACGACTTCACCAAGGGCGTCGATGCGCTGGTCTATCACATCGACGAAGCCACCGAGGATATGCGCATCGCCTATCCGCTGGAGCTGTTCGACCGCAATGTCACTGACGGCCGCTTCATGCTGGTGTCCTTCCTGACGCTGGTCATCGGCAACAACCAGGGCATGGGCGACATCGAACACGCCAAGATGATCGACTTCTACATGCCCGACCGGGTGATCCAGATGTTCGACGGCCCGGCCAAGGACATCTCCGACCTGTGGCGCATCCTCGGCCGCCCGGTGAAGGATGGCGGCTACATCTCCGGCACCATCATCAAGCCCAAGCTCGGCCTGCGTCCCGAGCCTTTCGCCCAGGCGGCCTACCAGTTCTGGCTGGGCGGCGATTTCATCAAGAACGACGAACCGCAGGGCAACCAGGTCTTCGCCCCGATCAAGCAGGTTCTGCCGCTGGTCTATGACTCCCTGAAGCGCGCCCAGGACGAAACCGGCGAGGCCAAGCTGTTTTCCATGAACATCACCGCCGACGACCACTACGAAAGGTGCGCCCGCGCCGACTTCGCGCTGGAAACCTTCGGTCCCGACGCCGACAAACTGGCCTTCCTGGTCGACGGTTTCGTCGGCGGCCCCGGCATGGTCACCACCGCCCGCCGCCAGTACCCCAACCAGTACCTGCATTACCACCGCGCCGGACACGGCATGGTTACGTCGCCTTCGGCCAAGCGCGGCTACACGGCCTTCGTACTGGCCAAGATGTCGCGCCTGCAGGGCGCTTCCGGCATCCACGTCGGCACCATGGGCTACGGCAAGATGGAAGGCGAGGGCGACGACAAGATCATTGCCTACATGATCGAACGCGACGAGTGTCAGGGACCGGTCTACTTCCAGAAGTGGTTCGGCATGAAGCCGACCACGCCGATCATCTCCGGCGGCATGAATGCGCTGCGCCTGCCCGGCTTCTTCGAGAACCTCGGTCACGGCAACGTCATCAATACCGCCGGCGGCGGCGCCTACGGGCACATCGATTCCCCGGCCGCCGGTGCCAGAAGCCTGCGCCAGGCCTACGAGTGCTGGAAGGCCGGCGCCGATCCGATCCAGTGGGCAAAAGAGCACAAGGAATTCGCCCGCGCCTTCGAATCCTTTCCGAAGGATGCCGACAATCTGTTCCCCGGCTGGCGCGAGAAACTGGGCGTCCAGAAGTAACCCGGACCTTGGTGGAAGCCCCGCCGGGTTGGCGGGGAAGCAACTACTCGACGCGAACCCAGGTCTGGGTGCGGCCGATGAACAGGATGGAACCGCGCATTTCGAGCTTCTTGCCGCCTTCGATGAGCGTCACTTTGGCGTTGTAGCTCTTGCCGTTGTTCGGATCGAGAATCTTGCCGTCGCTCCAGACGTTGTCGCCGTCCTTCTTCAGGTCGGTGAGGATGGTCATGCCGATCACCGGCTTGCCCTTGCGCGGATCATCGCTGGCGCATTCGTCGCATTTCGAGTCCTGCTTGGCCGGATCGACAATCTTCTCGATCTTTCCTGAAATCACGCCATCCTTTTCGGTGATGCGAACGAAGGACTTGGCCTTCTTGGTTTCATCGTCAATGGTCTGCCAGAGGCCGACCGGGGACATCGACTGGGCGAAGGCGGCCAGCGCAAGGCCGGCGGCAAATACGGTGACGCAGAGGCGGGATAGCAGCGAAGCCATGAGGAGTCTCCTTGTGATCTGATTGTGGTTGGTCGGCTCGATTCTAGCGGCACCGGAAGCAATAGCAGCGGCCTTATTTGAAGGATAAGAAAAAGTGAATGGCGCTTATAGATCGATCCGATTACATTGTCCGCTGACGAAGCGGAGGTTGGTTGCGCCGGCAGTGCGTAGCGGGCAGTTTCGCGACATTTAAGGGAGCAGGGCTCATGCCTCAGGGACGCATTACGCTGACGCGTTACACCATCGAAGAGGAACACAAGCATCCGGGTGCATCCGGGGAGTTTTCCGGGCTGCTGAATTCCCTCGCCACGGCCATCAAGATCATCTCCAACCAGGTGAACAAGGGCGCGCTGGTCGGGGCACTGGGCAATGCCGGCGGCGATGGTGCCTCGGTCAACGTCCAGGGCGAAGTGCAGAAGAAGCTGGATGTCATGAGCAACGACGTCATGCTTCATGAAAACCAGTGGAACGGCCATCTGAGCGGCATGGCTTCCGAGGAAATGGAGGGCGTGTACGTCCTTCCCGCCCATTGCAAGCGCGGCAAGTACCTGCTGGTGTTCGATCCGCTGGACGGCAGTTCCAACATCGACGTTAACCTGACGGTGGGAACCATCTTTTCCATCTTGCGCGCACCGAATCCGGGCAAGGATGCCAGCCTCGACGACTTCCTGCAGCCGGGAACGAAACAGGTCTGTGCCGGCCTTGCGCTGTACGGGCCATCGACCATGCTGGTGCTGACCACCGGCGATGGCGTCGATGGCTTCACCCTGGATCGCGACATCGGCGCCTTCATCCTGACCCATCCGCAGATGCGCATTCCGGCCGAAACCCATGAATTCGCCATCAATTCATCGAACGCGCGCTTCTGGGAAGCTCCGGTGCAGCGCTATGTGGAAGAGTGCCTGGCGGGCAAGACGGGGTCCAGGGACAAGGACTTCAACATGCGCTGGGTCGCCTCGCTGGTGGCGGAAACCTTCCGCATCCTGACGCGCGGCGGCATTTTCATGTACCCGAAGGACAGCAAGGATGCGGCCAAGTCCGGTCGCTTGCGCCTGATGTACGAAGCCAACCCGATCTCTTTCATGATCGAGCAGGCGGGCGGCCTGTCGACTACCGGCCGCGAACGGGTAATGGAGATGTCGCCGACGGAACTGCACCAGCGCGTACCGCTGATCTTCGGTTCCAAGCGCGAAGTCGAGCGCGTCATCCGCTATCATCAGGAATATGCCGACGGCAAGGAGCCGGACACCTTCAACTCGCCGCTGTTTGCAACCCGCTCGCTGTTCAGGACGCAGTAACCCAGGAGAGTCCCATGTCGGTCAAGCATCCCATCGTCGCCATTACCGGATCTTCCGGCGCCGGCACGTCCACGGTCACCAAGTCTTTCGACCTGGTGTTTCGCCGTGAAAACATCAAGGCCGCCATCGTCGAGGGAGATTCCTTTCATCGCTTTGACCGCAAGGCCATGAAAGTGGCGGCGGAAGAAGCGCGACTCAAGGGCAACAACAATTTCAGCCATTTCGGGCCGGAAGCAAATCTGCTCGAGGAACTGGCGGGACTGTTCAAGACCTATGGCAAAAGCGGCAGCGGCAAGCTGAGGAAGTATCTGCACAATGACGACGAAGCGGCGCCGTATGGCCAGAAGTCCGGAGAATTCACACCCTGGGAAGACATTCCCGGCGACACCGACCTGATGTTCTACGAGGGTCTGCACGGTGCGGCAGTGACCGACAGGGTCAATGTCGCGCAAGAGGCGGATCTGCTTGTCGGCGTGGTGCCCATCATCAACCTGGAGTGGATCCAGAAACTGCATCGCGACAAGAGTCAGCGCGGCTATTCGACCGAGGCCGTGGTCGATACCATCCTGCGCCGCATGCCCGACTACATCAACTACATTACGCCGCAGTTTTCGCGCACCCACATCAATTTTCAGCGGGTGCCGACCGTCGATACGTCGAATCCCTTTATCGCCCGAGACATTCCGACGGCCGATGAAAGCTTTGTCGTGATCCGCTTCGCCAATCCGAAGGGCATCGACTTTCCCTACCTGCTTTCGATGGTACAGGGCTCGTTCATGTCGCGGCCGAACATCATCGTGGTGCCCGGCGGCAAGATGGAACTGGCGAAGCAACTAATCTTCACGC
>JAUSCI010000033.1 GCA_030651305.1 Sulfuritalea sp. | reverse complement strand
TCCCCGGAAACATAGCCAACCTTGAGCCGCCGTTCGGGATCGCGGCTGTTCGGGTGCGGCCGCCAAAAGGGTTTGAGCGGAGCCTCGAAGCTCTGCGCATAACGCAGATGTTCGTGGAACAACTCCTCCGCGCTACAAGTGCTCAGGTTTTGCATGGTGAGCAACACATTGCTGTATACGCTGGCGCAGTCCGGCTCGACCAGGAGCCCCTCACGGTAATGGGCGATGGCCTCCTCCAGCCGACCTTGCGAGTGCAGTGCATTGCCCAGATTACTGTGCAAGCCGGCGATGGAAGGCTTGAACAAAAGCGCCTGGCGGTAATGAACAATGGCCTCGTCCAGTTGGTCTTGACTCTGGAGTGCATTGCCCAAATTGTAGTGGGCGTCGGCGTAATCCGGCCGGAGCGCAAGAATTGTTCGAAAACACACAATGGCTTCGTCCATTCCACCTTGCGCCTTAAGCGCTGTGCCCAAGCCCAGGAGCGCGTCGATGGAATTGGCTTCGCGGAGCAACGCCTGGCGGAAGCAGGCAATGGCTTCATCCAACTGGCCCATATCCTGATGCATATTTCCCAGGTTGAAGTAGTACATGGCCTCGGAGGGCTTGGCTTTGATCGCGCTCCGGATGAGATCAACAGCGATGTCACTGTTGCCCTGTTGGTGGTAAATCAGGCCTAGCAGATGAAGTGCGTCAGGATGGGTTGGTCTGGCCTGGAGAATCTGCTGATAGATCGCCTGCGCTTCGCGCAATCGCCCGTATTGGTGGTGCTCGATGGCCGTTTGCAGGGCCTCCGGAATAAAAGTCGTATTGGGGTGGGCGTTGGACCTCTGGGCCGAGTCTTTCGACTGGCAGCAGTGTTTGTACTTTTTTCCGCTGCCACAGGGACAGGAATCGTTGCGGCTTATCTTATTCATTCGGCGCACCATTTCCGCCACATTTCGCGATAGGAGGCCTCCAGATGGTGGGTGATGTTGGCAGGATCCCAGTTTGGCCCGCTCATGCGCTCGCGCAGCGATTGTCTTACCCGATTCATGCCGGGCAAGTCCTGTGCGAGGCGCAAGGCGCACTGCAGATAGTCGTCCTCGCTGTGGCAAATAAACTCGGGCAGTCCGACACGCGACATCATCGAAACCCCTGAGCGAGACGATGCGTTGTTGCCAGCCATGGTGATCACCGGCACGCCCATCCACAATGAATGCACGGTGGTGGTAGTGCCGGGGTAGGGAAAGGGATCGAGCGCAATGTCGATCTGATGGTGCAGCGCCTGGTACGCTGTAATGGATAGGCGTGGATGCAGAATCAAGCGTTCAAGTCCAATGCCGTTTTGGTTGAACATGTCGAGCAAACGCTTCTTCATGGCGCCGTCGGTCGCGTCGCCGAGCATCAACCGGGCCTGGGGTAACGCGCTGAGGATTCTGCTCCATAGCTTGACGACAGAGTGGTTGATTTTGGCCAGCCTGTTGAGCGAGGCAAAGACCAATTCGCCCGATGTCAGAGCCGGCAGAGCATTGACTTCAGGCGAGTTGGGTTCTGGCTGAAAAGCCATACAACTCGGCAGGCGTACGAGGGTCTCACTGTGGTAGCGCTCAGTCAAACCTGGTGGGTCCATCCATGCGTCGGTGATGCGGTAATCCATGGCGGACAGGCCAGAACTGTCCAAATAGCCGATCCAGATGACTTGCACTGGCGCGGGCTTTCTGGCAAATACCGGCAATCGGTTCAGCTCGGAATGCCCCGACAGATCGACCAGAATATCAATGCCGTCGGCACGAATGCGCTCGGCCAGTTGATCATCGCTCAGGCTGGCGCAGACCAACCAGTGATCCATACGGCCGGCAATTCGCTCGGTATACTGGTCGTGCACGGTGTTGTTGTAATAGGCATAAATCTCGACACGGGAATTGTCGTGATTGGCCAGAATCGGCTCTATGAAATAACTCACCGCGTGATTGCGGAAATCCCCTGACACATAGCCCACCTTGAGTCGTCTTTCTGGGTCGCGGCTATTGCGGTGCGGCTGCCAATAAGGCTTGAGTGGCGCCTCGATGGTTTCGGCATAAAGTCGATGTTCGCGGAAGATATCCTCAGGCGTACAAGTGCGCATGTAATACATGGTGAATATCAAGTTGTCGCGCACGACAGCGTGATCCGGTTTGAGCAAGAGCACCTGCCGATAGCTGGCGATCGCCTCGTCAAACAGGCCTTTGGCTTTGAACGCCGTGCCCAAGCCATGGTGCGCATCGACGAAACCCGGTTGGCGCAACAGTGCTTGCTGAAAGCAGGCGATGGCCTCGTCAAGCTGCCCCAAATCCTGGTTTAGATTGCCCAGGTTGAAGTAGTACATGGCCTCGGACGGACGAGCTTTGATCGCCTTCTGGATGAGTTCATAAGCGCTGGCGCTATTGCCTTGCTGGTGGTAGATCAGGCCGAGTAGATGGAGTGCGTCAGGGTGATGGGGATCAACCCGAAGGATTTGCTGATAGATCGCCTGCGCCTGGGGCAAACGACCACTTTGGTGATGCTCAATCGCTTGTTGAAGCGCCCTTGGGATAAATGCCGCATCAGATCGTGCGTTTTCCGTTCGGACGAGGTTTTCTTGCTGGCAGCAATGTTTGAATTTCTTTGCGCTGCCACAGGGGCAGGGATCATTGCGGCCAATTTTCTTCATTTGCGGATTCGGGTAAGGGAAAATTTCAGCGTGGCAAGCTTATCATTGTGGAGTGGCCGAATGGAACACTCTGCAAAACCCCGGACTGGTATGCATGGTATTAGTTTCGAACCTTTACTCATAAGTCGGAATTAAAGTCGACAATGCTGGAACTAAATGCCATCACGCAAACTTCAACCGTTCATGAAAAAGGACGGTCGCATTCATGATCGAAAGACCAAAGAAGCCATACGCATGATGGCGATGGAACGTATTCTTGAAGGCGAAGACGTGGCGGCGGTGATGGCCAGCTACGGACTGTGTCGCACGACGGGATACAAATGGCTTCCCAAGGTAAGAGGGCGCGGTCGGGGGGCGCGTTGTCCTATCGCCCGCAAAGGAACAGGTCGCAAGCCCAAGTTGTCTCGCGCGCAAAAGTCGCAGGTGTTTCGCTGGGTCGACGGCGGCAAGAATCCGATGCAGTACGGTTTTGACTTTGGTCTGTGGACACGAGATATCGTCCGCGAACTCATTCTCAAGAAATTCAACATCAGCTTGAGCGTGACCTCGGTAGGCAGTCTGCTCGCCGAACTCAACCTGACGGCTCAAGAGCCATTGCAGCGTGCCTATCAACGTGATCCGGAGGCCATTGAGCGCTGGCAGCGCGATACCTTTCCGGCTATCGCCAAGCAATCCAAAGCGACTGGCGCTGAAATCTATTTCTGGGACGAGTCCGGCTTTCGTGCCGATGCCGTGCATGGCAAGACCTGGGCGGAGCGGGGCAAGACGCCAGTGGTCAACCGACCGGGACAGCGCCAAAGCATCAGCGCCGCCTCTGCGGTCAATGCAAAGGGGGGGTTCTGGTTTGCCACCTACCAAGGTGGGCTAACGGGCGAATTGTTTGTTGAATTGCTCAAGCAGTTGATGTATCGCCGCAAGAAGCCGCTGCATCTGGTGATTGATGGCTTGCCGGCGCACAAGAAGGCGATAGTCAAGACCTATGTCGCTGAGACGAAGGGGCGTCTGACACCGCATTTTCTGCCTGGCTACGCGCCAGACCTGAATCCGGACGAACTTGTCTGGAGTCACGCCAAGCGTACGGGCGTGGCCAGAAGGCCGCTGATGAAAGGCGAAAAATTGCAGGATCGCGTGCAAGAACAATTGCAGAAGATCTGCGACAACCCCAAGTTGGTACGTTCGTTCTTCAAGCATCCTTCTGTAGCCTATATTTTTGACTTATGAGTAATAAATATTGCCATGCTTCAAACCAATTCAGATTCATATAGCCTTCCAATATATGGAATCGGCCCATTTAATGGAAAAGGCATAGTCCAATATCTACATTTAAGTAACAGTATGAATATTGATTCTTGCGTTTTAGATAATTACCTGAGTGAAAGGTTTGAGGAAAAATTTACCTATACTCTAAACGGAAGAGAGGCGATTAATATCGCGCTACGATCTTACGATCTGGATAAATCCGACCTTGTGACGATTCTTACTACAAGTCAGAGTTTTTACATTAGCGGATGCGTAACAAAAGAAATTGAAAAGTTTTGCAACTGGAACAGAGCAATCGTGCCAGAAACGAAGATTATTTTTGTAAATCATGAATTTGGTTACATTTATCCTGATATGGATTATCTTGTTTCTTTGGGTCTGCCAATTATCGAAGACTGTTGCACCACATTTTTCAGCCAAGACGCCGCAGGTAAAGTTGGGAAATATGGTGATTTTGCAGTGTACAGTTTCCCGAAGTTCTTCCCTGTTCAAATTGGAGGAATGCTTGTCAGCAACGAAGGCAAAACTTTGAATGGCATTCCTTCAATTGAAGCCAATACCAAAATACACCTGCAAAGGGTACTTGGTCATTGCATACTCATGCTAGATGAATTATTGTACAAGCGAAAAACAAACTTTGACTATGGTCTTGAGCAGTTCAGCCAATTGGGATTTAGCGAGCGCTTTGAAAAACAATTTCTTACGGTACCTTCTGCGATGATGCTGAAAAACAATGGCATTGTTAAAGATTTACCAGCCCTAAAAACTGCCTTGTGGAATCACGGAATTGAATCCAGCGTTTTTTATGGAGAGGATGCATTCTTTATTCCCAGTCATCAGAATCTCACGAAAACTGATCTAAATTATTTCTTTGAAGTTCTTAAGTCATTTATTCAAAAGTCGCCGTAATGACAATTCGTTATCGGGCGACATACGATCAGTCAAGTTCACCAGATGAATCTGGTTGGTGTTCATTGCACATCAGGTAAATATGCTGAAACAATCTTCCGACCATGGCTTGATAGAAGTTGAAAACTATGAAAGTAACTATATGGAGTTACCTTTTGAAAACATAATGCGCGAGTATCGCAAGAGGAATGTAATTGAGACTTTAAACAATTACACACACAGTCGGTTCCTGGAAGTAGGGTGTGGTGCCGATCCTCTATTTCTGGAAATCAATGATTTTGACCAAATGGTCGTGGTTGAGCCTGGCAATTTGTTTTACGAAATGGCCAAGACTAATTCAAACTCAAATCCCAATATCGTAATTGTTAACAATCTGATTGAGAATATTGGTGACGAGTTGATACATGGCCCTTTTGATTTTGTTGTTATAGGTGGTTTTTTGCATGAAATTAAAAGGCCTGACGTTGTTTTGCAGGCGGTTAGGAAGTTATGTTCAAAGAATACGGTTGTGTATTCTTTTGTTCCCAATGCGAAGTCTTTTCATCGTCTGTTAGCCTATGAAATGGGCATTATTGAAAACGTATATCAAAAATCGGGGCACGACGAACTCTTTCAAAGACAAAAATCCTACGATTCCGATTCATTTAATGAACTGCTTGCAGACAACGGATTTTCAGTAGTCGAATCCGGATCGTATTTCATTAAGCCGTTTACCCATGACCAAATGAATGAGTTGTTACTAAAAGGAATTATTGACAAAACCTGCCTAAATGGCTTGGGGAAAATGACGAAGTACTTTCCTGAACAAGGCGCCGAAATTTACAATATCTCCCGTATCGATGATCAATTTTCTTGAACCTCGGTTTTGTATCGATCAGACGCAGAGGTAGCCGCCAGTGACCCCGACAGGGTGTTTCGGGCCAAGTTGATCTGGAGACATCAGACGAGTGGTTGGCATGAAGAAAAGCAGGTACAACGCAGAGCAGATCGTCCGAATCTCAGGGCTCGCGAATTCAACCCGGCGCACTGGTCTGGCGACACTCGAAGCTGGATGCCCGTCCGGCGCCGTGACGCTCAATCCAGAACGTCTTCATCATAAAGATGCATTTGGCTGGTACCGATATCCAACTATTGGTTGCATGATCGAGGCGACAACTACCATGACACGCGCCGGGCTGGTGCGCCCCTCAAATGGTTCTTCGCATCGGTCCGACATCCGACGCGCGGCCAGGAAATTCATCCCCGTGCTTCGACTGCACGCTTCTCGCCACCGTCAAAGCTGCGCTTCGACCCTGCCGCTTTGATTCAATCCCCATAGCGTCACCGCCTGCGAGGCGGTTCAGTCCAACAGGATTTTTAGCCTACCGGTCGCGGTGGTGGCGTCGCGCCGCTCACCAAACTAGGCACGCCGCGTCCGCCAGGCTAAATACCCTCTGCATTTTGCAAAGCTTTCAATAGGGCCGACAAGCCGACCATCACGGCAAGGGGCCTGCCGGGTCTTTCGGAATCGCGACATGGCCCCATCGCCGTGCCACCAGCGCCGACTCTTGGCTTGCCGCATTGTTCCCGCGTGCTACCATGCCGCGCCCGCCATGTCCGATCTTGACCGCATCTTTGCCCCCGAGGGGCCGCTCGCCGCCGCCGTGCCAGGCTTTCGCCCACGGCCGCAGCAGTTGGAGATGGCGCAGCGCATTGCGGCGGCCATCGCGGGGAATCTGGCGCTGGTGACCGAAGCCGGCACCGGCACCGGCAAGACCTTTGCCTACCTCGTGCCGGCGCTGCTTTCGGGCGGCAAGGTGATCGTTTCCACCGGCACCAAGACGCTGCAGGACCAGCTTTTCAACCGCGACCTGCCGACGGTGCGCGTTGCGCTCAAGGTCGGCGCCACGATCGCGCTGCTGAAGGGCCGCGCCAACTACGTCTGCCCCTATCACCTGGAGCACGCGATGAGCGCCGGGCGGCTGGCCTCGCGCGAAGAGGCGGCCCACCTGCGCAAGATTGCGCGTTTCGCCGAGCGCACCAAAACCGGCGACAAGGCCGAATGCATTGACGTGCCGGAGGATTCCGCGGCATGGGGCGTGGCGACCTCGACGCGCGAGAACTGCCTCGGCCAGGAATGCCCGAACGTGAAGCACTGCTTCGTGTTGGCGGCGCGGCAGGACGCGCTGGCGGCCGATGTGGTGGTGGTCAATCACCACTTGTTCTTCGCCGACGTGATGCTGAAGGACGAGGGCATGGGCGAATTGCTGCCGGCCTGCAACACCATCATTTTCGACGAGGCGCACCAGTTGCCCGAGGTAGCGGGGCTGTTCTTCGGCGAGAGCGTATCGACCAGCCAGATCATCGAACTGGCGCGCGACACCCGCAACGAAGGCATCGTCGCTGCGAAGGACTACGCGCCGCTGCAGGACGCAGCCCAAGCGCTGGACAAGGCGGCGCGCGACCTGCGCCTGGCGGTGAAAGGCGAGAACCAGCGCCTGCCGGCGGCGCGGCTGGAAAGCGAAGCAGAGTTTGCCGATGCCTTGCATGGTCTGGCCAATGCGGTGAAGGAACTTGGGCGGCACCTCGACACCCAGGCCGAGCGCGGCGAGGGTTTGGCCAACTGCCTGCGCCGCGCGCAGGAACTGGCGCTGGGCCTCAAGCGCTGGCGAAGCGGAGCCACAGACGAGGGAGAGGATGCGGTGGTGAAGTGGGTCGAGGTCTATTCGCAGGCGATGTCGCTGAACCTGACGCCGCTCGACATTGCGCCGATTTTCCAGCGCCAGATGGAGGGTCATCCGCGCGCCTGGATTTTCGCCTCGGCGACGCTGGCGGTGGGCAGCAACTTTTCGCACTACTGCGGTGAACTCGGGCTGGCCGCAGCCGATACCGCCGTTTGGGGCAGCCCCTTCGATTACGAAAAGAATGCGCTGCTCTACTCGCCGACCGGCATGCCCGATCCCAACAGCGCTTTCTACCAGGAGGCAGTCGCCGAAGCCGCCTGGCCGGCGATCCGCGCCTCGGGCGGGCGCGCTTTCGTGTTGTGCACCTCGCTGCGCGCGATGCGCCGCATCCGCGAACTATTGCAGGAAAAGCTCGCCGCCGAAGGACTCGACCTGCCACTGCTGATGCAGGGCGAAGGATCGAGGTCGGAACTGCTGGAGCGATTCCGCTTTCTCGGTAATGCGATCCTGGTCGCCAGCCAGAGTTTCTGGGAGGGGGTCGACGTGCGCGGCGAGGCCTTGTCGCTGGTGGTGATCGACAAGCTGCCGTTTGCGCCGCCGGACGACCCGGTGCTGTCGGCACGCATCGACCGCCTGCGCGCGGCGGGGCGCAACCCCTTCATGGAATACCAGTTGCCGCGCGCGGTGATCAGCATGAAGCAGGGCTCGGGCCGGCTGATCCGCGACGAGGATGATCGCGGCGTGCTGATGATCTGCGATCCGCGCATGCTGGGAAAACCTTACGGCAAGTCCATCTGGCGTTCCTTGCCGCCGATGCGGCGGACGCGCGATGTGGCCGAGGTCGAAAACTTCTTCCTGCGCGCGCTGCCGGTAGAATCGCGGCATGAATAGTCATTCCAGCATCGAACTGGCGAACCGGCTGAATGCCGGCTGCCACTGCATTTCGCTCGACCGCGCGGGGCTGGAGGCGGAGCTGGAGCGCGTCAATCCCGGCTTTCACGACGAGGTGATGGCGGGGCGGCCGCACTTGTTCTCGGATTCCGTGGCGTTTGTCAGTGCCGAGCACGTGCGGCGCATGGCGCGCCTGGTCGCCGCCGTCGAGCGTGTCGTCGCGCTGCCTGCCTATCGTGAGCATGTGCTGGCCTATGCGCCCGAGATCGCGCGGCATCCGACAGCGGCGCGCGGCGTATTCCTCGGCTACGACTTCCATCTGGGCGATAGCGGACCGCAACTGATCGAGATCAACACCAATGCCGGCGGCGGCCTGCTCAATGCCGTGCTGGCGCGCGCCCAGAAGGCCTGTTGCGGCGACGTCGAGGCGCTGCTGCCGGGGGATCTTGGCGGCGACACGCCGGAGCACCTGTTCCTTGAAATGTTCCTAGCCGAATGGCGCGCGTTTGGCCCAGGAGTCGGCGCTGGCGATACGCCGATCCAGGTTGCCATCGTCGATGAAGCGCCGCTTACACAGTACCTGCATCCAGAGTTCGTCCTGTTCCAGCGCCTGTTTGAGCATGCCGGAATCAAGGCCGTGATCTGCGATCCGCAGGAGCTGGCTTTTCGCGATGGCGCGCTGTGGCATGGCGCCACGCGCATCGACCTGGTCTATAACCGGCTCACCGACTTCGCGCTCGAAGCGCCGGCCAGCGCCGCACTGCGCACCGCTTACATGGCCGACGCGGCGGTGGTGACGCCGCACCCGCGGGCCCATGCCCTGTACGCCGATAAACGCAATCTGGTGGCTTTGTGCGATGACGCGCTGCTGGCCGCGTGGGGCGTCGATGCCGAAACCCGCGCCACGCTGGCGGCCAAGATTCCGCGCACCGAGTTGGTCGCGCCCGAACACGCCGACGACCTGTGGACGCGGCGCAAGCAGCTCTTCTTCAAGCCGGCGGCGGGCTATGGCTCCAAGGCCGCCTATCGCGGCGACAAGATCACCAAACGTGTTTTCGATGAAGTCCTGGCCGGCAACTACATTGCGCAGGCGCTGGTGCCGCCTTCCTCGCGTACCTTGCACGTGGACGCGGCACCGGTCGAACTCAAGCTGGATTTGCGCAACTATGTCTATGCCGGGCATGTCCAATTGATTGCCGCGCGTTTGTGGCAGGGGCAGACCACCAATTTTCGCACTCCCGGCGGCGGCTTCGCCTCCGTGTTGACGGTGCCTTCGATAGAGGAGGCGGCATGAAGGTCTTTGGCCTTGCCGGCTATTCCGGCTCGGGGAAAACCACGTTGCTGGAGGCGCTGATTCCGCGCCTGGCGGCGGCCGGGCTGAGCGTCTCGCTGATCAAGCACGCCCACCACCGTTTCGACATCGACCAGCCGGGCAAGGATTCCTACCGCCTGCGCGAAGCAGGATGTTCGGAGGTGTTGCTCATATCCGAGCAGCGCTGGGTGCTGATGCACGAGTTGCGCGGCGCGCCGGAGCCGTCGCTGGACGAGCAGATCGCGCGCTTTTCAGAGTGCGACCTGGTGCTGGTCGAGGGCTTCAAGTACACGCCTATCCCCAAGCTCGAAGTGCATCGGCCCTCGGTCGGCAAGCCGCTGATCGCCGGCAGCGGGGTCGAGACCATCGTCGCCGTGGCGACAGATGAGCCGGGTGTGGTTGCGCAATTGAGCGGGCTGCCGGCCGGGTTGCCAATACTCGACCTCAATGACCGCGACGCCATTGCCGATTTCATTCTTCGCCACATGGGATTTCGCCAATGAGCGCCATGCTTGATTTCGACGCCGCCCTGGCCCGCCTGTTGGCCGGCGCAGTGCCGGTGCGCGAGTGCGAAACGCTGCCGACGCAGGCGGCGGCAGGCCGGATTCTGGCGCAGGGCTTGCGCTCCGCGCTCGACGTGCCGCCGCTGGACAATACCTCGATGGATGGCTACGCGCTGCGCTGCGCCGACGTGCCTGCCGCCGGGACCCAGCTCGCCGTGGCCCAGCGCATTCCCGCCGGCAGCGTCGGCCATGTGCTGGCTGCCGGAACGGCGGCGCGGATATTCACCGGTGCGCCGCTGCCGGCCGGCGCCGATGCCGTGGTCATGCAGGAGTCGTGCACGCTGGAGGGCGACCGCGTGACGGTGAATCATCTGCCGCGCGCCGGCGAGTGGATTCGCCGCCGCGGCGAGGACATCGCTGCCGGAGCCGAGGTGCTGGTCGCCGGAACCCGATTGTCGGCCGCGCATCTGGGGGTGGCGGCATCGGTGGGTGCGGTGGAACTCAGCGTGTTTCGTCGCCTGCGGGTCGCCCTGTTTTCGACTGGAAATGAACTGGCAATGCCCGGCGAAGCGCTCAAGCCCGGCGCCATCTACAACTCCAACCGCTACACGCTGCGCGCCCTGCTCGAAGGGCTCGGCTGCGAGGTGGCGGATTTTGGCATCGTGCCCGATCAGCGCGATGCTACGCGTGCCACCTTGCGCGAGGCAGCGGCGGGCAACGACCTGATCCTGACCAGCGGCGGCGTTTCGGTGGGCGAGGAAGACCACGTCAAGCCGGCGGTGGAAGCGGAGGGTGCGCTCGATTTGTGGAAGATCGCCATCAAGCCGGGCAAGCCGCTGGCGTTCGGAAGGGTGGGCGCGGCGGCCTTCATCGGCCTGCCGGGCAATCCCGTTTCCAGTTTCGTGACGTTCATCATGCTGGTGCGGCCCTTCATCCTCAAGGTGCAGGGCGCGTCATGCGTGATGCCGCGCGCCCAGGCGCTGCGCGCCGATTTCGAGTGCAAGGGCGATCCGCGCCGCGAGTTCCTGCGCGCTCGCATCAATGCGCAAGGGGGGCTGGAACTGTTTGCCAACCAGAGCTCGGGCGTGCTGACTTCCTGCACCTGGGCCGACGGGCTGATCGACAATCCGCCGGGGCAGGCCATCCGGCGTGGCGATACGGTGCGTTTCCTGCCGTTTGCCGAGCTGCTATAGTCAATTCATGGTCAAGATACTTTTCTTTGCCGGCTTGCGCGAGGCGCTAGGCACCGGGTCCGAGTCGCTGGCGCTGCCGGCGGGAATTGGCACCGTCGGCTCCCTGCGCGACCATCTCGCCGCGCGCGGTGAAGCGTGGTCGGCGCTGGCGACGACGAAGAATTTGCGCGCGGCGGTGAACCAGCAGATGGTCGGGCCGGACGCAGCAATCAAGGCGGGCGACGAGATCGCCTTTTTCCCGCCGGTGACTGGAGGTTGACATGTCCGTCAGCGTGCAGGAAGCCGACTTCGATGCGGGCGCGGAGATCGCGGCGCTGTCGGCCGGACGCGACGACGTCGGCGCGGTAGCGAGTTTCGTCGGGCTGGTACGGGCCGACAAGGCCGCAGGAGTCGGCGCTGGTGATACGGCGATGGTGCAGGCGATGACGCTCGAACACTACCCCGGTATGACGGAGAAGGCGCTCGAAGCGATCGTCACGGAAGCGCGCGGGCGCTGGGAAATTTACGGCGTGCGGGTGATTCATCGCGTCGGCAAATTGCTGCCGGGCGATCGCATCGTCTTCGTCGCGGTTTCGTCGACGCATCGCGGCGAAGCCTTTGCCGCCTGCGAGTTCATCATGGATTACCTGAAGACGCGGGCGCCGTTCTGGAAAAAGGAAGACACCGCGGCCGGCGGCCGCTGGGTCGATGCCCGCGAGAGCGACGACCATGCGGCCGGGCGCTGGGAAGCGGGCAAATAACGCAGGAAGGCGGACGACGATGTGGGACTCGTTTCGGGTAATCTGATGGGTATCGACCGGAAGCGGTCGACTTCTTGGCTATGATTCCTCGCGTACTACATTGCCAGTTCAACTCCGAACTAACGCGTAGCAATAAATGATTTCCAAGCTTCATCTCCCATATTCAGGAAGTGCGTCACTCGCCTTGGTTGTGGTGGGGTCACTAGGCGTGGCGGGAGTCGATTTGTTTACAGGTAGTGAAGTTCGGCTATACCCCCTCTATTTCATTCCTATCGCCCTAGCGGCGACAAATTTTCAGCGCAACCATGCGCTGCTCACTGCCGTGACCTGTGCAGTGCTTTGGGCACTATCCAATTATCAAGCGGGATTGCACTACAGTTCAAATTGGATTTGGGTGTGGAACGTGCTTGTCCAAGGTTTTGCTTTCGTACTGGTTGCCAAGTTGATTTCTGACCTTCGTGCTTCGAAGATTCGGGAAGGTGAATTGGCCCGGGAGGACCGGCTCACCGGTCTATTGAACGCTCGCGCCTTCCACGAGCAAGCACCGCACTTGCTTGCTTTGTGTCAACGAGACGCCAAGCCGATCGTGATGGGATATATAGATCTCGATGATTTCAAATCGGTGAATGACATGCAGGGACACCAACGTGGTGACGCAGTGCTCCAGATCGCAGCACACATAATGCAAAGCGCGTTACGGAGCAGTGACTTGTTGAGCCGACTTGGCGGCGACGAATTTGCCGTGCTGCTCCCGAATACCTCCGCCGAAGCTGCCAGCGAGACGTTTGAACGATTGCGAAGAGCGATAGAGCTTGGCATGAGAGCAGCAGGGTGCAAGGTTACGGGCAGTATTGGTGCCGTCGCCTACTCGCATGCCCCGACTAACGAGAACGAGTTGATTGATGCCGCCGACCGCGTCATGTACGGAGTCAAGCAATCCGGAAAAAACCGGGTCCAAGTCACGAAATTCGAATCGCAGAATTGTTGTGCGGCCAGTTGATGAAGAGCATCGAGTCCTGTCTGGCTGGACAAGAAGCCTCAGTTCACCCCTCAGTCTGGTTCTAAGATAGTCCAAAAAAACGGCTGACCGCTTGCGCGGCCAGCCGTCGATTGCCGGGTACCGGGCTTACTTGCGCTTGGCGCCGGCCGTGGCTTTCTTGACCGTCTCGCCAACGTTGCTCATCGCCGCTGTGGAAGCCTTGGTGATCTGCTCGAAGGCTTGGTTTGCCGTGGCGATCGCCTGCTGGAAAGACTCCATCATGTTGGGCGTCTGACCGGGCAGGCTCTTCATGAAGGTCTGCATGGATTCGGTCATGTCCTGACTGCCGGACGCCAGTTGCTCGGTTACCAGCCGGGCGAACTCGGCACGTGCGGCGTTGCTGATTTCCGCGATCTGTTGCGCCGCGGCCACCATGCGCTGGGTGGTTTCCTGCGCGTACTGGGTGCGCAAAGCCATCATCGCCTGCGGATCGCGCGCGCCGGTTTGCGCCTTGGCGTTTTCGACGCCGCTTTGAAACATTTCTTTCGCCAGCTCGGTTTGCAGCGCCATGATGCGCTGGGAATTCTCGATCGAAAGCTGGGCCATGCGCATTGCGGCTTCCATGTTCTTGCGGGGCAACTCGCTGAATTGTTCCATCTTGCCTGCCATGATTTTCTCCTGTGATTTGTCTAGCAGAAACAATGTACCACCAATGGCTTACCAAGCCCTGACCAGGATCAACAAGCATCGTTTCGGCCGTGGGCTTGTCCAAAATCCATGAGTCGAGCATACTTGCCGCGGTTACTTTAAACTCAAAGGAAATTTCATGAAGATGCTGGCTATGGCCTTGGTGCTGCTGGTGGCGCTCGAGCACGTGTATTTCCTGTATCTCGAAATGTTTCTCTGGACCAAGCCGAAGGGACTCAAGACCTTCGGCAATACGGCCGAGCGCGCCGAGGCGTCGAAGGTGCTGGCGGCCAATCAGGGGCTTTACAACGGCTTCCTCGCCGCCGGCCTGCTGTGGGGACTGATCTATCCGAATGCCGTCGCCGGCGTTCATGTCCAGATGTTTTTTCTCGCCTGCGTGATCGTCGCCGGCATTTACGGCGGCCTCACGGTGAAGATGCGAATCATGTACTTGCAGGCTGGTCCGGCGCTGCTGGGGCTGTTGGCGCTGCTGCTGGCTTAGCCGATTTTCAGGAGAGACGCGATGACTATCCCCAGTACGGAATGGAAGGAGAGAATTGCTCCCGACGAAGCCGAACGCCACGCCGGCTATGCCCGCGACTTCAAGCAGATTCAGGCGCAGAAGTCGGCGAAGTTCGGCAAGGGTCGCGCCTTGCACCGCAAGCAGCAGCTTGGCCTGCTCGGCACATTCGAGGTCTTGCGCGGCCTGCCCGGACATGCCCGGCATGGATTGTTTGTCGCGCCGGCGAGCTACGAAGCCTGGGTCCGGCTGTCCAATGGCGGCACCGATCGTCAGGCGGATAAAAAGCCGGACATCCGTGGCTTCGCCATCAAGATTCGCGGTGTCAACGGTCCCGGTGCGCTGGGCTCGGGCCCCGCCGCGAGCCAGGACTTTCTGCTGATCAACCATCCGGCCTTCACCTTTGCCGGCGCCGACGAATTCGTCGGCCTGGTAAAGAACCTGACCAGGGGACCGGGCGCCCTGTTGGGATACCTGGTGTCGCGCTATGGTTTCCTCGGCGCGCTGGGCATGATGAAGCGCTTTGCCAGGACGTTCAACACGCCCTTTACCGGCTTCGCTACCCAGCCCTTCTATTCCGCCGCACCGATTGCCTGTGGGCCCTATGCCGTTCGGGTGCGCCTGAAGGCCGCCAGCGACGACGTGAAGCCGGGAGCCGCGGCGGATTGGGCCGGGGATTTTTGCGCCCGGCTGGAGCGCGGGCCGCTGCGTTTCGAACTGCAACTGCAATTCTTCGTCGACGAAGCCCGAACTCCGATCGAGGATGCCTCGGTCGACTGGCCAGAGGACGTCGCGCCCTATGTCACGGTCGGCGTGCTGACCCTGGCGGAGCAGGATGCACAGAGTGAGGCGGGGGAGTCGCTGGCGGCGGCGATTGAATCGGCCGCCTTCGATCCGTGGAGTGCGTTGATGGCGCATCGGCCGCTCGGCGAAGTCATGCGTGCGCGCAAGGTGGTGTATTTCGAAAGCCAGCAAGGCAGACGCTAGACCGGCGCAAGGCCTCGGCAGTTGAAATTGGCGCGGCAATCCCCATGTTATGCGCAATGACATTTTCCTGAGGCTTTCGCCATGCGCTTCGACAAATTCACCACCCGCTTCCAGCAGGCCGTCTCCGACGCCCAGAGCCTGGCCGTCGGCAACGACCAGCAGTTCATCGAGCCGCAGCATCTGCTGCTGGCCCTGCTCAACCAGGAGGACGGCGGCACGGCGTCGCTGCTGGCACGTGCCGGGGCCAACGTCGGCGGGCTGAAGGCGGCGCTCGGCAAGGCCATGGATCGCCTGCCCAAGGTCGAGGGCCATGGCGGCGAGGTCAGCATCGGCCGCGACCTGACCAATTTGCTCAACGTCACCGACAAGGAAGCGCAGAAGGCCGGCGACCAGTTCATTGCTTCCGAAATGTTCCTGCTGGCGCTGACCCAGGACAAGGGCGAATGCGGGCGCATGCTGAAGGAAGCGGGGCTCAACCGCAAGGCGCTGGAAGACGCGGTCAAGGCGGTGCGCGGCGGCGAGAACGTCGGTTCGCAGGATGCCGAGGGCCAGCGCGAAGCCCTGACCAAGTACTGCCTCGACCTTACCGAGCGCGCCCGCCAGGGCAAGCTCGACCCGGTGATCGGCCGCGACGACGAGATTCGCCGCACCATCCAGATCCTGCAGCGCCGCACCAAGAACAACCCGGTGCTGATCGGCGAGCCCGGCGTCGGCAAGACGGCGATCGTCGAGGGCCTGGCGCAGCGCATCGTCAATGACGAGGTGCCGGAGACCCTGAAGGGCAAGCGCGTGCTGGTGCTGGACATGGCGGGCCTGCTGGCCGGCGCCAAATACCGCGGCGAATTCGAGGAACGCCTGAAGGCCGTGCTCAAGGAAGTGGCGCAGGACCAGGGCCGCATCATCCTGTTCATCGACGAGATGCACACCATGGTCGGCGCCGGCAAGGCCGAGGGCGCGATCGATGCCGGCAACATGCTGAAGCCGGCGCTGGCGCGTGGTGAATTGCACTGCATCGGCGCCACCACGCTCAACGAATACCGCAAGTACATCGAGAAGGATGCCGCGCTCGAACGTCGCTTCCAGAAGGTGCAGGTCGATGAGCCCTCGGTCGAGGCGACCATCGCCATCCTGCGTGGCCTGCAGGAGAAATACGAACTGCACCACGGCGTGGACATCACCGACCCGGCCATCGTCGCCGCGGCCGAGTTGAGCCATCGCTACATCACCGACCGCTTCCTGCCGGACAAAGCCATCGACCTGATCGACGAGGCGGCGGCGCGGGTCAAGATGGAAATCGACTCCAAGCCGGAAGTCATGGACAAGCTCGACCGCCGCCTGATCCAGTTGAAGATCGAGAGCGAGGCGGTGAAGAAGGAGAAGGACGAGGCATCTAAAAAGCGCCTGATCCTGATCAAGGACGAGATCGCCAGGCTGGAGCGCGAGTATGCCAATCTCGACGAGATCTGGCGTGCCGAAAAAGCCCAGGTGCAGGGCTCGGCGCACATCAAGGAAGAAATCGACAAGATTCGCGGGCAGATGGCCGAATTGCAGCGCCAGGGTGCTTTCGACAAACTGGCCGAACTGCAATACGGCACCTTGCCCAAGCTCGAAGCGCAACAGAAGGCGGCTGAGAAAGTCGGCGCTGGTGATACGGCGAAGAACCGGTTGCTGCGCACCCAGGTGGGCACCGAGGAGATCGCCGAAGTTGTCTCGCGCGCTACCGGCATTCCCGTGAGCAAGATGATGCAGGGCGAGCGCGAGAAGCTGCTGCACATGGAAGACAAGCTGCACAGCCGGGTGGTCGGCCAGGACGAAGCCGTGCGCCTGGTGTCGGATGCCATCCGCCGTTCGCGCGCCGGACTATCGGAAGAGAGCCGGCCTTACGGCTCCTTCCTGTTTCTCGGCCCCACGGGCGTCGGCAAGACCGAACTGTGCAAGGCACTGGCCGAATTCCTGTTCGACGCCGAGGATCACCTGATCCGCATCGACATGAGCGAATTCATGGAGAAGCATTCCGTGGCGCGGCTGATCGGCGCGCCGCCGGGCTATGTCGGCTATGAAGAAGGCGGCCATTTGACCGAACAGGTGCGGCGCAAGCCCTACTCGGTAATTTTGTTCGATGAAGTCGAAAAGGCCCATCCGGACGTCTTCAATGTCCTCCTGCAGGTGCTCGATGACGGTCGCATGACGGACGGCCAGGGACGCACCGTGGATTTCAAGAACACCGTGATCGTGATGACCTCGAACCTCGGCAGCCAGATGATCCAGCAGATGGCCGGCTCGGACTACCAGGTGGTCAAGATGGCGGTGATGGGCGAGGTCAAGACCCACTTCCGGCCGGAGTTCGTGAACCGCATCGACGAGATCGTGGTGTTCCATGCACTCGACGAGAAGAACATCGCCGGCATCGCTCGCATCCAGCTGAAGTACCTGGAAAAGCGCATGGCCAAGCTCGACATGGCGCTCGAAGTTTCCGATCCGGCGCTGGCGCTACTGGCCGAGGCCGGCTTTGACCCGGTGTTCGGCGCGCGCCCATTGAAGCGTGCAATCCAGGAGCGCATCGAGAACCCGCTGTCGAGGCTGATCCTCGACGGCAGCTTCGGGCCGAAGGATCACGTCAAGGTCGGGGTGAGCAAGGGGCAACTGACGTTCGGAAAAGCAACGATCTAATCAGTTTTGCAACAATCCAGCTATGCTGGGCGGATCGAGAAAAGGAGCCATCCATGCTGAGCGTCGGAATCCATGAAGCCAAGGCCCGGTTGTCGCAGCTTGTCGAGCGCGTCGCGCAGGGCGAGGAAGTGCTGGTGACCCGTTACGGCAAGCCCGTGGCGCGTCTGGTGGCACCCGAAGCATCGTCCGATGTCTCGGCGCTTGCGGAGTGGTCCGCCGACCTGCGGGCCTTTCGTCGCGGTGTCGGCCGTGGCGCCAAGTCGGGCACCGGCAGCACCCTCGCCGAGCTGATCGCGGCGGGGCGTCGGTGAATCGCCGCCAGGAATGCCAAGTGATTGCTGGCGCGCGCCTCGCGCTTGCCGCTGGCGACTGACGGCAGGGTGGTTCCGCTGGTTGAAATAGCCGACCTGGCCGAAACCCATGGCATCACGACTTACGATGCGACATATCTCGAATTGGCGACACGCTTGAACTGTCAGCTCGCGACCCAAGACAAGGCTTTGGCGAAAGCGGCAAAGCGCCTTGGATTTTTATACGCGTAAGAATTGCGCCTTGCCGGAGAGGATTTTTTATGACCCAGCTTGAGTTGATCGATGTCTAAGGCGAACTTGGGGTAGTCCTTCCCGATGAAGTTCTATCCAGGCTGGGGGTGTTGGCCGGTGGTGAGCTGGTTGTTGCGGAAACGTCCTCAGGGTATCTGCTGACCGCAGCCAAACTCGCGCCGGAATAGCTTGATCTTTTCGCCACGCTCACTGGTAACGTCGGCGACGCCGTCAAATAGCGTAACGATTTCTTACAAAACACATCGGGTTTAGTGCAATTTTGTTACACGCGCGGGGTCGAATGGGGCATTGCAAGGAAAGGATCCATACCGTGAAAACGATCAAGTTGTTAATCGCGCTCCTGCTGCTGGGGGCGGGCGGGATCGGCAACGCATGGGCAGACCGTGGTCATGGCCATGTGCGCTTCGGCGTGATGATCGGGCCCTACTGGGGCGCGCCCTGGCATTACCCGCCGCCGCGCTACTACTACCCTCCCTACTATCCGCCGGTGGTGATCGAACGTCCGGTCCCGCAGGTGTATATCGAGCAGCAGCAGGAGCCGGCAGCACCTCCGCCCGCGCCCGTTGCCGCCGCGCCGGCCAGTTACTGGTATTACTGCGCCGCAGCGCAGGGCTATTACCCCTACGTCAAGGAATGTCCTGGTGGCTGGCAGAAGGTGTTGCCGCAGCCCCAGGGCCAACCCTAAACCGGGACAGGAGTCGTCATCATGAAACTGCCAAAGTGTTCTCTCGCCGCCGTGTCGGCCTTGCTGCTGCTCGCCGGATGCGCTTCCGTACCGACCGGCCCCAGTGTGATGTCGCTGCCCGGAACCGGCAAGAACTTCGACCAGTTTCGCAGTGACGACCTCGACTGCCGCCAGTATGCCCGGCAGCAGATAGGCGGCGCAGGGGCGGATCAGACCGGCGTCAATGCCGGTGTGCGCAGCGCCGCCGTAGGCACCGTGGTGGGAGCCGTTGCCGGTGCAGCGATCGGCGGGCGCGATGGCGCCGGTGTCGGTGCTGGTACCGGGCTACTGGTCGGCAGCATGGCCGGCACCGGTGCCGCCCAGAGTTCCGCCTACGGAACCCAGCGCAACTACGACAATTCCTATGTCCAGTGCATGTACGCCAAAGGAAACCAGGTGCCGGTGTCGGGTGCGATGACGCGCAGCCGGACCCAGGCGCCGGCTCAACCAGCAGCGCCGGCGCGCACTTCCTACCCGCCTCCGCCACCGCCGGGAAATCCACCGCCGCCACCGTCGGGCTATCCGCCGCCACCTCCTCCGGGATATGCGCCGCGCTGATCAATTACCCAGGAAACTCAGAACATGGAAACATCTCTCAACACCACTTCTTCTTCCTCTTCCCTGCATCCTTTGTTGTGGGTCGCCGGCATTTCGGTAACCCTGCTGTCCCTGACCGGCATCGCTGCGTTGACCGGGCTCTTGCCCATGAAGACGGCTCCGCTCCCGGAGCGCCCGGCCATTGTTGCCGCCGCGCCCGCAAACGAGCCGGTCGTCGTGCCGGCGGCTCCTGTCGCCGCGCTGCAGGCGCCGGCGGTTGCCGTCAGCAAGACGCCACCGGTGATTCGTCAAGCGACGGCCAAAAAGAAGGTCGAACGGGAGCTTCCCGCGAATACGGTGGCGACGTCGCATCCCTTTGCCAGCGACGTTCCTCGCGACTATGTGCCGCCTGCCGCCGGTAGCGGTGTCCCCCCCGATTACGTACCGTCGCCGACGGCAGTATACGTGCCGCCAGCACCGCCGCCCTGCGTCGATTGCGGGGTTGTCAGCAACGTGCGCCAAGTGACCAATGAGGGCCAGGGTACCGGCGCAGGAGCCATCATCGGGGGTCTCGCCGGCGGGGTACTGGGTAGCAACGTCGGCCGCGGCAACACGCGCACTCTGGCCAGCATCGCCGGCGCGGTAGGCGGCGGACTGCTCGGCAACTCGATCGAGAAATCCCAGCGCCAGACCACCAGCTACCAGGTCAACCTGCGCATGGACGACGGCTCCATCCGCACCATCGCCGCCGATGCCCTGCCGTCCTGGCGCATCGGCGACAAGGTCAAGCTGGTCGGCGGGGCCATCGTTGCGCGCTGACGCGCAAGCGCTCAGGAACAAACGGGCAGTCGTTCCGCTTGTATAGCAGACGGCTTCGGGGGCATATTTCTGCCGCGGATTTCGGTTAGGATCGGTCGATGACGCCGACTCCCACAATACGCGCCGATGCCGCAGTGATTGCGCTGGTCGGCGTCGCCCACGCCACCTCGCACGTGTTCCATCTGTTGCTGCCGCCGCTGTTTCCGTTGTTGATGCCGGACTTCGGTTTCGGCTACACCGAGGCCGGCTTCCTGATGACCGTGTTCTTCGCCATCTCGGGCATGGGTCAGGCCTTTGCCGGGATTGTGGTCGATCGTTACGGCGCGCGCCGTGTGCTGATGGCGGGGATCAGCTTGCTGGCGGCTTCGGGTGTGGCGCTCGCGGTGGCCGTCAACTATTCGATGCTGTTGCTGGCGGTGGCGCTGGCCGGCATGGGCAATTCGGTATTCCATCCGGCGGATTTCTCGTTGCTGAACAAGAAGGTTTCCGCTTCGCGCCTGGGGCATGCCTTTTCGGTGCACGGCCTGTCGGGCAATCTCGGCTGGGCCATGGGCGCGACCATTTCAGGCACGGCAATGGCCTGGGCCGGTTGGCGCGGCGCCGGCCTTGCGGCGGCGCTGGTGGCCTTGTGCTCGGTAGCTGCGTTGCAGGTGGCGCGGCCGTTGCTCGATGACGATCTGCCAAGAGTCGGCGCTGGCGGTACGGCGACGGGGGCGACTTTCGCGTTCCTCGGCACGCCGGTGATCTGGCTGGCCTTCGCCTTCTTCCTGTTGATTACCGCCGCCTTTGGCGGCTTGCAAAGTTTTTCGGCACCGGTGCTGGGAGGCATCTACGGCATTTCCGCGGCGGCCGGGGTGGCGGCGCTGACGGGCTATTTGCTGGGTTCGGCGGCGGGACTGGTGGTCGGCGGTTTTGTCGCGGTACGCGTGCAGGCACATGAGCGCGCGGTGGGTACCGCGCTGGTCGGCGCCGCCATTTTCGCCTCCGTGCTGGCCAGCGGATTGCCGCCGGCCTGGAGCGTGATTCCGCTGATGGTCGGCATCGGCATCGGCGTCGGCCTCGCCGGTCCCTCGCGCGATCTTCTGGTGCGTCGCGTCGCCACGGATTCGCTGGCGGGAGGCAAAGCTTCACCGGCGTTCGGCCGGGTCTATGGCTTTGTCTATTCCGGCCTGGATGTCGGCCTGGCCTTGGGACCGCTGGCATTCGGCGCCCTGCTCGATGCCGGCGGCCGCGATGGCGTGTTGCCGGGCGTGGCGCTGCTGCAGGTGCTGGCGGTGGTGACGGTCCTGTCGATGGGCCGGGTCAGCCCGCCCGTCAGATCTGTTTAGCGCGTCCCGCCCAGTACGGATCGCGCATTTCCCGCTTCAACGTTTTTCCTGCGGCATTGCGGGGGAAGGCCGGCATGATGACAACGGCCTGAACGCGCTGATAGCGTGCCGCGACGCGTTCGTTGATCCAGTCGCGCAGTTCGTCCGCCGTAGCGTCAGCGCCGACTCTTAATACAACCGCGGCGAGCGGTGTTTCACCCCAGGTCGGGTGCGGGATGCCGAACACCGCAACCTCGGCAATAGCCGGGTGGCGCGCGGCGATGTCTTCGATGTCGCGGGGATAGACCTTGACTCCGCCCGAGTCGATCATGTCCTTCTTGCGATCGATCAGATAGAGGTAGCCTTCGTCGTCAAGGTAGCCGATGTCGCCGCTGTAAATCCAGCCCTCGCGCAGGGTTTCGGCGGTGAGCTCCGGTTTGCGCCAGTAACCCTGCATGACAAACGGGCCGCGGCCGACGATTTCTCCGGTTTCCCCCGGCGGCAGGTCGTGGCCGGCATCACTGACGATGCGCACCGCGCTGAAGGGCGGCGCACAACCGACCGAACCGGCCTTGCGCACCGCATCGGCCTTGTCGAGGATGGTGACGAAGCCTTCGGTCAGGCCGTAGAGTTCGTGGAAGCGTCCGGGCAGCAGTTGGTTCAACTGGTCCTTGCGCGGCTGCGCCAGCGGCGCGCCGAGCGAGAGAATCATTTGCAGCGAGGAAAGTTTTTCGGCATCGAATGCGGGTGAGTCGAGCAGGGCGATGATCTGTGCCGGCACCACCATGATGTGGGTGACCTTCTCTGTCGCGATGGTTTCGATCATCGCTGCGGCGTCGAACTGGCGGTGCAGGATGTAGGTGGCGCCGAGGTGAAAGGCCGGCATCAGGGTGACGAAGCAGCCGTTGAAGACGATGGCGCCGGTATGCAGCACCACCGATTCCGGCGTCATGCGCCAGGCGGCGCCCAGTAGCAGGGCATACATGGCGCGCACGCGGTGGCTGTGCATGATGCCCTTGGGCAGGCCGGTGGTGCCCGAGGTGTACATGATGTTGAAGAGGTCGTCGCCGGTGACGGCGGCGGACGGCGGTTCGGTCTCCGCTGCGGCCATTGCCAGGGCCTGGTAATTGCCCCAGGGCGGCTGGCCGCCATCGATCAGCAGCACGCGTGCCGGCGAGAGTGTCGTCAATTCCGGCAGTACGGTCTCGACCACGGGCAGCAGGCTTTTCTGCGTGACCAGGCAGACCGCTCCGGCGTCGTTGATCAGGCTGGACAAACCGACGCCGGTCAACAGAGGCGACAGAGGAACGATCACGGCGCCGATCCGGGCGCACGCCCAGTAGAGTTCCAGCAGTTCAAGCGTGTTGGGCAGCAGGGTGGCAACACGCTCGGCTTTCTTCACGCCAAGCGCGCTCAGCAGATGCGCGACCCGATTGACCCTGGCATTGAAGCTGCGGTAATCCAGCCGCTGCCGGTCGAATACTACCGCCGTGGCGTGCGGGCGATAGCGCGAGTGGTGGGCCAGCAGGGATGAAAGCTCCATCATCAGTTCATTGTCCTGGCGTCGGTCAGCAATCGGTCAATCCGGGTGAAGAATCGCGGCCTCGGGTGGCGGCGGACTACTTGGTATGTACGGTCCAGACGCCGTCCCATGCCGCGGGCGGCGGGGTGCTGCGATAGACCTGGCAGCGCTCCAGGTAGATTCTTGACGGTCCATCGGCGGGGTTGGCGGCCTGCGCCTGCTTGAAATAGTGCTCGGCGCCGGGCCAGTCGCGCTGGCGGTAGAGGGCGAGTCCTTCGGTGAAGGCCCCCAGCAATTCCGCGGCGTGCGGGAAGCTGTCTTCGGAGTGATGGCCAAGCGCCTCGTAAATTGCGACCGGCGTATCCCGGCCGCGTACGCGAATCAGGTCGATCTCGCGGGCCGCGGCGTGATCCTTGATGGCGGCGTAGGTCTGCTCGCACATCAGGATCGAGGTGCCGTAGAACTTGTTGGCGCTTTCGAGGCGTTCCGCCAGATTGACCCGGTCGCCGATCACGGTGTACTCCATGCGTTTCAGCGAGCCTATGTTCCCGGCGACGACATTGCCGGTGCTGATGCCCACGCCGATGCGGATCTCCTCGCCGCCGCGTCCTGCGCGACGGCGATTCAGCTGGTGCAGGCCGGTCATCATCTTGTTGCCGACCATGACCGCATTGCTGGCGTCATCCGCGCTCTGCAGCACCGAGCCGAATACCGCCATGATCATGTCGCCGATATATTTGTCGAGTACCCCGTTGTGGGCGAACACGATATCCACCATGTCGGTGAAATACTCGTTGAGCAAGGCCACGGTTTCCTTGGCTCCCAGGCGCTCCGATATCGAGGTGAAGCCGCGGATGTCCGAAAACAGCACGCTGACGTCGCGCCCCGTGCCGCCCAGCACCGACTCTCCGCTCTCCATCAGCTGGTCCACCACCGACTTGCTCATGTAGCGCGACATGGTGTTGCGCAAACGCTTCTCGCGGGTGATGTCCTCCATCATCAGCATGTAGCCGATCAACTCGTTGCGCGTGCTGGTGAGCGGAACGGTGGAAAGGTTTATCGAAATCACCTCGGCGCCATCGACGAACAGATCGGTATCGACGGTGAGGTCGGTCTTGCCCGAAGCACGAACCTTTTCCAGGCTTTTTGCGACCCAGCTGTTGCGACCGGTGAAATGCTCATGCAGCGTATGGCCGACCAGGTCCTCGGCACTGCGGCGCAACATGCGGACGGCCGTTTCGTTGACCTTCCTCAGTACGCCGTCGGCATCCAGCGTCAGCACGGCATTGTTCATGCTGTGCAGAATGGCCTCATTGTAGTTGCGCTCGGCACTGACCTCCTCGAACAACTGGGCATTCTCGATGGCCACGGCGGCTTGCGCCGAGAAGGCCCGCAGTCGCCTTTCGTCGGCGCTGCCAAACATGCCGCCCTTGCGATTCAATATCTGCATCACGCCGATCCTGCGCTCGCCTCTGGCGAGAATCGGCATGCACAGCAGGCTGTGGGTGCGGTAGCCGGTGTGCCGGTCGAACTCCGGGTTGAAACGGGAATCGCTGTAGGCGTCGCAAATGTTGATCACGCCGCCGCTGCTGAAGCACTCCCCGGCGATACCCGCATTGGCCGGAAAGCGAATCTCCTCGCCGCCAATACCGCCGGCGACGCGCGAAAACAGCTCATCACGGGTGGCGTCGTAGAGGAACAGGGTGCCGCGGTCGGCTTCGAGCAGCGTGGTCGCCGCCGCCATGATCTTGGCCAGCAGCGGATTGAGGTGGATCTCGGAGACGATCGAGATGCTTACTTCCAGCAGCATTGCCTCTTCGCGCTGCTGGCGTTCGACTTTCTCGAACAGCCGCGCGTTTTCGAGAGCCGCGGAGGCCTGCAGCGACAGCCCTTCGAGCAGCCGCTGGTCTTCGGCGTCAAAGTCGCCGACATGCTTGTTCAGCGCCTGGGTGATGCCGATCACTTCGCGGTTCTTGTTGCGGATCGGGACGCAAAGGATATTCCGGGTGCGGTAGCCGGTGCGCCGGTCGACCTCCTGATTGAAGCGCGGGTCGGCATACACATCGGTGATGATTTCGGCCTGGCCGCTGGTGAATACCGAGCCGGCGACACCGAGGTGGCAGGGAAAGCGAATTTCTCCTATGACATCGCCCTGCATGACCCGCGAGAACAACTCATTTGTTTCCGGATCGAAAAGAAAGAGGGAACTGCGGTCGGCGTTCAGCGCCTCGGTAACCACTTCCATCAGGCGCGGAAACAACACGTCGAGCGAGAGGCTGTCGGATACGCGATTGGCAATGTCGGCAAGCGCCGTGGTGCGGCGCAGAAGCTCGGTAATGCGGTAGAACAGCTGGGCCTTGCCGCTCTCGTCAAGTCCGTCCAGCAGCCGCTCGATATCGTCCTGGTGCAGGCGGTGTTCGAGTATCTCGCGAATGGTTTCGAAGCCGATTTGCATACGCGATATGAGTAGGTATCTTTTGGCTGAAGATAACGGCTATTGTAACCATCCGGAGTGGCTTTGCTCGCGTCTTTTGCCGGCTTAGCCCGCTCCGCAGGGGCATCATCATCCGGAGTGGCTTTGCTCGCGTTGTTTGCGAGCTTAGCCCACTCCGCAGGGGCATCATCAGAATCGGAACTTCTCCCTTGGTGCCGAAACCCGGTTGACCGGCGCAGGGCCTGAATGAAGCAGGTTTTCCGGAAAGACAGCCGCCTGGAGGGGTAGCCGAAGCATTCGTGGGTAAGCGATTCGGCCTTGATCTGCGTCAACTGTTCTGCACGGCAGACGGCGGATTATCGCTATATTCCGATTCAATTGGTCGGTAACATGAAAGCTCAGTGTAGTTTGGTCGAATGCTGGTCACCGCGCGCCGATGGCGTTTTGGCAGGCAGGCAGCGGCGGTTTCTGCGGCTCGCTCCATGGCGGCCTTGAGCGTCGATCGCGAATTCCTGTTTCTTCACATTCTTATGGGAGAACTGTCATGAGAAGGTCGCAAATGTTCAGGGCCATGACCCTGTTTTCAATGCTTGCATTCTCGTCCGCAAGCTTTGCCGGAGCAGAAGAAACCTTCGTCGCGAAGAAATTCGTCGAGGCGCGGGATCTGGCCGCAGGAAGTTCGAGCCTCGACGATCTGGGCATCCTGGGCTGGAGCCAGTTCATGCTCGACGACTATGGTTCGGCCATGAGCAGCTTTCGCAAGCTTGAAAAGTCCTGGCCTAATGACTTCGATGCGCTTCTGGGATTGGCCTGGGTGTTTACCAAGACAGGCAACTACGTGGAGGCTGAGAACTATCTGAAAAAGGCGGAACCGGTCGCGGCTGGCTGGCAACGGCCCATGGTTCACGACCTGAAGGGATGGCTCGCCATGAAGAAGGGTGACCTCGAAGCGGCGGCGAAGCATTTCCATGATGAGGAAAAGGAGGCCGCAGCGGGCGGAAAGCCGGACGCAGCGGTGGGCCTGGGATGGCTGGCGTTCAATGGCGGCGACCTGGCAAAGGCCAGGCAGGAATTCGAGCGTGGTCTGGGCCGCGATGCAAAATGCTTTTTCTGTCGCGACGGGCTGGCGCGCATTGCTCTCGTCAAGGGCGAGTTCAAGGAGGCCCTGAGCCAGGTGCTGGGCGGCATCGAAACGACCAGCGACAATCCGGGACTCAACGGGCTGTTGTCATCAGTGCTGATTGCCATGAACGATCCGGCTCTTGGCAGAAGAACCTACGAAAACCTGATCAGCCGTTACCCCAGGGTTTCCGCATACAGGATCGGCCTGGGCTATGCGCTTCTGGCCGAAGGGCAGGGTGCGGCTGCAGAGTCCGCGTTTCGCAAGGTGCTGGCTGATGACCCGGGCAATACATCCGCCCAGGCAGGGATCGGCGGCCTCCAGGCGCTCAAGACGCGTCTGGTCAAGGATGGATGGGAGGCCTACTACAAGGGTGAGTATGAAAAAGCGTTGAGCTTGTTTGACGGCAAGCGCGTCGAGGCAGCGGCGATCAAGAATCCGTCCGCCCAGGATGGTCGTGGCTGGGCTTTGCTGGCGCTGGGAAAGCCAAAGGAAGCTCGCGACGCGTTTCGCTCGGCGATTGCCTTGGATCCGCAGTTCTTCTATTCGTCGAGCGGTCTTGCAGTGGCAGACAGCAGACTGCTGGTCGGCTATCGGCAGGCCTGGGCGCTGCTTGATCTGGAACGCGTCGACGAAGCGGTTGCGATGTTCGGCAAGGCGCGTGGCGAGACACCGGCAGATTTGCAATGGCTGATCGAGGACGGGCTCGGCTGGGCGTTGTTCTTCCAAAAGGACTACGCGGGCGCCGAGAAGGCATTTGCCGCCGTTGTGGCGGCGAACAAGGACGCCTACCTCTCGGAAATGGGCCTCGGCCGGGTCGCGCTGGAAAGAAAGGATTTCAGTACCGCTACCAGGCATGTATCACGGTCCCTGCAGTTGAATCCCTATCAGGTGCTGGCCGCTTACGCGACTCCCGCAGTGAAGCTGGTCGACGCTGGCCAGTTCCGCGATGCGAAGGAAATCCTGGCGCTGGGAGAGCGTATCTACCCTTATTCTGCCGACATCCATCTTCTGCTGGCGCGGGCGCAATCCGGCTTGAATGAGGAGCGGGGTGCCGGTGTGAGTCTGGCGAGGGCCGCGGAGCTTGCGCCGTTCTACATCGATCCGGTTTTCGACAAGGTCGCGCTTGGTTCGCAGTCGAAGCAGGCGGCCTTGTTGTCGCTGGGATGGGGGCTCTACTATGCCGGAGGCGCCGCGGCGGCGGCGAAGCGATTTGAGCAGTATGCCGCGGCGGGAGGGACGGCGGTGAGCGGGCTGCTGGGTACCGGATGGACGCAACTCGCGCTGAACAACCTGCCCGGCGCCAGAAAGTCGTTTGAAGCGGCCATCAAAGGCGGCAACAGCGGAGACGCCTACGCCGGGCTCGGCTGGGCACAGTTGGGCAGCGACCAGGCCGCCGAGGCTGAAAAGAGCTTCAAGACTGCGCTCAAGGCGATTCCCTATCACGCGTCGGCCCAATCCGGTCTGGCCACGATTCAGTTCCGCAAGACTGCGCTGGTGAAGGAAGCCTGGGAGGCGTACTACAAGGGCGACTACAAGAAGGCGCTGGGCGCGTTCGAGGCAAAACTGGACGCTGCCGCCGGCGCGAGGAACCCTTCTGCCGAGGACGGGCGCGGCTGGACGCTGCTGGCCATGGGAGATCCCAAGGCTGCGGCTGGTGCTTTCGACAAGGCTTTGAAGATCGACCGTGACAATTACGCCTCGCAAAGCGGGCGTATCGCCGCGCGCAAAGCGGAACTTGTCCTGTATCAGCAGGCCTGGGGTCTGCTCGAAGCCGGTCAGTTCGAACAAGCCAGAGCCAGATTCGAGAGCGCACGAAAAGAGAGTCCCGCGGAATTTATGTGGCTCATTGATGACGGCCTGGCCTGGCTGGCCTTCTACAAGAAGGATTACGAAGGCGCGGGAAGGGCCTTCCAGGCGATAGTCGCAAAGACGCCCGGTGCCTACCTTTCGCACAAGGGACTGGGCTACGTCGCCGTCGAGGGCAAGCAGTTTCCCGTCGCGGCCAAGGCACTGGTGGCCGCCTACTCCCTGGCTCCCTATCAGGGCGTGATGTCTTACACCGCGCCGACGGCAAAAATGATCGATGCAAGAGCGTACTCGCAGGCGAAGGAGATCCTTGTCCTCGGCGAGAAGGCCTACCCCTATTCATCGGACATCCAGTACCTGCTGGCACGGGCCGCGATCGGTCTCGGCGATGAAGAACTGGCGGGCCGCAAGGCCGCGGCCGCGGCCGCGCTTGCTCCTGCCTATATCGAGCCGGCATTCGACCGTTTGAACCTTTCGCCCAAAGCAGCACGCGAGTCGCTTCCCAGTCTCGCCTGGGGATTGTATTTTTCCGGCGACAATGCAAATGCCATCAAGCGCTTTGACGCGGCATTGAAGGCAGGGGCCACGGATCCGAATCTGTCGCGGGGCAAGGGATTTGCCTTGTTCCGCCAAGGCAAGTATCGGGAGGCTTTGCCGCTGCTTGAGGCCGCGATGAAGCTTGAACCCAGGCAGTTGCTGCCGATTGTCGACGTCGTTCCGATTCCGGGCACCAGTCAATATTGGACGATCGAATATTCGGCCGGGACGACGCTGGCCTGGGCACACTATCGTCTTGGCGAACATGCCAAAGCCGATGAATTGTTCGCTGCCGCGGTAACTGCAAGTCCGTTTGGCATCGATGCGCTGACCGGCCGCGGCTATACCCGGCTTGCGCTCAAGGATGCGGCCGGGGCTCAAACGTATTTTTCGCGTGCATTGCGGATTTCGCCAACTTATCCGGACGCCTTGCAAGGAATGGCTGCCGCCAAGAAGTCGTGAAGACCACCCGGCTGAAATTGCGGCCCTACGTTCGCCTGGAAGCAGACGCGGAGGGCAAGGGCGGGATGATGCTCGATACCCAGAGCGGAACAATCTGTGTCTGCAATGAGTCCGCCTGGGTCAGCCTGAAGGCTCTAAAAAAGGGCGTCGATGCCGATGCGCTGGCCGCGGGGCTGACCAGAAGCTTCGACGTTGCTCCCGATGCTGCGCGAAAGGATGTCCTGGCTCTGGTCAGGGAGTTGCACCTGATGGATTTGCTGGAGCAGGGCTGACCATGCCTGGAATTCGTGTCGCGCTTACGGGTTTGGCCGGACTCGACAATCCTGAGCCCGGGCTTGCCGTCGCGCGAGCGCTGCGCAAGGGATGGCGCGGGGCGCTTCAGATCGAAGGACTGGTCTACGATCCTTTCTCGACGGGAGGCTGGACGCCCGGCGTGGCCGACCAGTTGCACATGATTCCGCCCATCGCGCATGGAGATGAAGCCGTCCTGCAGCGGCTTCTGGAGTTGCACAAGAAATACCCGATCGACGCCCTTGTGCCCTGCCTTGATCTCGAGGTGCCCATCATCTCCCGCTTGTCGAGCCGCCTGGCTCGCGCGGGAATCCGTACCTTGCTGCCCGAAGTCGGAGACGTGCAGGCGATCAGCAAGGCGAATCTCAGTGCGTTCTGTTATGCCAATGAGGTTGCTACGCCGCGAACGGAGCATGTGCGCGATCTGTCCGCCGTGGCGCTGCATGCCGACAATTTTGGCTATCCCCTGTGGGTCAAGGGAACCGTCGCGGGTGCAAAAAAGGTCTTCAACCGGGAGCAGGCGGTATTCGAGGCGGAAATCCTGGCCGCCAAATGGGGCGGCGGCGTGCTGTTGCAGGAAGCGATCGACGGCAGCGAGTACATGGTGGCGGTGGTTGCGCGTGGCGATGGAAGCTGCCTCGCGATGGCTTCGGCACGCAAGCTGGGTACCAATCAGCGCGGCAAAAGCGTGGTGGGTGCCGTCATCGCGGATCCCGTGCTCAAACGCGTCGCATTGCGTTTGCTGAGCCGGCTTCATTGGCGAGGACCGCTGGAACTGGAGTTCGTGCGATCGGCAAATGGGGGTCAATTCCATCTGATCGAGATCAACTGCCGGTTTCCGGCATGGATACTGCTGACCGAGTTTGCCGGCGGCAACATGCCGGTTGCCCTGCTCCGCGAAATCCTGTCTCCGGGAGGACGTGCACCGCGAACGGTTCGGGTAGGTTCCATGTACGTCAGGGATGTCCAGGAAATGGTGGTCCCGATTGCCTCGGTTCGTCAGCTCAGGCGGTCTGGGAGCGCGCAGGTTCCGGCGGGAAAGACGATGCGCAGGAAGACGGGCGATCTGGCGGTAGGCGTCACCGGCATTTCGGCCTTTGAATTGACCCAGCCCGGCCTCGGGGTGGCCCGTTGCCTGAGGAATGCACCGGAAGTCGGCCGCCTGCTGGGCCTTACCTACGCGCCAAACGATACCGGCCTGTTTCGTTCCGAGCTGTTTGACGTCTGTCGCCGGATCAGTGTCGAGAATGATGAAGAGAAGGAACATGAAGGCGATGCAATGCTTTTCGATCAGTTGGCGACGATACGAAAAAAGAGCGGTCTGGATGTCGTGATACCCAATCTTGATTTTGAAATCGGACGGTTTCAACGCATTGCCCCGGAGCTCGACCGTATTGGAGTCAGGACCTTGCTGCCCAACGCCTCGGCGCGACGCAAGCTGGGCAAGCAGGCGCTTGCCGAATTGATTGGCCGGCATCAATGGACCGGCTTTGAATATCCTGAAACGATGCTGATCAGGAGCCGTTCCGATCTGGTTCGTGCCTGGGAACGATTGGGGAGTCCGCTGATGCTCAAGGGAATTTTTGCCGGCGCCGCCCGCGTGTTCACGCTGCAGCAGGCACTCGTGGCATGGATGCGGTTCAAGGCCGAGGGTGACGCGCAAGTGCTTGCCCAGCCTTCGGTGTTTGGCGAGGAGTTCGGCGTTGGCCTGGTGTGCGATCGGGCGGGGAGCATGATCGGTGCCCTTCCCTTGAAAAAACTCGTGATGTGCGAACGCGGCAAGACCTGGGGCGCCATACCGGTCGCGTTGTCGCAAGCCGTCGCGGATCTGGGCGACATGATGAAGAAGGTGGGTTGGGTCGGTCCGGCCGACGTCGAGTTCATTCGCGACTCGATGACGGACAGGCTTGAACTGATCGAGATCAATCCGCGCTTTCCGGCATGGGTAGGATTCTGCGGACTGATAGATGTCAATCTTCCTCGCCAGGCGGTACTCGCGGCCATGGCACGAAACCCCGTACCAGTGGGCGGCACCGAGGATCTGGCAGAAGGTGTCATTTTTATGAGAACTGCGGAAGAAATTCCTGCGGCTGCCTCCACCATGGCGGCACTTGTTAATCGCGGCGAGATAGTTTATGGCTAAGCGGCTTCCTTATTCGGCACCCAGGCTGGAGTTGATCACTCCGCGCAGCATGCAGAAGCATCGCACGGTCGAGATCAGTGCGGCGGAAACGGTGCTTGATGATGTCGGCGATGTAAAAGCGCTGCTGAGAGAATTCGGATCACCGCTTTACATCCTGTCGGAGAAGGTACTGCGAGCCCAGTACCGTTCCTTCCGCGACACGTTCGCCGCACCGGGCGTCGACACGGTTGTTGCCTACTCCTACAAGACCAACTACCTTCCCGCCGTCTGCTCGATACTGCATCAGGAGGGCGCCTGGGCAGAGGTGGTGTCGGGAATGGAGTACGACCTCGCCCGTTCGCTGGGCGTGCCCGGCGCCAAGATCATTTTCAATGGACCCTACAAGCGGCCGGAGGAACTGGCGCGCGCCATCAAGGAAAAGGCGCTGATCAACGTCGATAACTTCGATGAGCTCGATCTGCTTGTCTCGGTGGCGGAAAATCTTGGTATTGAAGCGCGCATGGGATTGCGCATCAACTTTCAGTATGGTCGGCAGTCATGGACCAAATTCGGCATGAACGCCGACAATGGCGAAGCGCTCGAAGCCCTGCACAGAATCAAGAAGGCCGGGCGATGGCTGCGATTCGAAGCCTTGCACAATCATTCCGGAACCTTCCAGGTGGATCCCGATATTTACTCGCGTGCGGCCCAGGTCCTGATTGCCATCGCGAAAAGTGCCAGGGCACTGGGATTAACTCCCGGCATCGCCGATTTCGGAGGTGGCTATCCTTCAAACAATCGCCTGAAGCCCGCCTTCGACGTACCGGGCGGGTCGGGATCGAGCGGACAGTTTCTGGCGCCTTTCGCGGAAGCGATTGTCGGACCGCTGAGCAAGGCGCGCAAAGGTTTTGGCGAGCGGCCGACACTGGTGCTGGAACCTGGCCGTGCCCTGGTCGACACGGCGTTCCGCTTGGCCTGCACCGTGGTGGCCCGCAAAAACATTGCCGGGCAGGGAGAAGCGGTGATCGTGGACGCCGGCGTAAATCTGGTGCCGACCGCGTATTGGTACGATCACGGCATCAATGCAACGTCGAACAACGAACTGCAGGCAACGCTGGCGGCCAAGCCTGTCGCGGTGTTCGGCCCGCTGTGCATGCAGGTCGATGTGCTGCGCGAGCGAGCCGTCTTGCCGAACATGTCTCTGGGTTCGCCACTGATAATATCGAACGTGGGTGCCTATTGCATCACCCAATCGATGCAGTTCATTCAGCCGCGTCCTGCGGTGGTTATGGTGGGCTCTCAAGGCGTCGAGGTGATCCGGCGGCGCGAGACGCGAAGCGACATCTTCGGCATGGACAGCATTCCACCCCGACTGAGGAGCAAGGGAGCGACGTTCTGATTCATGACGAACGCGATGCGCCGTCTGTTGGAGGACGCCAGCCAGGCCTGGCTCAAGGGCTTTGCCCAGGTCGCATTTCTTGATCGGCCGGTTCATGGCGTGCTCGTCCTGGTGGCGATCGGCGTCGTCGCGCCCTGGAGCGCGGCAGCCGCGGCATTCTGCGCCACGCTGGCGATTCTGCTGGGCAAGGCGTTCTTTGGGCAAAGCGAACCGGAGTGGAAGGAAGGCTTCGGTGCCTACGATTGCATACTCCTCGGCGTTGCCTGGGGAGGTGCATTCGCCAATGGCCTGCATATGGTTTTTCTTCTCTCCATGGCGGTTCTTGCCTGTCTTGCGATGCGTGGCAGTGTTGTACGCTGGTTCAACGCCATGGGATTGCCGCCGCTCGCCGTGCCGGGCCTCATCTGTACCTGGCTGTCGGTAAGCGTATTTTCGGCGTTTGGGCGGGACTTCTGGCTGGCTCCGCCGGACAATCCATTCGGTCGGTCGGGCGCTGCAATCGCGATAATTGTGGTCGCCCTTGGCTTGTTCCTGAAGCATCCCCGCGCCGCCGCCGGCACTGCGTTGGCAGCGACCGCGACGGCTATTCTGTATTTCGTGGTCGAGGGTGACCCGTTCTCGATCAGGGGAGCAGGACTGTGGGCATTTACCGTGGCTCCGGCCGTTTTTGCCCTTCCAGCGGTGTTCCTTGACGGATTCCGGTCGGGATGGAAGACCGGGGTGACGGCCGCGATGCTGTCCTCCGCAACTTGGCTGCTCTGGCGCCACCTGCCCCTGCTCGATCAGGTTCCGCCGCTGATGGGGCCGTTGTTCATCGGTATCTGGAGCGCCTTGCTCCTCACGCTGGGGAAGGACAGGAAACTTTGCATGGAACCTGGAGTGCAGCGCGCTGCCCGCCTCATGATAGAGGTGCAAACCAAGGGAGCAACGCTGGCGTTAACCGGCGCGGGGCTCAGTACCGCATCAGGAATTCCGGACTACACCGCGGGTCACTGGCTGGACCCAGGTATTCCTGTTTCCCGCTACAGCTATGGCGCATTCCTGGCTGATCCGGAATCACGGTCTTTGTACTGGGATGCGTGCGCCCGGTTTCGCGACGTCGCGACGAATGCGAAACCGAATCCCGGACATTTCGCGTTGGCGGAACTGGAGGCGTCAGGATGCATCGGCGCGACCATAACGCAGAACGTCGATGGCTTGCACCAGGCGGCGGGAAGCAGCCAGGTAGGAGAACTGCATGGAAACATCGACAAGGTTCGTTGCCTGGCCTGTGACCATGTTTTCGAATGGCCTGCCACAGGCTCCTGGCGATATGCGTCGCCGTGCTGCGATAGTTGCGGCGGTCTGCTGAAGCCGGCGGTGATAGCCTTTGGCGAGAGCATTCGCCTGGCCACCTGGTCTAATGCAGACGGGAAAGTTGGTCAGTGTGCCGCGCTGTTGGTGGTTGGATCCCAGCTTGCCGTTTCCTCCGCCGGTGCACTGCTTGCGACGGCGCGCGCTCGCGGCGTGCCCTGCGTCTTTGTGACGCTTGGATACATGGCCGTGCCGATCCTGCCAAACGACATCGTGTTGCCCTTTCCGGCTGAACTGGCCTTGCCGGCGTTGGCGAGGCTCATCGGCACAGTGAAGACGGGACAGGCCCGGCAATGAGCCTGATGCTGTCTCCGGAGCAGATTTCGCTTGAGATTGACCGAATTCTCGAGTTTCTTTCGGCACGGATTCAGCCTGGGCAAAAGACGGTCCTTGGACTTTCGGGCGGGATTGATTCTGACCTTACGGCACGCCTCGCCGTGCTTGCTTTGGGGCCTCGGAGAGTCAAGCTATTTACGGTGATTCAAACTGACATGGAGCCCGGCCATTTGAACAATGCGCGATTGCTTGCAATCGAGCTTGGGGTGCCACTGGTGGAACTTGCGCTTGCGAATTGGGCTTCGGGTCTGATTGACGGGCTTTGTCGTGCCGACCCCGGCGAAGGCTTCAGCAACGAGGCCGCCCTGGATATTGGTCGTGCCAGGAATTGCCTGCGCACGGCTATCTGTTCGACCTATCACGACCGGGGGTACCTGTCCCTGGCAAGTTCGAACCGGACCGAAATCGAATGCGGATTTCTTGTCCGTCTTGCCGACGGTATCTGGCATCTGGGACCGCTCGCGCATTTGTACAAGACCCAGGTCTATCAGTTGGCGGCAGTGCTCGGCAGCAGCCAGGAAGTGATCCGGCAGCCAGCGTCGGCGGGATACTGGCCCGGCGAGAGCGATCTCGAGGACCTTGCCTACTGGTTGGTCAATCAGCGGCCGATCGGCGCCCAGCGAAGCTTTTCCGTGCCCGAGATCGCACTCGCCCAATCGATCCGGGCAGAGCTTACTTTCGAGCGGCTGGATAGCGGACTTCAGACCATTGCCGCCGGCTGCAGCGATCCGGAATTCATTGCGGCAAACTCCGGGCTGTCCGTCGCGACTTCGCATCGGCTATTGCGTCTCACCGCTGCAGCGCGCGAGATTGCCGCGATCCCGGTGTTTCGGACACTTTGACACGAGGCAGTCGACCAGGCGAACCATCGCTCCCGAGCACAATTGGTCTGGAGTTTCGGCGCAAAATGGAGCTGTTTGATTGATCAATCAAGACGCATTGAATTCTTCGACAGGGGCCTTTTGAAATGACTACCGACCCGGCACCGCCATCTTTCGTTTTGCGTGTTCCCCGCTACGATGACGTTGGAATCTACGCGGCATTCATGGCCGACCCGCAGGTGACGATCTGGCTCGAGGATCGCTGCCAGCGACCGGTACATTTTCATCACGCCATGGCATTTGTTCTTGGCGAGGCATGGTGCCGCCTGGCGATCGAGTACCAGGGTCGCTTCGTCGGCATGACCGGGCTGGAGGATTACGATCCCGGCAATGGCGTCGCGCGGTTTTTTATCGTAATGGGCGACAAGGATTCTTCGAACAAGGGCCTGGGCACCGCTGTGACGCGCGCGTTGGTGACCAAGGGCTTTCGGGATCTGGGCTTGCGAAAAATAGTATCGAACTATTTCGCGCCGAATGTCGCTTCCCGGATTATCCACGCCCGCGCGGGATTTTCGGAGGAAGGCGTGCAGCGTCAGGTGGGGTGGCGGCGGGGAGAATGGGTGGACCACGTCCTGCTGTCCATTCTGCGGGAGGAATGGCAAAGGGCGACAGCTTCGCAACCGGTGTCTGGGTCGGGATCCTGAAGGAACCGCGCAATCCACGGGGTGCGGACTTTGCCGCGGGAATCAGCCGTCGAGTTCGGCGTGGCGCGGACAGGAGACGAGATGGTCGTTGACCATGCCTGTTGCCTGCATGTGGGCGTACATGACGGTGGGGCCGATGAAGCGAAAACCGCAGCGTTTGAGTTCCTTCGACAGGGCTTCGGCCTCGGGCGTGATGGCGGGAACTTCGGCCAGCGTGCGCCAGCGGTTGATGCGCGGGCGACCATCGACAAACTGCCACAATAATTGGTCGAGGGAGCCACCATTTTCGTAGAGTTCCAGCGTGGCCCGGGCGTTGCCGATGCTGGCCGCAATCTTCAAACGATTTCTGACAATGCCCGCATCAGCCAGCAGTCGCGCTACATCGGCCTCGCCGTAGCCCGCGATCCGTACAACATCGAAGTTGTCGAAGGCACGGCGATAGTTCTCGCGCTTTCTGAGGATGGTGATCCACGATAGTCCGGCTTGCGCGCCCTCAAGGATCAGGAACTCGAACAGCATTCGTTCGTCATGGCAGGGCACGCCCCACTCCTGATCGTGATAGGCCGTGTAGAGCGGGTCGTCGCCGCACCAGGGGCAGCGCGCCGTGGTGCCAGCGCCGACTTTCAATTCAGCACCAGCACGCCGCGCTTGAGGCCGTGGTCTTCCGGATGTGCGGCGAGGACAAAGCCCAGGCTGGCGACGAAGGCCAGCATGCGCGTGTTTTCGGCCAGAAAGTCGCCATGCATGTATCTGAGGCCGCTGCTGCGCGCCGTGTCGATCAGAACGCCCATCAGGCGGCGCGCCAGGCCCTTGCCTTGCCAGTCGTCGGCGACGACGATGGCAAACTCGCAGGATTCGCCGTCCGGGCTGGTGGCATAGCGGACGACGCCGACCTCTTTTTCGGCACCTTCTTCTTCGATGGTGGCGACAAAGGCCATTTCGCGGTCATAGTCGATCTGCGTGAGTCTGGCCATTTGTGCAGGGGAGACTTCGCGGATGGTGTTCATGAAGCGCATGTAGCGTGATTCGGGCGACAGCGCCTTGACGAACAGCTGTTCCATGCGGACGTCTTCGGGTTTGATCGGGCGGATCGTGACCTGCGTGCCGTCCTTGGCCTGAAAGCCGGTCTTCAGGTGCGACGGATAAGGATGAATCGCCATGTGGTCGTAGCGACCTGCGGTGATCGGCATGTTCTCGATGGCAATGCGCGCGTCCACGGCCACCGCGCCGTTTTCGTCGACGATCAGCGGATTGATGTCCATTTCGCTGATCCACGGCAGTTCGCAGACCATGGCGGAGACGCTGAGCAGTACGGCTTCGATGGCGGCCATGTTGACCGGTGGCATGTTGCGGAATTCGCCGAGTCGTGCCGTAGTCCGCGTCGAGGCCAGCATGTCGGCCACCAGGACGGAATTCAGCGGCGGCAGGGCGACGGCGCGGTCGCTGTTGTAGGCCTCGACGCTGGTGCCGCCGGGTCCAAAGACGATGGTGGGGCCGAAAATCTTGTCGCGCACCATGCCGACCATCAGTTCGCGTCCATTCGGCTTCTGGATCATCGGCTCGATGGCGATGCCGTTGATCTGTGCGTCGGGACGACTCTTCTTCACGTCGTCCATGATTTCCAGCCAGGAATCGCGCACGGCGGCAAGGCTGCTCAGATTCAGGCGCACTCCTCCGCAATCGCTCTTGTGCGCAATCTGGGGTGAGTCGATCTTCATCACCACCGGCAGGCCGAGTTCTTCGGCCAGTATCATGGCCTCGGAAGCGGATCGCGCGACCACGGTTTGCGCAATTGGAATCCTGAAGGAGGCCAGCACCGCCTTCGATTCCATTTCGCCGAGCACCTTGCGGCCCTCCATCAGCGCTGTTTCGATGACCAGGCGCGCCGATTCCAGCCGCGGCGGCGCCTGCTCGGAAATCGAGGGCGGGGTTTGCATCAGCAATTGCCGGTTTCTGTAGTAGTTTGAAATGTGCGAGAACAGGTCGACCGCCGGTTCCGGGGTGCGGAAGGTGGGAATCGCGGCGCCGCGGAACAACTTGCGCGCTTCGCCCACTTGTTCTTCGCCCATCCAGCAGGTCACCATCGGCTTGTCGCTTTGTCGCGCGATCTCGATCACGGTGCGCGCCGCCTGGGTCGGGTCGGTCATTGCCTGCGGCGTCAGGATGACCAGCATGCCGTCGACATTGTCGTCGTCGATGCAGGCCTGGAGCGCGGCACCGTAGCGCGCCGGATCTGCGTCGCCCAGAATGTCGATGGGATTGGACTTGGCGCAGGTGGCGGGCAGCAACTCGCCGAGGCGGGTGACAGTGGCGGCATCGAGATGCGCCAGGGGAATGCCGATGTCCTCGGCGTGATCCGCGGCCATGACGCCGGGGCCGCCGCCATTGGTGATGATCGCCAGACGTTTGCCGCGCGGCTTGAAGTGCGAGAACAGGGCTGACGCCGCGGCGTACATCTGGCCGATGTTGGCCAGGCGAACGACGCCGGCGCGGCGCAAGGCGGCGTCGAATACGTCATCGGCACCGACCAGGGCGCCGGTATGCGAGAGGATGGCTTTTTCGCCGGCCGGATGCTTGCCGACCTTGATCAGCAGCACCGGCTTGCAGCGTGCCGCGGCGCGCAGGGCGCTCATGAAGCGGCGGGCGTTCTTGATGCCCTCGATGTAAAGAAAAATGTTCTCGGTGTGTGGGTCGGAAACCATGTAGTCGAGCACTTCGCCGAAGTCGATGTCACTTTCCGCGCCGAGCGAGACCACATTCGAGAATCCGACCTTGTTCGGTAGTGCCCAGTCGAGAATTGCAGTGCAGAGTGCGCCGGATTGGGAAATGAGTCCTATCGTGCCTGGGTTCGCACTGCCGTTGGCAAAGGTCAGGTTGAGCTGGCTGCCGGGGCGCATCAGCCCCAAGCAGTTGGGACCGATCAGGCGCATGCCGTGGCGACGCGCATTCTCCAGCGCGGTACGCTCCAGCGCTCTGCCACGCGGGCCAGCCTCCGAAAAGCCGCCGGAAATTATGATGGCGTTTCTGCATCCGGCGCGGCCACAGGCATCGATGATGTCGGGCACGGTATCTGCCCGGGTGCAGATCACCGCGATATCGAGCCGCTGAGGAATGGTATCCACCGACGGATAGCTTTGCTGTCCGAACACGGTTTCGTGTTTTGGATTGACAAAGAACAACTTGCCCTTGTAGCCGGAATCGAGCATGTTGCGCACCAGCGTGACGCCGATCGAGCTGGGTGTTTCCGAAGCGCCGACGATGGCGATCGATTCCGGCTCGAAAAGGGTGTGCAGGTAGTGTCGTTCGTTGTTCATGGCGGCGCCTCGTGGCGACGATCAGACGTGTTTCAGATGGGTTGGTGCGGTGCAGCAAAAAGCATAACACCTTCTGGGTCTTGGTGCTTGTCGTTCTATTTACTGACGGGCCGATTCCCGGCGCCGGCTATCTCGATAATGGCTGTAATGGCGATCGGCACTAAGGATGTGGTTTATCAGCCAACCAGTCAACAAGCGCCTGACGCGGAAAGCCAGATAGACGCGATTTTCCTCGCCGAGTTCGATTTCACGTCGCAACTCGCCAAAGTATTCAAAAAAGCGCTGGTGCTGGCGGATGTGCAGGTCGCGGAAAGGGTATTCATCTTCCTGCATCAGCTCCTCTTCGATGGTGAAATCGTGGGTCGCGGCGAACTGGATCTGGGCCAGAAGCGGCGCTGTCAGATTCAGCGCACTCACGTTTACCGCGCGGGCCAGGGCATTCATGTCGGCAAGCAGGTTCTTGCGTTCCGTATCCAGGGTGGCGTGACCAAATGCGTACTCTTCGCGCCAGATGGAAACCAGCTCGGCGCGTTGCTCGCGCGGACTGCCGGAGGGAGTTTCGCAGCGTTCAAGATAGACGCGGGCGGCATCATCGTCGGGCACCAGCGCAAGGTAGGCAAGGAGTCGTTCGTGGGCACTGACGATGTCGTCGACGTGGTAACAGGCCAATGCCTCCTCGAAAATCTTCCGTGTCTTTATCTTTGCCTCTCTCACGGGGGCGGAGTCACCGTCAAAGACTTCATATACCGATTGGGTGCCCTGCTTGCCGCGTACATGGGTACGATCAAGAAAGCGGATCGACCAGAGGTCGGGCTCGTCAAGGCAATACAGCGTGTATTCGCTGATCAGAATCGGCACTCCGTATTCCTTGGTGAGGCGTTCCATTCGCGCCGCGAGGTTGACCGCGTCGCCTATCACCGTGCCATCCATGCGCGAGGTGCCGCCGATGGTGCCGAGGATGACGATGCCGGTGTTGATGCCGATACCGACCCGGATCGGCCGGTAGCCGGCGCGCACGCGGCCGGTGTTGTATTCGTCAAGTCTTTTCAGCATTGCCTGCGCGCAGCGCAACGCTGCATCGGGCGAATCCGGAAACAGCGCCATGATGCCGTCGCCGATGTACTTGTCGATGAATCCGCCATGAGCGGCAATCACCGGTTCCATCTGAATCAGATAGGCATTGAGGAAGTTGAAATTCTCCTGCGGGCTCATTGATTCCGACAGCGAGGTGAAGTTGCGGATGTCGGCGAACAGGATGGTCATCTTGCGCTCGACCTGCTGCCCTACCTCAATCTTGCGGATATCCTCGATGCCGAGCAAGTGCAGGAATTCGCGCGGCACGAAGCGGCTGTAGGCGGCAGTTGTCGATCGCAGCCGCTCGCGCAGGGCATTGGTGTCGTCCTGAGCGATGCCGACAAACGTCTGAGGTGGTACGGGCATGTTGTGTGAAGCGACCGGGAAGCAGCTTGCGCCTGGATTTGGGTTCAAAATGATACCTGACATGGCGGGACTTATGAGTCACTTATGTTTTTGATTCGTCGATCAGGGCGGATGGCCATATAACGGCCATTCCGGACAATCCCTCGCTTGTTTCCACAAATTTATGCGTTGTCATGGCTATGGAGTTTCCAGCGGGGTTGTGAAGTAGGGAAGACTCTCCGCCCCTGCGGGATGGCCGAACAGGTAGCCCTGATAGGCCTGACAGCCCTGGCTGGCTAGCACGTCACGCTGGGCTTCGGTCTCCACACCTTCGGCGATCACCGCCAGTCCCAGACTTTGGGCCATGGCAATGATCGTTCTGGCGATGCTCGCATCGTTGGCTCCGGTAAGCAGATCACGCACGAAGGACTGGTCGACCTTCAACTGGTTCAACGGCAAGCGCTTGAGGTAGGAGAGTGACGAATAGCCGGTACCGAAATCATCGAGCGAGAAGCTTATGCCGCGGGCTTTCAACGCCACCATCTTGGCGATGGTGTCCTCCAGATCATTCAGCAGCACGCTTTCGGTGAGTTCCAGCTTGAGTCGTTCCGGATTGGCGCCGGTGCCATCAAGCACCGCCCGCAGCTGCGCCACAAAGTCTACGTGGTGGAACTGGCGGGCGCTGACATTCACCGCCATCGTGAGAATCGCCGTGTCGGCTCGCGCGGCCCATGCCGCCAATTGGGTGCACGCGGTTTCCAGCACCCACTGCCCTAAAGGCAGGATCAGGCCTGTCTCCTCCGCCAGCGGAATGAAATCGCCAGGCGATACCAGACCGCGCCGGGGGTGTTGCCAGCGCACCAGGGCTTCGGCGCCCGTGAGACGACCCGCGCAATCGACCTGGGCCTGATAGTAGAGAAGCAACTGATTCTTCAGGACGGCTTCGCGCAATTCCGTCTCCAGCCTGGCGCGGGCGGTAACCACCGCCTGCATTTCCGGATCGAAAAAGCGCAGGGTGTTGCGGCCGCCGGCCTTCGCCTGATACATGGCGAGATCGGCCTGTTTCAGCAGTTCGTCGATCGAGTTCTGGTGGGCGCTGAACAAGGTGACGCCGATACTCGGCGTGCTGCGGCATTCATAGCCGGCGAGCGGATAGCTGTAATTGAGGGCGGCAAGAATCTTCTCGCCCACGGTTTCGGCCTGGGAGGCCGCATCCTCCGGGTTCTCGCTCAGATCTTCCAGCATCACGACGAATTCGTCGCCGCCCAGTCGGGCCACCGTGTCACCCTCGCGGATGCAGTCGGCAAGGCGCTCGGCGACCTGGATCAGCAACAGGTCGCCCTTGTCATGACCAAGCGTGTCGTTGAGTGTCTTGAAGTTGTCGAGGTCGATGAACAGCAAGGCTCCCCGGCGTTTGTTGCGCGCGCTGGCGGCCAAGGCCTGGTGCAGGCGGTCGAGCAGGAGGCGGCGGTTGGGCAGGCCGGTCAGCGAATCGGAAAAAGCCAACTGCCTGATCTTGTCTTCCGCCAGTTTGTGCTGGGTAATGTCGGAAAACGCGCCGACGTAATGGCTGACCTGGCCGTGCTCATCGAACACGGTAGTAATGGCGAGCCATTCGGGATAGATTTCGCCGTCCTTGCGCCGGTTCCAGATTTCGCCCTGCCATGATCCATCGCGTCGAATCCGCTCCCACATCGCGCCATAAAAGGCCTCGTCGTGACGGCCCGAATAGAGCAGGCGAGGCGTCTGGCCCACGGCCTCCTCCGCCGTGTAACCAGTGATCCGGGTGAAAGCCCGATTGACCCGCAGGATCACCCCGTTGGTATCGGTGACTGTCATCCCTTCCTGCGATTCGAAGGCGGTCGCGGCGACGCGCAACTCGTTTTCCGCCGCCCTGCGCTCGGTGATGTCTTCCTTGACCGCTACAAAGTGAATCAGTGCGCCCTGTTCATCCAGAACCGGAGAAATCGAAGCTCGCTCCCAGAACAGCGAGCCATCCTTGCGGCGATTGTGAAACTCGCCATGCCATGTCCTGCCCGAATTGATGGTGGCCCACAGTTCACGGTACTCCTCGGGTCGCTTTTCACCGGAACTGAGAATTCTCGTGTGTTGTCCGATGGCTTCCCTGCTCGTATAGCCGGTCAGTTGCTCGAACTTCGGATTTACATACTGGATGTTTCCTCCCGGATCGGTGATGACGATGGATACCGGACTTTGCTCGACGGCGCGAGCGAATGTCTTGAGCGAATTTTCTCCCAGTTCCCGTTCGGTGGGTTCGGGCCCATCGGTGGCCCTGTCGCCCGACCCGCGGTGACTAACCGGCGCCTGTGCTTTCATTCGACGCCACCGATATAGGGCCGATAGCGCAGATCTTCTCCAAGAATATGCTCGCGCAACCAGTCGCACAGGAAACCGAGGATGCGTTCGCCCAGTTGCCGACGCCGATGGTAAGTAAATTCTTCGCGCAATTCCCTGACCCACTTTACGAATCCCTGATGGATGCGGCGATGGTTTTCCAGCTCCGGATAACCGGTGGCTTCGATGAGCCGTTCCTCGTAGTCGAAATGGAAGACGGTATAGTTAACCAGTTCGTCGATGATCATGGCGACCACGGGGCGGTCGTCCTGGCTTTCCGCGCTGGCGAGTTGGTTGATGGTGTCGATCAGGATCGCGTGCTGTTCGTCGATGTGGAGGTTGCCCGAACTCATCGATGTCGACCACTGCACCAGTGACACCTTTTCGCGTTCCCGGATCACCTCGAGGAACGCTTCAGCCACCACCGGATCGAACTGGCTTCCGGCTTGTTGCCGGATTTGCATCATCGCCTGCCTGGTGCTCCATGGGCCTTTATAGGGTCGCCGCGAGGTCAAGGCATCGAACACGTCGGCGAGCGCACAGATGCGTCCCGCAAGCGGTATGTCCTCTCCCGCCAAGCCATTCGGATAGCCGGAGCCATCGAACCATTCGTGATGCGTGAGGGCGATTTCCGCCCCGACATGCAAATAATGGCTGTCGGATATCATCCGGCTGGCCTGATTCAGGATGTGGGCGCCGGTGGTGGCATGGAGTTCAATGTTGGCCCGCTCATCTTTCGTCATCGGTCCGGCCTTGAGCAGAATCCGGTCCGGCGTCGAGATCTTGCCTACGTCGTGGAGCATGCTGGCGGTCGAGACATGCTCGATGAATGCCTCGTCGATGATGCCGGGGAACAGGCCGCGGCGTTGCAATTGGCGCGCGGTCTGCCCGACCAGCCGAGCCACCCGCAACACATGAATTCCGGTGTCCGTGTCCCGATGCTCGGAGAAATTCGCCATGGCAACCACCATGGCCTTCGCGTTACGGCGCACATCCTCAAGCGCACGGCTCTCCCGCGTGATGTCGAGATAGGTATAAACATATCCGCCGGTCGACAGCGGCATCGAGGCAACGCTCAACACCGTGCCATTGGGCCGGACCCGTTCAAAGCGCCGCTTTCCCAGGCGCTGCATGGTCTGCAAGCGTTCCGCAATAAAGGTTGCGTGGTCTCCGCTATCGAAAAACTCGCTGCGTTCGAGCAGGAGCTTGAGCACCTCGCCGTACGGCCGGCCTATGAGTTGACCGCGGTCATCAAGCCCCAGCAGCGTGCGGTAGGCCTGATTGTGTCCGCGGACCACCAGTCCCTCGTCCAGCCAGAGATAGCCCTGGTCGATGGCTTGCAGGACCGAGGCCAGTTCGTCGCCTGTTACCGGAATTTCCCCGCTTTTGCCAAAGGCATCGGCACTCACGGCTACGGAAATGCTTGCTTCGGCGGAAACCGGGTCAGGGAATCCCTTTACGCCGGCGTCCAGGACTTCTCTATCGTCCATGGCGACTTTCGCCGCCCTTGAGAATGAAGTGATTCACAAAGCTGTCCGGTTTCTAACGTTAACTCCAGAATTGCCTGAAGAATTTGCCGAGCGCCGAAGCTGGTGCCGAGCGCCTCTTCATTTCGGCGGCGTATTCCTTGTCGGAAACCAGGATGTGGTTGACCAGCCAATCCTTGAGGAACTGCAGAATTTCGAGAGTGATCGCCTGGCCGGCGAGGATTTTCGACTTTTCCTGGGCAACGCGCGCGACGAATTTTTCGTGCTCGTCCTTGTGGTCCTTGAACGCGGCATAGGTGATTTCACGCATGAAGATTTCTTCGGCCGTGAAATGGGTAATTGTGTATTTTTCGAGCTCCACCAATATTCTGATGGCCTCCTCCCGATCCGGCTTCCTTATGACGGCAACCCACACCTGGTTGATCAGGTCGATCAAGACTTTGTGCTGGGCGTCGATCTCCGGCATGCCGAGACTGAATTCGTCCGACCATGTGACCAATGACTGAGCTGTTGACATGGCATGACTCCTTTGACCTCATGGCGGCTTTGGCCAGCCATGACGATGAAATGTTTCGCGAAGTTGGCACTCGCCCCAACTGGACGCAAATTTTACGGAGGGGGGCGGCGGTTTGATATTCCGGTATCCGCTTACGGCCACTACCGGTAAACAGGTAGTCGTGGCTTGTCCCAGGGCAGGATCAGGTATTGGAGACGAGGCCGTTGCGAATCGCGTACCGGGTCAGTCCGACGACGCTGTCCACATTGAGCTTGCGCATGATGTTGCGTCGATGCACCTCGACGGTGGACAGGGCAATGTCCAACTGCTCCGCGATTTGTGCCGAGGTAAACCCGGTGGCAACCAGTTTCAGCACCTGGACCTCGCGTTCGCCGAGCTTGGTGCCGGAAGCTTGCCTTTGATAGCTGTCGGACACCGCTTCCTTCACCGCGTCGGTGGCATCCGGGCACAGATAGGAGCGATTCCGTCTCACCGCGTCTATCGCCCGGAGCAATTCGACGCCCGCCGCTGCCTTGGTGACGTAGGCCGCTGCGCCCGCATTTAGCATGCCCATGATATATCCCCGGTCGGAGAAGGTGGACAGTGCGATCACCTTGATCAAGGGCAGGGTGGCGGTGATCTGGCGGGTGATTTCAACGCCGTTGAGGCCGGGCATGTCGATGTCCAGGCAAACGATATTGGGCGCGGTCTCGCGGGCCAGGGTGAAAACTTCCAGGCCGTCGCCGGTTTCCGCCACCACCTCGAAATCCGGGTTTCTCTCCAGTAGGAGTCGCAGCGCTTCGCGAAACATCTGGTGATCATCGGCGAGCAGAATGCGCAAATTCATGTTGGTCCTTGCGGGGAGTGAATTTCAACCTTGATTCGCGTTCCCTTCCCCGGGATTGACTCAAGGGTAAATTTGCCGTCGGAGAATTCGGCCATTTCTCTCATGGTGAGAATACCCAGCCCGCCGGTGTGGGTGGTTTTTCCCAGCAGTTCCGGATCGAAGCCGATGCCGTCGTCGCTGATCGTCAATGTGACGGGATTGTCGTCCAGCTTCAAGCTCACCAGGATCGACTTGGCGCGAGAATGCTTGGCGCAATTCGTCAGCGCTTCCTGGACGATTCGAAACAGCACCGACTCCAGCGCCGGTGCCTGCCTTGCTGCCGGGTGCGCGCAGTCGAATCGAACCGCGATGCCGGTTCGCCTGTGGAACAGTTTGACATAGCTCTCCAGCGCCGCGGCCAGACCCGCATAGTCGAGCACGGGCGGACGCAAGTCGGAACAGATTTCGCGAATGCTGGCCGTCGTATCCTCGATCAGCGCGCGGATGTCCTCGATGCGCTCGGAGAGTGCCGGCGGTTGGGCCTCCAGCATCGATGCGTTGATGATGTCGAGGTTGACTCCGATGGCAGCGAGGTTCGGACTGGTACGGTCGTGCAGTTCGCCGGAAAGCCGCCGCCGGGCGCTTTCCTGCACCACGACCAAGTGGCGCGACAGCTCGTCCATTCTCTTCTCGCTTTGCTTGCGCTCGTCCATCATGTGAATCTTGGTCAGGGCAATGCTTACCTGCTGGCTTGCGGCGGCCAGAAAATCGAATTCGTCCTTCGCCCATTTCCCCCTGGAGTGAATCTGATTGAGCACCAGCAGGTGGCAAGCGTCGTCACGGAAATCGAAGGGATACCAAAGCAGGCTTTGGATCATCATCTGGCCGTGCAGTATCTGGCCGGAACCATCCTCCAGGAAGTGTGGATTGACGTCGTCGGCCTGACTCACCAGCCAATGCTGGGTGCGCCGTATCTCGGTTGCTCCGCCGATAAACATGTCCAGCGGATAGGTCGCCATGGTCGGCTCGATGTCCGGGTGCAGTGGATTCAGCCACTCGCACAAACCAATCACCTGCTGCCTTGCGAAAGACACGTCGTAGATCAATGCGCGATCCGCCCCCAGCGTCTTGCCGACAATGCTGACGACTTCTTCCAGAATCGAGCTGGAAACTTCGTATGTGCCGATTGATTCGGCGATCTCGTTCAACGCCTGGGCGAATCGCATTTGCTTTTTCAGGGCTTCGTCAACCTGCGTGCGTTCGGTGATGTCCTGCTTGACGGCGATGAAGTGGCGGATGTTTCCCTCTTCGTCCCGCACCGGCGTAATGGTCTGGCCTTCCAGATAGTGTGAGCCGTCCTTGCGGCGATTGATCAGTTCGCCATGCCAGACGCTGCCGGCAAGGATGGTGGTCCACAGGGCCTGGTAGCTGTCCGCTGACTGGACGCCGGACTTGACCAATTCCCCCGGAGTGTGACCGAGCACTTCGGCCATGGTGTAGCCACTGAGAGCGCAGAACGCCGGATTGGCCCATTCGATGGTGCCGGTTCTGTCGGTAATGATTATCGAATTGGCGGCGGCTTCGAGTGCGGCGCCACGCAAACGCAGCTGTATCACATCGGCATCGTGCTGGCGAGCTGCCCGCTGCGTGCGCACGAAATACAGGCTGGCCAGCGCCAGGGCGGCCAGCAGCACGCTGCAAACGACAGCCAGCGTGCGCGTCGCTTCGTCGCGCCACGTAGCCAGGCCAATTTTCTGGTCCAGTTGCACCGCAATGACGAAAGGGTAGGTGCGGGAGCAGCGAAATGCTGTCAATACGGTGCGGCCATCGTCGCCTTGCTGCTCGAATTGGCCGAAGTCGCCTTGTGCAATTCGGCTGACCAGACCATCGTTCCTGCTGCGGGTGCCTGGTTTCTGCTTTTCATCGGTGGAAAGCAGAAGGATGCCGTCGTAGCGCAATAACTCGACCACGCCGCGATCAGCGGTCACGCTGCGGCCGTAATGGTTGAGGAAGTAATCGGCATTCACCGATGCCAGCAGGGTAAGCCAACGGTCTTTGTCGAGCTGGATGTCGCGCAGCACGGGAATTGCGCTCGATGCTTCAGGAGATCCCGGTTGTTCGGGAGTGGCGGCTCGGCCAGAGAGAAAATCGCGCCCGGCCCAGGGAGGTCCGGCGCGGAGGATGGGTCTTGGCCCGGTTGTCAGCGGCAGGAAGCCGCCCCTGTCAATCCGCACGCCGACATTGGATGGATCGGAACTGGCGACGATGGTTCCTTGCGCGTCGACCACGGAAAGGGAACGCAAGTAAGGAGCGTGATGCAGTGCATTGGCCAGCGTGGCCGTCGTCGGGTTGTCGTTGGCGACATTGGCGAGGGTGAGATCGATGACATTGAAGCTCTGAGTCAGATGATCCTCGAATGCGCGGGCGTACATCGCCGCCGATTCGATTTGGCGGTTGATTGCTTCTGCCCGCAGTCGCCACAGGGTATAGGTCGTGCCGATGAAGGCGCTGACCGCCACGATCAGCGTCATCAGGAGGAAAGTCGAGCGCCGGCTGAGGCTGCCGTCAGTTTGCATGCTCAGGGTTTGTCGTCAGTCACGGGCGACGATGGGGCCGAGCTTGTGGCGGCGGGCGGCCTCCGCCAGGCGACCGTCGCGTTTGATCGCCGCAACGAAGCTTTCGATCCGGGAATGCCAACGCTCGTCGCCGGGTTGCATCGCGTAGGCGTAGGGCGTCAGGTGGTAGGTGCCGGGCGGTGCAATCAGCCGTGCCCAGTCGGTGGTCTCCAGCATGCGGCGGCTGAACGGATAGTCGGTCATGAAGACGTCGGCCCGGCCGGACTCCACTTCCTGTTCGCGGCCTTGGGGCTTAGCGGTGACCAGCAGCCTGGCGTCTTTCAGTCTTTCCCGCATCACCGCTTCGTGATACGTGCCCTTCGCCACCGCCACGACGACACCGGGCTGGTCGATGTCGGCCCAGTCCTTGATGCGGCGGTTGCTTCTTGTGGTGATGGCGTAGATGTCGCTGACCAGATGGGGGCGGGTGAACCTGAGTTTTTCCATACGCGCCGGCGTGACGCCGATGGCGAACATGGCGATGTCGCAGCGGTCCTCGGTCACGTCGTCGATCAGCTTGGCGAAAGAGCTATCGACAAAGCGGATCGCTACGCCCAGGTCTTTGCCCAACTCCCGCGCCAGGTCAATGTCGATGCCCGACAGTTGCAAGGTTCTCGGGTTGCGGTAGGAGATACCGTAATAATCCGGCCAGATGCAGACCCGCAGTTCCCTGGCGGCCAGCACGCGATCCAGACGACCGGGCTCGGCGCCGACCGGCCCGGTCAGGAACGTGCTCAAAATCATGGCGAGGAGAAATTGCTTCATGTCATCCGGCATTGTTGATCAAGCAGTGGCGCATGGGACGCGGAGGTCGAAGAATATGCGAGGCGTAATTCTATCTTCGCTGGCGACCGTGTATCGAGTTGAAAACTGTGTGCCAGAATTGCATGTCGAACCAGGACTCGCAACAAGACCCATGAACGAAAACACATCGCTTTGGATTCAACGCTTCCTGCCGCTAATCGCGGTCGGCGGCTCGGTGCTCGATCTTGCCTGCGGCAAGGGCCGGCATGCGTTATTGCTGGCCGAACTCGGTTACCGGGTGGAAGCGGTTGACCGCGATGCCCAGTCCCTGGCGGAGATCGCGGCCAGGGCACCCGGCATCGTGACGCGGCTGGCCGATCTCGAAGGCGGTTCCTGGCCGTATCACGCACGGGCGTTCGATGGCATTGTCGTTACCAATTACCTCTTTCGGCCACTGCTGCCGCTGCTGCTCAAAGCATTGGACGAATACGGCGTATTGATCTACGAAACCTTCATGGTCGGCAACGAGCGCTTCGGCAAGCCTGCCAATCCGGCTTTTCTGTTGCGTCCGGACGAATTGCTGGATGTGGTGCGGTCGCGGCTGACGGTGGTGGCCTTCGAGCAAGGCGAAGTAAGTGTCCCGCGCCCGGCGATGGTCCAGCGTCTGTGTGCAACGCGCCGGCGAGACCCAAGGCTGCCCTGAACCGTCCATCTGCAGCCGCTGCAGTTGGTCCTCTCCTTTCGGCGTTTCGTCGAAGACGGCTGGCGATGCGCTGGCGCGGCATGGAATAATCACCTCATGTCCTCAATCCTGCGCCGTTTGCTCGCCACCCTCGTCGGCAACACGCTGATCGCCGCCTTCCTTACGCTGCTGGGCGTGGGCGGCGGTTGGCTGGTCAACCTGCTGATCTCTCAGTGCATCGGCCTTTCCATCTTCGGCATGTGCACGCTCGCCAGTCAGTTGTTCGCGGCGGGCCCGGGTCGCCTGTTGGCCATTGTTGCGGCGGTTCCGGTCGGGGTAGCGATCGGCTTGCTGCTCGGCATCAGCCTGAGCGGCGTCGGCTGGGACAACTGGCCTGCCGTTGCGTGGCAGGCGGTCGTCATCGGCGTTACGCTGGGCGTCATGGGCAGCGGCTTTTTCTACCTGCGGGAACGTAACCTGGCCCTGGCCGCCGAAGTGCAGCAACGCGAGAATCGGCGGCTCGAAGCAGAGAAGCAGAGCCTCGCCGCGCAGTTGCGCATGCTCCAGGCGCAGATCGAACCGCATTTCCTGTTCAACTCACTAGCCAATGTCGCAGCACTGATCGAGGCCGACCCGAAACTGGCCGGGCAGTTGCTGGATGCGCTGATTCGCTATTTGCGTTCCAGCCTGGCCCGCACGCGCGCCGAGGGTGGCACGCTGGGCGACGAGATGACTTTGCTCACGGCTTTCCTTGACGTGCTGAAGATCCGCATGGGGGAGCGCCTGGTCTACGCATTCGAGGTTGCGCCCGAATTGCTGGCTGCTGCTTTCCCGCCCATGCTCTTGCAACCGCTGGTGGAAAATGCCATTCGCCACGGACTCGAACCGAAGGTCGGCGGCGGGCGCATCACCGTGTCGGCGCGGAGAGACGGTGAGCGGCTGCAAATTTCCGTTATCGACGACGGTCTTGGTTTTGCCCAAACACCCGGCGAGGGCATTGGGCTCGCCAACATTCGCGCTCGCCTTGCCGCGATGTACGGGTCGATGGCGCGCCTCGAACTGAGTTCAGAAGTCGGCGCTGGCGTGACGGCGACGATGAGCCTGCCGGCGGAGGTTTCATCATGAAGGCGGTCATCGCCGACGACGAACCGCTGCTGGCAAAGCATCTCAAGGCACGGCTTGCCGCCCTGTGGCCGCAACTGGAGATTGCCGGCGTTGCGGCCAATGGCATCGAAGCGCGCGACATGATCGAGGACCTGCGGCCGGACATGGCGTTTCTCGACATTCGCATGCCCGGCTTGTCCGGCCTGGAGGTGGTGCAGGTACTCTCACCGGAAGCGCGCAGAGCCTGTCGCGTGGTGTTCGTCACCGCCTACGATGAATTTGCGGTGCAGGCCTTCGAGCGTGAAGCGGTCGACTACCTGCTCAAGCCGGTCAGCGACGACCGGTTGACTGCCGCCATCGAGCGTCTGCGACGCGTGTCGCCGGCGCCCGCCGATGTTCAGTCCGACGATATTCTTCAGCGCTTGCAGGCGTTGTTGCCGAAAGCTGCCGAGCACCTGCGCTGGGTGCGCGCATCCGTTGGCAACGATGTGCGGATGGTTTCAGTAGATGAGATTTGCTACTTCCAGGCGACCGACAAATACACGGCGGTGTTTACGCCCGACGCCGAACTGCTGATCCGCACGGCGATCAAGGAACTGGTCGAACAACTCGACCCGGGGCAATTCTGGCAGGTGCATCGCGGCACGCTGGTGAATGTGCGGCAGATCGTTTCGGCACGGCACGATGCGCTCGGCCGCGTCAGCCTGAAGCTGCGCAATCGGCGGGAAACCGTGGCGGTAAGCCGCGGCCATGCGCATTTGTTCAGGCAGATGTAGCGAGGATTTCAGTGGCCAGTTTGTCGAGCGCGGCGGCATCGAGCCTGTCCGTGGCGTGGCGGGTCGCGGCCTCGAACGAGTTGTAGTTGGACGCCTGCGAACGCTGGTAGAGCGGATCGTAGTGCAGCGTCAGCAGTTCTGCCACCAGGTCAGGGAAATTTCGCGCCACGATCAGCGAGCGCCAGCGCTCCAGCGTCTCCTTGCTTTGCAGGCCCTTGAGCTGCGCCAGCCGCTCGATCAGCCATGCCGGATCGGCGATGGCATAGTCGTAGTCGCGCAGGAGAAATTCGACCCGGGCCGGCAATGATGCCTCGATACGCAGGCCGGGGGCGCCGCGGATGGCCTCCAGCAGCGCATCGGGAAGTTGCAGGCGGCCGATCTTGCGGCTTTCGGCCTCGACGAACACGGGGCGTTCCCGATCGAGCGCGGACAAGGCCGCGAATAGTTGCGTCTCGAAGCCTTTTTGCGCGGGTTGCGGCACACCGGGCAGGTTGCCCAGCACAGACCCCTTGTGGGCCGCCAGCTCTTCGAGATGCAGCACTTGTCCGCCTCGCGCCTTCAAGGCTTCCAGCAGGCGACTCTTGCCGCTGCCGGTGGCGCCGCTAACGACGCGAAACATCATATTCCTTGGCAGCACGTCCAGCCGCTCGATGACATGCTGGCGCCAGCTCTTGTAGCCGCCCTGAATGCGATGGGCATCCCAGCCGACTTCGCGCAGGATATGGGTGAAGGCGCCGCTGCGCTGGCCGCCGCGCCAGCAATACACCAGCGGCCGCCAGCTCTTGGGCCGATCGAGCATGTGTTCTTCGATGTGGCGCGCGATGTTCTTTGCCACCAGCGCGGCGCCGAGCTTCTTGGCTTCGAATACCGATACCTGTTTGTAAAGCGTGCCGACGCGGGCGCGTTCCTCGTCGTTCAGCACCGCCATGCTGATCGCGCCGGGCAAGTGGTCTTCGGCAAATTCGGCCGGGGCGCGGGCGTCGATGACGGTATCGAATTCGGCGAGCTGTGCTACCGTGGCGACGCCCTTGTGCGGTTTTTCGGCCATGGGCATCTACTTGAGCAGCGGTTTGAGCGCGTTCCAGACGTGGTCCAGAATTTTCGGTTGTGCGGCGGCGGTCGGATGCAGTCCGTCGGCCTGATAGGCGTTTTGATCGAGGGCGATGGGCTCAAGCAGGAAAGGCAGCAAGGCGACTTTTTCGCGTTTGGCGAGATCGCGGAAGGCGGCATCGAACTCCTGCGTATACTTCGGCCCGTAATTCGGCGGTAGATGGATGCCGACCAACAGCACGCGCACACCGTGCTTCTTGGCCTGCATCACCATGAAGGCAAGATTGCTCTGCATCTCCGCGACTGGCAGGCCGCGCAAGCCGTCGTTGGCGCCAAGTGCGAGAATGACCACGGTGGGCCTGAAATGCGCCAGCGCCGCGGCGAAGCGGGCCCGTCCACCGGCTGTCGTTTCACCGCTGATGCTGGCGTTGGCGACGGTGAAGCTGGAACCGGTGGTCCGCAGTCGCTGCCCCAGCAAAGCCGGCCAGCTCTGGCTGACGGCGATACCGAAAGCAGCGGATAGACTGTCGCCGTAGACCAGAATGCGTTGCTCGGCGGCGGTGGCGAAGGAACTGCAGCAGAACAGGATCAGGAAGCAGGAACGGGAGATGAATGTCTTGAACATGGGTGAGAATCAGGTGATGGCGGATGTAGTGATCGATGTGGTCGCCCTGGGCAAGATCGTCCCCAGCGGCGATGGGACGCTCACGATTCTGCACGAGATTTCGTTCGCCGTGACTGCCGGCGAGGCGGTAGCCATAGTCGGCGCCTCGGGCTCGGGCAAGTCGACACTGCTGGGACTGATGGCGGGGCTCGATCTGCCTACGGCAGGCAGCGTGCATCTCGGCGGCCAGGATCTGGCTCACCTCGACGAAGATGGTCGGGCCGAACTGCGCGGTCGCCTGCTCGGCTTTGTGTTCCAGTCCTTTCAGTTGCTGCCGGCCCTGACGGCGCTGGAAAACACCATGCTGCCGCTGGAACTGGCCGGCCGCGCCGACGCCCGCGCCACGGCGCAGGGAATGCTGGCGCGCGTTGGCCTTGGTCAGCGATTGGGCCACTACCCGAAACATCTGTCCGGCGGCGAACAGCAGCGCGTGGCGCTGGCCCGTGCCTTCGCCATGGGACCGCAACTGCTGCTGGCCGACGAACCCACCGGCAATCTCGATGCCGCCACCGGGGCGCAGGTCATCGACCTGATGTTCGCCATGAATGCCGAAGCCGGCACCACGCTGATCCTGGTGACCCACGACGAGGCGCTGGCGCATCGTTGCGGGCGGACGCTGCGGCTGTCGGCAGGGCGCCTCGATGCGTAAGTGGAGGATGGCGGTTTCATTGCACTTCTTCGTCTTCATGTTTCTGGTATAAACCGGGGCAGTTCCCCGCAGGAAAGACCGTATGGCCAAGAAACCCTCCTCTGTCGCCAAGTCCTCTTCCGCAGAAGCTGAGATTCTCAGCTACCGTCATGCCGACCGCCGCAAGAACAATTCTGAAGTCGGCATGGTCACGCCGGCCACCGATGCCGACGATAGCAAGGCCGCCTGGCAGCACGATCCGCATCTCGACCCTTCTCCGCAATGGACCGGCAAGGCCGAGCGCTTGAGTTTCGAGGTCGACACCGTCAGCCTGCACGTGCATGAGCGTATCGACCCGGCCAGCATACTTTCGGTGGTGAGGAGGAAAGTCGGCGCTGGCGACACGGCGAAGGACAAGGCCAAGGGCGCCAAGGCGGCGCAGATGAAGGCCATCCAGCCCGGCCTGTTCGATGCGCCTTTCGAAAGCCTGCCGCTGCGCGACGCAGTCGACTTCAACAAGCACGACAAGGGCTGGAGTAACAGGCTGGTCGCCGGCGATAGCTTGCTGGTGATGATTTCTTGCTGCAAAAGGACGGCATGGGCAAGATGATGGATTGCCGGGGATTCCTATGAAGTTTTGGGTGGGGGTTACTGATAACAGTTGGTTTGGCTTCTTGGCGAGCAGAGGGCTGGACGAGGCTAATTTCTGGCAACCGAGCGCATTGCCGCCATTCGTGAATGCTCCCGTTGGCATGCCTTTTTTGTTCAAGCTTAAGCGCCCCCGCAATCACATTGCAGGAGGGGGCTTTTTTGTTGCTTACAGTACATTGCCCGTCGATTTGGCATGGGAGATTTTTGGCGAAAAAAATGGAGCAGCATCAATCGATGACCTGCGATCAATGCTGGAACCGCTTTCTTCAACCCGCTCGCGTCAAGATGAAATCGGTTGCACGGTATTAGCCAATCCTGTGTTTCTCAACGAGGGGGATTGGATAGCTAACCCGCATGGCTGGTCTGGAAATATTGTGCGGGGAAAAATGTACGAATCGAGCGCTCTGGATGGCGCTGCTATTTGGGATCGAATTCGGGATCGTTTGTGGGGATCTGAACTTGCAACGGATTTGTCAGATATTGCAAGCCAGCCCAGCGTGGAGGAGCCTCGTAACAAATATGGCGAGCCCATCTTGGTAAGACCACGATTAGGGCAGGCTTCGTTTCGAGTACTCGTAACCAATGCTTACAAGCGAAGGTGTGCCATCACCGGAGAAACCACCCTTATTGCCCTTGAAGCTGCTCATATAGTTCCTTACTCGAAAGATGGGAGTCACGACGTTAGGAACGGCTTATTGTTACGGGCAGACTTTCATCGATTGTTCGATGTTGGATTGGTAAGCGTGACGCCCGATTTGAAAATTAGAGTAAGTCCGAGAATCCGTGAAACCTGGTTTAACGGCAAGATCTATTACCGGCTGGATAATCAGCCTCTGTCGGTTCTACCTGACCGAACTGACTTACAACCAGATCGTGACCGGCTCGGATGGCATTTTGCAAATCGATTTCAGGCATGAGCGGGAGGGGTGGCGGTGATTGAAAATGAACTCTTAGCCAAGCTCTTGGTATTTCGAAGTGAGCGAGAGTGGGAGCAATTTCATACACCGAAAAATCTCAGCGCTGCGCTTTGCGTAGAGGCTGCTGAGTTGCTCGAGCAGTTTCAGTGGGCTAAAGATTCGGAGTTGACAGAATTGGTTGAGAGCGAGCGTGAAGCAATTGAACACGAGATCGCTGATGTTGCAATTCTGTTGAGTTACTTATGCCACGATTTAAAGATTTCTTTGTCTGACGTTGTTCGTCGCAAGTTGGAACTGAACCGCGGCAAATATCCCGTTGAGAAGGCACGTGGTACGGCGACCAAGTATGACCGCTTTGAATAGTTTGATTCGCAAGGGCCGGATCGCGATGTGGTCGCTGGATGGGAATAACCGCAAGGTGGCGGTAAAGATTGTGGACGACCGGGGAATAGAATCGCTGAAGATAGTAAATCTGGAGGATTGAGAGATGAATGCTCATGTCAAGGAACTGTTGGAGGAAGCGAAAAAACTTTCGGTGCGTGAGCGCATCGAACTGGCCGACTTGATCTATGCCGATGTTCCGGTCGATCCGGAATGGGAGGCGGCTTGGGCAAAAGAGGCGCAGAGCCGTATCGAGGCCTATCGGCGCGGCGAGATTGAGGCGGTGGATGCCGACGAGATGCATGTCCGGATTGCGGCAAAGTACGGTCTGTAGTGAAGATACGTTATCTCTCGGTCGCCGAAATCGAGTTCGATGAGGCTGTAGCTTGGTATCTGGCGCGCAGCCGCGGTGCGGCCCGTCACTTCAGCAAGGAGGTCAGGATCGTCGAAAGGTTGTTGCTGAAGCATCCTCGAATCGGCCGGTGTGTCGAACTTGATGCCCGCAGTTTGTGCGTCAATGATTTCCCCTACAACCTGATCTACTCGATCGAGAAAACCGAGATCACGGTGGTCGCCGTGGCCCACCATAGCCGTCGTCCCGGTTACTGGATGGATCGTCTGCACGTATTTCGCTGATGGCAGCCTTGCTGATCCGCGCCGAAGTCGATGAAGGTCAGGCGCCACGGTTTTGCGGCGCGGTATTGCAGCCGTTCGCGGTCGGGGACAACAGGGACGTCGTGATAAAGATAGTGGACGACTGGAAGATTGAGTCGTTGAAGATAGTGAAAGGCGGCTTCGGTATCTGGTGTTGGGATGTGGCCTTTCAGCCGGCACAGATTCAGGACATTCTTGCGCGGCACTGACGTTGCTGGCCAAGAGTCGGCGCTGGTGACACGGCGGGCTACCGCTGGCAAACGTGCGCTGCCTCAGTCTGCTGATGAGCCGGCAAGTATCTGTCGAGCGGCGCCGACGCCGCTACGCACCGCCCCTTCAAGCGTCGCCGGATAGTCGCCGGCGACATAGTCACCGGCCAGCCACAGGCCGGGCAAGTCGGTCCGCATGCCCGGTCGTTGCAGATCCGGCACGCAGGCGAATGTGGCGCGTTTTTCGGTGATGGTTTGCACGGCCAGCGGTGCCGGCAGGTGCGGCACGAGGCGGGCGATTTCCTGGTGGATACCGCGTTCGAGGTCTGCTGTCGGCAAGCCCAGATGCCGTCCCCGTGCGCTGATCACGGCAGCGATCAGGCCGCGTTGTCCGCACAGTTGGCCGCGGTCGAACAGCCACTGCGCCAGTCCGGAGTCCACTCCCAGCATTGGCCTCGGCAGTTGTACCGTTGATGGGTAGCTGAAGTAGCTAGTGACGATGGGTTCCCAGTCGAAGTGTTCCACTCGGGATGCCAGCTCGGGCACAAGGCCGGTGAGGTGATACGGCGCCACCGCGAGAACCACCTGTGCGAACGGGCCGGCATCATCGATTCGCCACGCATCACCTTCGCGCCGCAGAGAACTGACGCGATGGCCGAGGTGTACCGCGCCGCCGCGCTGCGTGATGAACTGCGCCGCAGGCTCCGGAAACAGCGCCGACAGATTCACCTGCGGCAGCAGCATGTCGCTGGCCTCGCGCGTGCCGGCGAGACTGTCGCGCAATACGTTAGCCAGCACCTGGGCCGAGGCGCGGTCGGCTGGCGTATTCAGTGCGGCGATGCACAGCGGCTGCCACAAAAGTTGGCGCTGGCGGGACGGCGTTTTGTTGTCATCCAGCCACTTGGTCACGGTGGTATCCGGCTCGACGCGGAATTTGCCGGCTTGCAGTCCGCGCATGAGGCGGATTGCCGCCCATTTCTCGCGCCAGTCGAGTCCCCGCGCGAGAAGCAGCGCAAATGCGGTATGCAGCGGTGCCGGCAGGCGCGGTGCGCTCATCACGAATTCGCCGGGGAATTCGAAACGCAACGCGGTGCGTTTGAGCAGGGTGTTGGGATCGGCGCCCACGGCGCGCATCAGGCGCAGGGTTTCGGTATAGGCGCCGACCAGGATGTGCTGGCCGTTATCCACGGTGAAGCCTTCGATCTGCGTGGCGCGGGCGCGACCGCCGAGTACGCGCGAGGCCTCGAAGACTTCGACCTGCCGGCCGGCGGCGGCGAGTTCGACGGCGGCAGACAATCCTGCGTAGCCGGCACCGATGACGGCCAGCTTCAAGCCCTGAGCCACGTTTTGCCTGCCAACCACAGCTTGCGCAGGGGAGGTAGGGAGATGCGTTGATCGAGGACGCGGTAATCGTCGCGGACGATTTCATCGAGCGTCGCGCGGTAGATGGCGGCCATGATCAGCCCGGCCCGCTGCGCCTTGCGGTCGGGGGCGGGAAGCAGGGCAAAGGCCTGCCGGTACATCGCCAGGGCGCGCTCGACCTGGAACGCCATGAGCCGGCGGAAGCTGTCGCTGTAGCGCGCCTGCAGCAGATCGGTTTCAGCGACGCCGAAGCGCGACAGCTCGTCCTGCGGCAGGTAGATGCGGCCGCGTCGGGCATCCTCGCCGACATCGCGGATGATGTTGGTAAGCTGGAAGGCCAGCCCCAGATCATGGGCGTACTTGAGCGTCAGGCGGTCGTGGTAGCCGAAAATTTCCGCGGCGAGCAGGCCGACCACGCTGGCGACGCGGTAACAATACAGGTGCAGCGCCTTGAAGTCGGCGTAGCGGACCTGGTCGAGATCCATCTCCATGCCGTCGATGATTTCGAGCAGTTGTTCCTGCGGCAGCGAGAAGGTCTTCAGCGATGCGGTCAGCGCCTGCGTTACCGGGTGGCTGGGGCGGCCTGCAAACAGTGCCGCGATCTCGGTCCGCCACCATGCGAGTTTGGTGCGCGCGAGGAGTTTGTCAGGGCATTCGTCGACCACGTCATCGACTTCGCGGCAGAAGGCATAGAGCGCCGTAATGGCCTGGCGCCGTTGCGGTTCGAGAAACATGAAGCTGTAGTAGAAGCTGGAGCCGCTTTTTGCGGCGCGATCCTGGCAGTATTGATCGGGAGTCACAGCGAATTTACCGATGGGTGTCCAGGGGGCGGACCAGCGAGCGCCACAGGATAAGCGGCCAGTCGACGGGCTGGAGCGTTGGGCGCCAGTTGAAGACATCGTAATCGACGGCTTCGATTTTATCCAGGATGCGCAGGCCGCCGGCCACGATGGCGCGGATTTCCAGGCCGATGCGTCCCGGCAGATCCCATCCTAGCGATGCTCCCGAGAGCATCAGGGTGCGGGCGCGCTCGACCTGGAAACTCTGCAGGCGACGAAAGTTATGCGAAGCGGTATCCCCTGGGACGGCGCTGGCGACACGGCGACGAATGTCATTGTCGCTGACGCCAAATCGCCTCATGTCGTCCTGCGGCAGATAGATCCTGCCGTTGGTGCCCTTGGCGGCGTCGATGCCGACGTCTTGCCAGTGATTGATCAGTTGCAGCGCCGAGCAGATGGCATCCGAGCGGGAAAGGTTCGCTGCCGTGGCGTGGCCGAAAAGATGCAGCAGCAGACGGCCGACCGGATCGGCGGAGCGGCGGCAATAGTCCATCAGTTCGGCGAAGTTGCCATAGCGATCCTTGCCGACGTCCTGCAGGAAAGCATCGAGCAGGTCGCGAAACAGTTGCAGCGGCAGGCCGTAGCGGACGATCGGCGGGCGCAGGCGAAGAAATACCGGATGCAGGGTCGGTTCGCCGCGTTCAATCGCATCAAGTTCGGCCTGATAGCCTGCGAGCAGCGCGCGGCGCTGTTGCGGCGACAAATCTCCCTCGTCGGCGAAATCATCTGCGCTACGGGCAAAGCCATAAATGGCCGCCACCGGCTCGCGCAAGGACGCCGGCAACAGAATGGAGGCAACAGGAAAGTTTTCGTAGTGATCAACGGCCATGCGAAGGACAGAAGGCAGAGGACTGAGGACCGGATTCTACCGGCGCTTTGTGCGGTCTTCCCTCTTCCGTCCCCTGTCCTTTGAGACCCGAAAGCGGGTAAAATTCGCAATCCACGTCGTGTCGTTCGCGTCTGTACTACCGGTCGATTGCGACATGCGCCCAGGTGGCGGAATTGGTAGACGCACCAGATTTAGGTTCTGGCGCCGCGAGGCGTGGGGGTTCGAGTCCCTTCCTGGGCACCAGCGTTTGGGTGCAGACCCGGAGTTTGGTCGCAGTTTGGTCGCAGTTTGGTAGCTGGCGCGGTTTCTTAATGAATTCTTCAATGACGGATATAGAGATGACGGACAAGGTAACGACGGACGCGGTAATCGAGGCGGGCAGCGCACTGGAACGGCGCATCGAAATGACAGTGGCGCTGGCCGGGATCGACAGGGATGTCGAACAGCGCCTCAAGCAGATGTCGCGCACCGTGAAAATGGCCGGTTTTCGTCCCGGCAAGGTGCCGATGAAAATCGTTGCACAGCAATATGGTTCGCAAGCGCGCTCGGAGGCGATTGGTGCGGCGGTGGAAAAGGCCTATGGCGAGAAAGTGCGCGAGCAGAATCTGCGCGTCGCCGGTTATCCGCGTATCGAGCCGAAGGCGGACAACAGTCCCGGGATGTTGGGCTTTACGGCAGTGTTCGAGGTTTATCCCGAGATCAAGCCGGCGGATATTTCCGGCCAGGCGATCGAAAAGCCGACCCTGACGGTGACCGAAGCCGAAGTGGACAAGACGCTCGATGTCCTGCGCAAGCAGCGCACCACCTACGCCGAGACCGATCGTGGCGCGATGAAGGAAGATCGCCTGGTGATCGACTTCGTCGGACGCCGGGATGGCGAGGAATTCCCCGGCGGCAAGGCCAGCGACTTCGCGGTGATGGTGGGTGGCGGCCAGATGCTGCCAGATTTCGAGGCCCAGCTGGAAGGCCTCAAGGCCGGTGACAAGAAGATCTTCGATGTGACTTTTCCCGCCGACTATCAGACCACGGAACTGGCCGGTGCAACCGTGCAGTTCGACCTGAGTGTCAAGAAGGTCGAGGCGCCTCACTTGCCGGAAATCGATGCCGATTTTGCCCGGCAACTCGGTGTTGCCGATGGCGATGTGGAAAAGATGCGCGTCGAGGTCCGCTCTAACCTGGAACGTGAAGTGAAGAAGCGCCTGCTGGCGAAGGTCAAGGAGCAGGTCATGGAGGCGCTGCTGAAGGTCAATCCGATCGAGGTGCCGAAGGCGCTGGTCGAGATGGAATCACAGCAGATGGCCGAAGCGGCGCGCAAGGACATGGAATCGCGCGGCATGGCAATGAAAAACATTCCGGTCGAGGCGTCCTGGTTCGGCGAGCAGGCCACGCGTCGGGTCAAACTCGGCCTGTTGCTGGCCGAGTTGGTCAAGGCCAGGGACCTGCACGTCAAGCCCGAGCAAGTGCGTACCATCGTCGACGAATTCGCCGAAACTTTCGAAGACCCCAAGGAAGTTGTCCGCTGGTACTATTCCCAGCCACAGAGGCTGGCCGAGGCAGAAGCGCTGGCGCTGGAGAACAATGTCGTGGATTGGGTGCTGGCCAATACCCAGGTCAGCGAAACCCCCATCGCCTTCGATGCCTTGATGGGAAATGCAGCATGATTTTGCCGGAGATGTCCATGTACGGTTCGCGACAAAACGCTGGTGCCTACGACGCGCCGACTCCCGACACGCAGGCGCTGGGTCTGGTGCCCATGGTCATCGAGACCAGCGGACGCGGCGAGCGGGCCTATGACATCTATTCGCGACTGCTGCGCGAACGGGTGATTTTCCTGGTCGGGCCGGTCAACGACTCGACGGCCAATCTGATCGTGGCGCAACTGCTGTTTCTCGAATCCGAGAATCCGGACAAGGACATTTTCTTCTACATCAATTCGCCGGGTGGGTCGGTCACCGCGGGAATGGCCATCTACGACACCATGCAGTTCATCAAGCCGAACGTATCGACGCTGTGCATCGGCCAGGCGGCGAGCATGGGTTCGTTTCTTCTGGCCGCGGGAGAAAAGGGCAAGCGCTATTGCCTGCCGAATTCGCGCGTGATGATTCATCAGCCCATGGGCGGTTTTCAGGGGCAGGCGTCGGACATCGAGATCCATGCCAAGGAAATCCTCTTCCTCAAGCAGAAACTCAACAGCATGCTGGCGCACCATACCGGGCAGTCGATAGAGCGCGTCGAGCGCGATACCGATCGCGACAACTTCCTTTCAGCCGAAGCAGCGGTAGAGTACGGTCTGGTGGACAAGGTGCTGAGCACTCGCGCCGAGGCCGTCGAAACTGCCAAGGCTTGAGCGCCAAGCGCGCACGGAGACGAAGATGGCGGAAAAGAAATCGGGAAGCGGAGAAAAGCTGCTGTATTGCTCCTTCTGCGGCAAGAGCCAGCATGAAGTCAAGAAGCTGATCGCCGGTCCTTCCGTTTTTATCTGCGACGAGTGCATCGAACTCTGCAACGACATTATTCGCGACGAGATCGCCGCAGCTCCAGAGGGCACCGCCAAGCGCCAATTGCCGGCGCCGAAAGAGATTCGCGAGTTGCTCGATCAGTACGTGATCGGGCAGGATTCGGCAAAGAAGATCCTTGCCGTGGCGGTCTACAACCACTACAAGCGCATCCGGCATCAGGAAAAGGGCAGCGATGGCATCGAGCTGTCAAAGAGCAACATCCTGCTGATCGGTCCCACCGGATCGGGCAAGACCCTGTTGGCGCAGACTCTGGCGCGCACGCTCAACGTGCCTTTCGTCATGGCCGATGCGACGACCCTGACCGAGGCCGGCTATGTCGGCGAGGATGTGGAAAACATCATCCAGAAGTTGCTGCAAAAGTGCGACCACGATGTCGAAAAGGCGCAGCAGGGCATCGTCTATATCGACGAGATCGACAAGATTTCGCGCAAGTCCGATAACCCCTCGATCACCCGCGACGTGTCCGGCGAAGGCGTGCAGCAGGCGCTGCTGAAACTCATCGAAGGCACGATTGCCAGCATTCCGCCGCAAGGCGGGCGCAAGCACCCGAACCAGGATTTCATCCAGATCGATACCACCAACATCCTGTTCATCTGCGGCGGCGCCTTCGACGGGCTGGACAAGGTGATCCGCAACCGCTCCGAGAAAGGCGGCATCGGCTTTGGCGCCGAGGTAAAAAGCCGCGATGCGGGCAATGTCAGCGAGACGCTGAAGCAAGTCGAGCCCGAAGACATGATCAAGTTCGGCCTGATTCCGGAACTGATCGGCCGCCTGCCGGTGATTGCGACCTTGCAGGAACTCGAAGAAGAAGCTCTGGTCGAAATCCTGATCGCGCCGAAGAATGCCTTGATCAAGCAGTATCACAAGCTGTTTGCCATGGAAGGGGTGGAACTTGAAGTACGCCCCTCGGCGCTTCAGGCCATTGCCAGGAAGGCACTGAAGCGCAAGACCGGCGCACGGGGCTTGCGGTCGATTCTGGAGGGCGTGCTGCTCGATACCATGTACGAGATTCCCACCATGGAGAGCGTGAGCAAAGTCGTGATCGACGAGAGCACGATCGAAAGCGGCGCCCAGCCGCTGATGATTTACGCCGATCAGCCCAAGGTTTCGGGTTCGAAGAGCTAATTCGGCGGCCGGGTTTGACTGAGGCCGCCTTGAAACCCAGTTCGTTGCCCCAATCTGGGCAGCGTGACTCATAACCGAAGGACACGATGATGTCTGGCCTCCCCGCCTCCCCCGTAGAGACCCAATCCCTGCCGCTGTTGCCCTTGCGCGACGTGGTGGTATTCCCGCATATGGTGATCCCGCTGTTTGTCGGCCGCCCCAAGTCCATCAAGGCGCTGGAAACGGCCATGGAGACAGGCAAGAACATCCTCCTCGTGGCGCAGAAATCCGCCGCCAAGGATGAACCCGTGCCGGAGGACATGTACGAGATCGGCTGTCTGGCCAACATCCTGCAGATGCTCAAGCTGCCCGATGGCACGGTGAAAGTGCTGGTCGAAGGGGTGCAGCGCGCCCGCGTGCTGCGCATCGAGGACCAGCGCGCCCTGTTCGTCGCCGACGTCAGCCTGATCCCGATCGAGGAGCGCGCCGACAACGAGGTCGAGGCCATGCGCCGTACCGTGCTGGCGCAGTTCGACCAGTACGTCAAACTCAACAAGAAGATTCCGCCCGAGGTGCTGACCTCGCTGGCCGGCATCGAGGAAGCCGGGCGTCTGGCCGATACCATCGCCGCCCACCTGCCCCTGAAACTGGAACAGAAGCAGGAGGTTCTGGAGGTCTTCGGCGTACCAGAGCGACTGGAAAAGCTGCTCGGCCAGCTGGAAGCCGAACTCGACATCCTCCAGGTTGAAAAGCGCATCCGTGGCCGCGTCAAGCGCCAGATGGAAAAGAGTCAGCGCGAGTATTACCTCAACGAGCAGGTCAAGGCCATCCAGAAGGAACTCGGCGAAGGGGAAGAAGGCGCCGACATCGACGAGATGGAAAAGAAGATCAAGGCGGCCGGCATGAGCAAGGAGGCCTTGACCAAGATAAACGCGGAAGTCAAGAAGTTGAAGCTGATGTCGCCCATGTCGGCCGAAGCCACCGTGGTGCGCAACTACATTGAAACCCTGCTGGCGCTGCCATGGAAAAAGAAGTCACGCATCAGCAAGGATCTGTCGGCCGCGGAGAAGATCCTCGACCGCGATCACTATGGTCTCGAAAAGGTCAAGGAGCGCATTGTCGAATACCTCGCCGTGCAGCAGCGGGTGGAAAAGGTCAAGGCGCCGATCCTGTGCCTGGTCGGACCTCCCGGAGTGGGCAAGACTTCACTGGGTCAGTCGATAGCCAAGTCGATCAATCGCAAGTTCATCCGCATGGCACTGGGCGGCGTGCGCGATGAAGCCGAGATTCGCGGCCATCGCCGGACCTACATCGGGTCGATGCCCGGCAAGATCCTGCAGAACATGACCAAGGTTGGGGTCAAGAACCCGCTGTTCCTGCTCGATGAAGTCGACAAGATGGGCCAGGATTTCCGCGGCGATCCTTCTTCCGCGCTGCTCGAAGTGCTCGATCCGGAGCAGAACCATACCTTCCAGGATCACTACATCGAAGTCGATTTCGACTTGTCGGATGTCATGTTCGTCGCCACGGCAAACACGCTGAACATACCGGCCGCCCTGCTCGATCGACTCGAAGTGATCCGCCTGTCGGGGTATACGGAGGATGAAAAAGTCAATATTGCTTTGCGCTATCTGGTGCCGAAGCAGCTGAAGAACAATGGCATCAAGCGCGACGAACTCACCATCACCGAGGACGCCCTGCGCGATATCGTGCGCTACTACTCGCGCGAAGCCGGTGTGCGCGCCCTCGAACGCGAGATTTCGAAAATTTGCCGCAAGGTGGTGAAGTCGCTGGTAATGAAGGCGCGCAAGAACAAGATCATCGTCAATGGCAAGAATCTCGACAAGTTCCTCGGCGTGCGCCGTTACAGCTTCGGCATGGCGGAAAAGGACAATCAGATCGGTCAGGTTACCGGTCTGGCATGGACCGAAGTCGGCGGCGAACTGCTGACCATCGAAGCCGTTGCCTTGCCCGGCAAGGGCAAGACCATGACCACCGGCAAGCTCGGCGAGGTCATGCAGGAGTCGATCCAGGCCGCGCTATCGGTGGTGCGCAAGCGCAGCAAGGCACTCGGCATCGCGGACGACTTCTACCAGAAGAACGACATCCACATCCACCTGCCGGAAGGGGCGACGCCAAAGGATGGCCCGAGTGCCGGCATCGCCATCTGTACCGCACTCGTATCGGTTCTGACCGGCATTCCGGTGCGTGCCGATGTGGCGATGACGGGCGAGATCACCTTGCGCGGTGAAGTGCTGCCTATCGGCGGTCTCAAGGAAAAGCTGTTGGCCGCGGTGCGTGGCGGCATCCGTACGGCGCTGATTCCGGAGGAGAACGTAAAAGATCTGGTGGAGATTCCCGACACCATCAAGAACCGGATCGAGATTCTGCCGGTGCGGTGGATCGACAAGGTATTGGAACTCGCTCTCGAACGCATGCCCGAGCCGCTTCCCGAGCAAGTTGCAACGGCTGCCGTTGCTGTAGCTGCAGCAGTTGTCGGCGATGCCGCGGCGACCGGCGTAGTGACCCACTGACGCCGGCCCGCGAAGCGGCATTCCCGGCGCGCAACGCGAGCGCGAACTGATAGAATTGCGGCCGGTTGCCCGATGTGGGCGGCCGTTGTTCAGCGGGTGCTTAGCTCAGTTGGTAGAGCGTCGCCCTTACAAGGCGAATGTCGGCGGTTCGACCCCGTCAGCACCCACCACCGAACAAAGGCGAACTGCAGTTCGCCTTTGTCGCATCTAGGGATCCAGGGCTTACAGCGCATGCTCGATATCATCCGCAACAACAAGAAGATCACCCAGGTCTTCCTCGCATTGATCACGCTCCCCTTCGCTTTCTGGGGCGTTGAATCCTACGTGCGCAATGCCGATGTCGGGGCGGGTGTTGCCACCGTGGGCGACAACAAGATTTCACAGCAGGAATTTCAGACTGCCTTGCGCGAGCAACAGGACCGGATGCGCGCCCAGTTGGGCGGGAAAGTCGATCCAGCACTGTTCGAGGCGCCGCAAATGCGTCGCGCCGTGCTCGATTCACTGGTCACGCAACGTCTGCTGGTCGAGCAGGTACGCAAGGTCGGGCTGGTCGTGGGCAACGAACAACTGGTCCAGTTCATTGCCGGAGTTCCTTCGTTGCAGGAAAACGGCAAGTTTTCCAGGGAGCGCTATGAAGCGCTGGTGGCGGCGCAGGGCCTGAGCAAAGAGGTCTTCGAAGCGCGTCTGCGCCAGGATATCGCCATGCAGCAGATGATGATGCCGGTTGGCGAAGCCGGGATCACCGGTCAGGCTGCTGCCAACCGTTGGCTGGCAACACAGTTCGAGCAGCGCGAGGTCGCGGAGGCGCGACTGCTGCCGGAGACCTATTCCGGCCAGGTAAAGCTCGCCGCCGATGCGGTGCAGAAATACTACGAGTCCAACCGCAAGCAGTTCGAATTGCCAGAGCAGGTGCGTGCCGAATTTCTGGTGTTGAGCCGGGACGTCATGGCGGCGCAGGCCACCATAAGCGATGAGGAAATCAAGACCAATTATCAATCGCGCGCGGATCGTTACAAGGAAGGCGAGACGCGGCGCGCCGGTCATATCCTGATTCGCGTGGACAAGGATGCTGCGGACGCACAAGTGAAGGCGGCCAAGGCCAGGGCGGATGAAGTTCTGGCGCAAGTGAAGAAATCGCCGGGCGAGTTTGCCAACCTCGCTAGGAAGAACTCGCAGGATCCTGGGTCTGCCGAAAAGGGCGGGGATTTGGATTGGTTTGGTCGCGGCGGCATGGTGAAAGCGTTTGAGGAAGTGGCTTTTACCCTGAAGGAAGGACAGGTTTCCGATGTTGTGCGGTCCGATTTCGGATTTCACATCATTCGCGTGACGGGTGTCCGGCCTGAGCGCGTCAAGCCGCTTGAGGACGTCAAGGCAGAGATCGTGGCGGAACTCAAGCGGGAAGCGGGAAGCAGGAAGTACGCGGAAGCGGCGGAAGCTTTTGGCAACACGGTGTATGAACAGGCCGACAGCCTGAAACCGGCTGCAGAAAAATGGAAACTGGACCAGCGTCAGACGCAGTGGCTGGCCAAGGGTGCCAAATTGCCGCCGCCCTTCGACAACTCCAAGCTGGCGGCCGCTTTGTTCAGCGACGATGGACTGAAGAACAAGAGAAATACCGAGGCGGTCGAAGTCGCACCGGGCACCCTGGTGTCTGCGCGCGTGCTCGAACATAAGCCGGCCGCCTTGCAAGCGTTCGACGTGGTCAAGGCAGACATCGAGAAGCACCTGATTCGTGACGAAGCGTTCAAACTCGCGACCAGGGACGGCGAGGACAAACTGGCCAGACTGGCGAAGGGCGAGGCCGTTGACCTCAAGTGGTCGCCGGCACACAGCGTCAGCCGGAGTGAGAGCAAGGGGCTGCCGCCTGATGCCTTGCGCGCAGTGTTCAAGGTCGACACTGCAAAGCTGCCTGCGCACGCGGGCGTCGTCGTGCCCGGAAACGGCTATGCGCTTTATCGCATCGGTTCGGTCAAGGCGGGCGAGCCAGGCAAGGATGATCCGCGCGGCCTGGCGCTGGCCCAGCAATATGCCCGATCGGTTGCCGCCGAGGAGTTCGCGGCATGGATGTCGACGCTGAAGGAAAAGTATCCGGTGGAGATCAATCAGGCCGTGCTGGAGAGCAAGGACCGCTGATGACTTCCGGGCGGGTGTATTCCATTTCCAGATCATCCCTGACTTTGTCGACTTCGCCTTGCCGTGCTGTTCGCACTGTCCGCGGCTCGTCTTCGCGTCACGAATGATCTGGAAACGGAATTAGTTCCTGTCTCCCAGCAGTGCCTTGAGATTGGCAAAAGGCGAGTGCGTGGCCGCCTCTCCTGGCGGAACTCCACTCACCACGGCGCCGCCCGCCGCCTCCAGTTGTCGTTGATGCTCGTTGTCGTGGCAATACAGGCACAGCAGTTCCCAGTTGCTGCCATCGGGCGGGTTGTTGGCGTGGTTGTGATCGCGATGATGCACGGTAAGCTCGCGCAGGTTGGCGCGGGTGAATTCCCGCGCACAGCGGCCGCATATCCACGGGTAAATCTTCAGTGCCTGTTCGCGATAGCCTTGATCGCGGGTTTCCGCCGCGCGGCGGGCATCGGCGACGATGCGGTCAAGCTTGTCTGGGGCAGCGCCTTTCATCCGGCCTATTTTTCCTGAAGCAGATTGTTCATCCGCTGCGCCCGGCTCTTGGATTCCGCCTTGTTGATCTCGGACACCTGGCGACCGTAGGCTTCGCGCGCCTCCGGGCCTTGCTGGGTGGCTTCAATGCTGCGTATGCAGCGCCAGCGCTTGCCGGTCTTGGTGACAATCAGACGCATTTCGTCGCGCGGGTGATGCATGCGGCAGTGATAGCAGTATGTCGGTTCTGTTGCCATGGCGGTGAGCGGATATCAGGCGGTGACAGTTCCAATTATGCTACGCCGAACGCTATTTGTTCCGTCCTGCGCTAAACTCGCTGCACGCTTTGCAGCACGTCCGCCCGTAGCTCATCTGGATAGAGCACCGGCCTTCTAAGCCGGGGGTAGTGGGTTCGAATCCCGCCGGGCGGACCACATATGTCGAACAAGGGGACTCATGAAAGCAACGCAGTTTGCCAGCGTGGAGGATGCCCGGACCCGGGTAGGGCAGGAGATCGGAGTCAGCGACTGGCTGCTCATCGATCAGCAACGCGTGAATGCCTTCGCCGAAGTTACCGGCGACCGGCAGTGGATTCACGTCGATGTCGAGCGGGCGAAGCGCGAATCGCCTTTTGGCGGGCCGATTGTTCATGGCTACCTTACCTTGTCGCTGCTCGCCAAGTTCGCCCAGGAGTGCATCGCGGTCGAGGGCATCAAGCTGGCAGTGAACTACGGCCTCAATCGGGTGCGTTTTGCGTCGCCGGTGAAAGTCGGCAGCCGGCTACGCGCGAAATTTGTCCTGGGCGCGGTGGAAGACATTCCCGGCGGGGCGCAACTGGTGTGGCAGGCGGTGATCGAGATCGAGGGCGGCGCCAAGCCGGCGTGCGTGGCGGAGATGGTCGCCCGCTGGTACTTCTAGGGTCTGTTCTCAATCATGCGACGGTGGCGCCGGGATCAAATCGGGATGCGATGCAAGGCGCGGCGACGCCGCGATGTACATACCTCGCCAGGAGCCGCAACGCCGCAGCGCGCCCGATTTGACCCGGCCCTGCGGGTTGAGGCCGGACGCGGCGTCTGCTACGTTGTCGGACTTGGCAAGGGATTACCCTTGCCGGCGTCCTCAGCCTTGCATCCATCCGCGTCGGGCCTCAACGCCATCCGCCGAATGATTGAGAACAGACCCTAGGTAAAGGTTCGACGTCACGGCGACGTTCATGCGTTCGGCGTGACCAATCAGCCGAGAAAATCCTTCTTCGCGAGTTCGACGCCGTTGTGGCGGCGGATGGCGTATGCCGTGGTGACGTGAAGGTAGAAGTTGGGCAGGACCCAGTCGGTCAGGTACGGCAGGCCCTTGAACTCGTGAGTCTGGCCGCCGGCCTGGAACGATACGTCGCGCTCTTCGCTGCCATCGATCTTCCGGGCCCTGGCGTGTTCTTCGGCATTCGACAGAATTGCTGCATGGCTGGTCAGGCCGCGCCTTAGTGCCGGGATCGAGGCGGAGTACATGGAAATGGTCATGGTCGTTTGCCTTCCTTGTGCAATAAAGCGGATTCAAATCGGACGTCCCCAAGAATCGGTGACGCTAGCGGGAGATCGAGGTGGGGCCGCGACGGGAACCGGCAGATGAAGAATGGATTTGTTGCAGCATGCGACTCTGCAAGTTCGCAATTTGCGTTTCCTGGTCCTCCAGTCGTTGAATCAGAAGGTCATACCTTTCCTGATCGGCTTGATTGGCGAACTCAAACATTCCATCCTGCAAGGCGGCTGTCTGCTGCCTGCCTTGCAGGTCAAGAAAATCAAGCAGTTCGATTGAGGTGACGGCAAAGGCACGCTGCAGCATAATGATGCCTTTGGCATCACTCCGGCCGGATGCCATTCGTTGCTTGAACTCACCCAGGTACCTGGTGCCGGCAAGGGACAGGATCTTCCTGTTCTGGAGTTTTATTTCAGCGTCGTACTCTTGCTCCATCTGACTTGCCAACGCCTGATAGGCAGTCATTTTGCGCCGACCCTCCTGCAGTCTCGCCGGCGATAGCAGATTCTCCGGTTCCCAAACGGCATCGAGTCCAAGCCGATTGACCGCTGAATCGTGTGCTGTGGCCTGCTGCATTTGCCGTTCCGACCATTCCCGGACAAGCGCAGCCATGAGTCCCGGTTCCTCGCTCTTTGCTTTGGCGCTTGCCGGAACGGGTGATTGCTTGGGCGGCGGCGATGGCACTGACGGACGGGGTGGCAAAGGAGATTCGATCGGGAGTTCAACTGCCTGACTGGTCGACTTGAGATCATTCCGATGCCGCGAAGCCAGTTCAGCCGCCCTCTGCGTCCTCTGAGCGACCACGAGTTCGTCCCAGCTATTGAATCCGGAAATGGCAAGCGACGAGGAAATCACCGTGAGCACCAGCAGGGTCACGATCCCGGCAGGAGGCCGGCGACTGCTGGTTGCGGCGTATGCGGCCAGGGATGAAAACAGCAGGCCGCCAAGCGCGCGGGCAATGTCGCCATCGATGACGACCGCGCGAATCAGCAGCCCCGCATAGAGCGCAACGCCAATCAGGGACGTGACCGCGAACGCGCCAGCCAGCCAGATATTCTCCGGTGGTTTGGCGATTTCCTGATCCTGAGAGACGTTCTCGGTGTCGTCGGTGTCCAAAACGTTTTCCTGTGGGCTGCTTTCAACGTCAAGACTAGCCGTATCCAATGGCCTTCGCAACCGAAATACAGGAAAAATGACCTACCGGGAAAATGCCTTATGCGTTTCGCCTAGTGCCTGCATTGACAAAAAAGGAGTAAGCGACAAAAGCGCAAAAGCCCGCGCCGGCCCGGCGCTTGGAGCGCATGATAACTGTTATTAAGCAAGTAGTTATGCTTGCTGGCGGAGAGGGCGGGATTCGAACCCGCGGTAGGCTATGAACCTACACACGCTTTCCAGGCGTGCGACTTAAACCGCTCATCCACCTCTCCGCGGATACGTGCTGAGGAGTGACGCTTCAGCAGGGCGCGAATTCTAGCAGATCAGCCTTCGCTGTGCCGCAGCGAGAGATCGATGGCGCGCACGTTTTTGGTCAGGCTGCCTACGGAAATGCGGTCGACGCCGGTTTCGGCGATGGCGCGCACGGTTTCCAGGCGAACGCCCCCGGAAGCTTCGAGTTGGGCGCGTCCGGCGGTAAGGCCGACGGCCTGCCGCATCTGCCCCAGGTCCATGTTGTCGAGCAGGATCATCCTGGCATCGGCGTCGAGGGCTTCGGCAAGTTGTTCCAGGGTTTCCACCTCGATCTGGATAAAGACGTCGCCGCGGCAGACCGCGCGTGCCTGCTCCAGCGCGGCGCTGACGCCGCCGGCCGCCATGATGTGGTTCTCCTTGATCAGGATGCCGTCATAGAGTCCGAGACGGTGGTTGCTGCCGCCGCCGCAGGTGACGGCATATTTCTGCGCCACGCGCAGGCCGGGCAGGGTCTTGCGCGTGTCGACGATGCGCGCGCCGGTGCCGGCGATCGCATCGACGTAACGGCGCGTGGTGGTGGCGGTGGCCGAGAGCAGTTGCAAAAAATTCAGCGCGGCGCGTTCGGCGGTGAGCAGGGCGCGGGTGCTGGCCTCGATTTCGCACAGCGTTTGGCCGGAGGCAATCGACTCGCCGTCGCGCGCGCGCCAGCGGATGACCGCCAGCGGATCGAGCCGCCGGAAGCAGGCATCGAACCATGCCGTGCCGGCGAGCACGGCAGCTTCGCGACTGAGCACGGTGCCATGCGAGCGCCGCGTGGCGGGGGTAAGCAGCGCCGTCAGGTCGCCGCCGCCGATGTCTTCCACCAGGGCGGCGAGCACATTGCGTTGTACTTCGGCGGCAAGCTGAAGCGGGAGTTCCATGATGTCGGGATGATGGGAGTGTGGGTTCAATTCATTCTAGCAGTCGGCTGAGGCCCGGTGCGCCGCCGGCTCACTGCGCTCTCGATCCGCGCAAGCTGAGCGCCGTGGTCGGCGCGGCGAAGCTCTCGGCGCGGGATACGTCCCAGAACACCTTGAAGACGGGATGGTCTGGCACGCCGGACAGCAGTTCGCCGGGCTTTGCCCAGTGGTGCAAGGCCGCCAGCGAGCGTACTTCGGTGGCCGAGACGCGACGAATCACATGTTCCGGGCCGAGTTCGCGCGGATGATGCAGGCCCGAGGCGCCGAGCAATTCCTTGAGCGCAATCAGCGTGTTCTGGTGGAACTGGAACACGCGCGACGATTTGTCCGGCACGTCGAGGGCGCGCATGCGTCGCGCATCTTGCGTCGTGACGCCGGTCGGGCACTTGCCGGTGTGGCAAGTCTGTGCCTGCAGGCAGCCGAGGGCGAACATGAAGCCGCGCGCGGAGTTGCACCAGTCCGCGCCCATGGCCATGGTGCGCGCCATGTCGAAGGCGGTGACGATCTTGCCGGAAGCGCCGAGACTGATCTGGTGGCGCAGATTGACGCCGACCAGGGTGTTGTGCACCAGCATCAGGCCCTCGCGCAGCGGCGCGCCGACGTGGTCGGTGAACTCCAGCGGGGCGGCGCCGGTGCCGCCTTCGCCGCCATCGACGACGATGAAGTCGGGGGCGATGCCGGTGGCGAGCATGGCCTTGACGATGGCGAACCATTCCCACGGATGACCGATCGCCAGCTTGATGCCGATAGGCTTGCCGCCCGAGAGTTCGCGCAGCCGGGCGATGAAGCCGACCAGTTCCAGCGGCGTGGAGAATGCCGAGTGCCGTGCCGGCGAAATGCAGTCGACGCCCATTGGAACACCACGCGCCTCGGCGATTTCGCGCGTCACCTTGGCGCCCGGCAGCACGCCGCCGTGTCCCGGTTTGGCGCCTTGCGAGAGCTTGATCTCGATCATCCGGACCTGATCGAGACGCGCGTTTTCGGCAAACTTCTCTTGGTCGAAATTCCCGTTGGCATCGCGGCAGCCGAAATAGCCGCTGCCGATTTCCCAGGTCAGGTCGCCGCCGTTCTGGCGGTGGTAGCGCGAGATGGAACCTTCCCCGGTGTCGTGATAGAAATGGCCGCGCTTGGCGCCCTCGTTCAGCGCCAGGATCGCATTCGCCGAGAGTGCGCCGAAACTCATCGCGGAAATGTTGAATACGCTGGCGGAATACGGTTGCGTGCAGGCCGGCCCGCCGATCCCGACGCGGAAGTCGTGATTGTCGATGTGCACCGGCGCGATGGAATGGTTGATCCATTCGTAGTGCGGCTCATAGACGTTGAGCTGGGTGCCGAAGGGGCGTTTGTCGGCGGCCTGCTTGGAACGCTGGTAGATGATCGAGCGCTGCGCGCGGGAGAAGGGCAGTTCCTCGGAATCGGCTTCGAGAAAATACTGGCGGATCTCCGGCCGGATGTACTCGAAGAAGAAGCGGAAATGTGCCAGCAGCGGGTAATTGCGGCGGACTGCCTGTTTGATCTGGAGGTAATCGCTGAAGCCGATCAGCGTAAGCGCGGCGAAGACCGCAGCAGGCCACAACCACTGCAATGAGAGGGGTAGCAATGCGAGACAGGCAAGGCCCAGAATCGCGCAAATGATCCAGGTCCAGTAGCGCTTCGGAACGATGTTGTCGAGAACCTGCAACATGGGCGCCCTCCCGGAAAGTTGTTCGACCAATGCCGTACTGTGGCTCTACTCTAACTCATGCTTGCCTGCCTGAAGCGCTCCGAGAGCGCGATCGACAGGCTGCTGCCGGCGATCACGGCCATGCCGGCCACCGAGAGCAGATCGGGCAGGTGGTCGTAGAACATCCAGCCGAGCAGCATGGCCCAGACCAGTTGCGCGTAGAGAAAGGGCGAGAGTGTCGACGCCGGCGCATGGCGGAAGGCGCGGGTCATCAGCAGGTGCCCGGTGCCGCCGTAGATGCCCAGCGAGGCGATGCCCAGCGCCTGCCATGCATCGGGCATTGGCCCGCCCCAGTACAGCGGCGCCGCCAGCGTCATCGACACGGTTCCCACCAGCGCCGTATAGAACAGCATGGTGACCGTGTTTTCGGTCAATGTCATATGTCGCGTCTGTACCTGGTAGATCGCGTAGCAGCCGGCCGCCAGCGACATCAGGATGATTCCCTGCGGCGACAGCGCGCCGCCCGGCCGCGCGATCAGCAGGGCGCCGGCAAAGCCCGCGACGATGGCGATCCAGCGTGCCTTGCTGACCGACTCCCTGAGCAGCCAGCTGGCCAGCAGCACCACGATCATCGGCGTCACGAACAGGAAGGCGGTACTTTCGGCCAACGGCATGATCGATATCCCCGCCATCGCAAAACCGGTGGTGCCGACCAGCATCAGTGCCCTGACGGTCAGCGCCAGCGGGCGTTGCGTGGCGATCAGTTTTGCCCGCATCGACGGCGCGAGAAAGATCACCATCAGGACGAAGTGCACCGTGTAACGCGCCCAGACCAGCATGGGCACGGAAAAGGTCTGTGTCAGATGCTTGGATGTGGCATCGAGCGCGGCGAAGCACAGGCCCGCCCCCAGCATCATCAGGATGCCGATGAACGGCCGGCCCTCAGGCATTGGCGATCAGGCGATTGAGAAGTGCGCGTGCGACGGGGATCAGTTCGCCGGCGGCCATACCGATCGGGCCGGCACCGGCGGCGGCAAGCGCATCGGCCGCGGCGCCATGCAGATGGACGGCGCCCGACAAGGCCGCTGCAGGCGGCCAGCCCTGCGCCAGCAGTGCGCCGGCTATGCCGGACAGCACGTCGCCGCTGCCGCCCGAAGCCAGTCCGGGATTGCCGCTGGTGTTGACGCGCCAGCGTCCGTCGGGACAGGCGATTACCGTGCCGCAACCCTTCAGCGCGACGTGAGCCTTGAAACGTTGCGCCAGTTCCAGCGCCGCGCCGACACGGTCGGCCTGCACTGTCTCAGTGGTGGTCGTCAGCAGCCGCGCGGCTTCGGCGGGATGCGGCGTGATGATGGTCGGCGCGGCGCGGTGAGATATGCGCATGGCGACTACCGGATGCGTGGCGAGCAGATTCAGCGCGTCGGCATCGAGCAACAATGGAAAGTCGGCGCTGGCGGTACGGCGAAGAATCTCCATCGCGGCATCGGATTCGCCCAGGCCGGGGCCGATGACGATAGCGGTGGCCTGGCCCAGCGCAGCATCGGCTGACCGCAGCATCAATTCCGGCTGCAGGGGATCGACGGCAAGCGGTTGCAGCAAACCGACAAAGACCCGTCCGGCGCCGAGCTTGAGTCCGGCGCGCGCGGCCAGCAGCGCCGCGCCGGTCATGCCGGCAGCGCCGCCGATTACGGCCAGCGAACCATGGCTGCCCTTGTGGCTGTTCTTTGCGCGCGGCTTCAGGCACTCGCGAAAATCGGCGACGCCGAGCAGGGCGCCGGAAAATCCGTCAAGACGCAGACCGAGGTCCTCCACGTTCACCTCGCCACAATGATCGGGGCCATCGAGCGTGTACAGGCCCGGCTTGCCGCCGATGAAGCTGATCGTATGGGTGGCGCGCACCGTGGCGCCGAGCAAGCGCCCCGTGTCGCCATCGAGGCCGCTGGGAATGTCCAGCGCCAGCACCGGGCCGGGAAAGGCGTTGATGCGCTCGATCAGCCCAGCCCAGGCGCCGGTGACGGGCCGCGTGAGGCCGATGCCGAACAGGCCGTCCACCACCAGCCCATAGTCGCCGGCTGGGACCTCGCCGCCGGATCCGACGACGACGACCTGCACGCCCTGTTGCCTGAGTACGCGCGCCGCGACCCTTGCATCGCCGCCATTGTTGCCGGGACCGGCGAACACCAGTACGGGAGCGCGGCTGCCCTGCAGCAGGTGCCTGGCGAATTCCGCGGCGGCACGTCCGGCCCGTTCCATCAGGGGTGGCACGACGCTGTCGTAGCGCGTTTCGAGGATGCGCAATTCGGCGCTGCGCAGAAGGGGTGTAGGCATGACGCGATTGTAACCGTCAGCCGCCCGAAGCGATTTCAGTCAGCGGCAGGACATCATGGCCGGCCAGCGTGAGTTCGGTACGCAGGTGGTGCGCAACGCCGACCGCCTCGGGGTTGTCGCCATGCACGCAGATGCTGCCGATCGGCGTGGCGATGCGCGTGCCGTCGACGGCGATCAGGGCGCCGGCTTCGAGCATCGCCAGGACATGGGCCAGGCAGGCGGAGGGGCCGTGGATCATGGCATCGGGCCGCGAGCGCGGCACCAGCTGGCCGTCGGGCAGATAGGCGCGATCGGCGAAGATTTCCTCGACCACGGCGAGGCCGGCGGCGCGCCCGGCGAGCACCAGCTGCGATGCCGCCGGGGCGAGCAGGATCAGACTGTCGTCGATGGCGCGCATCGCCCGGCAGATTGTGTCGGCGACGCCACGGTCGATGCAGGCGAGGTTGTTCAGCGCGCCGTGCGGCTTGACGTGGGTGACGCGTTCCGCCTCCAGCGCCGCGATGCCGGCCAGCGCGCCGATCTGAAATGCGATCTGGCTTTCGAGCTCGGCGGTCGACAAGGCCATGGCACGGCGGCCGAAGCCCTGCATATCGGGATAACTGGGGTGGGCGCCGATCGAGACGCCGCGTTCGTGCGCCAGACGCACGGTGCGGCGCATGACATATGGATCGCCGGCATGGCCGCCGCAGGCGATGTTGGCCGAACTGACTATATCCAGCATGGCGGCGTCATCGCCCATGCGCCAGGGTCCGTAGCCTTCGCCGAGGTCGGCGTTGAGGTTGACGCGTTTAGTGTGCATGGATTACTCCATCGATCAGGTTGGCGGTGTACAGGGCGTCGAGGTCGAAGCCGGCGCGCTCCGGCACCATGCTCGCGATGCATTGTGCCAGCGTGGCAGCCGCCTCGCGGCGGGCGGCGAGCGCCAGGTCGAGACTGATTTCGATGAAACGCAGCGTGTCGCCGGGCAGGGCGTGGCCGAGGCGCGGCAAGTCGGCGGCGATCACGGTCGCGATTTTCGGATAGCCGCCAACCGTCTGGCAATCGGCCAGCAGGACGATCGGACGGCCGTCGCCGGGCACCTGGATGACGCCGGGCGTGACGGCATCGGAAACGATGTCGGCGCCATGTGCGGGATCGTGATCGAGGCACGGACCGTCGAGGCGCAGGCCCATGCGGTCCGCAGCGCGACTGACGGTAAATTCGTCGCTGATGAAGTGTGCCCAGGCGGAGTCGGTGAAATACTCGCGCTGCGGGCCGGCCATGACGCGCAAGGGGCCGCTGGGTGGGCGCGGGGGTTGCGGCAGGCGCAGCGAAAGTGCCGTGTCGCCAGCGCCGACTCCTATGCAATCGCCGGCTTGCAGGCTGCGGCCGTCGATGCCGCCGAGTCCGGCGCGGGCATAGGTGGAGCGGCTGCCGAGCACCACAGGCAAATCGAATCCGCCATTAACGGCGAGGTAGCCGATGCCGCTGCGCAGGCTTCCGGTGACGAGAATCTCGCCGGCGGCCAGCACATGGCTGCGCCAGTTGCCGGCTTCGCGCGATTGACCGGCGGCATCTTCGATGCGGGCCGAAAACTCGCCGGCCAGCGCGATGGTCACGAGTGTCCGGGCACGCAGTCTGGGACCGAGCAGGTGCATTTCCAGCGCGGCTGTTTCCGGCGGGTTGCCCGCCAGCGCATTGGCGATGGCCAGCCATTCCACATCCAGAGCGCCGGAAAGCGGCACGCCCAGATGCCGGTAGCCGGGGCGGCCTGCATCCTGCAAGCTCACCGGCAACGGGCAGTCGAGGATTTCGATCATGTCGTCTGCCAATCCCGACGGCTCTTCTTTCCCGTTGCGACGGCCGCTTCGAGGCGCAGGAACTCGTCGCGGCCGACCGGCGTGAAGCGAACCGCGTCGCCGGGGGCCAGCAGGGCGGGACGGACGGTGTCTTGCAGGTCGAACAGGCGCACGGGGGTGCGTCCCAGCAGGTGCCAGCCGCCCGGGCTTTGCCACGGATAGACGGCGGCCTGGGCGCCGGCGATGGCGAGGCTGTTGGCGGGGACGGCGGTGCGCGGCGTAGTGCGTCGCGGCAGCCGCAGCCATTCAGGCAATTCGCCGAGATAGGGAAAGCCGGGCAGGAAGCCGATCAGGAAGACGCGCAGTTCGGTCCCACAAAGCGCCTCGATCACATCCGTTTCGCTGCGCCCCGTAGCCCGCGCAATCTCAGCCAGGTCCGGCCCGAACTCGTCGCCGAAGACCACGGGGAGCGTCCACCGTGTCGCCAGAGCCGACTCTTGTGCCAGCGCCTGCGCCGCTTGCAGAAGGTGCCCAGTCAGTTCCTCGCGATCCAGCCGCAATGGATCGAAATGTACGGTCAGCGAACTGTAGGCCGGTACCACGTCGCTGATGCCGTCGAGCTCGAAGGCGGCCAGCGCATCGCGTGCTGCCATGACTTTGGCATTGAGCGCAGGATCGATCCGATCGCCGAACTCCAGCGTCAGCGCACCATCGCCGAGCGCGAGAATGCGCGGCTTCATCCCACCATGCGCTGCGGCAGCCAGGTGATGATTGCAGGAAAGGCGTAGAGCAGCCCGACCGCGCCCACCATCAGGAAGAAGGCTGGCATGGCAGTGCGCGCGATCCACGGCAACTGCTTGCCGGTCATGCCCTGGATGACGAACAGGTTGAAGCCGACCGGCGGCGTGATCTGCGCCATTTCGACTACCACCACGAGGAAGATGCCAAACCAGATCAGGTCGATGCCGGCGGCGACGATGGTCGGCTGGATCACGGCGATGGTCAGCACCACCATCGAAATGCCGTCGAGAAAGCAGCCGAGGATGATGAAAAAGAACATCAGGCCGAAGAGCAGGCCGAACTGGCCGAGGCCGAGGCTGGCGATCCATTCGGCGAGGTGGCGCGGCAAGCCGAGGTAGCCCATCGCCAGCGTCAGGAAGGCGCTGCCGGCCAGGATCAGGGCGATCATGCAGTACAGGCGGGTGGCGCCCAGCAGGCTGTCGCGGAACGTGGCCCAGCTCATCGAGCCCTGAGCCGCCGCCAGCAGCAGGCTGCCGACGACGCCAAGCGCCGCCGCTTCGGTAGCCGTGGCGACGCCGGCGTAGATCGAGCCGAGAACCAGCGTGATGAGCAATACCACCGGTATCAGATGGCGCGAGGCGTAGATCTTTTGGCCGAAGGTGGTGTCCTCCGTCGCGGGTGGCACGGCGTCCGGATTGAGCAGGGCCCAGACCACGATCCAGCCCATGAACAGGGTCGCCAGCATGATGCCCGGCAGCACGCCGGCGATGAACAGCTTGGCGATCGATACTTCGGCCGCGACGCCATACACGATCATGATGATCGACGGCGGGATCAGCAGGCCCAGCGTGCCGGCGCCGGCCAGGGTGCCGATGGTGATGGCTTCCGGATAACCGCGCTTCTTCAGCTCGGGCAGGGTGATCTTGCCGATGGTGGCGCAGGTCGCGGCCGACGATCCCGACACCGCGGCGAAAATGCTGCAGCCGATTACATTGACATGGAGCAGGCGCCCCGGCAGCTTTTCCAGCCAGGGCGCGAGGCCCTTGAACATGTCCGATGACAAGCGGGTACGAAACAGGATCTCGCCCATCCAGAGGAACATCGGCAGGGCGGTCAGGGTCCATGACGACGACGCGCCCCAGATGGTGACCGCCATGGCATCGCCTGCGGCGCGGGCAGTGAACAGTTCCATGCCCAGCCAGCCTATGCCGAGCAGGGCCAGCCCGATCCAGATGCCGCTGCCCAGCAGGGCGAACAGGGCAAGGATCAGGCCAAAGGTGATTGCCAGATCCATGCCTATTCGCTCCGTATCGGTTCGCTGTCGGCGGCGCGGTGGCGCATCTTTTCGCCGCGCAGCACGGCGACCATTTCGTCGGTTACCGCGATGGCAAAGATCGTGCAGCCCAGAGCCATGCCGGTCTGCGGAATCCACAGCGGTGTCGCGTCAGTGCCTTGCGAAATGTCGTTGAAGTTGAATGACTGCCAGGCCAATCGCACCGAAAACCAGGCGAGCAATATGGCACAAAGCAGGCCGGCGGCATGGCTCCAGATTTCCAGAGCCTGCCGGGTGCGGCGACCGGCATGATCGAGGATCAGCGTCACGCGGATGTGTTCGCCGCGCTTGAGGGTATGCGCCAGCGCCAGGAAGGCGGCCGCCGCCATGCAGTAGCCGGCGTAGGCGTCGGTGCCGCGGACATGGAAATCCAGCAGGCGGCCGCAGACCGAAAGCAGGATCATCACCAGCGTGCCGATCATGAACAGCGCCGCCGCCCAGGCGGCGGCGCCGTAGATCCGGTCAAGGACATGGCGCATGGAAAGTGCTTACTTCCTGTAGGCGTCGAGGATGGCTTGCCCTTCAGCGCCGGCCGTCTTCTGCCATTCGCCGATCATGGTATCGCCGACCTTCTTCAGGTCCGCCCTCAATGCGGCGGAAGGCGCGGCCACGTTCATGCCGTTCTTGGTCAATTGCTCGACATAGAACTTGGTCTTGTCCTCGCTGGTTCTCCAGCCGCGTGCTTCGGCTTCGGCGGCGGCCTTCAGCAGCGCATCCTGGGTCGGCTTGTCGAGCGCATCGAAGGACTTCTGCGACACCAGTACGGCATTCTTCGGCAGCCAGGCCTGGGCGTCATAGAAATACTTGACCTGTTCCCACACCTTGCTGTCGAAGCCGGTGGCGCTCGAGGTGATGAAGGCGGCGACGGCGCCGGTGGCCAGTGCCTGCGACAGTTCGGCGGCCTGGATGGTGACCGGCTGGGCGCCGACCAGTTCCGCGATGCGCGAGGTCTGCGGGCTGTAGGCGCGCCACTTGATGCCCTTCAGGTCGCCGGCGGAATTGATCGGCTTGGCCGAATAGATGCCCTGCGGCGGCCAGGGTACGGAGAACAGGATCTTCAGGCCCTGCTTGGCCAGCAGCGCATCCATCGCCGGCTTCTGCGCGGCGGCGAGCTTCCTGGCTTCGACATAGGAGGTGGCAAGGAAGGGCACGTTGTCGGTGCCGAACAGCGGATTCTCGTTGGCGTAGCCGCCGAAGATGATTTCGCCGATCTGTGCCTGGCCGCCCTGCACCGCGCGCTTGATCTCGTTGGCCTTGAACAGCGAGCCGCCGGCATGCACGGTGATCTTGAGTTTGCCGGCGGTGGCCTTGTCTACGTCGGCGGCGAACTGGGTGATGTTCTCGGTGTGGAAGTTGGCAGCGGCATAGCCGGTGGGCATGTCCCACTTGGTCTGGGCGGAAGCGGAGAGTGCAGTGAAACCGAAACCGAGTGCGGCGAAGAGCGTGCAAAGGCGGGTATTCATCGACGGATTCCTCACGAAAAGTGGCGGGTCAAACGGAAGTGAATGGCAGGCATGCGGACATAACGTTAACATTACATGTACAAAACGTCAATAAAATGTTTCAATTATGTTGTCGAGCAGATACAGGCAAACATCATCATGGCAAAAAAGGCGACAGGCAAGACTTCCTTGAAACCAAGCGGTGGCGGCGAATCCGGGGTACGCCGCATTGTCTCCTCAGAGCATCTGGTGTCCGACAAGTGCCCGGAGCTGTCGGAACTCGAGTTCGGCCTGATCATCACCAGCCACGCCTTCGGCCGCTGGATGACGCGCTGCATGGCCGGCGCCGGGGTCAAGGACATGACCGAGACGGAGATCCTCGTCGTGCATCACGTCAATCACCGCGGTCGGGAGAAGAAGCTGGCCGACATCTGCTTCGTGCTCAACATCGAAGACACCCACGTCGTCTCCTACGCCCTGAAGAAGCTCGCCAATCTTGATCTGGTATCGAACACCCGGCGCGGCAAGGAAGTGCTCTGGTCGACTACGGACGCCGGGCGGGCTCTGTGCGAGCGCTATCGCCAGGTGCGCGAGGCCTGCCTGATGCCGGGATTTTCCGGCGCAGAGGATGAGAACGTCCGCCTCGGCGAGATGGCGCGTCTGCTGCGGACCCTGTCCGGTCGCTACGATCAGGGCGCGCGGGCCGCATCTTCCATCTGATCGACCGGATTTCGAACATTCCAGTGAGGACCTCAGCACCATGACAGCCGCCGCCAGCCGCCTTTCCTACCTCGATCCGGCAAGAGCCGAGCCCTGGGCCAGTTTCATCGAGCAGATCGATCGTGTCGCGCCTCATCTGGGATCCTTGTCGCGCTGGATAGAAACCCTCAAGCATCCCAAACGCATTCTGGTGGTCGATGTGCCCATCGTGCGCGATGACGGCGCGATAGCGCACTATGAGGGTTATCGCGTGCAGCACAACCTGTCGCGCGGTCCGGGCAAGGGCGGCGTGCGCTTTCATGCGGCGGTGACGCTGAACGAGGTGATGGCGCTGGCCGGCTGGATGACCATCAAGAATGCCGCGCTGGGACTGCCCTTCGGTGGCGCCAAAGGCGGCGTCCGCATCGATCCGCGAGGCTTCTCGGCCGCCGAACTGGAGCGCATCACACGTCGCTATACCTCGGAGATCGGCATTGTCATCGGGCCGGGCAAGGACATTCCGGCGCCCGATATCGGCACCAGCGAGCAGACCATGGCCTGGATGATGGACACCTATTCGATGAACGTCGGGCATACCGCCAGCGGTGTCGTCACCGGCAAGCCGGTCGCGCTGGGTGGATCACTCGGGCGTCAGGAAGCGACGGGACGCGGCGTGTACATCGCCGCCCGCGAAGCCGGAATTCGTGTCGGCGTCCCGATCGACGCCGCGCGGGTTGTGGTGCAGGGCTTCGGCAATGTCGGCGGCATCGCGGCGCGGATTTTTCGCGAGAACGGGGCCAAGGTCATCGCCCTGCAGGACGCCGAAGCCACGCTCTGCAATCCGGCCGGCATCGACATCCCCGCCGCACTCGCCCATGCGGCGGCGCATGGCAGCCTTTCCGGCTTCTTCGGCGCCGAGCCTCTCGGCGAGGAGGACTTCTGGCAACTTGAGTGCGAGTATTTCGTTCCCGCCGCCCTCGAGGGCCAACTGACACCGGAAAGGGCGCGCGGCCTGCGCGCCAGGGTCGTCGTCGAAGGCGCCAACGGGCCGACCACTCCGGCGGCCGACGACATCCTGCACGAGCGGGATATTCTGGTGATCCCCGACGTGCTCGCCAATGCCGGTGGCGTCACAGTGTCCTACTTCGAATGGGTGCAGGATTTTTCGAGCTTCTTCTGGAGCGAGGAAGAGATCAACGACCGGCTTGAAAGCATCATGATGAAGGCCTTCGATGCCATCTGGCGGCTGGCGCAGGAACGCAAATTGTCGATCAGGACCGCGGCGTTCGTGATCGCCTGCAAGCGCGTGCTTGCCGCCCGCGAACAGCGCGGACTGTATCCCTGAGCGGCAGCGGCGGATCAAACCGCTGATTGCTGGACGCTGTTGCTGCCGGCGCGGCGGGCCTGGTACATGTTGCGGGTGGCTTGGGCCAGCAGAAGATCCAGAGTGTTGCCATCGTGGGGATAGCTGGCCGTGCCGATGCTGACTGTCGTGGTGATGTTTCTGCCGATCAGCTTCAGCGTACTCGTCGCCACGCTGATGCGTATCTTTTCGGCGATGTGGATTGCTCCGGTAGCGGGCGTTTCCGGGAGCAGCACGACAAACTCTTCGCCGCTCTGGCGCGCCAGCACGTCCGAGCGGCGGAGCTGTCCCTGGATGCACTTGACCAGCGACATCAGCAAGGCGTCTCCCGCTTTGTAACCATACTCATCGTTGACCTGCTTCAGCGTGTCGCATTCGATGACCAGCAGGGTGATGGCCCTGTTGTAGCGCACCGCCTGGCCGAACAGGCTGTCGGCGATGATGGCGAATCCACGCCCGCTGAGGGCCTCGGTCACCGTGTCGGTTTCCGGCAGGAATTTTGCCTGGTTGAGTCCGTAGCGTATGTCCGAGGCAAACATGGTGGTGATGTAGGCCACCAGTACCAGCGGCGCGAACTGGGCAAAAATGCCGGCGAGATACTTGAGCGAGACTATTTCGACCAGGGAGTAGTCGCCGCCCAACAGGACGAAGCAGGCGGCGATCAGTAACAGTTCGAGGAGCGTGGTGAGCTTGCCCAGGGCCAGTGCGCTGGTAATGATTATCAGCAGATAGCAGTTCAGCAGCGGGCTTTCGAGCCTGCCGGTATGCAGCAGCGCCCAGGTGATGAAGGCGGTCATGATCCAGGTTTCCACCGCGAGTTTCCATCGCGACTCGCGCTTGAAAAACATGGCGTAACGCAAGCCCATGATGGACATGGTGTAAAGCACCATGGCGAGGACGATGCCCGGCCTCTCATCCGGGTCGGTGCCGCCGAAGGCGTGGTACAACAGGACCACAACCAGCAGCAGCCACTCGATTTCGCCTACGGAGCGCGAGATTCCGTGGAGCTGCTCCTCTTCGATGGAGGTGGGGATTTCCGCCTCCTTGTCCATCAGTCCCATTTTTGGTTCGCTCCCCGTCTGGTTCCGCCTGCGCTTCAACGTCGCCATTATGCCCCTTGTCCGCTGACGGCAGCGCGCGTCGGGCGGCTCCGCTTCCTCCCCCCGATATGACGGCAGCGGGTATGATGGTCGGGCTATCAACCGGGAAAGAAAGCAGTCGTGGCCGCATCAACCATTCTCATCGTCGACGACGAGCCGACAAACCTGCATCTGCTCACCAGTCTGCTGCGCTCCGAGTACCAGGTGCGCGCCGCCAGTTCGGGCGAAAGTGCCATGCGCGCGGCGATGAGCGAGCCGCGGCCGGATCTGGTCCTGCTCGACGTGATGATGCCCGGCATGGATGGCTATGCGGTACTCGAGAAGTTGCGCGAAGACCCCTTGACGCGCGGCATTCCGGTGGTTTTCCTCACGGCACTGGTCGAGGCGGCAGACGAGGCGCGCGGCCTGCAACTCGGCGCCGCCGATTACATCACCAAGCCGATTAATCCCGTCGTGGTACTGGCCCGGGTGCGCACGCAACTCCAGGCCAAGCAGGCGCGCGACTGGATGAAGGACCAGAACGCCACCCTCGAAGCCGAAGTCGCGCGGCGCATGGCCGAAAACGATCAGACCCAGTTCGTCACCATCCGGGCGCTGGCCCACCTTGCCGAGACTCGCGATCCGGAGACCGGCAACCACATCAACCGCACTCAGGGCTATGTCCATCTCCTGGCCTTGCGGCTAAAGGAGCACCCGCACTTTGCGGCCTTTCTCACGCCGAGAAACATCGACCTGTTGACCAAGTCGGCGCCGCTGCACGACATCGGCAAGGTGGGCATACCCGACAACATTCTGCAGAAACCCGGTCCGCTCACGCCGAAGGAGTGGGAAATCATGAAAACCCATTCCAGGCTGGGTTCCGATGCCGTCGATCAGGCCGAGACCGATGCCGAGACGCCCCTCGAATTTCTCGCCCTGGCCAAGGAGATTGCGCACTGGCATCACGAGAAGTGGGACGGCAGCGGCTATCCCGACGGCCTGGCCGGCGAGTCCATCCCGATTTCGGCGCGGCTGATGGCGCTGGCCGATGTATTCGACGCCTTGATCTCGCCGCGGGTGTACAAACTGCCCATGTCGTTCGCCGAAGCCCGCGACATCATTTCCGCCGGGCGCGGCAAGCACTTCGATCCCGATGTGGTCGATGCTTTTCTTGCCAGTTTCGACGAGTTCGTCGCCATCGCCAAGAAGTATCGGGAAGAGGATTGACGTGCGGTTGACGCCGGAGCGCCGGCGCGTGCTTGTCATCTCCGAGGCCAGTGTGTTGGCCTCCTGACCGCAAGCTTCGGCCATGACCGGGTCCGCTTCCGCCAGATCGCCAGCCGACGCCGAAGGCGCCGCGCCCGGGTCAAACCGGGGGTCAAACCGGCGGGGGTCAAACCGGGGTCAGACCCCGGTTTCATCGAGCAGACTGGTCTGTTCGTGGGCGATGCGCGCCGTTTCCGCCAGATAGAGTTCAAGCCGCATGGGCGCGATCCCAGGAGTAGTCTTCAAGCTCGCGCCAGGTCGTGGTCTGGAAATAGGCCCACGCCAACTCGTCGTTGATGTGCAGCACTTTCCCTTCTTCGGCGACGACGGCTTTCATGGCGAGGCGGGCGACGGCCAGATCGATCAGGTCGATCCTGTCGTCGACAAGATCGAGGCATTGCGCCAGTCGATGTCGCAGGGACTCATGCCGTTCAAGGCGAAGGAATGAATCTGCCACCGGCCTCCATGAAACCGCGATATCCCAGTCGCTGTCCTGCCGCGCCGTCTGCTGCGCCCGGCTGCCGATCAGCACGGCAAAAGCCAGCTCGGGGGTAGCCGCAAGCACTTTGGAGAGATCTTCCGGCAAGGGGGATGCCATGATGTCGATAGATTCGATAAGGTCCGTGACGTACCCATCGTAGCGGGACTTTGCAGCCTCGCGCGCAGGGACTGCCGCGTGCTCCCCGGTCGCAATCGGGAGTACCATCGTTGCAAGGCATTCCCGTACCTGCCGAGAGGGCGTTTCGTGGTCAAGAAAACAACTGGAAGAGTCGGCGCTGCCGATACGGCGATTCGCAGCGCGGTCGGCCGCGAGCTGGCCATGATCGAACTCAGGCGACAGGTGAATGCGCTGGACTTTGCCGGTGCGCCGCAATGAGCGCGCACTTGCCCGGCGCGGACAGCGGCAGGCCGGCAAGCGCCGGCGTTAGTGCGTCAGCCGAAGTGTTGCGTGTCGTTTTCGCCTATGCCGTCTTCGCCGGCCTCTGGATACTGCTCTCCGATACTGCGACCGGCTGGCTGTTCAGCGATCCGGCGCAGATGATGCTGGTCAGCACACTAAAAGGCTGGCTGTTCGTCGCCGTCACGTCGGTACTGCTCTATGGCCTGATACGGCGCCTGCTTGAGCAGGTCTTAACCGCGTCCCGGCGCGAACTCGCGGCGCAGAAGGAAAAAATGCACGCCCTGCGCCTGCTCGAAACCATTGCCGAGAGTTCCACCGACGCGATTTTTGCCAAGGACCTCGATGACCACTTCATCTTCTTCAGCCGGGGCGCGGCGCGGCTCACTGGCAAGCGTGCCGAGGACGTGCTCGGCCGCGACGAAACGGCCGTGTTCCCGCGCGAGATAGCCCGGCAACTGATCGCCGACAACCGCCAGGTCATGGCGGAGAACCGCGTCATCACCTTCGAGGATGACACCGTCACTCCGGAAGGACGGCGCACCTTCCAGAGCACCAAGGGGCCGCTGCAAGACTCCGCCGGCAAGGTGATCGGCATGTTCGGCATCGCCCGCGACATCAGTGAGCGCAAAAAGGATGACGTAAACCGGGATCTCTATGGCCGTCGCGCCGAAGCCCTGCTGGCCCTGCCAGGCGCCGCCGACACGATGGACGAGAGAGCGTTCATGCAATTCGGCCAGGAACTGGCCGAGCAACTCACCGGCAGCCGCATCGCCTTCATCCATTTCGTGCACGAGGACCAGCAGAGCATCGAACTGGTGGCCTGGTCGCGCGCCACGCTGGAACACTATTGCCATGCGGTGGCCGACAGCCACTACCCGATCAGCCAGGCCGGAATCTGGGCCGACGCCCTGCGCAAGAGGGCGCCGGTGATGTTCAACGACTATGCCGATGCGCCCGACAAGCACGGTCTGCCCGAAGGTCATGCCGATCTGCAGCGCCTGATCAGCGTACCGGTGATCGAGGGCGGTCTGGTACGCATGCTGGCCGGAGTGGGCAACAAGCCCGAGCCCTACACCGATCTGGACGTCGAGACGGTACGGCTGATCGCCGACGCGATCTGGCACATCGTGCACCAGCGCCGGTCGGAGATTGCGCTGCGCGAAAGCGAGGAACGCTACCGCACGGCGTTCCTGACCAGTCCCGACGCGGTCAATATCAACCGGCTCGCGAACGGTGTTTTTCTGGATATCAATGAGGGCTTCTCGCGGCTGACCGGCTGGAATCGGGAAGAGGTCATCGGCAGGGCATCGCTGGAAATCAACCTCTGGCACAACCTGGACGACCGGCAGCGGCTGCTTGAAATCCTGCGGCGCGACGGCAAGTGCGAAAATATGGAGATTGAGTTCGTCGCCAAGGATGGTCGGGTGCTCGCCGCACTTTTGTCCGCGCATGTGATAACCCTCAACGGCGAGCAATGCATTTTGTCGGTGACGCGCGACATCACCGAGCGCAAGGATGCCGAAGCCCAATTGCGCAAGCTGTCATTGGCCGTCGAGCAAAGCCCGGAAAGCATCGCCATCACCAACGTCGATGCCGAGATCGAGTATGTCAACGAAGCCTTCGTCCGGGCCACCGGCTACAGCCGCGAGGAAGTGATCGGCAAGAACCCGCGTGTGCTGCACTCGGGCAAGACGCCGCCGGAGACCTATGCCGCCATGTGGGCAGAGCTGACCCTGGGCCAGCCGTGGAAGGGCGAATTCCAGAACAAGCGCAAGGACGGCAGCGAGTATGTCGAGTTCGCCATCATCACGCCGCTGCGCCAGGCCGACGGTTCGATCAGCCACTACGTTGCAGTGAAGGAAGACATCACCGAGAAGAAGCGTCTCGGACTCGAACTCGATGCGCACCGGCACCATCTGCTGGAACTGGTGGAGAAGCGCACCATTGAACTGGTCACCGCCCAACACCAGGCCGAGGCCGCCAACATTGCCAAGACCAACTTCCTGGCCAACATGAGCCACGAGATTCGCACCCCGATGAACGCCATCATCGGCCTTACCCACCTGATGAGGCGCACCCAAACGACGCCGCAACAGCTTGACTGGCTGAACAAGATCGACAGTGCCGGACAGCATCTGTTGTCCATCATCACCGACATCCTCGACCTCTCGAAGATCGAGGCCGGCCGAATGCAACTCGATAGTGGCGACTTCAAGCTCACTGCCGTGCTCGACCATGTCGCCGTCATGATCGGCGGTGCCGCGCAGCAAAAGGGGCTGCGCATCGACGTCGACCGCGGTGACGTGCCCCTGTGGTTGCGCGGCGACATGACGTGGCTGCGCCAGGCGCTGCTCAACTACGCCGGCAACGCCGTCAAGTTTACCGAGCAAGGTGTGATTACCCTGCGCGCCGTCCTGCTGCATGAAAATGGCGACGCGATTCTGGTGCGCTTCGAGGTCGAGGACACCGGCATCGGCATTTCGCCGGAGCAGACGACACGCCTGTTTCATGCCTTCGAGCAGGCCGACGCCACGACCACGCGCAAATACGGCGGTACCGGCCTCGGTCTTGCCATCACCCGGCGCCTGGCCGAACTGATGGGTGGAGAAGTCGGCGTTGACAGCACGCCGGGAAAGGGTAGCTGTTTCTGGTTTACGGTCCGTCTGCACCGTGGCCGCGGCACCATGCCTGCCGTATCGGTGCCTGCCGCCGAAGAGGATGCCGAAACGCAATTGCGCCGCACCTGCGGCGGCGCCCGGGTATTGGTGGCCGAGGACAACCCGATCAACCGCGAAGTGGCGGTGGCGCTGTTGCATGGCGCGGGTCTGGTGGTGGACACGGCGGCCGACGGTTTCGCGGCGCTGGCGCAGGCGCGAGCGCATGACTACGACCTGATCCTGATGGACATGCAAATGCCCAATCTGGACGGCGTCGAAGCTACCCGTGCCATCCGCGCCCTGCCGGGATGGGAAAACAAACCGATCCTGGCGATGACCGCCAACGCTTTTAGCGAAGACCGCCTGGCCTGCGAAGAAGCCGGCATGAACGACTTCATCACCAAGCCAGTCGAGCCCCAGGCGTTGTACCAGGCCTTGCTGCTCTGGCTGTCGGCGACGATGACAGAAAGAGTGGATGTACTGCCGGGTGAAGTCGCTGGTCGCGCGCGCACCGTGCCGGCAGCGCCGCGGGAGGATCTGCCAAGCCTGCCCCGCGCGCTCACCGCGTTCGACGGGATCGACGCGCAGCGGGGTCTGGCCGTCCTGCGCGGCGACGGCGCCGCCTACACCAAACTGCTGCTGCAGCTTGCCGTCAGCCATCGCGACGATGCGCAGCAACTGCGCGACGAGCTTGCCGCGGGCAAGGTCGATGCCGCCCGGCGACGCGCACACGCGCTCAAGGGCGCGGCTGGGAGCCTGGCGGTGACTCGCCTGCAGGAGGCCGCGGCGACCCTGGAACTGGCGCTGCGCAACGAGGCCCCGGCAGAGACCTTGCCTGTCCTGCTGGAGGCCCTGCAGACCGAGCAGAGCGCGCTGGACGCGGTGCTGGCGCTCTTGCCCGCGGCACAGGCCAGCGCCGGCGAAGTCGCCGCCGATCCGATCCGGGCCCGAGCGGTGCTCAAACAGATGGAGCCGCTGCTGGCCACCGACGATATACGGGCCGGCGATCTGTTCGCGGCCAGCCAGCCGCTGCTGCGCGCTACGCTAGGCGCCGAGGCGAAGCAACTGGAGCGGCAGATCGAGCGTTTCGACTTCCCGGCGGCGCTGGCGACGGTGCGGGAGTTGATGAAGTTAGCGTCGGAGAAATGATGCGTCAGCGGCACGGATGGCCGCGCCATCTGTATTTTGACGACGCCGCGAGCTCTACGAATGTCAAAAATAATTGACATAAAGCGAGCCGGATGCGACAATTCTGCTTGGGAATTGGTCTGGAAACAGTATGGAACTCAACGAGATAGGAATCGCAATCAGGCAGGCCAGAAAAGAGCGCGGAATCACCCAGAAGGAACTGGCGGTGGCCTGCGGACTATCGCGAGCGACGGTAAACGCGCTTGAATCCGGAAAGGTTCCTGAGCTTGGTTTCGGACGAGTAAATGCTCTCGGCGATTTTCTCGGTCTGGAAATTTTGCTTGCGCCGACGCGTGCTGATCCGCCTCGCCTTCCTTGGTCTTCGAAGCTTCTCAAGCGTTTGCGGAAGCGCTACATCTGGTGGAAGACTCCCGGAATCGAACCCGATGAAGACAGAGTCATCGCCCAGGTCATGGACATCGGGACTTATGAGGATGTCAAGGCGCTGGAAGCAGAAGTGGGCCGCATGAGAGTCAGGCAGGTGCTGTCCGCTGCCAGGCCCGGCTGGTTTTCCCCAAGGTCCTGGAACTACTGGCATCTGACGCTTGGCCTTTCAGGATTTGACGAAATTCCGCCGCAACCGGAGAGGTCCGATGCCATTCAATCCGATTTTCAAGACGCTTCCGAAAAGCCAGCAGCGAGCATGGAGTCAGCTTGGCCAAGCTAAGGACATGGGATTTTGTCTCTATGGAGGAACAGCTCTCGCTGTGCGTTTCGGCCACAGGGAGTCGGTGGATTTTGATTTTTTCTCGGCCGAGGCGCTGGATAAATCGTTGTTGATGGCGAAACTTCCGATTCTCAAAGGGGCCATCACGCTGCAGGAGTCGAAGAATTCCTTCGTTGTTCTGGCCAGTCCTGCCGGCGAGACGGACAGCGTGAGACTGTCCTTCTTCGGTGGAATGCCCTTCGGCAGGGTCGGGATTCCGGAGCTTTCCGCCGACGGTGTCTTGCAGACGGCATCGGTACGAGATTTGATGGCAACCAAGTTGAAGGTCTTGTTCGACCGGATCGAGCCGAAGGACTATCTCGACATCGCCGAGCTGCTCCGCCGCGGCGGCAGTCTGTCTCAAGGAATTTGCGATGCCCTGGCTCTTTTTCCTTCGTTCAGTCCCATTTACTGCCTCAAGACCTTGTGCTTTTTCGCGCCAGAAGAGTTGGTTGGGCTGGACAGGAAATGCAAGAGCACTTTGACGAAGGCCGTCGCGAAGGTTTCCGCGACGAACCAAGCCTTCGTTCCTTCTTCCACCGTTTCGTCATCGCTTGTTCTGGCCCCCGACGACATGGTGGCCGAACTGAAACTGGTCCGGGCCGCGCCGGTTACCGCTCCCGCCACAATCAGGCGCAAGCTCTCTTCAAGGCGGCAGGGAGCGCTTCGCCGATGACGCCAGGGGAGGGCTGGCGCCATGCATGGCTCGAGTCGTGCGAAGATATTGCTTGTTGTTTCCTCTCCATTCGCCCGTCATGATCTGCGGTTCTGCCCGTTTGCTGTCTGCGTTCCGGCATCGCGGCGTCCTGCGTTGCCTGGTGTTGGCGCTGGCGGTGTCGGCGGTCTGGGCGCTTGACTTCGACCGTCTCCAGCAGCAGCTTGTCGCCCGCTTTGGCCAGGCGCATGTCTCCTTGCTGCGCGACTGGCAAAAGGCGCTCGCCGACTCCAGATCCATCGCCGAAAAGGACAAACTGAAGAAGATCAATGATTTCATCAACCGGCAGATTGCGTTCGAAGACGACATCGACATCTGGAACCAGGGCGACCACTGGGCCACTCCGCTGGAGACGATCGGCCAGGGGCGCGGCGACTGCGAGGATTTTTCGATCATCAAGTACTACTCGCTGAGGGATGCCGGAGTTCCCCTGGCGAAACTGCGACTGGTGTACGTCAAGGCCAGGCGCGACGGCCCGAATGGCCCCTATATGCAGGCGCACATGGTGCTGGCCTATTACCCGACGCCGAATGCCGAGCCGCTGGTGCTGGACAACCTTGTCACGGACATCAGGCCCGCTACCCAGCGCGGCGATCTGCAACCCGTATTCAGCTTCAACAGCGAGGCGATCTGGAATGGCGCCGGCGGCAATGCCGCCAGGGGCGCCGGCGGCACCGGGCAACTGTCGCGCTGGCAGGACCTGTTGCAAAGAGCGCGCAACGAAGGATTCGATTGACCATGCAACACACCGAAACCTAGGGAAGGAATCACCATGTCGATGTATCGCCAACTTTGGCTTGCCATTATCGTCAGCATGCTGCTGGCGCTGGCCGGAAGTTTGTTCGCCTCCCTGCTTTCGGCCCGCGCTTATCTCGAACAGCAACTGAGCATGAAGAATGCCGATAACGCCGCGGCCCTGGCGCTTTCTCTCAGTCAGCACGACCCCGATGCCGTGACGGTCGAAGTGGCCGTGGCGGCGCTCTTCGATAGCGGGCACTACGAATCGATCCGTGTCCGCGATCCCAACGGCAAGCTGATCATCGAACGCGTGGCGCCGACCGGAAATCTGGGTGCTCCCGAGTGGTTCGTGAGGCGCTTGCCGATCGACGCCGACCCCGGCGAAGCGCAGATCACCAGCGGCTGGAAACAGTTTGGCACGGTGACCCTGGTCAGTCACAGCCGTTTCGGCTACGAGGCGCTATGGACCAGCACCCAGGAAATGATCGCCGCCCTGGCCTTGGCCAGCATCATCGGCGGCTATCTGGGCAGCTTGATCCTGCGTCGTTTGCGCCGCCCCTTGCAGGCCGTCATCGACCAGGCCGAGGCGATCACCAACCGGCGCTTTGTCACCATCCCGGAGCCGAAGGTCCCCGAACTGCGCCAGCTCGCCATCGCCATGAACACGACGGTGGTGCGGCTCAAGACGATGTTCGAAGACGAGGCGGCACGGCTGGAAACGGTGCGCCGCGAAGCCAATTTCGATCCCTTGACCGGGCTGGCCAATCGCGAGTCCTTCATTTCCCAGTTGCGCTCTTCACTGGAGGGGGAAAACTCGACCGGCGGCACGCTGTTCCTGATTCGCGTTGCGGACCTGACGGGGATCAACAAGCGACTGGGGCGCGAGGCGACCGACGATCTGTTGCGGCGGGTTGGCCAGATAGTCGGCGCTGGCGGTACGGCGAATGTGGAGGGCATCGCCGCGCGCATGAACGGGGCCGACTTCGCCCTGCTGCTGCCGGGGCAAATCGCCGGCCGCGATGTCGCCGAAAAGCTGCTGCGGTCGCTGATCGACGCCATGGAGGCGTTCGTCGTCGACGGTCCCTCGGCCTTTATCGGCATGGGTGTCTTCAAGCAGGGCACGGGCCTGGGCGTGGTGCTGTCGCAGGTCGACGCGGCGCTGATCGGTGCCGAGGCCGACGGCGTCAATGCTGTCCGCGAAGCGGCGATCGAGACCGGTGACGACCTGCCCAAGTGCGCCGGGCAGTGGTCGGTGTTGATCCGTCAGGCGCTGGATCGGAAGTGGGTGCGCCTGGTCTCGTTCCCGGTAACGGACCTGCAGGGCCGGCTGCTGCACCAGGAGTGCCCGTTGCGGCTCAAGCTCGATGCCGAAGGCGAATGGCTTCCGGCCGGCCGCTTCCTGGCTGTTGCGGAGCGGCTGGGTCTTTCGCCGGAACTGGACCTCGCAGCTCTCGCACTGGGGTTGGCGAACCTCGAGCAGCAGCCGGCCCTGAGGGGCCTGGGCATCAATCTTTCGGCCAGTTCGATGATCGCCGCCGGTTTCCAGCAACAACTCGACTCGCTTCTGAAAAGACACCAGAAGGCCGCTGGCCGGCTGTGGATCGAGGTCGCCGAAACGGGCGTGCTGAAGCACGTCGACGAATTTCGCCTGCTGTGCGGGATCCTGAGAAGTTACCACTGTCAGGTCGGCGTCGAACACTTCGGGCGCCAGTTCAGCCAGATCGGGCAACTGCATGACCTCGGACTGAACTACATCAAGGTCGATGCCAGCTTTGTCCGTCGCCTCGACAGCAATCCCGGAAATCAGGCTTTCCTCAAGGGCGTCAGCTCGATTGCCCACACTATCGGCCTGCTGGTGATCGCCGAGGGGGTAACCAGCGAAGCCGAATTCGCCACCCTGAGCGCGGTAGGATTCGATGGCGCGACAGGGCCAGGCGTGAAGGTCGCGGCGGGTTAAGCAGTGCTCGGGACAGGCGGTCGCAACAGGCCGGTCCCGGCTTCCAGGGTCCGGCTGAAGCGCGACATCGAGTAACACCCGGTCCAGTAGATCAGCCCGATGAACAGGTAGCCTTCGAGATAGTAGGAGCGCCACTCGGCATCGCCCGCCAGCGCCAGCGAGAGCGAGCCGGTTAACTCGTAGAGGCTGACCACGGTGACCAGCGAGGTGTCCTTGAAGATGCTGACGGCGCTGTTCATCATTGACGGGATCACCGCGCGCAATGCTTGCGGCAGGATGATCCAGCGCATCGCCTGCCAGCGGCTCAAGCCCAGCGCTGTCGCCGCGTCGTGCTGGCCGCCGGGCACCGCCTGCAAGCCGCCGCGGATGGTTTCCGACAGGTAGGCCGCGGCGAACAGCACGATGCCGGCCTGCACCCGCAGCAGTACGTCGATAGTGAAACCCTGCGGCAGGATGATGGGGAACAGGAAGGAGGCGAGGAACAGCACCGAAATCAGCGGCACGCCGCGCACCAGTTCGACATAGAGCTGGCACAGGCCGCGCAGCAGCGGCAGGCCGGACTGCCGGCCGAGGGCGACCAGGATTGCCAGCGGCAATGCCATCAGCATGGCCGTGGTCGCCAGTAGCAGCGTCAGCGGCAAGCCGCCCCACAGGTCGCTGCCAACCGGCGTGAGGCCGAAGCGGCCGCCGCCCATGAGGATGAAGAAGGCCGGCAGCGCCAGTATCCACGCCGCCGCGAGAGACCGGCGGTTCAACAGGCGCAGACCGCTGCCGGCGATCACCGCCAGCAGCAACACCGTCGCCAGCAGCGGTCGCCACTGTTCGGCGTGGGGATAGCGTCCGAACAGGATGACGCGGTATTTCTCGGCCACCACGCCCCAGCAGGCGCCGGCATGATTCACCGCCTGGCAGGCCGCCGCGTCCGGCTTGAACACGGCCTGCAGCAGCATCCAGTCGATCAGGCCGGGCAGCCACCAGGCCGCGCCGGCCAGCAGCAGTAGCGTCGTCGTGCCGCTGAAGGCATCCGAAAACAGGTTGCGGCGCAGCCAGGCGTGGGTTGCGTTGAGTTGATTCATGAGCGCTCTGCCCAACGTCCGCTGCGCTGCTCCAGCCATGCGCTGAGCCAGGCGGTCAACAGCGAGAGGATCAGGTACACCGCCATGATCAGGGCGATGCATTCGGCGGCGCGGCCGGTCTGGTTCAGCGTGGTGTTGGCCACCGACACGAGATCGGGATAGCCAATAGCGACGGCCAGCGAGGCGTTCTTGGTCAGGCTCAACTGCTGGTTGGTCAAGGGCGGAATGATGCTGCGCAGGGCTTGCGGCAGCAGCACCAGGCGGAACAACTGGACCCGCGTTAGACCCAGCGCCAGCGCCGCATCGCTTTGCCCGCGCGGCACCGCCAGAATTCCGGCGCGCACCGTTTCGGCGACATAGGCCGCCGTGTAGAGACTCAGGCCGAGCAGCAGGGCGAGGAACTCGGGCGTCACAGCCGCGCCGCCGCTGATGCCCATCTCACCGCGCAGCGGCAGGTCGAACAGCGCTCCGTCAGCCAGCCATGGCAGTGAAAGGCCACTCTTGCTGAGGAAGACATGCGGCGCCAGTTGCAGCGCCTCGCTGGCCAGCGGCAGCAGGTCGGTCACGACGAAATACCAGGCCAGCAATTGCAGCAGCAGCGGCACGTTGCGCAGTGTCTCGACATAGGCCGCGCACAGCCCGCGCAGCAGCAGGTTGGGCGACAGCCGGCCGAGGCCGACCAGGGTGCCGAGCAGGGTGCTGATGAGGATCGCCGGCAGTGCCACGCGCAGTGTGTTGGCCAGCCCGGCGGCCAGCGCCCATAGCGTGCTGTCGGCTGAATCGAAGGGCAGCAGGCTCTCGCCGATGGTAAAGCCGGCGGGGTCATTCAGGAAATCGAAGCCGCTGCGTATGCCGCGCTCGGCCATGTTGGTGGCGGTGACATCGAGCAGCCACCAGAGCAGGGCCAGCAGTCCCGCGGCGAATAGACCCTGGACGGCTAAGTCGCGCCAGCGCTGGCTAGGCATGTCTGAAAGTCGGCCCTGGCGATACGGCGATTCAACGCACCGGCGGTGCGTACATCAGCCCGCCCTTGTTCCACAGGGCATTGAGGCCGCGCGGCAGCTTCAGCGGCGAGGCGCTGCCGACATTGCGCTGGAACATCTCGCCGTAGTTGCCCACCGCCTTCACGGCACGCGCCGCCCAGTCGCGCTCCAAGCCGAGCAGCTTGCCGCTGTCCTCGGCGCTGCCGAGCAGGCGTTGGATGGCCGGGTCGGTGCCGGCCTTCATCTGGTCGACGTTGGCCTGGGTAATGCCGTATTCCTCGGCTTCGATGAGGGCGAAGATCACCCATTTGACGATGGCGAACCACTCGTCGTCACCGCGTCGCACCACCGGCCCCAGCGGTTCCTTGGAGATCAGTTCGGGCAGCACCAAGTAGTCCTCCGGCCGCGGCGCCTCCTTGCTGCGGATGAAGGCCAGCGCCGAGGCATCGGTGGTGTAGGCCTGGCAGCGGCCGCTGAAGAAGGCCTTGATCGAGGCCTCGAATTTCTCGAACACCACGGGCTTGATCTTGATGCCCTGCGCCTTGAACCAGTCGCTGAGATTCTTCTCGGTCGTGGTGCCCGACTGGACGCAGATTTCGGCATTCTTCAACTGTCTGGCGCTGGTCACTTTGAGCTTCTTCGGCACCAGGAAGCCCTGGCCGTCGTAATAGGTGACGGCGGTGAAATGCAGGCCCAGCGAGGCATCCCGCGTCAGCGTCCAGGTCGTGTTGCGCGACAGCAGGTCTACTTCGCCCGACTGCAAGGCGGTGAAGCGCTGTTGCGCGTTGAGCGGAACATACTTGACCTTGGCCGGATCGTTCAGCACGGCGGCCGCGATGGCGCGGCAGACATCGACATCGAGGCCGTTCCAGCGCCCCTGACTGTCGGCCGAGGAAAAGCCGATGACGCCGGTGCTGACGCCGCACACCAGCTGCGCCCGCTGCCGGACCTGGTCGAGCGTCTTGCCGGCGTGTGCGGGAGCGAACTGGAGCAGCAGCAGGAGCGTCGCGGCCGCAGGCCAAGTGCGAGCGATGTTCGGGAATCTCATGGGATTACGCAGGCCGATAGGGAGACGACAAAGAAGCATTCTAGCAATGCGAGTTTTGGTTACGTCCGCGTTGTTGCGGCCATTACAATATTGCATGTAATCGATATAATCGACGTACTCTTATCAATTGAGGTAATTGCCATGATCAAGGAAGCGACCGCAATGATGGTTCGCCAGAATCTTGGGGAATTGTTGAGTTCCATCCAGTACGGCAACGACCAGGTAGTCATCACCAAGGGCGGCAAGCCGGTTGCGGCGATGGTGGATGCCGATCTGTTCCGGAAAATCTGCCTGATGAAACAGGAGTTCAGCCGGATCACCGAAGAACTCGCTGCGGCCTACGCCGGCGTTGATCAGGCGGTGGCCGAGAAGGAAATTGCGGCCGCCGTTCGTGCGGCGAGGACCCGCTGCATGCGGGCGGTTGTCGATACCAATGTTTGTGGGTCGGGCCTGATGCTGCCGACAAGCACACCGGGACGGATCATTCACGCGTGGCGGCAAGGCCAGTACGGCTTGGTGACGTCGGAGCCGATGCTGGCCGAGATCGGTGCGGTGCTGCTGTACCCGAAGATACGCAAGCGGCTCGGCTGGGATGAAGAAGCTGTCTCCCGCTACATGATGCTGTTGCGTTTCGAAAGTCAGATGGTGGCTGTGGCCGGCGTTGCCGCTTCCGTGCCGCGCGACCCGACCGACAATTGTGTGTTGGCCACGCTGATCGCCAGCGCCGCTGACTATCTGGTCAGCGGCGATGCCGATTTGCTGACCCTGGCTGATCGCTACCCGATAGTTTCACCGGCTGAATTCGCGAAAAGAATTTTCTAGTTTCCGGTCTTGCCTTTGTCTTCTGTAGTTACCTCCGGTGCGGGAGGCGTGTTTTGTACCGCGACGGCAGGTTCTGAATCGGGGGCTGGCTCGGCTCTTTCGGCCGCCGGGTTTTGCGCGATGACCGGCGCGGTTTCGAGCGGTGGCACAAGCTCCACGTTCGGCGACGTCGCGGGCGCGGCCTTCGGCACGGGCAGCGGTGGCGGTGCGCGCTCGATCCTGCTCTGCAATTGAAAGTCGGCGACGCCCCAGGCAATGGCGAGAAGGACGATGAGCAGGAGAAATAGTGCCATGCCGTGTTTCCGCTATTCAGGCGTCGGCGGGATATCTGTCTCTCACTACACATCGCGCCGGCTCAGCCAGCGCAACACGGTGGCAAACAGGGTAGCGGGATCAAAGGGCTTGACCAGGAAGTCATTCATCCCGGCCTCGAAGCAACGCGCCTTGTCCTCGGCAAAGGCGTTTGCCGTCATGGCAATGATCGGTGTTTCCCGGTAGCCGGGTAACTCGCGAATCTCCCGCGTCGCCTCGATGCCGTTGACGTTCGGCATCTGCATGTCCATGAAGATCGCTGCGTAGACCGTCTCCTGCGCCAGGGTGACCGCTTCCGCGCCGTCCTCCGCCGTGTCGACGGCGAGTCCGACCGCCTCCAGTTGCAAGCGGGCAATTTCCCGGTTGATCGGTTCATCGTCGACGATCAGCACGCGGCTGCCTTGATAGCGTTGGCGGATCAGCGTCTCTGTGTCGATATTCCCGGTCGCTGGCTGGGCGACCACCGCCTCGCCCTTTTTCAGCCTTGCCGTGAACCAGAAGGTGCTGCCCGTCCCCGGCGTACTCTCGGCGCCGGCGTCGCCGCCCATCAGTTCGGCCAGCCGCCGGGTAATCGCCAGGCCGAGGCCGGTGCCGCCATACTTGCGCGTCATCGAATTGTCGGCCTGCTCGAAGGCGCTGAAGAGCCGGGGCATGGCTTCGGGCGGAATGCCGATGCCGGTATCCGTCACTTCAAAGCGCACCATGACCGATTCGGCGGTCTCTTCCTGCTGGCGAATGCGCAGTGTCACGGCGCCGGTCTCGGTGAACTTGATGGCGTTGCTGGTGTAGTTGAGCATCGCCTGTTGCAGTCGCGTCGGATCGCCGGTCAGGTTGGGCGGCAAGGGCTCGGTTTTGACCAGCAGCAGGATGCCCTTGGCCTTGCAGCGTTCGGCGATGATGGCGACGACATTTTTCAGCAGGCTGCTGGCGGTGACCGGTGCTTCGTCGAGCACAAACTTTCCGGCTTCGATCTTGGAGATGTCGAGGATGTCGCTGATGATGGCCAGCAGGTGTTTGGCGGATGTGTCGATGGTGTCGAGGCGTTCTGCCTGCTGGGGCGTCACCCCCTCCCGCCGCAGGATGCTGGCCATGCCGAGGATGCCGTTCATCGGGGTGCGGATTTCGTGGCTCATGTTGGCCAAGAAGGCACTCTTGGCGACGTTGGCGGCTTCGGCCTGGAACTTCGCCTGGGTAAGCGACTGGTTTGCTGCGTTGAGATCGGTGGTGCGCTGACGAACCCGTTCTTCGAGGCTGGCATTGAGTGCCCTGATTTGGTCTTCGGCCCGCTTGCGTTCGGTGATGTCGATGTAGATGCTGACAAAACCGCCGGCGGGCAGTGGCATGCCGCGAATCTCAAGGGCCGTTCCGTTGGGGCGAACGCGTTCGATTCTGTGTGCCTGGAAGTTGCGGGCGCGGCCCACAGCCGCCGCAATCTGCTGTTCGGGATCGCCCGGCCCGTATTCGCCCCGTTCCGCGTTGTAGCGAATGAAGTCCTCGAACTGCAGATCGGGTTTGGCAAACAGCGCTGCGGGAAGTTCCAGCAACTCGGCAAACAAGGCGTTGTGAGCCACGACGTGCAAGTTGGCATCGACCACCGAGATGCCGCCGGGAAAGTTCTCGATGATGGCAGTGAGCATGTTGTTCTGTCGCAGCAGCTTTTCCGCGGCAACGCTCTTTTCAATGGCTATGCTGACCAGGCTGGCGGTTTTCTCCATGATGGCGACGTCGGACTCCACCAGCGCGTGCGCTTCCTGACGATAGATGGCAAACGTGCCCAGCGTCTGACCCGATGAGGAGCGGACAGGTTGCGACCAGCACGCGCCCAGTCCGGCGCTGGCCGCCAGTTCCTTGTAGGAAGTCCAGTAGGGATGAGTCGCTATGTCGTCAACGAAGACGCGGTCGCCGGTGAAAGCGGCAGTTCCGCAGGAGCCGACACCCATGCCGATTTCAAGACCGTCGATCGCCGAGTTATAGAAATCCGGCAGGCTGGGCGCCACGCCATTGCCAAGGCGTCTGCCTTCACCGTCGAGCAGGAGGATGCTGCAAAGCATCCCGGGATTGAGCTGCTCCACGCCCTGCACAATGGCTTCAAGAATGCCGGAGAGCGGCGCATCTCCCGCCAGCAATTCCAGAACATGGTTGCGAAATTGTTCGTACTTTTCCGCTCGCTTGCGCTCGGTGATGTCGGTCAAGCTGCTGCGAATCAGCCGACGATTGGCTGAAGGCAGCCACGCCAGCCGCACTTCGCAACGCAAGCTTCGGCCCTGCGCGCTGTGGACCGTACGTTCAATGAGGATATGCTCTCCGGCCAGCACCCGCGTGCACAATTCCTGCACCTGTTCCGCGATGGTCTTGCCCTCGACCATGCCCGGCGGATAGAAGTTCTCCGGGCTTGATTTCAGCAGTTCCTCGCGGCTGCACTCGAACAGTTTTTCTGCCTGGGCATTGACTTCGACGAAACGACCCAGATCCATGTCGTACACCGTAATGGCATCGGGCGCCTGTTCCACCAGTACCCTGAACCGGGCTTCGCTCTCGCGCAGCGAGCCGGTCATGTCGTGCGCCAGGCGCAAGGCGCGGGCGCGGGTGGTGGCCAGCGACCAGGCAATGCCGAACATCAGCATGCTGGCGAACAGCCCCAGCGCCAGTACCTGCGCCGGGCGCGTCGCGTCACTGTGCGCTTCAAGCTCCGGCCGACTGGCGTAGGTCAGCGTCCACGGTCGTCCGCCAACGATCGCGGTTTCGCTGTGAATGAATCGCGCGGCCACCGGGCTGTCTTTGGTAGCTCCGCTATAGAAAAGGCTTTCCGGGCGAGGTTCGGTGCCGTCATGAATGCTGAGCGAGACGAGGCGGGGGCTTTGCTTGAAGAGCGCCTCCATCAGGACCGGAATGCGCACCGGACTGAGCACGTAGCCGTAAGGCTCACGGCCTGACTTTGCTGAAACCGGGAGGTACATGATGAACGCCGGCGCCGGATTGCCTTGCTCGTCGACCTTGAGCGTGATCCTGCGGGTAATCATCGGTTCACCGCTGTCGCGAGCCCTTTGCATGGTCTCGCGACGGTCTGCATCCTGCCACATGTCATAGCCAAGCGCCTTGATGTTCAGTCCGCTATAGGGTTCTGCAAAAACATTGATGACATAGCGATCACGGCGGCCCGGCGGGCGCATGGCGAAGTCGGCCACGCCGCTCTCGCGTACCTCGCTGACCAGCGTCGCGAGTTCGGCATCGCTCACGGCACGGGCAAAGGCCACCGCCTGCATCGCGGGATAGTCGCGTTCCAGCCTGAGTACTGCGACATAGTCACGCCATTCCGCGCGCGTCACATTTTCGCTGGCGGCAAACATCGCGGCGGCGGCGCGCAAAGTCCGGGTATAGCCGGCAATGTGGATATTGAGATCGGTCCGCAGTTGGGCCACTTCGGCATCGAATTCGAGGCGCAACTGGTGTTCGAAATCCTGCTGGCTGTTGCGCCAGGCGACGAAGGTCAGCAAAAGGGAACAAACGAGGGCGACCCAGGCCGGCCACAGGTCGCAGCGAAATGAATTCGGACGCTTTGTCGCTGCAGAGGGTGCGGCTGTTGGCATCGGCGGGTCATCCCGGAATCCTGACCAGGCGAATGTTACTCCCCCTTCAGAATTGTGGTCTTTGGTGCTGGAAAAACCTGAAGTCGCCGTCAGCGGGCGGGTGAAAACAGTAGCAGTTCGCCTTGCGGCGATTCGATCATCACTGGCGTTGTATTGCTCGATGACAGGGCGCTGGCGCGGACGCCGAGCAGACGCAGCTTCTGCTCCAGCGGTACGCGGCGCAGACACTCGCCGGCGGAGCGGCGGATGACAGTCGGGTCGGCCGTGGGATCCGGCAGCGTCAGGTCGCGCGTTACGGTGCGAAAATCTTCGAAGCGCAGCTTGATGCCGATGGTGCGGCCGAGGTAGCCCTTGCGCTGAAGATCGGCCGCGACCTGGTTGCATAGCGCGGTGAAAACTTCGGACAGGATGGTGCGGTCGCGGCGCGGGTGGAGGTCGCGCTCGAAGGTGGTTTCGCGGCTGATCGATTTCGGTTCGGAATGAGTTACCACGGGCCGTTCGTCGATCCCTTGCGCCGCCGCGTGCAGCCATTCGGCATAGCCGCGGCCGAAGTTGTCTTGCAGCAATCCCGGCTCCGCGATGGCCAACTCGCCGATGGTGGCAATTCCCAGCGCTGCGAGCTTTTCGCTGGCCTTGGGGCCGATGCCGTTGATCTTGCGCACCGGCAGAGGCCAGATGCGCATTGGAATTTCGTTCCCGTCGAGGAGAGTCAGGCCGTCGGGCTTTTCAAGGTCGGAGCAGATCTTCGACAGCAGCTTGTTGGGGCTGATGCCGATCGAGCAGGAAAGTCCGGTGGCGTCCTTCACGGCCTGCTTGATGCGGCGCGCGAGGGTCAGCGTATCGTCGGGGAGGTCCGTCAGGTCGATGTAGACTTCATCGATGCCGCGGTCCTCGATCCGCGGCGCGACCGCCGCGACGGCGGCCTTGAAGCGGCGCGAGTAATGCCGATAGGCGTCGAAGTCGATGGGCAGCAGGATGGCTTCGGGCGCCAGTTTTGCCGCCTTCATCACGCCCATGCCGGAGAACACGCCGAGAGCGCGCGCTTCGTAGGTGGAGGTGGTGATGACGCCGCGCCCGACATAGTCGCGCAGCCGGGCATAGCGGCGGCTGCCGTCCGCCAGCACTTCGGGCTGGTGGATGCTGCGACCGCCGATCACCACCGGCTGGCCGCGCAATTCGGGGTAGCGCAACAGTTCGACCGACGCGTAGAAGGCGTCCATGTCCAGATGGGCGATCCGGCGAGGAAGTGTGTTCATCGAGACGCGACGATACCGTAAAACGCAGAGTTCACTAACGCTGCCCCGGTTTGCGCTACGATTGCCCGGACAATGAGTACCGCAACCGACACGGTGATGCCGCCATGATCAATGAACTGCTGCCGACCCTGACATTGAAGATCGCCGCGCTGCGCCGCGACATCCACGCTCATCCGGAACTGGCTTTCAACGAGAACCGCACCGCGGCGAAGGTGGCGGCTTATCTCGACGGCCTCGGCCTGGAAGTCCATCGCGGCATCGCGCGCACCGGTGTCGTGGCGAAGCTCAGGCTGGGCACCAGTTCGCGCGCGATCGGCCTGCGCGCCGACATGGACGCTCTGCCGCTGTCCGAGCTGAACGCATTTCCGCATCATTCGACGCATGAGGGAAAGATGCACGCCTGCGGTCACGACGGTCATACCGCGATGCTGCTCGGCGCCGCAGAGGCCTTGAGCCGGCTGCGCAATTTCAACGGTACCGTGTATTTCATCTTCCAGCCGGCCGAGGAGCACGAAGGAGGCGGCCGGGAGATGGTCGAGGAAGGACTGTTCGAACGCTTCCCGATGGACATGGTGTTCGGCCTGCACAACTGGCCGGGCATGCCGGTCGGCAGCTTCGGCGTTACCGAAGGGCCGGTGATGGCGGGCACGGATTCCTTTGAAATAGTCATCACCGGACGCGGCGGCCACGCCGCGATGCCGCATCAGGCGGTGGATGCGGTGCTGGCCGGCAGTGCGCTGGTGCAGGCCGTGCAGTCGCTGGTCTCGCGCAACACCGACCCGCTGGCCGCGGCGGTAATCAGCGTGACGCGCTTTCATGCCGGCCACGCGGACAACGTGCTGCCCGAGACGGCCTTGCTCGGCGGCACCGTGCGTTCGCTCAATGCCGAGTTGCAGGATGACCTTGAACAGGGTTTGCGACGCATCTGCAGCGGTATCGAGGCGACCTACCGGGTGAGCATCGACCTGCGCTACGAGCGCGGCTATCCGCCGACCGTCAATGCCCCCGAGCCCAGTTTCATCGCACGCGAAGTGGCGCGCGCAGTGGTGTCAGATGCGGCGGGTAAGGCGCAGGTGCTGACCGGGCTGTCGCCGAGCATGGGCGCCGAGGATTTTGCCTACCTGGCACGGGTGGTGCCCGCCTGCTATGTCTGGCTGGGCAACGGCCCGGGGGAGGGCGGCTGCATGCTGCACAGCCCGCATTACGACTTCAATGACGAGATCATCGCCACCGGCATCCGCTACTGGGTGCGTTTGGCGGAGCGGGCGCTGGCCTAGAAACAACAACGGGCAGCCAGGCTGCCCGTTGTGTCGCCCGACTGGCGGAAACGCTATTACTTGATGACGCGGTTGCGATACTCGCCGGTGCGTGTGTCGATTTCGATCCGGTTGCCGATCTCGACGAACAGCGGCACGGGGAGCGTCATCCCGGTGCTGAGCTTGGCCGGCTTCATGACCTTGCCGGAGGTGTCGCCCTTTACGGCGGGCTCGGTGTAGATCACTTCGCGCACGACACTGTTGGGCATTTCGACGGAGATCGCCTTGCCGTCGTAAAAAACCACTTCGACGGGCATGCCGTCCTCAAGGTAATTCACCGCATCGACCATGTTCTCGCCTTCGACTTCGTACTGGTTGTACTCGGCATCCATGAACACGTACATGGGATCGGCAAAATAGGAATAGGTGCATTCCTTGCGCTCGGGCACCACCTGCTCGAACTTGTCGTCGGCCTTGTAGATGGACTCCGATGCGGCGCCGGTGAGCAGATTCTTGAACTTGAACTTGACCACCGCAGAGCTGCGGCCGCCTTTGTTGTATTCGGCTTTTTGCACGACGAGCGGGTCGTTGCCGACCAATACGACGTTGCCGGCACGGAGTTCCTGGGCGATTTTCATGGCTATGCTTCCTGCGGCTGAATTTTAGAACCCAACATTATAGCCGCTCAATGCAGAACTGCACAAGCCTGGTGGCCAGATCCGGGCAGGCGGCGAGGGTTTTTGTCCAAGCCTGCATCGGTGCTTTCAGGTCCGGGAGCCTTGCGGCGAAACCTGCCCAGTCGGCTGTGCCTTGGCCATTCCAGGCTTGCCAGAAGGTCCTCAGTTGCGTTCCGGCCGGATGGATGACCAAGAAGGCATCGAGCTTTTTCCGATGGGCATCCCCGGCTTGCGGATAGATGTGCCAGACGAAGGGTTTGGCGGCCCATTGGGCGCGCACGAAGGAATCTTCGCCACGGACAAAATTGAGATCGCAGGCCCAGAGCAGTTCGTCGTAGCGGAACTGCGGCAGAAAGGGCAGGGCATGCACGCTCAGATTGCCGATTGTCTGCGTTGCTTCTCTGCTGCCCGGCCGTAGCAGGCGAATCGGCTGGCTTGATGCGGCCCAGGCCCGCATCAGTTCAGGCAGGGCCGGATTCGGGTAGCTGAACAGCGAAATCGTCAATTCATGCGTTGATTCTTGCGGCAAGCCGAATTCGTCGCGAAAGGCCGCTTCGTCGAAGGCTTTGCGCCGCTCATCGTAGTTGCGTTCGCGCAGCAGCCCGCCGGTGCCGGGGACGAAGCCGGGAAAAAAGAAGTGCTTGACCAGCGGCAGGCTTGGATTGGGCGAACTCAAGCCGTGACAGCCGGCGACCCAGCTTTCGGCCGAGAGGTATTCAAGGTTCAGCCAGACGGGCGGGCGGGTGCGGGACGCCATGGCCTCGACGTAGGCTGACGGCACGGCGCAGGCGAAGGCTTCGACGACTACATCGCCACAATCCACGGCGAGCCAGGGGGTGGGCCAAGTCGCCGGCCAAACGCGGACCTCGACCGGGCCGGCAGCATGATCCGGCACGAGTTGCCGCAAGGGAGCGACATCATCGATCCACAGCCGTACCCGCCAGCCGTGTTCATCGGCCAATTGACGGGCCAGGCGCCAGCAGACGCCGGCATCGCCGAAGTTGTCGACGACGGCGCAGAAAATGTCGCAGTGAATTGGTTTGTTGATCATGGTGAGGCGGTATCCTAGCTCAATGAACGAACTCCTACGCTGTACCGATTGCCCGCGTCTGGCCGGTTTCCTTGCCGAGGTGCGCGAACGTCACCCGGACTACCACGCCCGCCCGGTGTTGCCCTTCGGCGACCGCCAGGCGCGGCTGCTGATCGTCGGCCTGGCGCCCGGCATGCATGGCGCCAATCGCACGGGACGGCCTTTTACGGGCGACCATGCCGGCATCCTGCTCTATGAAACCCTGCACGCCTTCGGCTTCGGCTCGCAGCCGGTAGCGCTGGCGGCCGACGACGGCTTGGTGTTGACCGATTGCCGCATCACCAATGCCGTGAAGTGCCTGCCGCCCGAAAACAAGCCGGAGCCGACCGAGATCAGGGCCTGCAACCACTATCTCGCGGCGGAGTTGCAAGCCTCGCCCGAAGTGCGGGTGATCCTGGCACTGGGCCTGGTGGCGCACAAGGCGGTGCTGATGGCGTTGGGCCTCAAGCAATCGGCGCTGGCCTTCGGCCATGCCGCTCGCCACGTCCTGCCCGACGGTCGCATCCTGATCGACAGTTACCATTGCAGCCGTTACAACACGCAAACCCGCCGTCTCACCAGCGCCGACTTTCAGCATGTCTTCCGCAAGATCCGTGACGAGCTCGCCGCCTAAGCCAACTTTCGATTCAAAGGATTTTCTGGCGACCCTGACCGACGCGCCGGGCGTCTATCGCATGCTCGACGCGGAGCGCAAGGTCCTGTATGTCGGCAAGGCGAAGAACCTGAAGAAGCGCGTCTCGTCCTACTTCAACAAGACCGGCCACAGCCCGCGCATTGCGCTGATGCTGCAGCAGGTGGCCGTGATGGAAGTGACGGCGACGCGCTCCGAGGCTGAGGCGCTGATCCTGGAAAACACCCTGATCAAGAAACTGGCGCCAAAGTACAACATCCTGTTTCGCGACGACAAGTCCTATCCCTACATCGGCATCGGTGGCAAAGACGGCGGCGGCGAGTTTCCGCGGTTGTTCTACCATCGCGGCGCCTTCGAGAAGAAGTCGCAGTACTTCGGACCCTTTCCCAACGGTCTGGCGGTGCGCGAGAGCATTCAATTGATCCAGAAAAGCTTTCTGCTACGGACTTGCGAAGAGTCGGTCTTCGCGCATCGTTCGCGGCCCTGCCTGATGCACCAGATCAAGCGCTGCAAGGCTCCCTGCGTCGGCCTGATATCGAAGCCGGACTACGCGGCCGATGTGCGGCTGGCGGAAATGTTCCTGCGCGGCCGGCACTCGGAAGTAATCGATGGCTTGAGCGGGCAGATGGAGGCGGCAGCGAAAGAACTCCGCTTCGAGGAAGCGGCTGCCTTGCGCGACCAGATCAGGGCACTGCAGGCCGTGCTGCATCGCCAGTATGTCAGTTCGACCCGGGATGCCGATGTCGACATCATCGCCGCGGTGGTCGAGCGCGGCAGTCTGTGCGTCAATCTGGCGATGGTGCGCGGCGGCCTGCACCTGGGCGATCGCGCCTATTTTCCGGTGGCGGCGGCTGAGGCCGAAGCTGCCGAGGGCCTGACGGCTTTTGTCGTCCAGCACTATGTGGAGCAACCGGCGCCGGCGCGATTGATATTGAGCGACTGGCCGATCGAGGATCTGCCTGCAGGAATCCATGCCGGCCCGCCGAAGAACGAAATGGAGCGCGCCTGGGTCGAGATGGCGATGACCAACGCGCGTCTTGCGGTCCAGGCCCGCTGGCAGGCAAAGACTCGCAGCAGCGGACGTCTGGCGGCATTGCAGGAGGCGCTCGACATGCCCGAGCCGCCGCGCCGCATCGAATGTTTCGACATCAGTCACACCATGGGCGAAGGCACCGTGGCGTCCTGTGTGGTTTGCGTCGATGGCGCAATGAAGAAGGGCGACTACCGCCGTTTCAACATCGAGGGCATCCAGCCTGGGGACGACTATGCGGCGATGCGCCAGGCCCTGACGCGGCGTTACGAGAAGGTGGCCACCGGCGAGACGGTGGCACCCGACCTGGTCCTGATCGACGGCGGCAAGGGCCAGCACCGCGTCGCGCGCGACGTTTTTGCCGAACTCGGGCTGGACCATCTGGCCAGTATCGGGGTGGCCAAGGGCGAGGACAGGAAGCCGGGACTGGAAACGCTCTTTGTTCATGGGCCAAGCGGGCCGCATGAGGTGCCGCTACAATTGGGCATGGATCATCCCGGCTTCCACCTGATTCAGGAAATTCGCGACGAGGCGCATCGCTTTGCCATCGTCGGCCATCGCGCGCGTCGCGCCAGGGCGCGCGGGCATTCAAAGCTGGAAGATGTCGCCGGTGTCGGGCCGGCGCGGCGCAAGAAGTTGCTGGCCCAGTTTGGCGGACTGGACGGAGTGAAGGCGGCCACGATCGAGGACCTGTGTCGCGTCGATGGCGTCTCGCGCCGACTGGCCGAAGAAATCCACAAGACATTGAAATGACATGCCGCTGAATATTCCGAACCTGCTGACCTGGGCACGCATTCTCCTCATTCCGCTGGTGGTCGGCGTGTACTACCTGCCGCTGAGTCCGGTCGAGCGGAACTTCATAGCCACCGCCGCGTTTCTGGTTGCCGCCATCACCGACTGGATCGATGGCTGGCTGGCGCGCAAGCTGAATCAGACCTCGGCCTTCGGCGAGTTTCTCGATCCGGTGGCGGACAAACTGATGGTGGCGGCCGCCCTGGTGATGCTGGTGGAATTGAATCGCGCCGACGCCATGCTGGCTTTCATCATCATCGGCCGCGAGATCGCGATTTCGGCCTTGCGCGAGTGGATGGCAAGAATCGGCGCAGCGAGGAGCGTCGCCGTTTCCTTGATCGGAAAGCTGAAGACGATTGCACAAATGACGGCAATACCCATGCTGCTGTGGAACGCGCCGATCGGACCGCTCGATATCCATTTGCTCGGCACCTGGTCGCTCTGGGTTGCCGCGGTGCTGACGCTGTGGTCGATGATTTATTACTTGAGAAAAGCGTGGCCGGAAATCTCGGCGCGCAGTCGTTGACACCTTGGGCGCGGAAGCTATAATGCGCGGCTGTTCTGCGGGAGTAGCTCAGTTGGTAGAGCGCAACCTTGCCAAGGTTGAGGTCGAGAGTTCGAGACTCTTCTCCCGCTCCAATTTTTTGGGGGAAAGCTTTTGCTTTCCCCCTTTTAGCTTGAAGTTCAAGTCCTTCGCGGCGCGATGGCAGAGTGGTTATGCAGCGGCCTGCAAAGCCGTGTACCTCGGTTCGATTCCGGGTCGCGCCTCCAGCTTTAGGTACGTGCGAGACTATTAGCAGGTAGTGCCTGCTAACATCGTTTCGGTACCGGTGAATGGCTTTTCGCCATTACCGAGGAGCCCCGCTCATCAGTGCGTGTCCGCACATACTCTCGGGTCGTGTTTTCAGTCGTGCCCCCCAGAGATTTCAGGGCAATTGCATTTGGACTCAGGGAGCCAATCCGAGCAATGAAGCGCGATAGTCTGGAATTCGGTCGGCAGTTTTGCGGCGGCTACGCAGGCTTCGTTTTGGGTATCGGTGATCCTGGCGCAGCAAGGTGAGGGCGAACTTGCGCAAGGCGGACAGGTTCTGCGGGGCATGACCTTTGCGGACCCGGCAGTCGTCTTCACGGAACGTGACATCGAGTACCCAATGCAAACTGTTTTCGATCCCCCAATGACTGCGCGCCGCATTGGCAAAGGTTTCGGCATTGGCTATCCCCTTCGAACCGATGTAGAACGCACGCTCGGTGGATGTCTTGCCCTTGATCTCGCGTACCCGCTCCACCATGCCGATGCCCGCCAGCTTTGGCCAGTGCTGCCGGATCGGTCGATCCAGCCACGTCAGATCAGTTACCCACAGGTGGTTTCTGGTCTCAATCCGACCATGATCTTTCCCGAGCGTCGAATAGCCACTGACCGGCAAGGTGCCAAACCCGCCCGCGTCGCCCTCGGCAAAGAATTCCCGCAACGCCTGGGCCAAGGTCTCCCGATTGTCCTTGGCGGCCAGAAGATAGTCGCCGCCCTGATCGACGATCTTCTGGGCGATTTCAGTCTGGCAGCCAATAGCATCGATCGTGACGATGCAACCCTTGAGGTTCAACGTGTCCAGCAACGCTTTGATGCCGGCAATCTCGTGTCCCTTGCCTCGGGTTCCCTCCTGGCCCAGACACAGCCCGCTGCCGGTGGCGAAGGCACTGATCATGTGCAGGGCCGTGTTCTCTCCATCCCGAGACCCACAGACCGTCTTGCCATCCAGTGCCACGACACCGTCGACCACGCCAACCATATCGGCTATCCAGCCTCGAAAGCACCGTTCAAAGATCGTGGCATCGAGTATCCGAAATACTCGACCAAAGGTGTCATGCGAGGGCGTACCCCGCTCCAGTATCAGATACCGGCGCAGCCAGGCTTCGTTATCCTCGGCCCAGTCTGCCACGTCTACCCAGGAGTCCGCCCCGCACAGCACTGCACACAGCGCCATCAGAATCATCTCGCGCAAATCATGCCGTTGCGCCGGTCCCGTGCGCGGGTCTTGCAGTCCCGCAAATGCCTCAGTCAGCGTCATTTCCAGCCTCGACAAAAGTCGAGAGTAGACGCCTTTTCAGCAGGGTTTACAAGCCCCCGTCATAACTCATTGTCTGTGAACGCCTTTTCGTCAGGGTTTACGACGTCTGCGTATGCGATAGCCCTGCCAGAGATTTCAGATCGGCCAGATCTGACGCCTTCCAGTAGTAGAATCCGCTCCACAAATTACCAGCGTAGGCAGGTTGTCAGGCAGTCTCTCAGGGAGCCACCTATCCCCCCGCAGTCAAGCTCGCCAGAAACTCATCGGCGAGCGCTGCAGGGGGTTTTTGTTGGCGGAGGGGGGCGGGTAGTTCTTTCGAAAAAGACATATTCGGTAACCGCGTGGATTCACCAACGAACAAGATGACTGTGCCGACAGGAAGTAAATTCGCTTTGGACTTGAACAAGGCGAAACTTGATCTTCGTGGTGGTCTGGATAGAGCTTCCCTCTGGTGGTCGCTTGCCTGGCAAGACACCAAACAGCGCTATCGCCGCTCGTTTCTCGGTCCGTTCTGGATAACCGTAAGCACAGGCGTACTGGTTGGTGCGATGGGCCCGCTATACGGTGCGCTGCTCGGTCAGGATGTAGCAAGCTATCTGCAGCATCTCGCCATCAGCTTGATCATCTGGTTCTTCATTTCGGCCGTAATCAACGAGGCCGGAAGTGCTTTTGTCGGTGCAGAGGGCTATATCAAGCAGGTGGCGTTGCCCTTGTCTGTTCATGTTTTCCGGCTTCTCGCCAAGAACGTGGTCATGCTTGCCCACAACGCCGTGATTATCGTGTTGGTATTGATATTTCTACCGCCTGCTCACTGGGGCGACGTGTGGCTGTTTCCCTTCGGTCTCCTGCTGGTCCTGGGCAACCTGTTCTGGATTGCACTATTGCTGGCAGTGCTCAGCGCGCGATTCCGCGACATACCGCAACTCGTGACCAACATTGTCCAGGTCGCATTCTTTCTGTCGCCCATAATCTGGAAAGCCGACATGCTCAGCCAGAAAAACCGGTTTGTGGCTGACTTCAATCCCCTCTACCACTTCATCGAGGTGATTCGCGCCCCTTTGCTTGGCGAACCGGTGCACGCAATCAGTTGGATCGTTACGTCAGGCTTTCTGGTGTTCGGTAGCGTAGCCGCGTTCCTGATCTTTGCCCGTTTCCGGGCAAGAGTTCCGTATTGGCTCTGAGACCATGGCAGTCATCGAAGCACACAATCTGGTGGTCGAATTCCCAATCTACAGTTTCACGGGTCATCGCTCATTCAAGAAAAGCCTTTTGAATTTGGCGACAGGCGGAATCCTCGCAAAGGACGCGGCTAACCGCGTGGTGGTTCGGGCCCTCGACAACCTCAACTTCGAGTTCCACGAAGGTGATCGCGTGGGACTGATCGGAAACAACGGCTCCGGCAAAACCACACTACTGCAGGTTCTTGCTGGAATCTATGAACCCACGATGGGCGACCTGAAAGTCGATGGCCGTATTACCTCGATGCTCGGGATAACGCTCGGCATGGATGCCGAAGTGACAGGCGTGGAAAACATCTATCTGCGAGGGCAGCTGATGGGTCTGTCCCGTCGACAGATCGACGCCATGGTGGACGACATCGCCGATTTTGCCGGTATCGGCGATTTCCTGAATTTGCCCATGCGAACATACTCCAGCGGCATGGCCATGCGACTCGCGTTTGCCGTGGCCACCAGCGTTGATGCAGATATCATTTTGATGGATGAGTGGCTGAGCGTCGGCGATGCCGAGTTCGTGCAGAAAGCCAAGGCCAAGCTTACTCAGATGGTGGGCAAAGCGAGACTTGTCGTTATCGCATCTCACAATCACGCAATGATCAAGGACCAATGCAACATCATTCTCACGCTCGAACACGGCAAGATCGTTTCCACCGAGCGTACAGATTCCCTTTCTTGAAGCTATCCTCGAGATCCGAAAATGAAAATTCTAGTGACTGGCGGCTGTGGCTACAAAGGACATGTCCTCGTTCCCAAGCTTCTGAATCGGGGCTATGAGGTCGTTGCGCTCGATATCATGTGGTTTGGCAACTATCTCCAGCCCCACCCGAAGCTGACCATCATCACGGGTGATGTCCGCGACATCGACTCGATCGATCTGGATGGCTTCGACGGCATCATTCATCTCGCCTCCATCGCCAACGATCCCTGTGGCGATCTCGATCCCAAACTCACGTGGGAAGTCAGCGCTCTGGCGACCATGCAGCTTGCCGACAAAGCCAGGCGCAAGGGTGTCAAGCGCTTCATCTACGCTTCTTCCGGGAGCGTCTACGGCATCAAGGACGAACCGCAAGTGACCGAAGACCTCGAACTCAAGCCGATCTCCGAATACAACAAGACCAAGATGGTCGCCGAGCGCGTTCTGCTCAGTTACAGCGATGACATGTTCGTGCAGATCATCCGCCCGGCGACTGTATGTGGCTATTCACCTCGCATGCGCCTTGACGTTTCGGTGAATATGCTAACCATGCAGGCCCTGTCCAGGGGAAAAATCACAGTGTTCGGCGGCATGCAGACGCGCCCCAACATCCACATCGACGACATTACCGACATCTATCTTCATCTGATTGACCACCCCGAAGTAACCGGCATCTACAACGCCGGCTTTGAAAATATCTCCATCCTCGACATTGCCAGGCTGGTAACCAAGCATGTACCGGTGGAAATCGTTGTGACCGAGTCGAACGATCCGCGCTCATATCGCGTCAATTCCGACAAGCTGTTGGCCACTGGCTTCAAGCCGAAGAAGGGGGTTGAAGATGCCATCCGGGAGATCATCGAAAAGTATCGTGCCGGTAATCTGAAGGACGAGGACCGCTTTTACAATCTGCGGTGGATGCAAAAGACTGTTCTGACGACGTAACAGGAAGGGTCACGCTTATGGAACCAAATTTTCCGATGGAAGGCTTTTTTTCCGGTTACGCGGACCGTCTGGGCCGGGTGCTTGCCTCGTCCGACTGGTCCGGCGTCGCTCGCCTGGCGAAAGACATGCACGCCGCCTGGGCGGAGGGCAACCAGGTCTTTCTTTGCGGCAATGGGGGCAGCGCCGGCAATGCCCTGCATCTTGCCAACGACTTCAGCTACGGTGTGGCAAAACGTACCGGGGGCGGGATTCGTGCTCTGGCGCTATCGGCGAATCCGGCGGTCATGACCTGTCTGGCCAACGACGTTGGTTACGACAGAATCTACTGCGAGCAGCTCGCGGTTCAAGGCCGCGCAGGCGACATTCTTATTGTGTTGTCCGGCAGCGGTAACTCTCCAAACATTGTCAGTGCGCTGGAACGCGCACGGACCATGAGTATCAAGTCGTATGCGATTCTTGGCTACAGCGGTGGCCGCAGCATGGAGCTTGCAGACGTTGCCATTCACTTTCCCGTGGATGACATGCAGATCGCCGAAGACATGCAGCTCATCGTTGGCCACATGGTGATGCAGTGGCTATATGACAAACGTCCTCAAACATAAGAAGCCATGGATACAGTACTCGTCGTCGGCAGCAACTCTTTTTCTGGCGCGAGCTTTGTCGATTTTGCCCTGAGCCAGGGCGTCCGGGTCATCGGCACCAGCCGGTCGGCTGAGCCGATCTCCGCCTTTCTGCCTTACAAGTGGCACGATCGCGCCAACTTCGAGTTCAAACAACTCGATCTGAACAAGGACTTGCCTGCCATTGCCTCGTTGCTTCGCGAAGTGAAGCCGGCGTTTGTGGTGAATTTCGCCGCACAGAGCATGGTGGGCGAAAGCTGGGCAAACCCCGGCGACTGGTTCATGACCAATGCCGTGTCCACCGTCAAGTTCCACGACGAGTTGCGCAAGTGCGATTTCCTCAAGCGCTACGTTCATATTTCGACGCCGGAGGTCTATGGGAGTTGCTCCGGTTTTGTGAAAGAGGACTTTCCCTTCAACCCGAGCACGCCCTACGCGGTATCACGCGCTGCGGCCGACATGAGCCTGCGCACCTTCCGTGCCACCTATAACTTCCCAGTGGTCAGCACGCGGGCCGCCAACGTCTATGGTCCGGGGCAGCAACTTTATCGCATCATTCCGCGCACCATCCTGTTCATCCTGCTCGGGCGCAAGCTCCAGCTTCACGGCGGTGGAGTCTCGACACGTTCCTTCATCCATATCCGCGACGTATCCGACGCCACCTGGCGCGTCATGAAGAATGGACATGACGGCGATACCTATCACATTTCGACCAACGACGTGGTTTCCATCCGCGAACTGGTCGAGCGCATTTGCGCCAAGCTGGGCGTGCGTTTCGAGGATCACGCCGAAGTCGTCGGCGAGCGCATGGGCAAGGATTCCGCGTATCACCTCGACAGCACCAAGCTGCGCACCGAGCTAGGCTGGCAGGATCAAATCGCCCTCGACCAGGGGCTCGACGAGTGCATCGCCTGGGTGCGAGAAAACTTCGAGGCTCTCAAGGCCGAGCCCCACGACTACATTCACAAGCCCTGACAGCGAACCCACCATGGCCGACATCGCAACATTGCAGGCGACGGCACGCGACCTCCGTGCCCGCATCATCGAAAACTCATCGAAAACAGGCACGCCGCACCTGGGTTCCTGCCTTTCCTGCGTCGATATCCTGACGGTTCTGTACTTCGCTGTTCTGCGGATTGATCCAACCAAGCCACGCGACGCAACACGGGACCGCTTTATCCTCAGCAAGGGCCATGGTGCTCCGGCCCTGTTCCAGGTTTTGGCAAAGCGCGGTTTCTACCCTGAATCGATGCTCGACACCTACGGCCAGGATGGCGGTGTGTTTGCCGAGCATCCACCGACGCCCGATCATCTGGCCGGCATCGAAGCCGCCACTGGATCCCTTGGACACGGTTTGCCTCTGGGCTTGGGTATGGCGCTCGCGGGGCGCATTCAGCAGCTGACCTGCAACGTCTACGCGGTGCTCAGTGACGGTGAATGCAATGAGGGTTCGGTTTGGGAGGCAGCCATGCTTGCTGCTGCGCAGCGCGCGGCCAACCTCTGCATCATCATCGACTTCAACAAGTGGCAGGCCACCGGTCGCAGCCGCGAGGTCATGGCGCTCGATCCGCTCGCCGACAAATGGCGTGCCTTCGGCTGGAATGCAATCGAAGTGGATGGTCACGACATGACTGCTCTGCTAAATGCCCTGCAGCAACATCCCGCAAGAGATGGCCGGCCAACCGCCATCATCGCCCATACGGTGAAGGGCAAGGGTGTCTCGTTCATGGAAGACGACAACAACTGGCACTACCGCATCCCGACGGCGGATGAAGTGGCCAGGGCCAAGCAGGAATTGGGGGTGTCGACATGAGAAACGCCTTCGCCGACGAAATGACCAAACTTGCCCAGCAGAACAACCGGGTCGTCCTGTTGTCCGGCGATATAGGCAACAAACTCTTCGACAAGTTCAAGGCGGTTGACGAGCGCCGTTTCTACAACTGTGGCGTTGCCGAAGCCAACATGATGGGCGTCGCTGCGGGCATGGCTCTTTCCGGCTTGCGCCCCGTGGTCTACACGATCACTCCTTTCACCACAACGCGCTGCTTCGAGCAGATCCGCGTCGACGTCTGTTACCACAAGGCACCGGTCGTCATCGTTGGTACGGGCTCGGGTCTATCCTATGCCGAACTGGGACCGACCCATCATTCCCTTGAAGACATTGCCATCCTGCGTACCCTGCCGGGGATGCGCGTCATGGCGCCCTGCGACACGGCAGAACTCCGCCTTGCCCTGCGTGCCGCCGTGGCTGAAGATGGCCCTGTTTACATTCGCATCGGCAAGAAGGGCGAGCCAGCCATTCATGCGCAGGCGCCTGACCTCAAGATCGGCACTGCGATCGTTGTTCGCCAAGGAATCGATGTCGCGCTGCTCAGCGCAGGGACCATCATGCCTGAAGTGCTCAAGGCGGCCGATCTCTTGCAAGGGCAGGGCATATCAGCCGAAGTGGTCAGTTTTCATACCATCAAGCCGCTCGATGTCGACTATCTCGCCGCTGCTTCAAAACGGGTCAAGCTCGTCGCTACCGTTGAAGAGCACGGCCTCATCGGTGGTCTCGGCAGTGCCGTGGCCGAGTGGCGCGCGGCAGCGAATGCAGCCACCCCACTCATATGCTTCGGCACGCCCGACGAGTTCATGCATGAAGTCGGCGGCCAGGAATATGCCCGCGCCAAGTATGGCCTGACGCCAGGCAACATTGCGACGCGCATCCTCGCCGCATTGAGCAAGGCATAAGCGCACCCATGCGCATCGGCCTCGATTTCGACAACACCATCGTCAGCTACGACGCGCTGTTCCACAAAGTCGCCCGTGAGCAGGATGTTGTGCCGCACGATACCCCGGTCAACAAGGTCGCTGTGCGCGACTATCTGCGCCGGATCGGTCGGGAAGAAATCTGGACCGAAATACAAGGCACCGTCTACGGCGCCCGCATGGACGAAGCACTGGCTTATCCCGGCGTGATCGAATTCCTGCGCTGGGCTGCCCTGGCCGGGCATGAGGTAGCCATCGTCAGCCACAAGACGAAACATCCCTTCCTCGGGCCGCAATACGATCTTCATGCCGCCGCGCGTGCATGGGTCGAGCGGCATCTGAGCGAGAACGGTACGGCCCTGATTTCTGCGGCGCAAATCTTCTTCGAACTGACCAAAGACGAAAAACTGGCCCGCATTGGCAGTTTCGGCTGCGACATCTTCCTCGACGACCTTCCGGAAATACTCCAGGCCAGCGGCTTTCCGGCAAGCACCCGCCGCATCCTGTTCGACCCGGAAAGCCATCATGCGGCGGCGGTGCTGACTGGTGTCACCGTAATCCAATCCTGGCATGGGTTCTGGCAGTGTCTTCCGCCATGAACCGGCCGGCCGACCTGCATGCCCCATGCGCCGCACTGCTGGCCGCAGCAAATGTTTGTGCGTCCATTCGTTCACTGGTGCCCTGCAATGCAGGTGGCAACAACCGCACTTACCGCCTCGAAACCTCAGCCGGAGTCTTTGCAGTCAAGCAGTACTTCCGCCATGAGGGTGACACTCGCGACCGCCTGGCGGCCGAATTCGACTTTCTGGTGTATGCCGCCAAGGCAGCGCCCGGTATGGCGCCCGCTCCGCTGGCGAAGAGTGCCGCCAATGGCCTCGCCCTCTTCGAGTTCATCGAAGGTTGTCCATACCAGGCAGGCGAGATTGCATGGGAGCACGTTGACAGCGCTGCCCGATTCTTCCGCGCCTTGAACGATCCTGTCGCGAGAATGGAGGCCGCCACCTTGCCCTTGGCATCGGAAGCCTGCTTCTCCATCACCGAACACCTGAACCTGATCGCGGCAAGACTTGATCGCCTGCGCACGGTCGACGTGACAAGTAATGAAGACCGTGCCGCACAAGCTCTCACCACGCAGATTCATGCCCGCTGGTTGGAGCTGAAAGACGAGGTGTCAGCCGCATCCCGGAGTATCGGGCCTGACCCGGCCGCCCACCTTGAACCAGCCCAACGCTGCATCTCACCCTCCGACTTCGGCTTTCACAACGCCCTTGCCCAGTCGGATGGCACTCCCCGTTTTCTCGATTTTGAATACGCCGGCTGGGACGACCCCGCCAAGATGACTGGCGACTTCTTTGCCCAGCTTGCGGTACCCGTGCCCACAGACCTGTTCGACCGCTTTGTGCAGGAAGCAAGCGCAGCACTTCCCCGGCCCGACGAACTGGCCGAGCGTGCCCGCCTGCTGCGCCCTGTCTATCAGGTCAAGTGGTGTTGCATCGCCCTCAATGTATTCCTGCCGGTCAATCTGGCCCGGCGCAAGTTTGCCGATCCGACCCTGGACGAAGACGCCCTCAAGCGGGCGCAACTCGCCAAGGCCGCAACCCTTTTCCAATCCATCGCAACCTACGATCATGGCCTATATTGACTTGATGTCTCCGATCCACAAGAGCACCCAGCGCGACTATCTGGCACGGGTGAATGATCCCGAATTCCCCAAGGCCAAGGCCGCCAAGCTGGCCAAGCAGTGGGCCTTCGACTATTGGGATGGTGACCGTCGCATCAACTACGGCGGCTATCGCTACATGCCGGGGCGCTGGGCACCGGTAGGGCAGGCAATGATCGACCATTACGCCATCAAGCCGGGAGACAAGATTCTGGATATCGGCTGTGGCAAGGGCTTCCAGCTTTATGAGCTGACCCAACTGCTACCCGGTGTCGAAGTCTATGGCATTGATGTTTCCGCTTACGCCATCGAAAATGCCAAAGAAGAGATCAAGGCCCGCCTGCAGGTCGGCAGCGCCACCGCGCTCCCCTGGCCGGACAAAACCTTCGACTTCGTTTTCTCCCTCAACGCCTTGCACAATCTGCACAACTACGACCTCGACAAAGCCCTGCGCGAAATGGAGCGCGTCGGCAAGAACAACAAGTATCTCTGTGTCGAGTCCTACCGCACCGAAGAAGAAAAAGCCAACCTGCTCTACTGGCAGGTTACCTGCGAAGCCTTCTGCACCCCCGAGGAATGGGAATGGTGGTTCAAGCAGACTGGCTACACTGGCGACCATTCGTTCATCTATTTCGAGTGAGGCGACGGTGACTATCCCCAAAACCATGAAAGCCGCCATTCTCGTCGAGCAGCGCAAACCGCTCATCATTGACGAGGTTGAGTTGCCTGAAACCCTCGAAGTCGGCCAGGTACTGGTCAAGATCCACTACAGCGGCATCTGTGGCTCGCAACTCGGCGAGATCGACGGCGCCAAGGGCGAGGACAAGTTCCTGCCGCACCTGCTCGGCCACGAAGCCTCGGGTACGGTCATGAAAACAGGTGCTGGCGTAAAGCATGTCAAGCCGGGTGACAAGGTTGTGCTGCACTGGCGCAAGGGCCTCGGTATCGAGGGCGCGCCACCCAACTACCGCTGGCGCTGTGCCAAGCTCAACGCCGGCTGGATAGCCACCTTCAACGAATACGCCATCGTCGCGGAAAACCGCGTTACTGCTATCCCTGCGGACAGTGACCTCGAAGTCGCGGCCCTGTTCGGCTGCGCCGTCACCACCGGCTTCGGTGTGGTCGAGAACAACGCCAAGGTACGAATCGGCGAAGCCGTCGTGGTCTTTGGTGCGGGCGGCGTCGGCCTCAACATGGTTCAGGCGGCGGCACTGGTCGGGGCTTATCCCGTCATCGCCGTTGACCTGTTCGACAACCGGCTAGCACTGGCCAAGAAAATGGGCGCTACACACCTGATCAACTCGAAGACCGAGGGCGCCAAGGCGGCAATCGAGCACATTGTCGGAAAGCAAGGCGCCGATGTGTTCATCGACAACACCGGGCAGCCCGCCATCATCGAACTCGGCTACCAGATCACCAAGCCGCAGGGTCGCGTGATCCTGGTCGGCGTGCCGCGCAAGGGTAACAATATCGACATTTACTCGCTACCGTTGCACTTCGGCAAGGGGCTCTCCGGCTCTCATGGCGGAGAAGCCATCCCGAACGAGGATATTCCGCGTTACCAGAACCTGTTCAACGCCGGACGCATCAAGCTGCGCGAACTGCTGACCGAGCGCCTGCCGCTGGAAGACATCAATACTGCCATCGAAAACATGCGCTCCGGAGAGACGAGCGGGCGTTGTTTGATCCGGATGCAGCCAGAAAGTGAATAGAGATCAAGGGATGCAGGCGCAAATGCCGCCTCAAATCACGTCGGAAACTCTGTTGATGATTGACCGGGTCATCAACTGGCAGGCACTCGCGCGCCCGCTGCTCCGGCTGCGGCGCGAGGGCGATGGCAGCATCGAACCGCTCGAAAGCCTGCTACGCCTTTTCGTCTTGCGCGAACTTCCCTCTTTTTCTGATCTGCCCCTCGTCCGGCTTCATGCGCAGGAAAATGCGCCCGAGCATCGCGCCTTCCTCAAGCTTGGCCCCGATAGGCCGGCAATTACCGAGCAAAATCTATCGGAATTCATCTTGCGACTGTCTGTGCTCGGTATTCTTGACGGCCTGCGGGCCGATCTGCGTCAACAACTCTTGCCGTGGATGTCTTGGCTCGCAAGATCCGACTCGCGAAGCATCGGGATGCAGATTGCTGGCGAACTGCTGGCCAAGGAAACGCCGCCGCCGACGACTGCGTTGCTCAAGGATTTACGGCGGCTTGTTACAGCGCACGCGCAGGCAACCGGCACATATCGGGTCGACGCAGCAGCCTCGTTTCTGCGTGCGAGGTTTGGCCCGCTGGCCGATAGCATCGTGGAAACTGGTTTCTCGCTTGCCTATGAGGCTGGTTGCTTGGTCAAGCGGACGCGCCTGCATCGCCTGATCCTCGGTCGCGGTGTGGCTCAAGAGCGAATGCGCCGCCAAGGTCGGGGGTGGCTTAGGGACAAGGCGCTATCGGTACTCGATGCTTTGCTTCGAGCCACCCTGCGCAGTGTCGCGCGCGGCGTCCCGGCATCTGTTCAGATCGCTCCGACTCTTGATACGCTTGATACTGCGTCGCAACGGCTGGCGCGCACCTCTCGGCTATTGCGCCTGCGTGGACGATTGTTTCTCGCCACGGGTGATTATGATCGGGCCTACCGTTTTTTATTGGTCGCCGCTGCATGGGGCGCCGAAAACGGCTTGCCGCTTTTTCATGTCGGGATCGCAGCCCAATTAAGCGGTCGTTTCATTGTGGCAGAGGGGTTTTACCGAACGGTCATACTCACTGGCACACAGAACCCCGATCTGTTGAGAAACCTCGGCCATGTATTGCTCGGCCTCGGCAAGGAACGGGAAGCCTACGCATATCTTCAGCGATCTGCTCGAGAAAGTTATGGGCACTTTATGCCCCATCAGAATCTTGCGGCTTCCTACGATACGGCCAGATTCGCTCCGCGTGCGTTCGATCGCGCCAGCCATCCGCAAACCCTGCTCTATGACGCCTACAACCTCGTCGGTGAGCGATTGGTTCATATCGGCGAAGGCGAGCGCGGCGTGCAGTGCTACGGGGCTGCCCTGCGTAATCAGGATGAATTTGCCGGCGCGATTCGCCTGCCCGACGAGATTCGGAAGATTCTGAGCGAAGAATATGGAATCGCCATCCACGATCCAGTCCGCATACTCCCCTATGAATGGGTCACGCTGATCGGGCATATCGCCATGCTCGACAGTTATCTAAAACTGCAAAAGCTGGGCATGGGAAAACCCGGTCGTCCGCTGTTGTTGGCCCCGGCGAACAAGGTGGCCAACAGGACCTTTCTGGACCTGTGGCGCCCCCATGTGACCGTCATTGAGGATTCCTTCCTGGTCGATGACCTGTTTCCCTACCAGCGGGCTTTCGGCGACTGCTTCAACGGCTACTTGCGCACTGATGGCAGCGCAGGCGACTGGACAGAGTTTGGCGCATTGGGCCAAATAGCCTGGGACATCACTGGCCAAGGCCCGCTGATCGAGATCCCCGACCGTCTAAGGAGCGAAGGCACCAAGTTCCTCCAAAAGATGGGCTTGGGCTCTTCCGACTGGTTTGTCGCCTTGCATATACGCGGCACGGGTTATCACCGCGAAGCCAAAGGTTCGATGCAGGTTCACCGCAACGCCGCCGCCGAAGATTACATTCCCGCCATCAAGGCCGTCACCGATCGTGGCGGTTGGGTCATTCGCATGGGGGACACCAGCATGGAACCTCTGCCGCCCATGGAGCGGGTCGTCGACTATCCACACTCCGAATTCAAATCGGAGCAATGCGATATTTTCCTCGCTGCCACGGCGCGATTTTTCATTGGCACCACCTCCGGCCTGACTAATGTCGTGATGAGCCTGGGCACCCCCTGCCTGCTGGTCAATTGCATCTCGAACTACTTCCAGCTCTGGAACAATCGCGTCCTATTCATGATCAAGCCGCTTTGGCACAGAACGGAAATGCGCTATCTGACTGTTTCCGAGATGACCGCCGAAAGCTTCCGCTGGAAGATCTTCAACACGAATCGACTGGAGGCGCTTGGCATCGAACCGCATGCCAACATGCCGGATGAGATATTGGCCGCAACTGTCGAGATGCTTCAGCGAGTCGAAGGCGGGAAGGTAATGGAGATCACAGAGGCTGACCAAGTGCTGCAAAGTCTCTGTGAGGCAGCTGGCAACCGCAGCTATTTTGGCAATGGACGGCTGAGCGAGTCGTTTTTCGTTAGGCGAAGAATCGATCTTTTCCAGGCAGTGAATGATGGCATCAATGCCGACTTGGCGATTGGTAAACCCAAGTTAGCGCGTTGATCAGGGAGCAGCTATGGGCTTTGCAATGAAGAATCTGGAGTATCTGTCCAACATGGGTTACCTGGCTAATCCGCGTTCCGCCATTCTGGACATAGGTTCTCAAAATCTGTATCACGCAACGCCAGAGGCCATACGCGCATTCGTTGAACGTCATGGTGCCATCGAAGATCAGCACGCCTTCGATGAAGAAGCGAAACGGATATCCTATTTCTCGTGGCCGCGTCCCGGAGAAAGAACGAGCTATATCTCTGAACTGCTCGACCTGACACCGTTCGAGTACACATCCTACGATGTTTGTCCGGCGCTCAAGACCGAGATTTTCGATTTGAACGAAGAGCATTTGCCTGCGCACTACCGGGAGCACTTCGATGTCGTTCTCAATTTTGGCACGACCGAGCACATCATCAATCAGATGAACTCTTTCCGCGTGATGCACGACGCACTGAAAGTGGGCGGCATCTTTTTTCATCAGCTTCCCAGCGTCGGCTGGGTCGATCACGGCTACTTTTGCTATCACGATTGCTTCTTTGTCGACCTGGCCAAGGCAAACGAATACGAGATTGTCGAACGCTGGTACACACTGGCTGGCCAAGCCAGCCTTGTCGATCAGGATATCCGCGACGTGGAGCAGCCCGAAATACCGCGTTCCGGCAATTGCCCTCAAGGCCTGCTGACGATACCCAGCTTCAATTTGAACGTCATTCTGCGCAAGAGGGTATCGCGGTCATTTGCGGTAGGTTTGGAACTCGCCACGTCTCACTCGGCAGTGTCTGCCGATGTCGCCAGGCTTTACGCAGGCGGCGGCCGGGTTTTTGCCTCGGATGGCGCCACTAGCCCGTCGGCGCACAGCGGATCGAAACTGCCGCCTTCAGTTTCCGCAATTCCCGGCCGCGAGCTTGCACTGGAGCTCGGCCGCCGCATCGGCCGCCGTCTGGGCATCTCGCCAGACCAGACAAGCGAAAGCGGCAAAGTCAATTTCTTGGTCGAACCTGCAGCCACAGGACCGGTAACACCAGCCGTTAAGCCAGCCATCTCTGCTGTCACGCAAGCCGTAGCCGCGCCAGATAGGGTTACGCCAGCGGAGCCTCCTGATGCATTGCCTGCATCACTCGCCGCCGATCTGACAAGCCACGTTGTAGTGCCGAATGACGGGCCGCTGGATGCCATGGCCTGTGTAGTCAAGGCCCGCGCACTGCTCGAACAATCGAGCGTTGCCGAAGCGTTCGGCTACCTCAACCGAGCGTGTGCCATAGTGCATCAATTTCCTCACGCATTAATTGAGTTGCGTCGCATTGCGAGGCTCTATAAGACATCTGCGGCGGTGGCATGGGCCAACGGCGACCCCGAGCGTGCCGCTGCAATGGCGGTTGCCGCGCTCGAAGCGGATCCGCGCGAAGGCGCAGCACGGGAACTCCTGGCCACAATTGAGAAATCGCGCCCCGGACCTGATATCACCCGTCATTGCTTCGTCTTCTACGACCAGGAACGCGCAAATCAGGTTCATCGCGAAGCCATTCGTCGCTGTCTCGAGTTCACGGCAATCTCCGGCGTGATCGGCGACGTGCTTGAGTTCGGCGTACTTGCCGGCTGGTCCGCTCGCATCTTTGCCGAAACCATGCGCGACTACAGGGTCATGGGCAATCTGCATCTCTACGACTCCTTCGCCGGATTGCCTGACTACGATTCCGCAGTCGATCGCGATAGCTATGAGATCGCGGGACGCAATATCTGGTCCGACAAGATGAAATTTTCCGATGACTTCATCGCCACGCTGGGCGGGAGTCTCGAACACCACATCAAGGAAAGGCTCGCCACCATCATTCGTGCCGAGCGCATCAAGACATGCCGGGGTTTTTATTCGGAGTCGCTCAAGACCCCGATTAAGACCAAGGCGGCGCTGGTCCATATTGACTGCGACCTGTATCAATCGACGGTAGAAGTGCTCGACGCCTTGTTGCGCGACGACGTGTTGCAGGATGGTTGTGTCGTGATGTTCGACGACTGGAACTGCAACAAGGCCAATCCCAACTTTGGAGAACGGCGAGCCTACCGTGAATTCATGGAAAAGCAGAGCCGCTATACCGCCAGCCAGTTCTTTACGTATGGCTTCAACGGCGCTGCCTATATTCTTCACGAGAAGCTTGACTGAAGCGTATCTATGGCCAGCTTTCTCTCTCTTCTTTATAAGTGTCTCTTTGCATCAAGTGGACAAAGCAAAGATGCCGAAGCTCGTTGCTTTCTCATTATGTCGAACGCACGTTCTGGCAGCAGCTATTTCCAATCGTCGCTCTCAGCTATGGGTGCCGTAGGAGATTTTGAGTTCGCACTACGTCCCTATGGCACCCCAATGCCGCATCAAAAATTCATATGCCACGGGATTCTTGATGTGGCGACAGAACTTCAGAAACATTTTGAACCTGAAGTTCCGATATTTGGTTCCAAACTTACGATTCCGATCTATGACTTTCTGAGCGATGAGGAAATTAAGACCATAGTCAAATCGTGCCGAAATATCTCAAGACCTATTCACCTTGTCCGCCATTATTGGGATTTGTTGAAATCGAATTTGTCGCGCGGAGTGGCTCATGATTTCAATCCCATCGGAAAAGGGTGGTCTGAGTCCAGTTATATGCATCAGGCTTATGCAAATCTTCCTGTTGCCGAGCTGGGCCCAGAGAAGCAGAGCGTTTTTGTTGGCTTGCCTGAAGAGGACTTCAAGAAATATCTCACAAACCTGATCCGAAATGACTTTGCATTTTCTTGTATATGCAATTCCAAGAACGGAATCAGGGTGAACTATGAGTCTCTTCAGGAAATATCAGTATTCAAACGAGTCCTAGATTATCTGGAAGTTGAGGTGAATAGATACGATCTTGTTTCCGCCCTGGATACGCCCATTCTCAGGAAGCTACCCACGATACCGGATTCAAATATTCCTCATGAATCTCTTCTGCGCGAAGTTACTGCTTGCTGCTATCAATATTTTTGGGATGAGATTCTGAGAAAAAAGAGTGCCCAGTGGATTTATGAGGCTCAACGCAAAGAAATAGACAGGCTGTTCAGCTGAAGCGCCACACAACCATGTCCATAAAGGAATTAGTGCAAAGTACGTTTAGCGACCTTACAGGGTATGCCCTGATACGGAGACACCATTTCGCGGCTTTATTGAAGGAATCAAAACGCGCTACAGCGCGGTTAGAGGCAATGACCGTCAGACCTGAATTATTTCTTCTGCTCTCCAATGCACGCTCGGGCAGTACTTATGTTGCAACCACACTCAGCTCTGTCGGCGCAAGATGCAATTTTGAGTATTCGTTGAAGTCCTACTCACCCGTACCAGTTAATGGAAATCTTCATCTTCTAAGTGGGATCACGGATATCTACATATCGATTTATGTGCTGACGACAACAGAATTGGAGCCAGGAGTCATTTTGCCCTTTGGCGCCAAGCTGACTTTGCCGATTTACGACTACCTGCCTGAAACGTCAGTAAGACTAATCGAATACGCTTGTCACTCGGTATCGCTGAAGCGCATCCATCTAGTACGTGATTATTGGGATTTGCTCAAGTCGAATTTGTCTCGGGGCGTTGCACACGACTATGACAGTAAAGCCCCAGGGATTGATCTGGCACGGACTGCTAAAGAAGCGGCAACCTTGAGGGAACGAATCAAAGACGATTATTTGGATCATGGGCGGGAAAAGCCTATGGCCCAGGTCGACTTGCCGATAGAAATTATCAAGGGCTACTTAGTTAACCTACTACGCAATGACTATGTATTTCGTAAGGTTACTGAGAGTGGGCAAGGAGTGACGATTGCTTACTCAGATATCAAAAATGAGATCCCGCGTGTCTTGGATTTTCTTGGCGCAAACTACGACAGGCAGCGTCTGCGGGACGTGCTTGAGGTCCCTATGGTTAGAAAGCTGCCGGACATACCTGACTCGAAGATTGCACATCCTGACGTGATTAAGCCGATTGCGACAAAGTGCTATGAAATCATGCGCGATGGAGTATTCAATAATGAATCGGCTGAATTGATTTTTTCACGACAAATGGCTGTGGTTGGCGAGTACTCGCCACAAATTGTTCCTGATCCAACCTGACTTAGACGCGAACCGCCACGACCGTGAATTCAGTTAGCCAAGATCACACTGCACTACCGCGCAATGTTGCTGTAATTGGCACCGGGATGGTCAGCCAAATTGTGCACATTTCCGCAATTGAGCAGACGGCTTCACTGCAGATTGCCGGTGTTGCGGATTTGAACGCTGCCCTTGTTGATAGAGTAGCTGCGAGACATTCTTGCCGTTCATTTACATCACATCTTGATTTGCTCAAGGAGTGCCAACATGAGGCGGTGGTTGTCGTCACGCATAGAACACATACAGCCGAGCTCGTTCGCGATGCATTGAATTATGGCAAGCATGTGCTTTCCGAAAAGCCGATGGCGATGACGCTTCCCATTGCACAAGAGTTGGTTGCGCTGGCCAGGAGCAAAGGGCTGGTGTATGTCGTAGGATTTATGAAGCGCTACGACGCGGGAGTGCTAAGAGCGCAAGCAATCCTTGCTGAACTTGTATCCTCCCGGCGTCTAGGAGCCCTGATTTACGTTCGCGGCAAGAACTTCTGTGCCGAGTATGTTGGCTATTGCGAAGACTACATTCGGAGCGAGGCATCTACCGCCGTCCCGTCAGCGCCGACTCTTCCCATAACGCCCGAATGGCTCCAGCCTGAGTTGGCGCGAAAGTACGATTGGTTCGCCAATGTCGGCTTGCACAGCATCAATTTGCTTCGATTTCTGCTCGGAGCCGATCTTTCGGTTCGGCACGCGGTCGTCGCTTACGATCAGGCAGCAACCGTGATGTTTGATGCGGTTGGCATTCCCATTACGCTGGATCTTGGTCGCGCGGCCACCGGTCGCTGGGAGGAATCGTTCGAGTTTTTCTTTGAGCGCGGTCGCCTGGAACTGCAACTCACCTCGCTTAAGCAGCGTGATCGCTGCGCCGCCGTGACACTCGATGAAAATGTCGGCGAGGCCAAGACATCCTGTTGGGGGCATGACACATCTGAGCCATGGAGTTTTACCCGTCAGATGCAGGCCTTTGCCGACGCTATCGCCGGCAGGCCGAACGCCCTCCTGGCGACGGGCGAGGATTCGCTCAAGGACATGGAATTGCTGGAAGAAATATTTCAGTTCGTCCAGGGAATTAAGCGTGGCTGATCAGGTCTTCATGATTCGACACACCTGCCGGTTATGCGGCTCCAGTGCACTCGATGTAGTAGTTCCACTCAAGCCGATACCGGTGGTGTCTCCCAATATCGGCGACGACCACGAGGGTATTGAGTCGCTGTTGCGTGTTGCCGCGCCACTCGATTTGTTCCGCTGTACGGATTGTGGATTATTGCAGATTACGACCGTGGTCGATCCGCATCTGCAGTACGACAGCTTCATGTATGAGACGTCGATCTCGTTGGGATTGCGCGAGCACTTTGCTCAACTGGCCAACACGCTTGCACCTGAATTGGCCGGCAGGGTCTCGCCGCTGGTGATCGAAATTGGCAGCAATGATGGCACCTTGCTTGAATACTTCAAATCCAAGGGCGCCAGAGTGCTCGGTATCGACCCGGCCAGGCGTATTGCCGAGGCAGCCACGGCACGAGGTATTCCAACCATTGCCGATTTCTTCACCGAGGAATTGGCAAGCAGACTTGCCGTCGCGCATGGGCGAGCGGCGATTGTGATCTCCAACAACACGCTGGCGAATCTGGACGACCTGACGGACATGATCGAGGGGGTGCGCGCCTGCCTCGCCGACGATGGGCTGTTCGTTTTTGAAACCCAATACGGTCTGGACGTAATCGACAAGATGCTGCTCGATGTGGTTTATCACGAGCATCTGTCGTATTTCACGGTGAAGCCACTGGTGTCGTTCTTTGCTGCCAGGGGTTTCGAGGTCGTTCGAGTTGATCGAATTTGGCCGAAGGGAGGGTCGATTCGCGTCATGGTGCAAAGGCACGGTGGGGGTCGGCCGGTTCATGGCAGCGTAGGCGAGTTGGCTGCGCAGGAAGAGGCGTTCGGCCTGAACGGCACGACAGCCTATGAGCACCTTGTTGCGCGGCTGGATGCAATCAAGCGCGATATTGCCACGGCTGTCGGGGCAACCCTTGCCAAGGGGCAGGTGGTTGCGGTGTATGGCTCATCGGTAGGTTGTGCGTCGCTGATCAATCAATTCGAACTCGGGCCGCACCTCGGTTTCGTCGTCGACGATACTCCCTTCAAGAAGCGGCTTGTCGGGCCGGACTACGATGTCGAGATTCTTGGCCGCGACGCACTGCTGTCGCGCAGACCCGGTTTGGTGATCGTGCTCGCCTGGCGCTATGCCGGGCCGATCTGCGAGAAAAACAGTGACTATCTGGCGGGCGGTGGTCGATTTCTGGTGCCACTGCCGGATGTGAGCTTTATCCCGGCCTGAAGAAACAGAACTTTTTAGGGAGCGCATTTTGGAAGAGCGATTCGGTTCAACGGTGGTGATGGATGTGGGCGCGCGCTATGGCATGCACCCGAGTTGGCGCGGTTACAAGGGAAAAATGAGCTACCTGATGTTCGAGCCGGATACGGTCGAGGCAGAGCGCCTGCGTTCCAAGCTCGACAAGACTGTTTTTGAGATATTCGAGACCGCACTGGACAGCAGCGAAGGCGAGCGCACGTTTCACTTGCTTAAGCATCGTGGCCTGAGTTCGTTCCTTAAACCGGATTTGACCTCGGAATGTTTTCGCCGCCTCAAGCCGGGGCAGGCCGAGATTGAACGCGAGATCAAGATCAGGACACGCACCATCGATGCGGTGATGGCGGAACGGAACATAAACGTGGACTTTCTCAAGGTGGATACCGAGGGCACCGAGCACGACGTGATCGAGGGCGCCGCAGCACAGCTCGAGGACTGCATCCTTGGTGTGCGCAGCAGCTGCAATTTTCAGCCTTGTTTCATTGGCCAGAAGCTGTTCTCCGAAACCCACGATTTCCTGCTGTCCAAGGACTTCGTGCTGCTGAACCTGGACTATCGCGGCTACGGATACCCGCGCCTCGGCCTGTTCCGCAAGCCGGACCCCATCGAACCAGAAGACTTCCGCTACGGAGTCCTCGTTGCCGCCGACGGTGTCTGGATCCGTCGTCCTGAGTGGTGCGCCAGGCGTTTTGGCTCGGATGCGGATACGCACGACCTTGCAATGCTCAAGCTGGCCCTTTTCTGCATGCTCAACAATGCACCCGATGTAGGGATTGACATGCTGCGCGAGCATGTGCTTGAGTCCGGCCTCCACAGGATGTCGGAACGGGTAAGGGGGACACGGCTGTTCAGCGGCCTTCAACTGGATATTGCCAACTTCCTCGGACGTTGGAGAACCGTTCCTGACGAACAATGGGATCGTGTGCGCGGCATCTTCGCTGCAATCTATGGAGAACCACTCGAGGGTGGCAGCGAGTTCTACCCGCAGGTGCAGGAAATGGAGGCGCGCTTGCGCGAGGCCGGGCAGTGATGGATGGGGCAACATTCAAGGAGCTTGGTGCGGCTGTCGAGGTGGCGACTTCGCCCTTCGTCGTAGTCGATGAGGCTTTGATCGACCGAACGATTGAGCGGGCCCGACAAGCACCGCAGCGGCGTGCCCGCGTGCTGCTTCACCCCGGGCAGGACGATTCACTGCACGAGATGGTGATTGCGCTGCCCCAAGAGAGTTGCGATGTGCCGCACATCAACTTCAAATCCGGAAAATCATTTCATGTCGTGCGCGGCGAAATGGCGGTCATGATTTTTGCCGACAACGGGAGTGAGGTTACGCCGTGTCGACTTGGCGAAGGAACATCAGGGCAAGGGAGGATGGTCCGGTTGAATCGTCCTTGTTGGCACACAGTCATTCCGCTCTCGGACTATGTTGTCTTCATCGAAACCATTCTTGGGCCATTTACCGGCAACCAGTTTGCACAATGGGCACCGGCGCCAGATGGCACAGAACCATGGTCTGTATTTGCTGATTCGCTGCGCGAAATAGCAACTGGCGATGTGACAGGCCGACCGGCAGTCAGCAGGCAGGATTCCACCAGTGATTGAATGGCTGAAATTCAGCAGCGTTGCCACGGCTAGTGCTGCGACGTTCTACCTGTTCCTCGTTACCTTGGCAATTCCAGCGGTACGCGCTCGCGCTGGTCTTATCCTTTCGCTACCGTATCCGTCAACCAAGCAGGAGATAGCAGCCCTTGATGCCTACCGCGGGGGCGCGGCCTCACTGGTGACGATGGCTCATATATGGGTTTTCCCGCAGCCAATATTCAACACTACACAGCAGCAGTGGTGGCATTTTCTTGCCGTCGGGGGAAACAAGGCTGTGCCAATCTTCGTCATGCTTAGCGGCTTTCTGATTTTTCGTGCTGTCAAGAACATCCGTACGATGGACGACATGGGGCGCTATGTGCAGCGGCGCTTTCTGCGGATTTATCCAGTTTACTTATTCACACTGTTGCTGAGCTACGGTGTTGCGCAAGCAACCTTCGATCTGCCGAATTTTCTCTCGCAGGCATTCATGGTGCGTTCTGTCAACCCGGTGTATCTGAAGTTCATCAATCCGCCGGTATGGAGCCTTTACGTAGAGGTGCTGTTCTATGCGGTATTGCCCCTGTGGGTAGTCGCTTTCCGCAATCGGTTGATGACGGCGGCGGCGGCATCTTTCATGGTGTTGCTGTTCGTCGACCCACTGGCGTCCCGCGAATTGTGGTTGTGGAAGTATTTCTTCGTCGGGATTCTGGTGTTTGAATTCGTTGATCGGCACGGCCAGCGCATTTCCGAACGCTTTGCCGTCTTTACGGTCCTCGCCGGATGCTTTCTGCTCTTCCTGGACTTCCAGGTAGGTGGCAGCGGTACCTTCTTTGACTGGTTCGCGGCTCTGAAAATCGTGCCAAAGAATCTGGCGGAGTATTCGATCGGACTGGCCTGTGCGTGCAGCCTGATCCTGATCGGCACGCTACGTTCGCCCAGGGTTGCCGCTGTGATGAGCATCAAGCCACTTCGGGTGCTTGGCGTCGTTTCCTACAGCCTCTTTCTTATCCATCCGTTCTTCATTCTTGCCGTCTTCCCGAAGTTCAGTTTCGCGGCTGCGGGGCAGGTCCAGAACCTGATTGCTCCTGTCGTCTACGCGCCAGCATGGTTTGCACCATTTGTGATGTTCCCCGGCGCATTGGCGTGGGCTATCATTTGCTTTGTGCTGATCGAGCGGCCGTTCCTGTTGCGTCGCCCGAAGTGATGATCGGTCAGGTGAAGTTGCGCAACCCGCAGTGATGAGTCTGAACGAAATCCAGATTCGCCTGACAACCTATTTGATCGTGGCCCGACAGCGGTACCGGGAACGCGGTGCGCTCTGGGCAGTCTCCGGCATTGCTCGAAAGTTTGGCGAGGAATTGCTCTGGCTGATCCTGCTGCCGGGCGCACTGCTGGGTCACGTTCTCGGATATCGATGTCTTAACGTCCGTACTGAACATATCGGCCATCTGGCTACAGAGCCGGATACCTTGCTCAAGGAGGTTCGGCTGGGTCGCATCGCCGCCAGGCGGCGGATTCTGCTGGCACCGCCTCATCGGGTCTCGAATCAGCATCTGCTGAACTATTGGAGGCCTTACTTCACGGTGATCGACACACCGTGGTTCTGCCTGTTGCTGCAGACAATGAGCCGACACCTTGTGATGAAGCAGGATGTAAGCCGTTACGTGTCGAAGTTTTTTGGGACGCAGGACATTTATCCGATCAATGCGCTATGGGGTGATCGCCCGCCTATCGTGTCTTTGACTGGTGAGGACGAGGTGTGGGGGCAGGAAATACTCGGCGCGCTTGGTGTCCCACCCGGAAGGTGGTTCGTGGCGGTGCATGTGCGGGAAGGTGGTTTTCTGCCTCGCAACGAAATCATCCAGTCGCACCGCAACGCGAGTATCGGCAATACGTTCTTGGCGATGCAGGAGATCGTCAGGCGCGGCGGCCTTTGCATACGGATGGGCGATTCCAGCATGACACCAATGCCGGCGATGCCTGGGGTAATCGACTACGCCCTTCACCCGCTAAAGTCCGATCGGATGGATGTGTTCCTGTGCGCCAAGGCCCGGTTCTTTCTTGGATGTACCTCGGGCTTGGCCTTTCTTTCAAGCACATTTGGCGTTCCCGTCGCGCAGGCCAATATGATCCCTATCGAAACCTTGGGGATACGCTATTGCGACTTAAGTATTCCCAAGTTGTTATGGAGCAGGCGGCTTGATCGTTACCTTGGGTTCAAAGAAGTTCTGGATTCTGAGTTAGGTGGCTACTTTTTCACGCAACAGTATGTCGATGCCGAAATCGATGTGCATGAGAACTCAAGCGAAGACATACTTTCGCTCGTCGTTGAAATGTTAGAACTACTGAACCCGAAGTTTGTTGAGACCGATGAAGGTCGGGCACTGCATCAGCGTTACATAAGTCTGTTTAGATTCGGACATTATTCATATGGCGCGGCATCGCACGTGAGCATAGAGTTTCTGCGGAAACATCAGCTGCTGCTTGAACGGAGTGATCTCTGATCAATGGCCTTGAAAAGTCGGCGCTGGCGGGACGGCGGGGAACGGCGTTAAATGGGAGTTCTAACGGTAGGCTTGAGTGACAAGCGGTTGGCTCTGCGGGAGAATCGCTTGTCATCGAAGCTGAGTAGTTCATCGCAGTGTTCGCTGGCGGCCAGATGTATGGCGTTGGCAGAGCCTGTCAGAAATTTTGTGTGTGAGGCATAACATGTTGCAAAAGGAGCATGTATGCCAAGCAAGACGAGCAAGAAGAAACCGGCAGCGGCGCTGCCGACTATCCCGAAAGAAATCATTGACCAGTTTGTCAGCGGTCCG
>JAUSCI010000026.1 GCA_030651305.1 Sulfuritalea sp. | reverse complement strand
TCGCCGTGGCTCATCCAGACTTCGAGCAGTCCATGGCCTTCCTCATTGGTGCGATCCTGAATGCCGTCGAAGAGTTTTGAATGGCCGCGTGCCCGCATTTCCGCATAGCCGAATTCACGCTTGTGGCTGCTTTCGACTTTGCCTCCAAGTTGCGCGGCCATGGTTTGCATGCCATAGCAGACGCCGAGTACCGGCACGCCGAGTTCGAACACAATCTGCGGCGCCTTCCATTCCTCAGCCTCATATACCGAGTTGGGTCCGCCAGAGAGGACGATGCCCTGCGGATGGAAATCGCGGATGAAATCCGCCGAGACATCGAAGGGATGCAGTTCGCAATACACCTGTTGTTCGCGCACACGCCGCGCAATCAATTGTGCAACCTGCGAACCGAAATCGAGGATCAGGATTTTTTGGTGGGCCATGGTCTGGTCTCGCAAGCCGCGGCCACAGCCGCCCTGCTGGTTCAGTGACTGGTCAGTCGATATGGTAGTTCGGCGCTTCCTTGGTGATCTGCACATCATGTACATGCGATTCGCGGATGCCGGCTGAAGTGATTTCGACAAATTCCGCCCTGGCTCGCATGTCGTCTATCGTGGCGCAGCCGACGTAGCCCATGGAAGAGCGCAAGCCTCCCATCAGCTGATGGATGACGGCGATCACCGGACCTTTGTAGGGTACGCGCCCTTCGATGCCTTCTGGTACCAGCTTTTCCACATTCGCATCGGAATCCTGGAAGTAGCGGTCCGCCGCACCATCCTTCATGGCACCCAGACTGCCCATGCCGCGATAGGCTTTGTATGACCGTCCCTGATAGAGCACGGTCTCACCCGGGGCTTCCTCGGTGCCGGCGAACAGGCCACCCAGCATCACTGAATTGGCTCCCGCCGCAATGGCCTTGGAGATGTCTCCGGAAAAGCGAATGCCGCCATCGGCGATCAGTGGGATGCCGCTGGCAGCCAGTGCGTTGGCAACCATTTCGACCGCTGTAATCTGCGGTACGCCAACGCCCGCGACGATACGGGTGGTGCAGATCGAGCCGGGGCCGATGCCCACCTTGACGCCGTCGGCACCGTGGTCAATCAGCGCCTTCGCCGCACTCGCCGTGGCAATGTTGCCGCCGATCACTTCCACCCGCGGAAAATTCCTCTTGACCCACTGCACGCGCTGCAGAACGCCTTCGGAATGGCCATGGGCTGTATCGACCACAATCACGTCGACACCGGCTTCGGCAAGCAGTTCAGCGCGTTCCTCGGTACCTTCACCGACACCAATGGCGGCACCGACACGCAAATGACCCTGCTCGTCCTTGCAGGCAAATGGATGTTCGCTGGACTTGAGAATGTCCTTGACGGTCACCAGGCCGCGTAGCTGGAAGTCGGCATTGACGACCAATACCCGCTCCAGACGATGCTTGTGCATCAGTTCCTTGGCTTCCTCGGGCGAGCTTCCCTCCATGACGGTGATCAGCCGCTCGCGCGGCGTCATGATGGCGCGTACCGCCTGATCGAGGTTGGTCTCGAAACGCGTGTCACGATTGGTGACGATGCCGACCACGACGCCGTTGTCCACCACCGGCAGGCCAGAAATGCGGTGGCTGCGCGTCAGCGACAGCACCTCGCGCACCGTCATCGTCGGCGGAACAGTGATCGGATCCTTCAGCACACCGGATTCGAAACGCTTGACCTTGGCTACTTCGGCCGCCTGGACCTTGGGCGTCAGGTTCTTGTGCACAATGCCGATGCCGCCCTCCTGCGCCAAGGCTATCGCCAGACGCGCTTCCGTCACCGTATCCATCGCGGCGGAAAGCAGCGGCAGGTTCAGGTGAATCTTGCGGGTAAGGCGGGTGGCGAGGCTGACGTCACGAGGGAGAATCGCCGAATGAGCGGGAACCAGGAGGACGTCGTCAAACGTCAGCGCCTTCTGGAGCAATCGCATAATTGTTTTCCTTGTGTGGTTCCGAAACGCAGTTTCCAGTGAAGGCTAACGCTGGCATTTCCATCGTTAAGCGTAGCGGCCGAAACTAAAAGCGCATTATACGCGAGACGGAATCGCGGTTTGGATGCGCTCGCCGGAGTCCGACCGCGTCGCTGACGTGTCAAGGTGTTATTCGCTCTCGCCTTCGCCTTTTCTTGTAGCTTTTCCCTCGGCCGCACGCTGTTTGCGCATTTCCTTGGAATCAGCGATGAGCGGACGGTAGATTTCAACCCGGTCACGATCTCGCAAAACGGTATCAGGCTTGGCCAGTTTGGCGTAGATGCCGAGCTTGTTTCCGGCCAAGTCAATATCCGGATGCTTGTCCAGCAGGCCAGATGCTTCGATTGCTTGCGCCACCGTGCTGCCCGCCGGCAAGCTGATGCTGGCGACTTCCTGACGCTCCGGTCTGGCATAGACAACTTCGACGTGAATGGTTTCAGCCATAGACTTTCTGTGCCCTTACGACAAAGGATTCGACGAAGGTATCGGCGATGTGATTGAACACCGGACCGAGTACTTTTTCCAGTAGTTGGCTGGAAAATTCGTAATGGAGCCGGAATTCTACCTTGCAAGCCGTCTCGCCCAGAGGGGTAAAGCGCCATCGGCCGTCCATGTGCGTAAACGGACCGTCGGTCAGCCTGATTTCCATCAGGTGCGGCTCTTCCTTGGTATTCTCGGTCGAAAACTGCGACTTGATGCCGTGGTAACTGATGCGCAGCGTTGCGGCGGTGCGCGTCGCCGTGCGCTCGAGCAATTCCGTGCCACCGCACCACGGCAGGAACTGGGGGTAGTCCTCGACACGATCCACCAGGCCGAACATCTGCTGCGGTGTGCGTTCGATCAGTACGGATTTTTCGACCAGAGCCATGGCAAAGGCGGGTAGCCGGGGTGCAGTAGAATGCCGCATTTTATCGCGCAAGCCATGAGCATCGCCGACAACAAGAAGGCATTCCACGATTACTTCATAGAAGAGCGTTACGAGGCCGGTCTGGTGCTCGAAGGCTGGGAAGTGAAGGCGATTCGTGCCGGGCGCGCACAGATCAAGGAAGCCTATGTGGTGCTGAAGCGCGGCGAGGTATTCCTCATCGGCGCCCACATTACAGCGCTGCTGTCGGCCTCGACCCACGTTAATCCCGACCCGGTGCGCACACGCAAACTGCTGCTGAACGCAGCGGAAATCAGCAAGCTGATCGGCAAGGTCGAGCGCGCCGGCTACACTTTGGTGCCACTCGATCTGCATTACAGCAAGGGCCGCGTCAAACTGTCGGTCGGGCTGGCGAAAGGCAAGAAGCAGCACGACAAGCGCGACGCCGAGAAGGATCGCGACTGGGTGCGTGAGAAGGCTCGCGTTATGCGCGACAAGCGCGGCTGAACCTGATCGCTACCCGTCAATGACACCCACTACCCTGCTCTGGCTGGTGACCGGCTGCCTGATGCTGCAGCCGCTGTCGACCGACCTCTACCTTGCGTCCTTGCCAGGCATGGCCACTGACTTCGCCGTCAGCCCGGCGGCGGTGCAGGCAACGCTGTCCCTGTTCGTCTTTGGCTTCGGCTCGGCGCAGCTCATCAGCGGCCCGCTGTCTGACCGCTTCGGCAGGCGACCCGTACTGATGGGTGGCCTGTCGGTCTATCTGCTGGCGAGCTTCGCCTGCGCCCTTGCGCCGGCGCTTGACTGGCTCATTGTCGTCCGCTTCGTCCAGGCCATTGGCTGCTGCACCGCCGTCGTCGTGGCGCGGGCCATCATCCGCGACGCCTACTCTCCTGCGGAAGGCGCTCGCGTACTGGCCAAAGCGAGTTCCCTGCTGGCGCTGGCGCCGATACTCGGGCCGATACTCGGCGGCTACCTGCAGGTAGCGTTCGGCTGGCGGGCAGCCTTCGTCGCGTTGGCTCTGGCAGGACTGACGGTCTGGGTTGCCGCCTTGCGCTTCCTCAAAGAATCCAACAGTCAGCCCAACCCGCATGCCATGCGTCTGAGCAGCCTCGTCCGCACCTATGGCGACGTGTTGCGCAGCCCGGCTTTCTGGGCCTACGCCTTGCCCGGCTCAATTTCCTATGCGTCGATCTTCGTCTTCATTTCCGGCACGCCCTTCGTCCTGATCCGTGTTCTCGGCGTACCTACCCAGTATTACGGCTACCTGTTCGCCATCGGCGTCTGCGGCTATCTGGGCGGCACCCTGATATGTCGTCGCCTGATTGGCAAGATCGGTGTCGACCGCGTTCTGGCGCTGGGCACCACAGTAGGTTTGTTTGGCGGGCTGGGCTTCCTGCTGCTGGTACTGGCCGGTGTCAGCCACTGGACACTGGTGGTCGCCGCACAATTCGTCGTGATGACCGCCCATGGCATCAACTTCCCTTGCACCCAGTCGGGTTCGCTGGCGCCGTTTCCGGACAAAGCCGGTGCCGCTGCCGGATTGTTCGGCTGCCTCGTCATGTACGCGGCACTCGCTGCCGGCACACTGGTGGGAGGCAGCCACGATGGCACGCTGTTGCCACTGGCATCGATCAGCGCCGTGGTGGGGCTCGTCCTCTTCGCCTCGGCGCGGCTCTTGGCACGCTACGGCAAGACGTCATAGCTGGGGGTGCCGTGTCGCCAGCGCCGACTTCTGCGTTCAGTAGTCGAAGCGGGTTTGCAGGTCGCCGAGATTCAGCTCGCGGAGTATCTGCGTCATGCGCTCGCGGGCATTGCCGCGCGGAGTACTGCCGCGACGGGCGATGATCAGTTCGTTCTTCATCGAATGCTCCCAGCCCACCAGTTCGGTCACCGTTAGCTGATAGCCATGCGCTTCGAGCAACAGGCAGCGCAGCACATTGGTGATCTGGCTGCCAAATTCGCGGGTATGGATCGGATGGCGCCAGATTTCCGCCAGCGCTGTCCGCGCCAATGATTCGTTCTTGTGCCGGCGCAGTACGGCCGCGACTTCGGCCTGGCAACAGGGTGCCAGCACGACGAACTGCGCCTGCCGGTGCAGCGCAAACTTGATGGCGTCATCGGTGGCGGTGTCGCAGGCGTGCAGCGCGGTAACGATATCGACGTACTGCGGCAGTTGCGGCGACTGGATCGACTCCTCGACCGAAAGATTGAGGAAGGACATGCGAGAGAATCCCAGTCGCTGTGCCAGTTCGCACGATTTTTCGACGAGTTCGGCGCGACTCTCAATGCCGTAAACCTGGCCGCTGTCCCTGGCCTTGAGGAACAGGTCATAGAGAATGAAGCCGAGGTAGGACTTGCCGGCACCATGGTCGACCAGCACCAGGTTTCCACGCTGCGTCACAAGCTCGGCCAGCAAGGGCTCGATGAACTGGTAGAGGTGATAGACCTGCTTCAGCTTGCGCCGGCTGTCCTGATTGAGCTTGCCGTCGCGGGTCAGGATGTGCAGTTCCTTGAGCAGTTCGACCGACTGCTCCGGCTTGATCTCGGGAGTGCTGCTCACGAACCGAAGTTCAATCTTCTGCCGGCAGACGGATGATGTGCTGGCCGGACTTTTCGTCGCGCTCCAGAATCAGCAGCTTGTGCCTTTTTGCGTCCTCCAGCAGTTCGCCGAAGGATCGGTAGCCGTAGTAGGACTCGCTGAACCCGGGCTTGCGCCGCTTGAGCGTCTGCTTGATCATGGAACCCCATATCTTTTCGTCTTCGCCTCGCTCGGCAACCAGCGCCTCGACGGTTTCGACGACCAGATCGATCGCCTCCTGCCGCTTGGGATCTTCGGCCTTTTCATCGACCTTCGGCGCTGCCGCCTTTGCAGAGCTGGCGGCGGGTTTGGCGGGCGCTTTCCTTTCGCTGCGCTGCTTCTTGGCGGGAAGTTCCCGCACCAGATCGTCGTAGAAAATGAATTCGTCGCAGTTGGCGGCGAGCAGGTCGGAGGTGGCCGCCTTGACGCCAACACCGATGACGCGCTTGTTGTTCTCCCGCAGCTTGGACACCAAGGGCGAGAAATCCGAGTCGCCGCTGATGATGACAAAGGTATCGACATGCGACTTGGTATAGCAGAGGTCCAGCGCGTCAACCACCATGCGGATGTCGGCCGAGTTCTTGCCGGACTGGCGCACATGGGGAATCTCGATCAGCTCGAACGAAGCCTCGTGCATCGGCGCCTTGAATTCCTTGTAGCGCGCCCAGTCGCAGTAGGCCTTCTTGACCACGATGCTGCCCTTGAGCAGCAGTCGCTCGAGGACCTTGTTGATGTCGAATGGGGCGTATTTGGCGTCGCGCACGCCGAGAGCGACATTCTCGAAGTCGCAGAACAGCGCCATGCTGGTGATTTCAGGATTGCTGGCCATGATAGGGCTCCATTGAACAGGGCTTGATGATATCAGTGTCGCGCGAATGGTTTCCTGCAATCCGGCGCAGCGGGCATAATGCGCACCCCAGCTCACCGCCGAATTCCCCGAATGACTGCCCCCCTCGAAACCCTGCGCCGCGTCTTCGGTTACCCGTCGTTCCGGGGGCCGCAGGAGGAGATCATCGACCATCTGATCAATGGCGGCGACGCGCTGGTGCTGATGCCGACCGGTGGCGGCAAGTCGCTGTGTTACCAGATCCCCGCCCTGCTCAGGGACGGCGTCGGCGTCGTGGTCTCGCCCCTGATCGCGCTGATGCAGGACCAGGTCGATGCCTTGCTGCAAGTGGGCGTGCGGGCGGCTTTTCTCAATTCCTCGCAGGATTACGCAACGGCAGCCGAAGTCGAGCGGCGCCTGCGCATGGACGAGCTCGACCTGGTCTATGTCGCACCGGAACGCCTGCTGACGGAACGCTTTCTCGGCGTCATGGACTATCTGGTCGGCAAGAATCGCCTGGCGCTGTTTGCCATCGACGAAGCGCATTGCGTGTCGCAGTGGGGCCACGATTTCCGCCCGGAGTACATCCAGCTTTCGGCCCTGCACCAGCGCTATCCAGCGGTACCGCGGATTGCCCTGACGGCAACAGCCGACCAACTGACGCAGCAGGAAATCATTACCCGTCTTGGACTTGATGCGGCCCGCGTGTTCATTTCCAGTTTTGACCGGCCCAACATCCGTTACACGGTGGTGGAACGCGACAACCCGCGCCGGCAACTGCTCGACTTTCTCGGCGGTCAACGCGGCGCGGCCGGGATCGTCTATTGCCTGTCGCGCAAGAAGGTGGACGAAACCGCTGCATGGCTCAATGGCCAAGGCATCCCCGCCCTGGCCTACCACGCCGGGCTCGATGCGGCCATGCGCCTCAGCCATCAGCAGCGCTTCCTGCGCGAAGACGGCATTGTCATGGTGGCCACCATTGCCTTCGGCATGGGCATCGACAAACCGGACGTGCGCTTCGTCGCCCACCTCGACTTGCCCAAGAGCCTCGAAGCCTACTACCAAGAGACCGGTCGCGCCGGGCGCGACGGCGAACCGGCCGAGGCCTGGATGACCTACGGCCTCAACGACGTGGTGATCCATCGCCTGCGCATCGACGAATCGACCGCAGGCGACGAGCAAAAGCGCGTCGAGCGCAGCAAGCTCGACGCCCTGCTGGCATGGTGCGAAACGGCCAATTGCCGGCGCGTGCTGCTGCTCAAGTATTTCAGTGAAGAGGCCGCAGCCTGCGGCAACTGCGACACCTGCCTCGATCCGCCGCAACTATGGGATGGCACTGTGGCCGCGCAAAAAGCCATGTCGGCGGTCTTGCGCACCGGGCAGCGTTTTGGTGCCGGTCATCTGATCGACATCCTGCGTGGCAAGGCCACCGAAAAAGTGCAGCAGTTCGGTCATGCCAATCTACCTACCTTCGGTGCCGGCGCCGATCTCGATGACGCCGGCTGGCGCTCGGTGTTCCGCCAACTGCTGGCCGCCGGTCTGCTGCATGCTGACGCGCAGGCCTTCGGCGGGCTGCGCCTGACCGACGCGGCGCGACCGGTGCTGAAAGGCGAAGCAACGCTGTCGCTGCGCCAGCAAGCAAAGCGCGTCGGCGGCAAAAAGTCGGCTCCGGCGGGACGGCGATCCGATGCCGCGACTACGCTGGCAGCCGCCGATGCACCGCTGTTCGAAGCCCTGCGCGCCTGGCGTGCCGATCTGGCGCGCGAACAGGGCGTGCCTGCCTTCGTCATCCTGCACGACAAGACTCTGCGCGAACTCGCGGTGCGACGTCCGGCAAGCCTGTCAGGCTTGCTCGGCGTGCCCGGCATCGGCCAGACCAAGGCAGAGCGCTACGGAGAAGCCCTGTTGCGGTTAATGGCTTGAGTCAGAGAGAATTTTCCGGCGCAACAGCAACAGAACCGGCTTTCGACAGGCGATAATGACCGGCTGCCAATCAATGGAAAAGTTTGCAATGAAGCGCGTCGACGATTTTCGCCTGCGGTTGGGCAAGCAGGAACTGGTACCGATCATGGTCGGTGGCATGGGCGTCGATATCTCGACCGCCGAACTTGCCCTGGAAGCGGCCCGTCTGGGCGGCATCGGTCACATTTCTGATGCCATGGTGCCGACGGTTTCAGACCGCCGCTTCAACACCAAGTACGTCAAGAACAAACTCAGGCAATACAAGTTCAACGTCGCCAATTCGGACAAGGCGGTAGTGAAGTTCGATCTCGGCCTGCTTGCGGAAGCGACCGCGCTGCACGTCGGGCGCACCATGGAGGCCAAGCGCGGCGATGGGCTGATTTTCATCAACTGCATGGAAAAGCTGACCATGAACGCGCCGAGGGACACCCTGCGCGCTCGTCTCAAGGCGGCGCTGGATCACGGCATCGACGGCATCACGCTGGCGGCGGGACTTCATCTCGGGTCGTTTGCGCTGATCGAGGATCATCCGCGTTTTCGCGACGTCAAACTGGGCATCATCGTGTCATCCCTGCGCGCCCTGCAACTGTTCCTGAAAAAGAGTGCGCGCACCGGGCGCCTGCCTGACTATGTCGTGATCGAAGGCCCGCTTGCCGGCGGACATCTGGGTTTCGGCATGGATTGGGCCGCATACGATCTGGCCAAAATCGTCATCGAAATTCGTGAGTGGATGAGGGCCGAACACCTCGACATTCCGCTGATTCCTGCCGGCGGCATTTTCACCGGTTCGGATGCCGTCGCCTTCATGAAAATGGGGGCCGCCGCGGTGCAGGTTGCCACCCGCTTCACCGCCGCCAGAGAATGCGGCCTGCCGAAAGATGTGCAGCAGGAATATTTCAAGGCCGGCGAGACCGATATCGAGGTGAACACCATTTCACCCACCGGCTATCCGATGCGCATGCTGAAGAACAGTCCGGGGATCGGCGACGGCATCCGGCCCAATTGCGAGGCCTATGGCTACCTGCTCGATTCCTCGGGAAACTGCCAGTACATCGAGGCCTACAACCGTGAAGTGGCACTGCATCCGGAGGCGAAGAAAATCCACGTGATGGACAAGACCTGTCTTTGCACCCACATGCGCAATTTCGAGATCTGGACCTGCGGTCACTACACCTACCGGCTGAAGGACACCACTCGTCGCAACGCCGACGGCAGTTACCAACTGTTGTCGGCGGAGCACATATTCCGCGACTATCAGTTCAGCACCGACAACAAGATTACCCTGCCAGATTAAGCCGGACTAAGCCGGAAAAACGCCCGTCGACAGATAGCGGTCACCGCGGTCGCAGACAATGGTGACGATTACCGCGTTCTCTACCTGACCGGCGATGCGCAAAGCCACGGCCAGCGCACCGCCGGACGAAATCCCGGCGAAGATGCCTTCCGCGCGCGCTAGCCGCCGCGCCATTTCCTCGGCCTGCGCCTGACTTACGTTTTCTACCTGATCCACGCGCGACGCTTCGAAGATTTTTGGCAGATAGGCTTCCGGCCACTTGCGGATGCCGGGGATCTGCGAGCCTTCGTCCGGCTGGCAGCCGATGATGCGGATCGCCGGATTCTGCTCCTTGAAATAACGCGAGCAGCCCATGATGGTGCCCGTGGTTCCCATGCTGGAAACAAAATGCGTGATGCTGCCTACGGTATCGCGCCAGATCTCGGGGCCGGTAGTTTCGTAGTGCGCCAGGGGATTGTCCGGATTGGCGAACTGGTCGAGGACAATGCCCTTGCCATCCCTGACCATCTGCTCGCTCAGGTCCCGTGCCGCTTCCATGCCTCCCGCCTTGGGGGTCAACACCAGTTCGGCGCCAAAGGCGCGCATGGTCTGGCAGCGTTCGACGCTCTGATGCTCCGGCATGATCAGGATCATGCGGTAGCCGCGCATCGCGGCGGCCATCGCCAGCGCTATTCCGGTATTGCCCGAGGTGGCTTCGATCAGCGTGTCGCCGGGCTTGATGCGCCCTCGTGCCTCGGCGTGTTTGATCATGGACAAGGCTGGCCTGTCCTTGACCGAGCCGGCCGGATTATTTCCTTCCAGCTTGGCCAGGATCACATTGTTGCGGCGCGCGGCCTCCGCGCCCGCAATGCGCTCGAGCCGGACCAGCGGCGTATTGCCGACGAAGTCTTCGAGCGTCTTCCAGCTCATCTGGCGAGCCATTTCACGTAGTCGGCGACGCCTTCTTCCACCGCAGCGAATGCGTCCTTGTAACCGGCGCCGCGCAGCTGCGAAAGGTCTGCCTCGGTGAAGCTCTGGTACTTCCCTTTCAATGCATCCGGGAAGGGAATGTATTCGATGATGCCCTGTGCCACCAATTCGGCGACGGATTGCGCCGGTTTGCCTTCCACCGCACGACAGGCATTCACAGTGGCGGCAGCAAGTTCGTTGAAACTCTGTGCGCGTCCGGTGCCGAGGTTGTAGATACCGGATATGCGGCTTTCAAGAAAATCCATATTGACCTTGACCACGTCGCCGACATACACGAAATCGCGCCGCTGTTCGCCATTTGCATAGCCGCCATGGCCTTCGAACAGTTTGACCTTGCCGGACGCCTGATACTGGTTGAAATGATGAAAGGCGACCGAGGCCATGCGCCCCTTGTGCTGCT
>JAUSCI010000007.1 GCA_030651305.1 Sulfuritalea sp. | reverse complement strand
GGGTGAGGTTCTCCTTGTCGACCTTGCCGTCCGCCTCCGGCGTGTGCCAGTAGTGGCTGCCCCGGTCGCTGTAGAACGAACTGAACAGGCCCTGGGCCTCAATGACATCCTGCACGCCCCGGAAACTACTGGCCGTGCCTTCCTGGCCGACGAAGAACATCGAGTAGTGCCAACAATTAAAGGGGCCAGGGTCGGATTGTTTTCCAGCGCCCCGCCGACCCCACCGCCAGCAGTATCGCCAGTCCGACAACGCACCGACGTGCATCCGAATTCCCCATTTCGCTTCTCTCCCGCGCCGTCTCGCCAGCGCCGACTTTCAATTCAATTTGCGCCTGGCCCCATTTTTCTTCTGCAATCTCATGTCATTGGCCTCCGTTCATTTTCTGCGCTTCGTCCCGATGGCGCTGCCAATTCTCCAGGTAGCGCCGCACCAGCGCCGGATTGTCGCGCAGAATCAGCAGATTCTCCGCATTGCGTGCCTGCGCCGACCAGGTGAAATTGTAGCTGCCGGTGATGACAATACCATGGGCGCCGAGAGCGTCGATCAGGAGCACCTTGTTGTGCGCAATGGCATAGCGAGTTTCCAGCCAGACCGGAATGCCCTCGGCCGCGAGGCTTGGAACCAGTGACTTGTCGCCCTTGGTCACCATCTCGCGATCGGCCAGCACCTCGACCGCGACGCCGCGCGCATGGGCGTCCTGCAGCGCCCTGGCAATCGACCGGCTGCTGAGCAGGTAGGCCTGCACATGAATGTTCTGCCGAGCCTCGCCCAGTGCCCGCACGATGGCGCCTTCGGCATCGTCCCATGGCGTGAACAGCACCTCGACAGTGCCCGTCGCCGGCAACACTGTAGCGCCAGCGCCGACTGTCAGGCACAGTAGCAGCGCGGCAAGCAGCCTTCTCATTTGGCGCGTTCCAGCACGGCCGCATAGAAGGCGTCGGTGCCATGTTTCTGCGGCGACAGGCGCATGTCCTCGCCGCAGTCGATGACTATGCCCTGCGCCGCCAGAACCTCCTGCGCCGACAGGCGATGGAAATCGGCATGGCTGGCAAGGAAGGTGTCCACGATGCCTTCGTTCTCTTCCGCCAGGATGCTGCAGGTGGCATACACCAGCCGCCCGCCGGGCCTCAGCAATTTCGCCGCGGCAGCGAGAATGGCGGCCTGCTTGACGGTGAGTTCATCCACGCTCCGCGCCGACTGCCGCCATTTGAGGTCGGGGTTGCGGCGCAAGGTGCCCAGGCCCGAGCAAGGCGCATCGACCAGCACGCGATCCGCCTTGCCCTGCAGCCGCTTCACCCGCGTGTCATTCTCGCCCGACAGGCAAGCCGGATGCACGTTCGACAGTCCGGCGCGGGCGGCGCGCGGCTTCAGCTTGGCCAGCCGCTTGTCCGCTACGTCAAAGGCATACAGGCGGCCGGTGGAGCGCATCATGGCGCCGAGGATCAGCGTCTTGCCGCCGGCACCGGCGCAGAAATCCACCACCATCTCGCCGCGCTTGGGCGCCAGCAGGAAGCCCAGCAACTGCGAGCCTTCGTCCTGCACTTCGATGCTGCCGTCGAGATAGGCTGGATGCTTCTGCAGGTAGGGCTTGGTCTTCAGCCGCAGGCCGAGCGGCGAATACGGACAGGGGGTGGCTACGATGCCGTCGGCGGCGAGGCGCTTGATCACGCCGTCTCGCTCCGCCTTCAGCGTATTCACGCGCAGGTCGAGCGGCGCCGGCGTGTTCAGGGCGCGCGCCAGGACCAGCAGTTCCTCCGGCGACATGCGCGGTGCCAGTCGCTCGACCAGCCAGTCGGGAAAATCCAGTTGCTCGGCCAGCGTCAGTTCCGGCTCCGGCTGACGCCGGATGTCCGCCAGCCATTCGGCTTCGCCGGGCAGCAGTGCGCCTTCCAGCTGGCGTTGCGACATGCCGCGCACGCGCGACAACGACAGCAGGACCAATTCACGCGGGGAGATGCGACGCGGCCCGGCCACCGCGGTTGCGTTCCTTGGTCCGCGCTTGGGCGTCGCGCCGGGCGCCAGAAAGGCCGGCTCCAGGTTCGGTCCGGTCGCCGCAAGGCGTTCCAGCAGGCGCTTGCGGCGCAGCACGGCATAGGCAGTCTCGGCGATGAAGGCGCGGTCCCTGGCGCCGCTCTTGCGCACCCGGAAAAACGCCGACAAAGCCGCATCGGCCGGCAGGACAAAGGTCAATAGCTGTGCGCTGGCCGCGACCGCCGCATTCAGCAGATCGGCGGCGAGACCGTCTGCAACGGCCGGCGCTTCGCTGGCACCCGCCGCCGGGCGGCGTGGTTTGCCGTGCTTGCGGTCGTCGTTGATGCTGCCGGCCCGGTTCTTGAAGGGGGGTCTTGAGGGAATTGTCATTGGGTTTCCTGAATGTCGATCTCGTCAGCGAGCTGATCGAAGATTTCGCCCTTGCGGTCGGTGAAACGGATTTTCAATGGCAGGCCGCGCATGTCGGCGCCTTTGCCAACACCCAGCCATAGTTCGATGGTGTCATTGCCGCTTCGAATTCTCACGCGCAATGCCCGGCGCTCACGTGTCGGCAGCGTTACGACTTCTTCTCCGAGAATTTCGAAACGATAGTTTTCCAGCTTGCGCCCGGTGGCGATCGGTATGTCCAGCACACCAGCGACCGGCGCCAGCAGCACGATCTGGTAATACATCGAGAGCATGTCCTGCGCACCGGCGGCAACGCTGTCCTCGCGTCCGGCGTAGGCGACCACGCGGCGCGCCCAGTCGAAGCTTGCCGTATCCAGCCCGCCGACGCGTTCATGGCGAAACTCGTGCGGCTTGAACCCCTCCGCCGTTACCTCGCCCTGGCTGCTCTGCACCACTCGCGCCGGCTTGAAAATGGCTGCCAGCCCGGTGGTTTCGGTCACGCTTTGCAGCGTGTAGGTGAAGCCGTCGTGTTCCCATGTATGCACCGCTTGACCAACCACGAAGCCGCCTTCCCCGCGCGTAATGACGTAACGCATGCTCCCCTTGCCCGGCAGGGCGATTCCGACCGGGGCTGGAGCCACCGGGACAAGAGTTATGCCTCCGGCGGAGCCGGGGGCGGTATCCCCTGCGGACGGCGCTGGCGGTACGGCGACCGGGAGCGTCTCAGCCGGTGCGGAAACCGGTGCGGCCTCAACCACAACGGGCGCGGGTGGTGCTGTGGCCGCAGGGATTGCTGCAGCCACAGGCTGCGGCCGTGGCTTGTCGACGGGAAATCTCGGCGCCGGTCTGGCGACAGGAGCGGGCTCCGAGCGTGCCGCCGGCTTGACCAGGACCGCATCGATGGTTGGCGGAGGTTCGCCTTCATTGGTTCCGGGCAAGACCCAGCCCGGCCCCAACAACGCGGCAGCATGAATCAAGGCCGACGCCACCAGAGCGAGCGCAAGTGGCATATCAACCGGGCATTTCAATCGGCCAGCGGCACATGCAGCGAGCCGGTCACTGCGATCTCGCCCGCCAACTGCACGCGACCGGCGACCAGACGCAGCCGACCGTCGAGAAACCAGCGCGCGACACGCGGATAGAGGCGATGCTCCTCGACCAGGACGCGACCGCCCAGGCTGGCCTCATCATCACCGGCTTGCACCGGCACCGCTGCCTGCGCGATGATCGGCCCGCCGTCCAGCGCCGGCGTAACGAAATGCACGCTGCAACCGTGCAGCCGCACTCCGGCCGCCAGCGCCTGGGCGTGCGTCCTGATGCCGGGAAAGGCCGGCAGCAGCGAAGGATGAATATTCAGCAGGCGGCCTTCGAAGCGGCACACGAAACCATCGGTCAGGATGCGCATAAAGCCGGCGAGCAACACCAGATCCGGTTCGTGCTGCTCGATTTCGGCCGCCAGCGCGGCATCGAATTCCTCGCGCGAAGCAAAGCCGCGATGGTCGATCACCGCGGTGGCAATGCCGCGACCGGCAGCGGTAGCCAGTCCGGCGGCATCGACGCGATTGCTGATGACTGCGGCGCAGACGCCGGGCAGGCTGGCGTCGAGCAAGGAGCCCATGTTGCTGCCGCGACCGGAGATGAGTATGACGTAGCGTTTCACCGCAGCGCCATGACCGGAAGGAATACCGCCGTGGCGAGGCTTTGGGCCACCCGGGCGATGGTACGGTGGCCCTTGTCGGCGATGAGGCTGGAAAGGATATCCAGATTGCCTATCATCTTGCCGAATTCGCGCTCGAAGCTGAGATTCGCCGGCTGTAACGCCTGCGCGGTCTCGTTGCTCAGCAGCAGCAAGGCTCCACTGGCGTCGCGCGCGGTAGCGAGTTTCCAGGCGGCGATTTCAAGGTTGCGCGCGCTGTTGTAAAGCTTCTGCGGATCCAGTTCGTCGAGGATGAAAAATTCCGTCTTTTCCTCAAACGCGGCATTCAGCATGGCGCCCATGCCGGCGATGAACGCGCCCACCCGGTCACCCGCGAAATCCTCGCGCAGGGCCAGCAAAATCGCATCGGTGCCACGCTTGCCGCCCGTTTCTGCCAGCCGCCAACCGGTACGCGGATCGAGCAGGCGATCCAGCGCCGCCTCGACGCTGGCATGGCCGCCCTTCTTCCACTCGCGGGGATTGCGGCGATAGAGTTTTTCGGCCAGCACCCGCACGCTGGCAAATATTTCACGGCGATGGATGTCGGCGACGCGGTCGACGTCGGTCTTGCCGATCTGCTTCGGATCGAATGTCGACACGGCGTTGCTCATCGAGTTGTCACCGGAGTTGCCTGCCGCGCTGCCCGCCGGCTTGCCGGCCGGGCGACCCTTGTCGACGGTTTGCGCACAGCCGGCCAGCAACAGCAGGATGCCGACTGCCAGCGCACGCTGCATATTCACGACGCCTTCGTCGCCAGGCGCTGGCGCAGCCACGCCACGACCAGAGGTAGCAGCGACAGGCCGATGGTGCCGAAGACGATAAGCGACAGATTCGCCTTCACCCAGGGCAGATTGCCGAACCAGTAACCGGCGAGGCACAGCGAGAAGACCCACAGCACGGCGCCGCATAAATCGAAAAGAAAATAGCGCACATAGCTCATTTCGGCGACACCCGCGACGAAAGGCGCGAAGGTCCGCACGAACGGCATGAAGCGCGCCACCAGCATGGTCTTGCCACCATGCGTCTCGTAGTAGGCATGGGTCACGTCGAAAGCCTTGCGATTGAAAAAGCGCGACTTCTCTCCCCAGGCCAGGATGCGCTTGCCGGCCCAGCGGCCCACCCAGTAGTTGGTGTTGTCGCCGAGGACCGCCGCGCTCAGTAGTACCGCGATAACGATGCCGATGTCAAAGCTGCCGCCACTACTCGCTGCCAGCGCCCCGGCGACAAAAAGCAGCGAGTCGCCCGGCAAAAACGGCGTAACCACCAGGCCGGTTTCGCAGAACACGATGACGAAGAGAATGGCGTAAATCCATGTGCCGTACTGGGCCAGGAGCGTGGCCAGGTACTTGTCCACATGCAAGACAATATCGATGAACTGGGCTAGAAATTCCACGTGTTGGCGCTCAGGGTGGCAAAGGAGCAATTTTACCGGAAGCTATAATCCTTCCCCCATGGGAATCATCAAGCCGCTGCCGGAACTCCTGATCAGCCAGATCGCCGCCGGCGAGGTGGTGGAGCGTCCGGCGTCGGTGCTCAAGGAACTGCTCGAAAACAGCCTCGACGCCGGCGCAACGCGGATCGATGTGCAACTGGAAGAAGGCGGCGTGCGGCTGATTCGCGTCGTCGACGATGGTGCCGGCATCGCCCCCGACGACCTGCCGGCCGCATTGGCGCGCCATGCCACGAGCAAGATCGCCAGCCTCGACGACCTCGAACGGGTCGCCAGCTACGGCTTTCGCGGCGAAGCGCTGGCCTCGATTGCTTCGGTGGCTCACGTAGCAATAACAAGTCGTCACTCCTCGCAGTCCCATGCCTTCCGCCTGCGCAGCGATGCCAACGCAGTGGAGCCGGCAGCGCTGGCCGGCGGCACGGTGATCGAGGTCTCCGACCTCTATTTCAACACGCCGGCGCGACGCAAGTTTCTCAAGACCGACGCCACGGAATTTGCCCATTGCGACGAGGTCGTGCGCCGCATGGCCCTGGCGCGGCCCGATGTCGCCTTCTTCCTGAGCCACAACGGCAGCGCAAAACGCCGTCTCGCCAGCGCCGACTTTCCGCGGCGGGCCCGGGAGATCATCGGCGAGGAATTCTTTCCCCATGCGCGACCGCTCGATGCCACGGCCGGACCGCTCAGGCTTTCCGGCCTCGCCGCGCTGCCGGCCTATTCGCGCTCGGGACGCGACGAGCAATACTTCTTCGTCAATGGCCGGTATGTGCGCGACAAGCTGCTGACCCACGCCGCGCGCCAGGCCTGGGCCGACATCCTGCACGGCCAGCGCCATCCGGCCTACGTGCTGTTCCTCGACCTCGACCCGTCCGGCGTCGATGTGAACGTGCATCCGGCCAAGACCGAGGTGCGTTTTCGCGATGCACGCGGCATCCACCAGTTCGTGTTTCACGCACTGCAACGCACGCTGGCCACTCCACTGAGCAGTGCGGCCGGACCGGCAGAGACCCCTCCGGCGTTTGTACCAACGGCATTTTCCCATGCGCGCCAATCCGGACTGGCGGTGGGCGAACCGGCCGCGCGGTCCTATCTCGAATTCGCCCGGGCGGCGTTCGACGCAGCCGAGACCGCCGTTCCGCCAGCGCCGACTGTTGATACGCAGGAAGGCACCGCGCCGCTGCTCGGCTTCGCCATCGCCCAACTGCACGGCGTCTACATCCTCGCCCAGAATGCCAACGGCCTGGTGCTGGTGGACATGCACGCCGCGCACGAACGCATCCTCTACGAAAAGCTCAAGCAGAGCCTCGACGCCGGTCCACCGGCCACGCAGTCCTTGCTGGTGCCGCTGCTGCTGTCCGCCAGCGAAGCCGAAATGGCGACGGCTGGCGAACAGTCGGAGGCACTGGCCCAGCTAGGCTTTGCCGTCACCGCAGCCGGCCCGCGACAACTAGCGGTGCGCAGCCTGCCGGCGCTGCTGGCGGGAGGCAACCCGGTTGACCTGGTGCGCTCGCTGCTCGGGGACCTGGCCGAACATCCCGCCAGCCGCGTGGTCGAGACACAGCGCAATGGACTGCTGGCCACCATGGCCTGCCACGGCGCAGTGCGCGCGCACCGAATGCTGAGCCTGCCGGAAATGAACGCCCTGCTGCGCCAGATGGAGGAAACCGAGCGCGCCGACCAGTGCAACCATGGCCGGCCGACCTGGGTTCAGCTGTCGATGACGGAGCTTGACCGCCTGTTCATGCGCGGCCGGTGATGCAACAGCCGCTCGACCTGCCGCGCCCAGTCCCGCGCCCGCAGGGCGCGGCCGATCAGTCACCCCCGCCCCCGGGGCGGGGGCCGGGGGGTGGGGGGCAATCCTTGCTCCGTAAGGAGGATGGCGGTAAACCTCCCGCCATCCTCCTGATCGGCCCCACCGCCAGCGGCAAGACCGCGCTGGCCTTCGAACTGGCGGCGCGCCTGCCCTGCGACATCGTCAGCATCGACTCGGCGCAGGTGTTTCGCGACATGGACATCGGCACCGCCAAGCCCGATGCGGAGACGCTGGCACGCTTTCCGCACCGGCTGATCGACCTGATCACGCCGGAACAGCGGTATTCGGCCGCCGCTTTCCGCGAAGATGCCCTGCGTGAAATGACGGCAATCACCGCAGCCGGCCGTATTCCGCTGCTGGTGGGCGGCACCATGCTCTACGTCAAGGCCCTGCGCGAGGGACTGGCCGACCTGCCGCAGGCGGATGCGGCGCTGCGCAGCCTGATCGATACCGAAGCCGCCGAACGCGGCTGGCCGGCCCTGCACGCCGAACTGGCGCGGCTCGATCCCGAGACCGCCGCCCGCCTGAAACCCAACGACGCCCAGCGCATCCAGCGCGCCGTCGAAGTGCTGCGCCTCTCCGGCCGCACCCTCGGCAGCTTCTTCGCCGAACAGAAGAATGGGGCCCTGCCCTTTCGCCTTCTCACGCTGGCGCTGGTGCCGGCAGATCGCAGCGAATTGCACCGTCGCATCGGGCAACGCTTCGACGCCATGCTGACCTCCGGCCTGGTCGATGAAGTCAGGATGCTGCGACAGAAATATCGCCTCGACGCCGGGCTGCCCTCAATGCGCTGTGTCGGCTATCGCCAGGTATGGGAAATGCTCGAAGGCCAGATTCCGCAAAGCGAATTGCGCGATCGCGGCGTATTTGCCACGCGCCAGTTCGCCAAGCGACAACTGACCTGGCTGAGAAGCATGCAAGACTTGCAGGTCATCGATTCACTGGCATCAGACCCGACAACGAATGTGCTTGCCGCTGTCAATACTCACCTGCAAGAAAGTCGGCGCTGACGCGACGCCAGTTCAAACCACGATCGTCTGCGCCTGTCCTTCGCCGCGAGCCGCAATACGGCCGATGTGATAGACCTGCTCGCCTGCCGCAGCAAGCAACTGCATCGCCGCGCCGGCATCGGCCTCGGCCACGATAACCACCATGCCGATGCCGCAGTTGAAGACGCGATGCATTTCGGCGTTGGCCACCTGACCTTCCTTTTGCAGCCAACGGAACAAGGGCGGCAGCGGCCAGTTATCTGGGTCAAGAATCGCTGTCAGATTGTTCGCCAGCACTCTGGGAATGTTCTCGGTCAGGCCGCCGCCGGTGATATGCGCCATGCCCTTGACATGGATCGCCTGCATCAGCGCCAGCAGGGGCTTGACGTAGATGCGCGTCGGCGTCATCACGGCATCGGCCAACGGCACGCCGCCCACGTCCATGGCCAGATCGGGTTTGGCGCGCTCGAGGATCTTGCGGATCAGCGAATAGCCGTTGGAGTGCGCGCCGGAAGACGCCATGCCGAGCACGACATCGCCCGGCCGGATCGACTTGCCGTCGATGATCGCGGATTTTTCCACCGCGCCGACGGCGAAGCCGGCTAGATCGTATTCGCCATCCGGATACATGCTGGGCATTTCCGCCGTTTCGCCGCCGATCAGTGCGCAGCCGGCAATTTCGCAGCCCCTGGCAATGCCCTCGACGACCGTGGCCGCAGTGTTCACATCAAGCCTGCCGCAGGCGAAGTAGTCAAGGAAGAACAGCGGCTCGGCGCCCTGCACCAGGATGTCATTGACGCTCATCGCCACCAGGTCCTGGCCGACCGTGTCATGGCGGTTCCACTGAAAGGCAAGCTTGAGTTTGGTGCCGACGCCGTCGGTACCCGCCACCAGCACCGGATCGCGGTACTTTTTCGAAATCTCGAACAACGCGCCGAAGCCGCCGATGCCGGCCAGCACTTCGGGCCGCATGGTGCGCTTCGCCGCCGGTTTGATGCGTTCGACCAGCGCGTCGCCGGCATCGATATCCACGCCCGCGTCGCGATAGGTGAGCGGGGATGGGGAAGGAATGAAATCAGCCAAGATGAAGTCCTTGAAGACGCCAGCGGAATCGATGACAGGAGCGCGGTCGACCGCCGGATGGGCGATAATCCGTGCTGCCAACCATGCCTGAGCCGCGAATTTTACCGGAAATGATCTCGCCTCCCGACGCCAAACGCAGCGACCGTCTGCAAGCCACCCTGTGGATCGCGGCCGGACTGGCAATTCTCACCCTGCTGTATGCGCTTTCGCCGATTCTCACGCCATTTCTACTGGCGGCCATCTTCGCTTACATCTGCAATCCGGTAACCGACCGCATCACCGGCTGGGGTTTGCCGCGCGTGCTGGCCGTGGTCCTCGTCATGCTGGCGCTGGCGGCCCTGATTGCCGGATTGGTCCTGATCATTCTGCCGCTTCTGTATGAAGAAGCCGCAGTGCTCGCCGCACGCACACCGGAGGCGCTGACACTGGCCAACGAAAAACTGGCGCCCTGGCTGCGGCAGCATTTCGGACTGCGGCTGCGCTTCGATTCCGCCTCGCTGCAGAAACTGGCCGCCGGCAACTGGGACACCGTGCAAATCATTCTCGAGCGACTCTACAGTTCGCTCAAGATCGGCGGCGTGGCGCTGGTCGGCCTCGCCATCAACCTGATGCTGGCCCCGGTGGTGATGTTCTACCTGCTGCTCGACTGGGCCAGCATGATGCAACGCCTGACCGGAATCATTCCGCGCCCCTGGCATGCCAAGATCGTCAGCGTGGCGAATGACATCGATGCCGTGCTTTCGCAATACCTGCGCGGGCAGATCCTGGTGATGGCGCTGCTCGCCGCGTATTACTGCGTGGCGCTATGGCTGGCGGACATTCCCTCGGCGCTGTCGATCGGCGTCGTCACCGGCTTGCTGATCTTCATCCCCTACCTGGGCTATGCCACCGGCCTGATCCTGGCATTGCTGGTCGCCGCACTGCAGTTTTCCGGCTGGGGACCGATCGTCGCGGTACTGATCGTGTATGGCATCGGGCAGGTACTGGAGGGTTTTCTGCTCACCCCGTTTCTGGTTGGCGAACGCATCGGCCTGCACCCGCTCGCCGTGATCTTCGCCCTGATGGCCTTCGGTCAGCTTTTCGGTTTCTTCGGCGTCCTCGCCGCCTTGCCGGCTTCGGCGGCGCTGCTGGTGGGCTTGCGCGAAGTACGCGCACTGTATCTCGCCAGCCGTTTCTATCGTGGCGCTTAGATGACCACGCCGCAGCAACAGCTGCTGCTCGATCTGAAGCCGGAGCAGGCACCGACGCTGGACAACTTCGTCATCGGCGCCAATGCCGAACTGGTGGCACGTTTGCGAAATCTTTGCGGCGCCTACAGCTTCGAAGCCCTGTACATCTGGGGACCGCAAGGCTGCGGCAGGAGCCACCTGCTGGAGGCAACCGCGGAGGCTGCGCGCGGGCAGCGACCCGTGGTATTTCTGCAGGGCAAGGAAGCCGGCGCCGAACTCACGCTGGCTCCGGGCAGCCTGCTGGTAATCGACGATGTGCAGGGACTGACGGCCGAAGCCCAGATCGCCCTGTTTCGCGCCTTCAATGCCGCACGCTTTCTCGGCCTGGCCCTGCTGCTTGCCGGCGAGAACCCGCCGCTGCGGCTGGAACTTCGCGAGGATCTGCGCACCCGCATCGGCCAGACCCTGATCTACGAAATCCAGTTGCTGTCGGATGACGAGAAAGCCGCTGCCCTGCGCCGCCATGCCATCGAGCGCGGCATGCTGATGGACCCCGGCGTGGTGCACTACCTGCTCCACCACGGCCGCCGCGACCTGCCTTCGCTGATGGCCATGCTCAACAGCCTGGACCGCGCCTCGCTCGAACAAAAGCGCCCGCCCACCCTGCCATTGCTGCGCGAACTGATGCAGATCTCACTTGACCTGGACAAAGAATGAACCTCGCCCTGTTTGACCTCGACAACACGCTACTGTCCGGCGATTCGGATTTCGAGTGGGCGCAATTCCTCATCGGCAAGGGTGTGCTCGACAGCGAAGTGCATGAAGCGAGGAACCTTGAATTCTTCGAGCAATACAAGGCTGGCACGCTTGACATCCATGCCTTTCTCGATTTCCAGCTGGCGCCCCTGTCGCGCCACTCGCGCGCCGAACTCGACGCCTGGCACCGGGAATTCATCAGCACCCGCATCCGGCCGCTCGTCAGCACGACCGCGCGCGAGCTGGTGGCGAAGCACGCCGCCAGCGGCGACCTGCTCGCCATCGTCACCGCCACCAACAGCTTCGTCACCGGGCCGATTGCCCGGGAGTTCAATGTGCCGCACCTGATCGCCACCATTCCCGCACAAGAAAACGGCCGCTTCACCGGCCAGCCGCGCGGCATGCCGTCGTTTCGCGAAGGCAAGATCGTGCGCGTCGAGGCCTGGCTCGAATCGCTCGGCCTGTGGTTGGGCAGCTTCGAGCAGAGCTGGTTCTACAGCGACTCGCACAACGACCTGCCGCTGCTGGAGAAAGTCACGCATCCGGTGGCAGTCGATGCCGACGCGACGCTGACTGAAGTCGCCGCCCGACGCGGCTGGTCGCAGATTAGCCTGCGGGTCTGACAGGGGCGCCCGCGGCGCGGTGACAATTGCCGCACCGTTGAGTCCAACAGCGCCGGTCGATTCGGGTATACTCCGCCCCCTGCAAACAGCCGTGAACCTCACGTTCATCGCCGTTTTCGGAGACGTGGCCGAGTGGTCGAAGGCACGCCCCTGCTAAGGGCGCATCTGGGCAAAACCTGGATCCAGGGTTCGAATCCCTGCGTCTCCGCCAGTGATTCAGACAGGACGCCCCTTTCGGGGCGTTTTGTTTTTGTGTATGCCATTCAGTAGATCATTTATCGACTGGTAGGGTCGCCGTCCCGCCAGCGCCGACTTTCACCACAAACTGACCACCGGCAACGCCGGCCAGTGCCCGCGCCCTCCGGCGCGAAAGCGACCCACACCACCCACGCGCAGCGCCTGAATAGACCAGCCTGAGCGCAGCGACGCCGACATAGCCTTTGTCCGGGCCGGGGCGCAAGACATAACCGACCATTACCCGAACTCGAAGGGCGCGTAGCGGTAGGCCATCAAGCGAAGCCCTGCGCAGCGACTGGCCTACTTTGGGTAATGCGCGGTTATGTTCAATCGCGCAGCGATTTACCCCTGCCCGGCCGGGTGCAGTCGAGCGCAGCGAGCACCCTGGCTGCTTTATGCCAACGCACGCGAAGCGCTGATCGTGTTTGCCTTTGACCGGCAATCCCGCGCAGGGTGATGCCCCCGTTCCGCTACGCTCCACGAAGGCATCACCCCGCGCAACAGCAACAACCAAGACAATGTCCAAGACAGCAGCAAAGGCAAAGGCAATAACAAAACCCAGCCTGCGCCCTACCGCCTCAAGCTAAGGACAAATGAATTAAAACAATCTCACTTCACCGGCCAAGATAGTTGTCGTCGACCGGCCAAGATAATTGACGCAGCCCAACTGCTCGTATGCCTCGATGTCGCCTACCCGATACAGGATGCGGCCCATCATCTTGACGTATGGTGGCCCGATCTTCTGTGAGCGCCAGCGCTGAATGCGTGAAACCGAACAAAACCAGCGCTCGGCAAGCAGTTCTTCCGAGATGATCAATATCACCGAATGGAACTTGCAAATCTCCTGTGGGCGATCAGGCAAGGGAGGCAGGGGTGGCTGAACAGATTCATCCACTACCTTCTTTCTTGGCCTGGCAGCTTGCGGGTGTATTGTCGTCTGCGGGAGGTTAAGTTTTCGTTGCAGACCGGCGATCAGGATGCGCAGTAGATCCTCACCTTGCTCCTTGGCAGTCATCTTCCTGACGTCGTCGTGTTTGAACGTCAGGGGGTCGTAGCCGTCATTCGGTTTGCGCTTGTTCTTGCTGGCGGGTGGTTTCATGATTTGAAATCAAGGAGCCTACCCTGCGTAGCTATACAATGCGCATAAACCGGGGGGTCAATTCAGGAGCACGTGGCAGAGTGAAAAACGCCAAGTTTGAAAAATTCGGGCGGATGCAGCGCCAGTATCATCGACACCATCCGTGGCATTTGTCGCAAGGTGGGCTGTTCATTCCTCATTCATATGCGGAAACCAAGTCTGACGGCCTGTCCTGGTGGGATGACGTAGGCTTCATCCTGAATGGTCGGCGAGTCATCGTCTGGTGGCAACATCCACGTCAAATCTATTCAGATGCGATTGACGATCAGTCCAGGGAGGAAGCCGGAGACAATCCTGGCGATAACTGGCTATCTGACGGCAGCACAACCAACTATCGGCGAGTTGGAAAATCCCGAAAGAAGATCGTCAGCTACACGAGCCGCCAACCATCGCAGGAGCAGCGAAAGTATTACGACACGCTGCGGGAAAATCGAGAGCGCCTATCAAGAGACGGCATCGATTTTGATGTCGCAACATCCTGGAAGCGGGAACGCCTGTCTTGGGCGACGGGTGTTAGCCTCGTTGTACCACTGGAAGTGCGTAACGAAACCGAGTTGGACTTGGTTGCAAAGCTTGCGCGTCGCCTGATGCTTGGGCAAACGACGCTGGAAGCGGAATTTCCCGGATACCGATTCGGTAAGACAGATTGGCTGCGTGAGCAGGATTTGCGATGACGCCGGTGCGGATCAAGCAGGCGGTGAGTCGGTCGATCGCTTGCTCCGGATTCGCAGAATGCAGTGGGCCAGAATGATTGCGATTTGGCGCAGCGGAATTATGGGGTAGGCAGGTACCTGCACATCGGATTCCTCTTGGTCTCGTGGTGTCCGCATAAATCCAGTAACCAAGGGAAGAAGTCAAGGTTGCAACCCTGTTGCCGCGACCGTTCGGGACGTTCCTGTTTTGGCGTAACAGAACTTGCTACACTAAGTTATCAGCAGTTGATACAATTAGTCATGCGTGAAGACCACGGAATAGCCAACCTGCTAGACCTACACGATCAGATCATTGATCAGGATGGTGGCTATTGGGTGAAGATCGAGGCTTGGCGTGTCGAGGTAACAGCAGACGTCCCACACGGAGTCCGCTATTCCCTGACGCTCCACGAGCCTTACGGAAAGCGGATTCTAGGGTACGACAACGCGCATGCGGTAAAGTCGCCGAAGAAGTTCAAGTATGCTGGGCAGCGCCTGACTTACGATCACAAGCATCGGCATGTGAGCGACAAAGGCGTGCCCTACGAGTTTCAGGATGCACAGCAACTCCTGATCGACTTTTTCAACGAAGTCGACCGGGTTCTGAAGGAGGCAAGACAAAAATGAAAGCCATCGTGATCGGCATCATGCCGCAAGACAAAATTCGGGAGCGGATCTTGTCGATTGCTCGCGGCGAACACAAGCCAAAGTCAGGCGAACCGAAAATCTGGTTTACCTCAATGCGCTCTCTTGCCGAAGTCTTGAGCGATGAGAATCGCGCGTTGCTTCAGGTGATCAAGAAGACGAATCCGCAGTCCATCACGTCCTTGGCCGAGACGACTGGACGCAAGCCAGGCAATTTATCGCGCACACTTAAGACCATGTCGAACTACGGTATCGTCGAAATGAAACGCGAGCGTAACCATGTGCGTCCGGTTGCCAAAGCGACCGAATTCAGGATTGTTGCTTGAGTGATACCCTCGTTAAATCAATAGGTTGCTGCGTAGACAGTTTGTGTTGGCGTACCTTCTGGCCCGCCAAAACGTGAAAACCCGCACACCGAAAGGCTGTGCGGGTTTTTTACTTTAATGCCAATTCAATCCAAGGCAACGCAGAGTTCCTGACTTTTTTTCTTCGGGGACAATAATTGTCCCCGTATTGTCCCCGTTGTACCCTGCTCTTATCCTCGTTTTCCGTCCCCGTTTTGTCTCAGCTCCGCCGACTGTGCCGTAGCTGCAAAGGATCTAGGGCTATCCGGAATTCGTGACTGTGTCGGCTTTGGGGCGATGCAGGCGGGGGGCAGTGACTCAATTCACCACTTTGCCGGTGGCGGATCGGGCGTGAGGGTCGGCCTACGTTTTCCGATTGCGCCGGCACGGATAGCTTGGTTTTGGCCGTCTCATCGGCGAAAATGTGCCGCCCATCAGCGCTCCCGTCATCATGTCCCAAAAAATCCCGAAAGCCATGGCCGAGAAGTTCGCCGCCATCACAATCTTGGTCGACGCCTTCGCCGCGCAGCATCTCAACGAAGAATATCGCCAGACGATTCACCAGGTCGTTGGAGCCTTGGCACGAAAGCGACCGTCACCATTGGTGAGAGGCAAGGAAAATGTTTGGGCGGCGGCTGCCGTTCATGCCGTGGGCAGGATCAATTTCCTTGACGATCCCTCGCAAACCCCGCACTGCAAGTCGAAGCTCATCTACCAGCATTTCGGCGTCGGAGAAAGCACCGGGCAGGCCAAGTCCAAGGAAATTCGCGACTTACTCAAGATGGGCCCGATGTCTCCCGAATGGACCTTGCCCAGTCGACTGTCCAGTAATCCCTTGGCGTGGATGGTTCAGGTGAATGGCCTGATTGTCGATGTTCGCGGCCTGCCCATCGAATTGCAACGAGTGGCCTTTGCCAAGGGCCTGATCCCCTATGTCCCCGCCGAGCAAGATGAAAAGACCGCATGAGCCGAATTCCGCGTAATGCGTTGCTTCAAGCCGTCGCCGCAGTCAAGGCCATGGATGACAAGCAGAAAGAACTGCTTGCCGATGAACTGTTTCGCGTTCAACCGAATCTGCTCGGTTCCGCGCTCGTCCTCGCGCGGCTGGGCGTATCGATGGACAAGGTTGGCTTTGCACTCGACATGCTGTTCATATGCTTTCGGGCCATGAAGGAAGCCGGCCTGACGTGGCCCGTCATTACCGAAGATGAACTGGACCGCCAATCGCAGCGCTTTGTCGGTATCGTCCAATTTGGCAGTGACCTGGCCGAAAGCCTGCGAAACCGGTCGATCCAACAGTACGTTGACGATCATCCAGAAAAGGATCTGCTGGCCTACGTGCAGATGGAGACCATGAGTTGGCTGAAGCGCATTGTCCCGGAGGAAGCCGACAAGTACGTGATACTGGCGGTTTGGAATTTTGTGAACTGCATCGCCTTCGTTTCGATGAAGAAGCCGTCGCCTGCAAGGTAGACTCTGCGGAATCCCCTTCGCATCGAATTCCCGCCACAGATGACTGAACCCGCCGACTCGCCACGCTACTCACCGCTCTGTCAATCCATGACGCGGGATGGCAAGACAGTTCAGGTCGACATATACGGAGACGGCGAAGGCGGCTGGCTGCTGGAAGTAATCGATGAATACGGCAACTCCAGCGTATGGGATGATCCTTTTGCGACCGACCAGGGCGCACTCGACGAGGTGCTGAAGACCAACAGTGAGGAAGGAATAGACTCGCTGATCGGCTCGCCGTCGGAGAGGCTTCCGATGACCGGGCTGAATCAGTCCCTCTCAGAGGCCGAGCTTGTCGAACTTGACGAGTTTCTTGGCAGCGAGGCGAATGAAGATACGGCGATGGATGTCTCGACGCTGGAGGGCTTCCTGACCGCCATCGCCATTGGCCCCCGCATGGTACCTCCCTCCGAATGGCTACCCTGGGTGTGGGACCTCGAAGAGGGAAAGGCTGAGGCTGATTTCGAGAACGAAGCGCAAGCGAGCCAGATCATGTCGCTCATCCTGCGGCTCTACAACTCCGTGAATACCACGTTCAACACTGACCCAGACTCGTTCGAGCCGATCTTCTGGCGGGGCATTCAATGGGGTGCCGCCGAGTGGAGTGAAGGCTTCATTGCCGGCTTCATGTTCAACGAAGAGGCGTGGAGCCTGCTAGCCATTGGGCAGCCGACATGGTTCACGCCGTTCTTTCGACTCGGTACCGACGAGGGTATCGACCTTACCAAGAGCGGTGGCGATGCCGAGAGATGGATGAACGAAATAGAACCCTCCCTCGTGAGAATCCACGCCTATTGGAAAGAGAAGCGCGTCAACCAACCGGCTGCACTGCTCAGCGACGACTATCACCATCGCGGCAGGCAGAAGGAGTTCCCGCAGCTCGTTCGCGGCGGCCCGAAAATCGGACGTAACGAACCCTGCCCCTGCGGTAGCGGCAAGAAGTTCAAGAAATGCTGCGGCGCGGACGGCGCTCCGCCGACGGTGCACTGATGGTCAAGCACGTGAAAGAGGACGAAGCTCGCGAGCATCGCATTGCCATGGAGGCCGTTGTTGATGCTTACGACGAGATCGAACGGGCCATGGGCTGGTACTACTACCTGGAAGGGAAACTGGTTGTCCCTTTCAAAGCCCGTTGCAAGTCCAGGCGTGCCATTTCTCCGCTCAAGGTGGGGCAAGTGGTAGACGTATTGGGCATGGCTCCCGAAGAGGAATGTGAGTCGGAAATGTTCGTCATGATTAGCCATGCCGACGATTCCCTTGCCGTACCGCTGGCGCAGTTGGAGTCCATGTCAAAAAATCAGGACACCAAGGAGGCTGTCGGCGACTGGCACTATTGGCTCGCCCAGGGCTACCAGTTCTAAGCGACGCGATAACGCTGCGCTGCAAGTCTGGATACTGCTCGACTGGAATGTCGGCCAGCGGCTGCGTACTGAAGTCTTGAAGGTGGAACGCGCGGAATACGGCAAGGAGATTCTTTCGACGGTGTCGAAAGAATTGGTAGCGGAGTACGGGCGTGGATTTTCCGGGCCGAATCTTTCGAGGATGATGGCTTTGGCCGAAGCGTTCCTCGATCCGCGTCCCGTCGAGCGAACGACCACTCTACGCGCCGGTGCTCGGCGTCGAGGCAGCGCTTGCAAAGCAGCAACCTCGACGGCGTATGGGCGCGATTCAAACTGCCGTTGCCGCCTCCGGATAAAGCTCCGGCAACAGGAATTGCAGCGCATCGAGGGGAAATGCCAGTTGCACTGGAGCCGTATGGCTGGTGCTGGTCACTAACCTAGTCTCGATCAGTCGGGACAATAGAGAACGCGCCGTCCGCTCGCCCAGTCCCGTCATCTGGTGAAATTCACCGCGTGGCGTTGGGCCGGCCAGAAAGAGGTGATAGAGAGGGATGGTCGCCTCTTCGCGAATTCCCTTATCGAATTGCGAGCGAAAGGCAATCAATGCCGCGATGCGCGCCTTCATTTCGTCGAGCTTGAGCATCTTGCTCATGAAACTGACCTGATCCTCGGCAACTGAAATAAACCAGTCGCACCAGTCCCCCAGCAGCTTTTCACTCAGGTTGCCGCGGCCATCCAGATCGCCTTGGCGGTGACTGTCGGCGGCATCGAGCACCTGGTAATACTTGTCGCGGTTGCGCGCCAGCCCGCGGTTCATCGACCATAGTCCCGCGCTGAGATGCCAGAGTGCGCAATGCGTTTGCAGTCGTACAGCGCGGCCGTTGCCATCGAGGAAGGGATGCACCCAGGCCGTGCGGTGATGTGCGGCAGCGATGTGTATCAGTGCGTCGTCCAGCGAGGTATCGGGACCATACACTGCATCCAGCCGGGCGAGAAACGCGGGCAGGGAGGACCACAGCGGCGGCTCGTGGCGGCCGACCGTCACTTGTTCCTGCCGCCATACACCCGGCTCGATGATGCGGCCATCGTCCGTGGTACGGTCGTCGATGGAAAGGCGACCATAGAGCGCGGCGTGAGCGTGGCGCAGGAAGGCCGTTGTGGAAGCGAATGTGGCGGCAAATCGGCCGGAGGCCACACCTTGCTCGAGTTCTCGCTCGGCTTCGATATGGGCCAAGGCCAGGCGCTGCAATTTGGCCACGTCGGGCTTGTCGGAAAAATCCTGACGCAAGGCCCGCTCGATATTTAGCGGATGCGTACTCTGGCCTTCTATCCGGTTCGAGTAGTAGGAGTTAATCTCCCGCACCAACTCTCGCAAGCTGGCGACCGTCGCCGGATGGGCGCTGCCGGATAGCCGGAGGGACTGCTCGACGACCGCCCGTGTGCGCTGGCGAAACTCATCCAGCCGCCGCTGGGGCAGCAGCGGCTCAAATTGGTGTGGCTGGGTGTAGCGGTCGATTTTTACGGAAGTCATATTGCCGGTTATATAGCCGGTAGTTGCTCATTATTAACAATATGAACTATATAGATAACTATCCACTTTCTCAAGGCTTATAGCGACAAGTTTTGCCGGTCGTATCGCCGGTAGTAGTGAAACCTACCCCAGCTTGGTCGCCAGTTTCTAGGCTTGCAAGTGCGTGTAGCGTTTCAGCATCTGCAAAGTCTTGTGGCCTGACACGGCGGCCATTTCCAGCACTGTGAAATCGCCCCGCTCCGCCACGACTACATCATCGGGCGTTCACGCCCTCGCGCATCTCTTTTCCAGTCTTGAAATAAGGAACGCACTTTCCCGGAACCTGGACCTTTTCACCCGAGTTCGGATTGCGCCCAACCCGTGGCTGCCGGTAGCTCAGGCTGAAGCTGCCGAAACCGCGGATCTCAACGCGCGACTGTCGGCAACCAGACTGCGTTTAATGGCCTCAAGAATCACGTCGACCACCGGCCTCGCGTCGTCGTGAGTAAGCGTTGGAACACGTGAATGCAGCCGGAACGATCCGCAGCGATGCGGGCAGCGTCTTTGGCTGCCCCGTCCTGCTGCGCAGGGGCTTCATCAGTTCGGATCGGGTCATTGGCTGAGAAACAGTCAGGCTATCTGGCTTACCGCCAATCCATTCAATTTCGCGTTCTTCGCCAGCGTCTCGTCTGCCGTCGCAATCCCGCTGGCGCCTGCTTCAAGCGCCATCGCCAGGTGCAAGGCATCACCTGAGCGCAAGCCGCTTGCCGCGTTCCGTACCATCCCGGCAGCCTCTGCAAAGGCTTTTCGACTCACCGGCAACAAACGCAATCCAGACTTGCAGAAAGCGTCAAAGTCCTTCCATGCCGCCTGCGCCTGCCTGGCACTGATCTCCCCTTTCCGAACCTTGATGGACAAGGCGCTCGAAAGCTCCGTCACGATCCAGTCAGACGATACCAAGGGCTCCGCGCAGGACTCAAACCAGGCTTCGATCGCGAGGCTCGCCGGCTCAGGGACAAACATCGGAACCGCAGCGCTGGTGTCCAGGTAGATCATCAATACCGATCCTCCTGGCGCATCATCTGAACAGTGGTGGTCGTCATCGGCATGGTTGCCCGCAGCTTGCGCAAACGCTTGATGAATGCCGCCTTGTCGAACGGCTGGGCCGGCGTAAGCTTGATCTCGCCGATCGGCGTCACTTCGGCCTCGACGGTATCGCCCTCGCGCAGCCCGGCAGCGCGCGTGCATTCCACCGGCAGCCGAACTGCCAGACTGTTGCCCCATTTCGCCAGTTGCAGTCTCATAACTACCTCACTAGTTGATACGTGTAGATACATCGTAGCACGATGATCGCCCTTGGCCAAGGAGCGTTGTCAATTTTTCCGGTAACTGGTCGGACCGGTACAGGAAGGTTCGGATACCGGTTGCGGGTCGTAGGCCACTCGTCGTCTATTCTTCCCCCATGAATATTGCTATGGCGTTGAGGAATTCGCGCCCCAATGGGACTCGAAATCGAAAGATATCTGCCGCTGATGCCGGATCGCCAGCAGATGAATGCTTCGGCCAATCAGTTCGTACAGCGCCAGGTAGTTGTCCATGATGTATGCGCGCAGCGCTTCCGGGTCCGGCGTCAGGGCCGATAACTTTGTTCGCAGCGCGTCAACAGCATTGGTGGTCTCGACCGAGCCAGGAGCCCTTGCCGGGAAAGCTTGGAGAAGTTGGCACGTGCCTGTGAGAATCGCGAGACCAATCAACTGGACGCATGCGGACAATTGCATCAGCGAACAGCACGCACCCATTCCTCGTAGCGAGCCCTGGTTTCTTCATTGGGCGGATACAGCCCCGGCAGGGGAACGCCTGCCGCCACCTGCGACATGATCCATCCCTCCAGCCTTTCCTGCTCGACGGCGGCGGCGATGACATCATCGAGCAACGCGGCCGGAATCAACACGGCACCGTCGCTGTCGGCCACCACGACATCGTTGGGAAATACTGCCACGCCGCCGCAGCCGATCGCTTCCTGCCAGCCGACGAAGGTCAGCCCTGCCACCGATGCGGGTGCTGCCGTGCCATGGCACCAGACCGGCAATCCGGTGCCCAGTACTCCGGTCAAATCACGGATCACGCCGTCGGTGACCAGTCCGGCAACGCCGCGCTTCTTCATGCGGGCACACAGGATGTCGCCGAAGATGCCGGCGTCAACCACGCCCATGGCGTCGACCACCGCGATGCAGCCGGCGGGCATGGCTTCGATCGCTGCGCGAGTGGAAATCGGCGCCGCCCAGGAAGCCGGCGTGGCCAGGTCCTCCCGCGCCGGGACGAAGCGCAAGGTAAAGGCACGACCGACCTGGCGCGGCTGCTCCGCCTGCAGCGGCCTGGCGCCGCGCATCCAGACGTTGCGCAAGCCCTTCTTCAGCAGGACGGTGGTCAGTGTGGCGGTGGTGACGCAGGACAGCACGCGGACCACTTCGGCATCCAGTGGTATAGGATCGGAACCCATCGAAGATCTCCTGCAACCAGGTTGAAAATGGAATTGACGTCAGAACGAAAACCATCGGAAGAAATCTCCGCGAAAGCCATTGTATTCGCCGCCACCGACGGCCGCGCGCTGGCCGCTTACCGTTTCGACGCTGAAGGACCGGTCAAGGGCAACGTCATCATCGCCGCGGCGATGGCCGTGCCGCAATCCTTCTATGCCGGGTTCGCCAGGCATCTCGCCACCTGCGGCTACACGACGTGGACCTTCGATTACCGGGGCGTCGGCGAATCGCTGACGGGCTCGCTGCGCCATGTCAAGGCCGACCTCAGCGACTGGCTGACCAAAGACTACGATGCCTTGCTGCTTCAAATCAGCGAGACTTCGCCGCAACGACCGGTGTTTGTGGTCGGCCACAGTTTCGGTGGCCAGGTCGCACCGCTACTGCCTTCGCGCGAACGCCTTGCGGGCCTGGTCAATATCGCCGTCGGCAGCGGTTCGATGCGCCACATCACGCCGCGCATCCGCCGTACCGCGCCGCTGATGTGGCATGTGCTGGCGCCCGTGCTTTGCCCGGTTCTCGGTTACTTCCCCGGCGCACGCCTGGGCGTCATCGGCGATATCCCCAGCGGGGCGATGTTCCAGTGGCGGCGCTGGTGCCTGACGCCGGATTATCTGCTGACCGGCGAGCCCGGCGCACGCGAAGCCTATGCCAGCGCCGACTATCCGGTCCTCGCCCTGACCTTCGCCGATGACGAATTGCTGCTCCAAGACGGCTCGCGTCTGTTGCATGGCGCCTACCGGAAGCGGACGGTCGATTACCGCTTGCTCGAACCCGCGCAATACAAGCTGCCGCGCATCGGCCACTTCGGTTTTTTCAAGCCGCAAAGCGAAGCCACCCTCTGGCCTCTGGTCACCGACTGGCTGGATCGCACTGCCGGACGGTAATGCCGGCCACACGGTCATTTATAGTTCGTCGTTGTGCAAACAGGAGCTGACCATGGTTTCCAATAGAACTGTCTGGTTCATCACCGGCTGCTCGACCGGTTTCGGCCGCGAACTCAGTCGCTTGTTGCTGGGGCGCGGACATGGCGTGGTGGTGACCGCGCGCAACCCGGCCACCCTTGAAGAATTCGCGTCGGCCGGCAATGCGCTGGTCGCCGCGCTGGATGTCACGATGCCGTCACAGATTACCGAAGTCGTCCGGCAAGCCGAGGCCCGCTTTGGACACATCGATGTGCTGGTCAATAACGCCGGCTTCGGCTACCTCTCGGCGGTCGAGGAAGGCGAGGACGACGAAGTGCGCGCGATGTTCGAGACGAATGTGTTCGGTCTCGCCAACATGACCAAGGCCGTGCTTCCCGGCATGCGGGCGCGACGCCGCGGGCACATCGTCAACATCTCGTCCATGGGCGGTCTGGTCGGCTTCCCCGGCATCGGCTACTACAACGCCACCAAGTTCGCCGTGGAGGGCCTCTCCGAGGCGCTGGCCAAGGAAACCGTAGCACTCGGCATCAAGGTGACCATCGTCGAGCCGGGACCGTTCCGCACCGATTGGGCAGGCCGCTCGCTCAAGATACCGAAGGCCGCCATCGCCGACTACGCCCAATCGGCCGGGGCGCGGCGGGCTGCGGTGCAGAGCTACAGCGGCACCCAGCAGGGCGACCCGGTACGCGGCGCAGAAGCGATCATTCATGCGGTCGAATCCGCCGAGCCGCCGCTTCATTTGCTGCTGGGACGGCCTGCCTACGACTTGACCGCGGCGAAGTTCAAGGACTTCACTGCAGAAATGGAGAAGTGGCGCGACATCTCGCTGGGTGCCGACTTTCCAGCCGCCGGCTGAACGGCACTGGGTACCACATTCCTGCCACGTCAGTTTTCCGGCGTTTTCAGGATGATCGCGCGCAAGGTCGCCAGCGCCCCCGGATAGTCAAACGCCGCCACTTGCCGTTCGAGTGGCGTTGCCTCTGCGCCGAACGTAGCCAGCAGCAGCGGCCGGTTGGCAATGAACAGATCGCCGGCGCGGGTGTCGTCGCTGGCCAGCAACGGCTCCAGTTGTTTCAGCACCGCCATCGCGCGGGCGGGATCGGGCGCCGCCGCAGCCGGGGAATCCGGCGTCTGCTCCGGTGCCAACTCCCGGTTGCCGGCCGTGGCCACAGGCGGAGCACCGTGTCCGCGTTGCAGGCGAGCCGTAAACCAGAAGGTGCTGCCAATCCCCGGCGTGCTGTCAGCGCCGACTTCTCCGCCCATCAGCTCGGCCAGGCGGCGGGCGATGGCGAGGCCGAGTCCGGTACCGCCATACTTGCGCTTGATCGAATTGTCGGCCTGCTCGAAGCTTCTGAAAAGGCGGGACAGCGTTTCCGGCGGGATGCCGATGCCGGTATCCGTGACTTCGAAGCGCACCAGGATCTCGTCGCCCTTTTCATGCAGTTGGAGAGCGCGCAGGGTGACGGACCCCTGCTCGGTAAACTTGACGGCGTTGCCGGCAAGTTTGAGCAGGGCCTGGCGCAGCCGCGCCGGGTCGCCGCGCAGCCACAGGGGCAAGGCATCAGGCTCGACGGCGAGCCGCAGCCCCTTGTCCCGCGCCGACGGGCCGATCATCGAGACGACATCGTTGAGGACGGACGCGGCGACAAAATCCGTGTATTCGAGTTGCAACTGACCGGCCTCGATCTTCGACAGGTCGAGGAGGTCATTGATGATGGCGAGCAGGCGCTGCGCGGAAGCCTTGCTCTTGTTGAGCCAGTCTATCTGCTGGGAATCGGTGGCACGGCCCAGCACCAGATCGGTCATGCCCATGATGCCGTTCATCGGTGTGCGCAGTTCATGGCTCATGTTGGCGAGAAAACTGCTCTTGGCGCGGTTGGCGGCTTCGGCAGCGTCACGGGCGCGCGCCAGTTCGGCGGTGCGCACGTCAACAAGTTCTTCGAGGTGATGGCGGTGCCGGCCAAGTTCCTCTTCGGCTTGTTTGCGTTCACTGATGTCGGTATGCGTGCCGATCATGCGCAGGGGTTTCCCGTTCGCATCGCGCGCCACCACCATGCCGCGCGAGAGTATCCATTTCCAGCTGCCGTCCTTGCATCGCATGCGCCGCTCGTTGCGATAGGCTTGCTTCTCTCCATTCAGGTAAGCCTCCCTGTTTGCTTCTACCAGCGGCAAATCGTCAGGATGGATGCGGTCCTTCCAGGATACCTGGGTATCCGCCAGATCGTCCTCGGCAAAACCGTAGATCTCCTTGCAGCGCTTTGAGAATACGACTTCGCCAGTCTCCAGATTACGATCCCAGACGCCTGCACCGGATCCTTCGAGGGCGAACTGCCAGCGTTCCTCACTCGACTTGAGGGCTTCCTGAGCCGCTGCGCGCTCCTGGTTCTGTCGAATAATGATGTTCTGCGCCCTTTTCACGATGGCGAACAGCATCGCAAAGAGAAGGGCCAGCAAGCCGACCACGGAGACGACCATGTATCGTTGCCGCTTGCCGATTTCAGCCAGTACATAGGTGGCATCGCCATAGATCTCGAACACGCCGATCACCTTGCCGAGTGCGGGGTCAAAACGCGGAACATAGCTCTCGACCAGGTCACGGCTTTGCACCTCGCCCTCGAAGGCGCTGAACTGATCCTGATGCACCAGCAGCGAACTGCTCAAGCCGCGCAGGCCATCGATCACGCCCGCGTTCTTGCTCTTGTCCTCGCCGATCTGCTTTAGTTCGGTCGAGTAGACCGTCATGCCGCTCACGTCGTACACCTTGATCTTGAAGACCTTGGTGCCACTCAGAAGCCTCAATATCCTCTTGTGTATTGGCGGGATCTGGTGCGCGGCCTGCATTTCCACCGCTGACTTGCCAGCCATCGCCAGCACCAATGGGCCGAACTCCTCATCCCACATCTCGTTGGCCAGTACCTGGGCAAGATTGACGTGTTCGTTCTCATACCCGTTGACTAGCCCGTCAATGGCGAGCGTCCGGAATATGTAGCCCAGCAAGACCGCTACAGCGACGAACGCAACCAGACTGGCGGCAGTGAAGAAGCGAACCAGCTTGAAGGTCGGTCTGCCTCGGCTGCCGGTATTTCCTGTCTGGCTGACGTCGTCGGACAATTGGGGCCTCGATTTCCGGAATGACCACGCGGCCCAAAGTATCTTCGCCTCTTGCCCCCGTGTCAAAGATGCACCCGCCAAGAGCAATATATTTTGCGACGACTGGAATAAGATCAGGTTTCTTTCCGTTCATGCAGGAGTAGCACCCCCAACCCCAACGGAGAAAACAATGAACATTCATAAACTCGCCCTTGCCCTGCTTGCATCCGCGTCGCTGGCGGCCTGTGCCGCCGCACCGGCCATGGTTTCCAATGGCATGCTGACCGGCAGCAACGGCATGACGCTCTACACCTTCGACAAGGACGCCGGCGGCAAGAGCGCCTGCAATGGCCCCTGCGCCACCAACTGGCCGCCGCTGCTGGCGATGGCTGGCGATACCGCCAGCGGCGACTACAGCGTTATCACCCGCGATGACGGCAAGAAACAGTGGGCGCTGAAGGGCAAGCCGCTCTATTACTGGGTCAAGGACACGAAGCCGGGCGACACGACCGGCGACGGCTTTAACAACAACGTCTGGCACGTCGCCAAGCCCTGACACGGAGTGGACAGCAGCGCGATCCTGGCCGAGATTCCCCGCCTGCGCCGTTATGCGCGGGCGATGCTCGGCGATCGCGCGACGGCCGACGATCTGGTGCAAGACACGCTGGAGCGCGCTTGGTCCCGGCTCCATCAGTGGCGGGCCGGCAGCGACATGCGCGCCTGGCTGTTCGGCATCATGCACAACCTGAGGATCGATCAATTGCGCCGGCCGGGCCTGCCTGCTTTATCCATCGACGCGGATGATTTCCAGGTGCCGACACGCGCCACGCAGAACGACCAGCTGGAGTTGAGAGATATCGAATCCGCTCTGAGCCACCTCCCCGACGAACAGCGCGAAGTCCTGCTGCTGGTTGCCCTGGAAGAAATGAGCTATGCAGACATCGCCGCAACGCTGGGCATTCCTGCCGGCACGGTCATGTCGCGCCTGTCGCGCGGTCGGGAACGGCTGCGTTTGATCATGAACGGCGAGCAGGCAAGCGCCAGGCTGAGAGTCGTGCGATGAACCCGCTCCCGATCACCGAAGCCGACCTGCAGGCCTACGTCGATGCCGCCCTGCCCGACGCGCGGCGCAGCGAGGTGGAAGACTACCTGGCGGCTCAGCCGGACGAAGCCGGGCGCGTGCGCGCCTATATGAACCAGATGCAGACCATCAGGTCCGCGTTCAACCCGATACTCGACGAGCCGCTGCCGGCAAATCTGAGCGCGCTGGCATCGGCACCGCCGACAGCCGCAGTCGACGGTCGCCGCCGGCCGTTTCTCGCCCGCTGGTCGCTGCAGCGCATTGCCGCGGGCCTACTCATTGCGCTGGTCAGCGGGTTTGCTGGCTGGCTGGCGCACGACCGCTACCCACCGGCGGAGAGCCTGGCCAGAATGGCGCCGCTGCCGCGGCGGGCTGCGGTAGCGCACGCCGTGTTCAGCCCCGATGTGCGCCGTCCGGTCGAAGTCGGCGCCGAGCAGGAAGACCAGCTCGTCGCCTGGCTGTCCAAGCGCCTCGGCACGCCTGTGCGCCCACCCAAACTCGGGGCGCTCGGCTACGAACTGGTCGGCGGCCGCCTGCTGCCCGGCAACGTCGGTCCCGTGGCCCAGTTCATGTTCCAGGATGCCTCGGGACAGCGGCTGACGCTCTACGTTTCCAGCGAAAACACCCCCAACCAGGATACGGCTTTCCGTTTTGCGCAGGAAGGTCAGGTCAATGTCTTCTACTGGATCGACGGCAAGTTCGGCTATGCACTTTCGGCCGGAATCGACAAGGGCAAGCTGGCACGCATCGCGACAGCGGTTTACGAACAAATCGAGCACAAGTAAGCCCCGGCGTGCCGGTTGGCGACTCCTGCACCGCGCACTCACCTGGGCGTGGTGGCCGCAGCGGCGGCTTGCCTTGCCGCCTCCTCGGCCTTCCGCCTTTTCAGCACTTCGGCATAATTTCGCGCGCGCTCGTCGATCTTCTTCACCAGCTCGGCATGCTGCCTTTCCCGATCGGCCTTTTTCCTGGCATTGGCTGGTGCGGCTTCCAGCCTTCTCGCATCCTCTTTCCGCTGCTCCTCCAGCCTCTTGTTCCGTGCCGCCTGCTCGACGGCCAGCTTGCTGCGACGCTTCTCAAGCTTGGCTGACTCTTCCGCACGACTGCGTTCGCGCTCGACTGCCCGTTGCGCCTCCTTCTCGCGATAGCGAGCGACATCCGCCTGCTGCCTGGCTTCCTGAGCGGGCGCCTCGGCCGCACGCTTCGTCGCCTTGGCCTCGACCTCCAGCCGGTGGATTTCGCGTTCGGCTTTGCGGCCCTCGCGCTCCATCGTTTCGCCTCGCCTCACCGCTTCGATACGCTTTTCTTTCGCCGAACTCATGCAGCTGATGGCGATGGCCTTGCTTTGACATGCCGCCCGCTCCGCTTCGTAGGTCTTCTGTGCCTCGTCTTTTAATGCCTTGCCTGTGACACGCTGGGCGCGAGCGTCGTCAAGCGAGATTGGCGGCGATGTGTCCGCCGTTTGTGCCAAGGTACAGGCATGGGCGAGCATGAGAGCGAGCGCCAGCAAGGTTCTAATGTGCATCGAGTTCTCCATTCGAATAACAGCTTAGCGGGTTCCACGAGTGTTTGCCATTTCCCGATATGCCGAGGTCCGATGTCATGGCGCCGTATCGCCAGGGCCGACTTTCGATCGCGGCCACGGCAAGCCGGCCCGTCGGCACGATTCGGCACGACATGATTTCGGGCTAAACTCCGGCAACAAAATGAGGAGATGAGACCGTGAGCGAAGTCATCATCATCGGCGGCGGCATTGCGGGTATCTGCGCCGCGCTGGAACTGCTCGACGCCGGACGCAGCGTGCTGCTGCTGGAACGCGATACGGCCGACAACTTCGGCGGTCTGGCGAAGGAAAGTTTCGGCGGCATCTTTCTGGTCGGCACACCGGAGCAGCGGCGCGCCGGCATTCGCGATACGCCCGAACTGGCGCTGGCCGACTGGCACGCCTTCGGCGAACTCGACAAGAACGACCGCTGGCCCTGCGCCTGGGCGGAAGCGTATGTGCAGCGCTGCCATGACGATGTCGGCGTCTGGCTGCGACAGCGCGGCATCGGCTTTATTCCCGCTCCGCACTGGGTCGAACGCGGCCTGTTCACGCCAGGCAATTCCGTGCCGCGCTTTCATATCGTCTGGGGCACGGGACGCGAACTGGCTTTGCGCCTGATCGACACGCTGGAGCAGCATCCCCGCCGTGCCAACCTGGAGATCCGCTTCGGCCAGCGCGTCGAGGAACTATTGACCGCGAACGGCGCCGTCACTGGCTGTCGAGGCGTCGGCGAGGAGGATGGCCTGCCGTTTGAACTGACGGCAGGCGGCGTCATCGTCGCCGCCGGCGGCTTCAACGGCAACATCGAACGCGTACGGCAGCACTGGCACCGCGACTGGTCTTCGCCGCCGCCGGTGATCCTCAACGGCTCGCACCGCTACGCCGACGGCAGGCTGCACGACGCGGTGGGTTCGGTCGGCGGCAATCTCACACATCTCGACGCCATGTGGAACTATGCCGCCGGTGTGCATCATCCGCGGCCGCGGAAGCCCGGACACGGCCTCTCGCTGGTGCCGCCGCGCTCGGCGCTGTGGCTCGACTGGCGCGGCCGGCGCATCGGCCCAATGCCGCTGGTGACGGGCTTCGACACGCGCGATCTGGTGGCCCAGGTGTGCGCCCAGGAGCGGCAGTATTCCTGGCAGCTGATGAACAAGAGCATTGCGCTCAAGGAACTCGCGGTGTCCGGCGCCGAGCACAACCCGTCGATCCGCGACAGGAAGAAGCTCGCCTTCCTGCGCGACCTGATTTTCGGCAACCGCTGGCTCTATGACGAAATGACCGGTTCCTGCGAGGACTTCGTGGTCGGTCGCGATCTGCCGGAACTGGTGGCGAAAATGAATGCGCTGCAGGGCGACGACGCGGTGAGCCTCGACGCCATCCGCGCCACGGTTGAGAGCTACGACGCGCAGATCGACCGCGGCCCGACTTTCCACAACGACGAGCAGTTGCGGCGCATCGCCTATGTACGTCACTGGAAGGGCGACCGAATCCGCACCTGCAAGTTCCAGAAGATCCTCGATCCGAAGGCCGGGCCGCTGATCGCGGTGCGCGAATTCATCATCAGCCGCAAGAGCCTCGGCGGCATCCAGACCGATCTGCAAAGCCGTGTGCTGAACCACGCCGGCGAAGCCATACCCGGACTGTATGCCGCGGGTGAAGCCGCCGGCTTTGGCGGCGGCGGCATGCACGGCCTGCGCGCGCTCGAAGGTGGCTTTCTCGGCGGTTGCATCCTGACCGGCCGCATCGCCGGCCAGGCCGCTGCGGCCAACACCTGACGCAAACCCGGAGACCCGACAATGAAACGAACCGGCGCATGGATCGCGGTGCGAGCCCTCGAAGCCCTCGGCATCAAATACACCTTCGGCATTCCGGGCGTGCATAACACGGAGCTGTATGACGAGCTCAACAGTTCGCCGCAGATCACGCCGGTGCTGGTGACCCACGAAGGCGGCGCATCCTTCATGGCCGACGGCATGAGCCGCACTTCGGACTTGACCGGAACGCTGGTGATCGTTCCCGCCGCGGGCGCCACGCACGCCGCCAGCGGCATCGGCGAGGCCTTTCTCGACGGCATTCCGATGCTGGTGATCTGCGGCGGCATTCGCACCGATCTGGACAAGCGCTACCAGTTGCACGAACTCGACCAGCATGCCTTCCTCAAGCCTCTGACCAAGGCGACCTTCCACGTCACCCACCACGCCGAGATCGTGCCGATGCTCTTCAATGCATGGGAGATAGCCCATTCCGGCGAGCCGGGACCGGTCTTCGTCGAGATCCCGGTGAACCTGCAGATGTTCCCCGGCGAAGTGAGCGAGATGCCCGACCGACCGGTCATTGCCAAGCCGCAGCGCGCGGCCGCGAGCGAAATCCGGCGCGCGGCGGAAATGCTGCTGGCCGCAAGGCATCCGGCCCTGTTCGTCGGCTGGGGCGCGCGCGATGCGTTCGAGCAAACACGCGCCATAGCCGACTTCCTGCAAGCGCCGGTGGCGACTACCCTGCAGGGACTTTCAGTATTTTCCGCCGCCCACCCGCTGCACACTGGCTTCGGCTTCGGCGCCGCCGCGGTGCCCGCGGCACGCAACGCCTTTGCCGACTGCGACTGCATGCTGGCGGTCGGCACGCGCTTTGCGGAGATTGCCACGGGCAGCTTTGGCGTCACGGTGCCGCCGAACCTGATTCACGCCGATATCAATCCCGCGGTATTCAGCGCCAACTACCCCGCGGCAGTGGCGCTGGAAGGCGATGCGTCCGCTGTGCTGGCCGCGCTGCTGGAGGAACTGCAAAGAGTCGGCGCCGGGCGTACGCCGAATGTGGACTTGCAGCAGCGCATTGCCCGCGACAAGGCCGCCTACAACGACGAATGGCTGCGACACGACAGCGGCGACAAGGTCAATCCGGCGGTGTTTTTCAATGCCTTGCGCGCCGCCGTGCCCGACGATGCAATCACCGTGGTCGACGACGGCAACCACACCTACCTGACGGCCGAACTGTTCCCGGTACGGTGCCCGAAAGCGCTGATCGTGCCGACCGATTTCAACAGCATGGGCTACGCGGTGCCGGCCGCAATTGGCGCCAAACTGGCCAATCCCGATCGGGAAGTATTCGCCATCGTCGGCGACGGCGCCTTCACCATGACCTGCATGGAAATCGTTTCCGCCACCCGGTTGGGCCTGGGTCTCGTTTACTACGTGTTCCATGACGGCGAACTGTCGCAGATCGCCCAGGCTCAGCAGATTCCCTTCAATCGCAAGCCCTGCACGGCGCTGGGCGCCATCGACTTCAGCGGCGTCGCGATCGCCACCGGCGCCGAGTACGTCCGCGTGGCGTCAAATGCCGAGGTGCCGCAGGCCATCGCCCGCGCCCGGGAAGTTGCTGGCGGCGGACGCGCGGTGATCGTCAACCTCATCATGGACTACTCCAGGCGCACTGCATTCACGCAGGGCGCCGTGAAGACCAATTTCAAGCGCCTGCCGCTGGCTCAGCGCCTGCGCATGGTGACCCGCGCGATGAAACGGAAGATTACCGGTTGACGCCGACCTTTCAGTCGGTCACGGCTTCGGTATCCGTCCGCCGCGACAGCGCGGTAGCCAGCACGCCGCTGGCCACGATCAGCGCCACACCCAGCCAGCCAGCCCATGGCAGGGTTTCGCCCCACAACAGCATGCCGAAGGCACTGGAAAACACCACCGTACTGTAGGCCAGGCTGGCCGAGACCAGCGTCTTGCCACGCTTGTAGGCCGCCGTCATGCATAGTTGCGCCAGCACGCCGAAGCCGCCCACGCCAAGCAGCAGCAGCCAGCCGCGCAGGTCGATGGCATGGAAGGGATCCGCCAGCAGCAGCCAGGGCAGGCCGCCCAGCGCCGACAGGGCCGAAAAATAGAACACCGTGCGCCATTCCGGCTCGCCCAGTTCGCCCAGACGCCGTACGTTGAGGTAGGCAATGCTGGAAATTATCCCGGAGCCAAGGCCAAATGCCGCGCCCAGCCACTGGTCACGGGCCAGCGTCGGCTGCAGCAGGAAAATGACGCCGATGAAACCCGCTGCCAGCACGGCGTAAAACCCGCGGCGCACCGGCTCCCTCAGCCAGAGCACCAGCAGCAGTGCGAGGAAGAGCGGCGAGGTGTAGTTCAGCGTCACCGCCGCAGCCAGCGGAATCAGGCTGATGGCATGGAAAAACATCACCAGCGAGACGAAGCCCGCCAGGCCGCGCACGACATGGGTTCGGGCATGCGGTGTGGACAGCGACAACCGGCGCACGAGGATGTAGGAACCGAGCAGCAGCGTGGCGATGAAGCCGCGCCAGAACACCAGCTCGGCCGCCGCGAACTGCGCCGAGCCGAGCTTTACGCAAACACCCATGCAGGCAAACAGCAGGCTTGCCGCGATCATCCAGAGTGACTGCATTTCCCCGATCAGATGTGGCCGGCCATCACGCGTCGGTAGAACTCATGGAAGTGCTGCATGCCGTCTTCCATGGGCGACTGGTAGGGCCCGGCTTCGCTGCGTCCCTGCCTCATCAGCGCGCGTCGGCCACGGTCCATGCGCTCGCCGATGTCGTCGTCTTCGATCGCAGTCTCCATGTACGCGGCCTGCTCGGCCTTGATGAACTCCGGCTCGAACAGGGCAATGTCCTCGGGATAGTAGAACTCGACCACATTCAGGGTCTGATCCACGTCCTGCGGCACCAGCGTCGACACCACCAGTACGTGCGGATACCACTCGACCATGATGTTCGGAAAATAGGTCAGCCAGATTGCGCCGTGCTTGGGCAACTCGCCGTTGTAATACTCCAGCACCGCCTTGTGCCAGCGCTGATAAGTCGCCGTACCGGGCTTTGCCAGCGAGGTGACACCGACGCGCTGCACCGAATACCAGTCACCGAACTGCCAGGTCAGATCGTCGCAGGTGACGAAGCCACCAAGTCCCGGGTGATACGGAACGACATGATAGTCCTCGAGGTAGACCTCGATGAAGGTTTTCCAGTTGTAGTTGCACTGGTGCAGTTCGACGTGATCGAGCTTGTAGCCGGAAAAATCGAGTTCACCCGCGACCTTCATGCCGGCGAGGTCGGCGTTGGCCGAGCGCGGTCCCTTGAACAACAGCCCCTGCCAGTTTTCGAGTTTCTGCCTGGCCAGGTTGAGGCAAGGATTGGCCGGGAAATGCGGCGCGCCGATCAACTCGCCGGCGGCATCGTAGGTCCAGCGATGGATCGGACAGACGATGTTTTTTGCATTGCCGGCACCCTGCAACATGATCGCCTGGCGATGACGGCAAACATTTGACATCTCGTAGCAGCCATCCGGTTGGCGCACCACGATTCGTGCATGGTCGTACCACTCCTGCGAACGATAGTCGTACAACTCGGGAACCATCAACTCATGGCCGACGTAGCCCGGGCCGGCATCGAAGATCAGCTTCTTTTCCTGTTCGAAGAGCTTTTCGTCGGAATACCACTCCACCGGAAACTGCGACTCCCCCGGAGAGAGGAGTGCGCGGGCGCCGACATCAGACATTATTCCCAACCTCCAAGAGGGTTTACCCGGAAACCGGAAATGGACGGAAAACGAAGTTTCAGAGCAAGCTAATACCCGCGCTAGCGGTGGTTATGCCGAAACTAAAGACCCGTCAGAACAGGGAAACCGCCGGTGTTTACCGACCGCGCAATTGTAGCCAATTTGACCAGAGGGCGCACCTTAGGCTATTTTTACGGTTTTCCCTTGCCGCTGGTCACCGCTCTCGGCCAAGGCTTCACTCATGGCCACTATCCAGAACACCGATCCAAACACCGATTCAGCGACCGCAACAGCCCCGTCGTTCGAAAGCGCTCTCACCGAACTGGAGGGCATCGTCGCCGCGATGGAGGCAGGTCAGATGCCATTGCAGGATGCGCTCGACGCCTACCAGCGCGGCATAGCGCTGTTGCGCCAGTGTCAGGACACGCTGACTGCCGCCGAGCAGCAGATACGCATCCTCGACGCCAATGGATTGCACGACTTCGATCCGGGGACCGGCGGCGAAAAGGAAAGCTGAGACATCCATGAATTTTCCTACATGGATGTCCGGCATCCAGAAACGCACGGAAACGGCCCTGGAAAGCGCCCTGCCGTCTTCCGAACTGGCCCCTGCGCGCCTGCATGAGGCGATGCGCTACGCCGCGCTGGGAGGCGGCAAGCGCGTCCGTCCGCTGCTGTGCCATGCGGCTGGATCTATCTTTGGCGCCGACAGCAATGTGCTCGACGCCCCGGCCACTGCCGTCGAACTGATTCACGCCTATTCGCTGGTGCACGACGACCTGCCCTGCATGGACAACGACGTCCTGCGCCGCGGCAAGCCGACCTGCCACGTCGAGTTCGATGAAGCAACGGCGCTTCTGGTCGGTGATGCACTGCAGACCCAGGCTTTTCAGTCTCTTTCAAGTCGCCTTGCCGGCGTCTCAGCGGCGAGGCAACTCGACATGCTGCGTCTGCTGGCGACCGCCTCCGGGTCGCGCGGCATGGCCGGCGGCCAGGCAATCGATCTGGCTGCCGTCGGTCAGCAGCTTACGATCAACGAACTGGAATACATGCATATTCACAAGACCGGGGCACTTATCCGCGCCGCAGTCCTGCTCGGTGCCCACTGCGGAGACGCCGCACCTGATGCTCTGGAGCGTCTCGGGCGCTTCGCCAACCGGATCGGGCTGCTATTTCAGGTGGTTGACGATATCCTCGACACCGAAGCAAGCACGGCAACACTGGGCAAGACCGCCGGCAAGGACGCCGCGCAGAACAAGCCAACCTATGTCAACATTCTCGGCGCGAACGAAGCCAAATCGATGGCAAGCAAATTGAGGCAGGACGCGCACCAAGAGCTGACTCCGTTCGGCGAGTCGGCCCTTCGTCTGCACGAACTTACCGACTTTATCGTCGAGCGGACCTTCTGATGACCCATCCCTTGCTCGACACGATCAATTCGCCGGCCGAACTGCGCGCCCTGCCGCGCGACCAGTTGCCCCAGGTGGCTGACGAACTGCGGGCCTTTCTGCTCGAATCGGTATCGAAAACCGGCGGACATCTATCCTC
>JAUSCI010000073.1 GCA_030651305.1 Sulfuritalea sp. | reverse complement strand
TGGTGGCTGAGTTCGGCGCCCAGGGCGCGTTCGATGAGCGCCTTCTTGAAGGCCATCGAGGCCGTATTGACCGCTTCCGCCGTCATCGGACCGCTGACAAACTGGTCAATGATTTCTTTCGGGATAGTCGGCAGCGCCGCTTCCGGTTTCTTCTTGCTCGTCTTGCTTGGCATACATGCTCCTTTTGCAACATGTTATGCCTCACACACAAAATTTCTGACAGGCTCCCCTCGACGAGAACAGACCGCACCCATTCCTTACGGAGGAGTGGAAGAAAAAGAAGCAGGCCAAGCTGTTCGTGTATAGAACCTTGTCGTCCTTCCTGAAGGAGCACTTTGATGGAGTTGCCTTCTCGTACGACAAGAACAAAGATGCCCTCATCGAAAGTTTGGCTGAGACCGGGTCGTTCGCTGACACTCATCACCTCATTGCTAAGCTGGAACAATTTGGCTACTACTCGCTAAAAGAGGTTCAAAGGATTCTCTCCGCCGCCCTCATCAACAACCAGTTCCGCTGGATTATCGATGACCCCGATGTCTACACATTTCTAAAGCGCGTTGCCGTTCCTCGGATGGGCACGCTCACTGATCCCGAGCAAATTGACCTGCTCCAGAAGATGCTGGCTCTCAAGGCTGCCCAAGCAGATGCCTAACAGTTCCATCGAAATAGATGCCCAAAGCAACCTGCACCAGAACGCGGCGCAGCACCTCTGAACTAGAACGTAGGATTCACAAACCAAGCCATGGCTCACCGGTACTATTCTCAACGCAAAGGCACTAATCCAAATCAAAACGGGTTGTCGCTGTCGGACACAGTCGACCTTTTTGTACGCGTATTTGAGCAAATGTATGCAGACGGTTACTTTCACGAGGCATTCGGCTTCGAGTGCGTCGATGCCGGTCACATCAACGGGAAGATCCCTGATGTCGAGCTTGAAATGCTACTCACAATCAGGAAGAAGGGACTTTGGCCAGTACAGGTTTCGTCCAAGAAATACTCCGAGGACGACTTTTTCGACATTCTTGAGTTTCTCTTTCAGCATGTTTCAAAGCCGATTGACGGTACGCACCACAATTGGGACAACTGCGGAATGCACTGGGAGACATTCAACCAAGCTCAAGGCCAGGCCGTATTTCGAGAGAAGGTAAACACCGTTCTCGAACACTACGCAAAGCCTTTCGAACTCTCCGCTATTGGCGAGGTTCTTCATAAGCCTGAGGCTGGCTTCGAGCCAATCTTTGATGCCGATATCCCATCCAAAGACAGCAACGTCGTTAGTCGAATCAATTCGGCAACCATTCGATATCGCCGCCACGGAGCAACTATTGACGACCGACGTCAAGCTGTTCGCGATCTAGCGGATGTCCTAGAGTACTTGCGCCCAAAGGCTCAGGCTCTTCTTACCTCTGCCGACGATAAAGACCTGTTCAACATCGCTAACAATTTCGGCGTACGACATCACAACGATAAACAGAAGACAGCGTATGACGCCAGTCTCTGGCTCAGTTGGATGTTTTACTTCTACCTATCGACGATTCATGTCCTTCTGCGCAAAATTGACCATGATGGCGCAAAGTGAAACCTAACTCGGCGATCGCCTTGAACGTTTCCTGAGCGGCCGCTTCTTAAACCCGTCTACGTCCGCTCAGGGCACGAAGTGCACATTGCCAAGAATGAGCAGCAGGCATTCAACCCCGGTTCTATCCAATGCTGAAAGTCGGCGCTGGCGATACGCCGGTTGTTCGGCCATTGCCTCAAGGGAATTCTTACCTTGGTCGAATCATTTGGGTCTGTAGAGATACTCCTTGCGCTATCCGCCATTGGCGTATATTCTTGCGCCTATGGAATTCATTGAAACGCCAACCTTCACTCGCCTGATTACATCGTTGCTGTCCGACGATGAATTCAGGGAACTTCAAAACGAAATAGTCGAAGATCCGGAGCGCGGTGATCTCATCAAGGGTGGTGGCGGTATTCGCAAGCTACGCTATGGCTTGCAGGGACGCGGCAAGAGTGGCGGGATTCGGGTGATTTACTACTGGGTCAAGGACAATCACCTGATTTATTCTGCTTCCAGACCATCCATGACTTTGTCGACTTCACCTTGCCGTGCTATTCGCACTGTCTGCGGCTCGTCTTCGCGTCACGAATGATCTGGAAACCGAATTACATGCTGGTGGCGTATCCAAAGTCGAAAAAGGATGATCTGACCGACAAGGAAACAGCCATTCTGCGCGAATTCGTTAAGGAGCTATGAGTATGGAAAAAGCACTGTTTGATGATTTGGTGCAAAGCCTGAAGGAAGCCAGGGATATTTCCAAAGGCAAGGCCAAGGCTTCCCGCCGCTTCGAGATAATGTCGCCGGACGTAAAAGCCGTTCGGGAACAAATCGGGCTGTCGCAAAGTGATTTTGCCAAGCTGATGCGGGTGAGCATCAAGACGCTCCAGAATTGGGAACAGCACCGCCGCAACCCGACCGGACCCGCTGCTGCATTACTCAAGATCGTATCGACGGCCCCGGAATTGGCGCTCAGGTCACTGCACGGATAGCCACGAAAAGCGGCCACTGGCGCCACCTGTGCCGACTGAAAATCCGCAAAAAAATCCCTATGCCGAGCGGCACAGGATTCGTTGCTGCTTTTCCGAGCAACTGCACGTACCGAAGCCGGGCAGGTCTCCGTCCTCCGACAGGAGGCGGATGGAATCTTCTGTTGCGCTCAGCGACAGGCATTCGCCGTTCTTGCGCTTCATGTTCAGGATTGCGCTGGGCGGCAGGCCCAGGATGTGCCGGGTGATGACATCCATGACCCAGCCATGCGTAATCACCAGCACGCGCTCGCCAGGATGGTTTTTGGCAATGCTCGCGATCGCATCGAGTACCCGGCTCGCAAATCCTTCCATGGTCTCGCCGTGATCGAAATAACACGCCGGATTCCGCTTCACGATTTGCTCCAGGAACTCTGGATTCATCTCGGCTTTCGGAATGCCCTGAATGACTCCGAAATTCCTTTCCTTCAAGCCTTCATGGCATGTCGGCGGATCAAGCCCCAACTCGCGGGCGATGATCTCCGCCGTTTCCAGCGAGCGCCGCAAGGGGCTTGAGTAGACGCTGGAGATACGGCAACAGGAAACGGCCTCGGCGAGTTCATACGCCTGCCGGCGGCCCAGGTCGTTGAGCAGGACATCGGTCCAGCCTTGCAGAATCCCTGAAATGTTCCAATCCGTTTCGCCATGGCGGGAAACGCAGATGTGCGCTGAACTATTTATGAGCTTGATGTTTCCGCGAAGGGATGAGTCGGCCATCGTTATCCTTCAATTGTGGATTCGCCAACGCAGCTCGCGGCCGGCGGAAACTTTGCATGAGCCGGAGGGTTTGCTTGCCACGTTGCATCGCTGGCAAGTATACCCACCCCGCAGGTCATCAGGCGGCTTCCGGGGTGTAGTCGCCTGCCTGCATGGCCTGTCGCCGTGTCGCCGGCGCCAACTCTGCTGTGTAGAATGGGCTCATCGACTGGAGGATTGGACATGGACGACAGAGTGACCATCGACCCGGCAATTTGCCACGGCAAGCCTTGCATTCGGGGCTTGCGCTATCCCGTTGAGAATATTCTGGAATGGCTTGCCGGTGGCATGAGTATCGATCAGATACTTGTCGACTACGAAGATCTGGAGCGGGAAGACATCCTGGCGGCGCTGTCATTCGCCGCTCGCCTCACCCATGTCAAGCGGCTCGGCCGGTTGGCTGCGTGAAGTTTCTTGTTGATGCCCAGCTTCCTCGCCGGTTTGCTTTCTGGCTGATTTCCGCCGGACACTGAACGATCGGCGCTTGCGGTCGACTGCGGACCTTCGCCGTACCACCAGCGTCGACTCTTGCGGACTTTTGCAATGGGCGGCAGGCCCCGATCAGCGCGCAATGCGCTGGGCGATCCAGGTTTTCAGGGTTGCCAAGTCGGCTGTGAAGCCGCCGCAGTGCATCAGGCTGACGCCGAAGACGTAAGCGTAGAGCATGACGCTGCGCGCCTGGGCTTCTTCGGCATCCAGCCCGCAGGCGAGGAACAGGCGGCAGGAGCAGGCCAGCCGTTCGGCGTCGACTTCCTCGACAACGGCCACGGCCTGCGCGTCGCGCCGCGCCCAGTCGCGTACCGCGGCTTCGATCGAAATGCCCTTGCGGTTGCGGGCCGAACCATAAACTTCGATGGTGTGGAGCAGGGCCGCGACTTCGCCGCCCGGCTCGGCCTGGGTCTGTTTGCGGATGTCGCGGATGCGGCCTTCCTTCCAGAAATCCAGCACCGCGTCGAGCAGGTCGCGGCGATTCTTGAAGTGCCAGTAGAAGCTGCCCTTGGTCACGCCGAGGCGCTTGGCCAGGACTTCCACGCGCAGGCGCTCGGCGCCGTGTTCGGCAAGAATGGCGATCGCGCCCTTGATCCAGGCGTCCCGATCCAGCGCGGCGCGGGGAGGTTTGGCGGCTGCATTTACCATGTGGTTTCCATACGGTAAGGTATTGAAGTTTTTTCGGAGCTGGGGTAGTATCGCACAAACCATACGCATCCGTATGGGCGCGCAGTTTTGAATAGCCGCTAGAATGTTTCTTTTTTGATCCGCCAAACTTAAGGAGAGTCGCTTGAAAATCCTCGTTCCGGTCAAGCGCGTGGTTGACTACAACGTCAAGATTCGCGTCAAGGCAGACGGCAGTGGTGTCGATCTGGCGAATGTAAAGATGTCGATGAATCCCTTCGACGAAATCGCGGTGGAAGAAGCCATACGCCTGCGGGAAGCCGGCGTGGCGACGGAAGTCATCGCCGTCTCCTGCGGCGTTACGGCCTGCCAGGAAACCTTGCGCACGGCGATGGCCATCGGCGCCGATCGCTCCATCCTGGTTGAATCCGACGTCGAACTGCAACCGCTGGCGGTGGCCAAATTGCTCGCTGCGGTGGTGAAGAAGGAAGCCCCGCAGATCGTCATCCTCGGCAAGCAGGCCATCGATGATGACGCCAACCAGACCGGGCAAATGCTCGCCGCGCTGCTGGGCTGGTCGCAAGCCACCTTCGCCTCCAAGGTGGTGATTGCCGATGGCAAAGCCACCGTCACCCGCGAGGTCGATGGCGGTCTCGAAACCATCGAAGTCAGCCTGCCGGCCGTGATCACCGCGGACCTGCGCCTCAATGAACCGCGCTACGCCACGCTGCCCAACATCATGAAGGCGAAGAAGAAGCCGATGGAGATCGTCAAGCCGGCCGACCTCGGTGTCGACCCTGCCCCGCGTCTTGCCACGCTCAGCGTCGTAGAGCCGCCCAAGCGCAGTGCCGGCATCAAGGTAGCCGATGTCGCAACCCTGATCGACAAACTCAAGAACGAAGCCAAGGTGATCGCATGAGCCTCCTCGTCATAGCAGAACACGACAATGCCGCCCTCAAGGCGGCGACCCTCAATGCCGTCACTGCGGCGGCAAAGATCGGGGGTGAAGTACACATCCTCGTCGCCGGCGCCAACTGCGGCGCCGTCGCCGAACAGGCGGCCAAGGTCGCTGGTGTGGCCAAGGTCAAGGTGGTCGATGCCGCCCACTACGGCGACCAGACCGCGGAAAATCTCGCCGCGCTGATCGTCGCCAATGCGTCCGGCTACAGCCACATCATCGCGGCGGCGACCAGCAACGGCAAGAATACCCTGCCGCGCGTGGCGGCCCTGCTGGACGTGGCGCAAATCTCGGAAGCCATCGCGGTGGTCGATGCCGATACCTTCGTCCGTCCGATCTATGCCGGCAACGGCCTGGCGACGGTGAAATCCTCCGATGCGACCAAGGTCATCACGGTACGCACGACGGGTTTCGATGCTGCCGCAAATTCGGGTGGCAGCGCAGCGGTCGAGGCCCTCGCTGCCGGCCCTGATCTGGGGCACGCAAAGCTGATCGGCCGCGAACTGACCAAGTCGGCGCGGCCTGAACTGGCAGCGGCCAAGATCATCGTCTCGGGCGGTCGCGGCATGGGCAGCGGCGAGAACTATCATGCGCTGCTGGAACCCCTGGCCGACAAGCTGGGCGCCGCACTGGGCGCGTCCCGTGCCGCGGTCGACGCCGGCTTCGTGCCCAACGACTACCAGGTTGGCCAGACCGGCAAGATCGTCGCCCCGCAGTTGTATATCGCCATCGGCATTTCGGGGGCGATCCAGCATCTGGCGGGTATGAAGGATTCGAAGGTGATCGTGGCGATCAACAAGGATCCCGATGCGCCGATCTTCCAGGTCGCCGACTACGGCCTGGTCGCCGATCTGTTCCAGGCAGTGCCGGAACTGGTCGCCGCACTTTGACAGGAAATCATCACGGAGCAAGCCGATGAGCAGCTATACCGCCCCCCTGAAGGACATGCAGTTCGTATTGACCGAACTGGCCGGCATAGACAAGGTCGCCGCCTTGCCGGGTTACGAGGAAGCGTCGGCCGATGTGGTCGAAGCGATTCTCGGCGAGTCCGCCAAATTTACGGGGGGCGTCCTGGCGCCGCTCAACTTCAGCGGCGATGTGGAAGGTGCGCAATGGGCTGAAAAAGTCGTGACCGTGCCCAAAGGTTTCAAGGACGCCTACCGGCAGTTTGTCGACAACGGCTGGAACGCCCTCTCGGGCAATCCGGAATATGGCGGACAGGGTTTGCCCAAGGTGGTCTCGGCGGCGGTACAGGAAATGTGGAAGTCGTCCAACATGGCGTTCTCGCTGTGTCCCCTGCTGACGCTCGGCGCCATCGAGGCGCTGGAACTGGCCGGCACCGACGCGCAGAAGGCGATGTACCTGCCCAACATGGTTTCGGGCACGTGGACCGGCACCATGAACATCACCGAGCCGCAGGCCGGCTCCGATTTGGCGGCCATCCGCTCGCGTGCCGTGCCGCAGGGCGACGGCACCTACCGCATCTTCGGCCAGAAGATTTTCATCACCTACGGCGATCACGACATGGCGGAGAACACCATCCATCTCGTGCTCGCCCGCACGCCGGATGCACCGGAGGGCGTCAAGGGCATTTCGCTGTTCGTGGTGCCCAAGTTCATGGTCAAGCCGGATGGCTCACTGGGGGAACGCAACGATGCGTATTGCGTCTCCATCGAACACAAGCTCGGCATCCACGCCAGTCCGACCTGCGTCATGGCGCTGGGCGACAGCGGCGGCGCGATCGGTACCCTGGTGGGCAAGGAGAACCACGGCCTCAAGTACATGTTCGTCATGATGAACGCCGCGCGTTTCGCGGTCGGCCTCGAAGGCCTGGCGATCGGCGAGAGTGCGTATCAGCACGCAGTGGCCTATGCCCGTGATCGCGTTCAGGGCCGCGCCATCGAAGGCTCGGCGAGCGGTGTGCCCATCATCCAGCATCCGGACATCCGCCGCATGCTGATGCTGATGCGTTCGCAAGTTGAAGCGATGCGCGCGCTGGCCTATTCGGTGGCGGCCGCGCATGACGCTGCGGCGCGCCATCCCGACGCCGCGGAGCGTGCGCAGAATCAGTCCTATGTCGATCTGATGATTCCGGTGGTCAAGGGCTGGAGCACCGAGACAGGCAACGACCTGGCGTACCTCGGCGTGCAGGTGCATGGCGGCATGGGCTTCATCGAGGAAACCGGCGCCGCGCAATTCATGCGCGATGCCCGCATCACCACGATCTACGAAGGCACCACGGGGATACAGGCGAATGACCTGATGGGGCGCAAGATCGCCCGCGAAGGAGGCGCCACGATCAAGGCGGTACTGGGCATGATGCAGCAGACCCGGGCCGAGGTGACGAAGCAGGCGGGGACAGAGTTTGTGGCCATTGCCGCGGCGCTCGGACGCGGCATCGAGGCGCTGCAGCAGGCCACCGACCATATCGTGGCCAACTACGGCAGCGACGTCCGCGCCGTGGCGGTCGGCGCCGTGCCTTTCCTCAAGCTGATGGGTATTGTTTCCGGCGGCTGGATGATGGCGCGTGCGGCACTGGTGGCGCAGGGCAAGATCGCGGCGGGCGATGCCGATCCCTTCTTCCCGGCGAAAATCGCCACCGCGCATTTCTACGCGGACCACGTCATGGCCGCAGCGGCCGGACTGGCGCAGGAAGTGGTGCAGGGTGGCATGAGTGCGCTATCGCTCGACGAAGCGATGTTTTGATATCGGCGACGCGGCCGTGATGTATTGGCTTGCAGCGCTGGCGGCTTTTTCCTGCGCGAGTTCGGTCTTCGCGCTGGGTTTGGGCGAGGTCGAGGGGCGAGCGGTAATCGGGCAGCGTTTGAATATCGCCATTCCGATCCTGGGCGATCTCGACAATGCCGTGCAAACGGGTTGCGCCGCTGTGTTGCCCGGGAGCGATGACGATGGTCGCGACAGGATCAGCATCAGGGTCGAGGGCGACCGCATGCATCTATCCACGTCTCTGGGGCTGACCCAGCCGGTCCTCCAGTTTCGTGTTCGCGTCGGCTGCGGCAGCAGCTTTGAGCGCAGCTATGTCGTGCTTTCCGAACCGCCGGAAACTCCTGTCGCGGTAAGCCTTCCCAGGGTGGACACAGCCCTGCGCGAGGAAGTCGATACGCCACCCGTCTTGCCCAAAGGAATGCCGTCGGCGGGATTGCCGTCGACGTCCGGGCAACCGGGTATTGTCCTGGCATCAAGCACCTCCCTGCGCATGCTTTCGCGTCAGCGCTACCCGGGAGATTCCAGAGCCCGGGTGCGTTTCATCCGGCAACTGGCGGCGGCCAATCCGGAGTTGTTCGCCAGCGAAGAGGCTGCGTTCGATCAGCGCCTGGCTGCGGGCACCAGACTGCTGATGCCTCCGGGCCTGCCGGTGCTCCCGCGTGCCGGATCGGTCGCAGCACGGGCGCCGGGATCGGGCGCAACGCGAAGTGCGCCCGCGGCGCCTCTGGCTGTGGGCAAGCCAGGGAAGGCAACTGGCGCCGGGCGTGGCCGGCTGATCGTTGGTAGCGCGGGTTTGTCGGCAGCGCCCGGGCCGAGCACCGCTGAACTGAATGAGTCCATCGATCGATTGGTCGAGGTCATGAACCAGCAGGTCTTGGTGCAGATCGCCATGACCGAGCGCGTCAAGGCGGTCGAGGCGGAACTGGCCGAATTGAAGCGTCAGGTCGCTGCGGAAAGAGTGCGTACCGCGAAACTCGAAGCCGATCTCAAGGCCGAACGCGAAGCGGTGGAGCGCAGCGGCACGATTCAGTTGCTGCTGGCGATTTTGCTGGGCGGCCTTGCCGGCGCCTGGACGCTGAGCTGGATATCGCGTCGAAAGGAATCGGCAGCCGTAATTCCGCTTGCCGCCGTATCGCCAGCGCCGACTCCTGAGTCAGTACAAGCCGCGCCGCCAATGCCGTCCGTCTTTGAAGATATGCCGGACGAGCGCGAGGAAATTCTGCCGCCCGCAGGCTTGCGCTTTTAGGGACGGTTAGCTGCTCGCCGGTCCTGCTTCGGGCGTGGGCCGCATCGCCTACATCTGCTGGTAGATCGGTCCCTCGCCGCCTTGCGGCACCACCCAGTTGATATTCTGCGTCGGATCCTTGATGTCGCAGGTCTTGCAGTGCACGCAATTCTGCGCGTTGATCTGCAGGCGCGGATTGCTGCCGTCATCATCACGCAGGATTTCGTACACGCCAGCCGGGCAGTAGCGCTGCTCGGGGGCGTCGTAGAGCGCCAGGTTGGTGAGAATCGGCACGTTGGCGTTTTTCAGTTGCAGATGGCAGGGCTGGTCTTCCTCGTGATTGGTATTCGAGAGGAAGACGGAAGAAAGCCGGTCGAAGGTCAGCACGCCGTCGGGCTTCGGGTAATCGATCGGCTTGCATTCGGCGGCCGGCCTGAGCTTCAGGTGATCCGCGGTGTTGTGCAGCGTCCACGGTGCCTTGCCGCGCAGCAGCACCTGATCGATGCCGAACATGACCGAGCCGGTCCACAAGCCTTTTGCCATCCACGGCTTGAAGTTGCGCGCGGTGTGCAGTTCTTGGTACAGCCACGAGTCGCGCAGGGTTTCGGGATAGTCCGTCAGCGCGTCGCTGGCGCGGCCGGCGGCCAGCGCCGTAGCCGCTGCTTCGGCGGCCAGCATGCCGCTCTTGATAGCGGCGTGGGTGCCCTTGATGCGCGAAGCAACCAGCAGGCCGGCGTCGTCGCCGAGCAGCGCGCCGCCGGGAAAATCCAGCTTTGGCAGGGACTGCAGCCCTCCCGCCGCCAGCGCGCGAGCGCCGTAGGCGAGGCGCTTGCCGCCTTTGAACAGGGGTGCCACCTGCGGATGGGTTTTCATGCGCTGCATTTCCTCGAAGGGCGCGAGGAAGGGATTTTTGTAGCCGAGGCCGACGACGAGGCCGATCGACACCAGGTTTTCGCCGAAGTGGTAGATGAAGCCGCCGCCGTAGGTGTCGGATTTCATCGGCCAGCCGAAGGTGTGCATCACCAGGCCCTTCTCGTGCTGCTCGGGATCGACCTCCCACAGCTCCTTGATGCCGATGGCGTAGGTTTGGGGATCGGATTCGGCGCGCAGATTGAAGCGTTCCTCGATCTGCTTGCCGAGGTGGCCGCGACAGCCTTCGGCAAACAGCGTGTATTTGGCCAGCAGTTCCATGCCCGGCGCATAGCTCGCGGTGGGCTTGCCATCGTGACCGACGCCCATGTCGCCGGTGGCGACGCCGCGCACCGCGCCCTTGTCGTCGTAGAGCACCTCGGCGCCGGCGAAGCCGGGATAGATTTCGACGCCCAGCGCCTCGGCCTGCGCGCCCAGCCAGCGGCAAAGCTGACCCAGGCTGATGACGTAGTTGCCGTGATTCTGGAAGCAGTTCGGCAGAAGGATGGTGGGCAGATCGACAAAGCCGTGTTGCGTCAGGAAGGCGAAACGGTCGCGGGTGACCGGTGTGTCCACCGGCGCGCCCAGCGCCTGCCAGTCGGGGATCAACTCGGTCAGCGCGCGTGGATCCATGACTGCGCCGGAGAGGATGTGGGCGCCGATTTCGGAGCCCTTTTCGATCAGGCAGACGTTGATATCGGCATTGACCTGTTTGAGGCGGATCGCGGCCGAAAGTCCGGCCGGGCCACCGCCCACGATCACGACGTCGAATTCCATGGCTTCGCGCTGCATGCTGACCTCGATCGATTGGATTGATCGCAAGATTATAATCGCGAACTCCCTCTCAACCCTGCCGACATCATCCCGATGGAACACCACCGCAAACTCGTCTACAGCAACCGGATGCCCATCCGCTGGGGCGATCAGGACGCCATGGGACACGTCAATAACACAGTCTATTTTCGTTACATGGAGCAGGCGCGCATCGAGTGGATGGAGTCACTCGGATACGGTCCTTCGGCAGAGCAGAACCAAGGTCCGGTTATCGTCAATGCCAGCTGCACGTTTCTGATTCCGGCGACCTATCCAGGCACCATCGAATGCCGCATGTTCTGTGGCACGCCGGGACGCAGCAGCGTGCCGACCTATTATGAAATACGCATTGTCGGCGACGAGCGCTTGTTCGCCGAAGGCGCCGCCAAGCTGGTGTGGATCAATCCCTCGGCGGGGAAGTCGATTCCCCTGCCCGAAGCCATGCGCGCAAGCTGTCTGTAGTCGCCCGGAGAACTGGAATACATCATGAACACAAGCACCGCACCGATCTGGCAACCCTCGGCAAAGCGCATCGCCGGAACGCGCCTCACGGCCTTCATGGCGGCGGCGGACAAGCGCTGGAATCGCCGTCTCGCCGGCACCGACTATCAGCCCTTGCATGCCTGGTCGATCGAGCACCCGGAGGAATTCTGGGCGTCGGTCTGGGAGTTCGGCGACGTGCGCGGCGAGATGGGTTCCACGGTCGTCGTCGACCGCGAGAAAATGCCCGGCGCGCAGTGGTTTCCCGAAGCGCGATTGAACTTCGCCGAGAACCTGCTGCGCCGGCGCGATGCTGCGGATGCCCTGGTGTTCTGGGGCGAGGACAAGGTCAGGGGCCGCGCCAGCCATGCCGAGTTGTATCGCGCCGTGGCGCAAACCGCTGCCGCCCTGCGCGGCATGGGCGTGGCCAGGGGCGACCGCGTGGCGGCCTACCTGCCCAACCTGCCGGCCGCCCTGGTGGCGATGTTGGCCACCGCCTCCATCGGCGCCATCTTCTCGTCGGCCTCACCTGACTTCGGCGTGCAGGGAGTGGTCGATCGTTTCGGCCAGATCGAGCCCAAGGTGCTGTTCGCCTGCGACGGCTACTGGTATAACGGCAAGGTCATCGACTGCCTCGGCAAGGTGGCCGAAATCGCAGCGCGCATGTCGTCGCTGCAACGGGTCGTGCTCGTGCCCTATGCTGGAAATGCGGTTGGCGGAGGCGGGGACATTGCCGCCGTGAAGCACGGCGTGTCGCTGGCCGATTTCCTTGCCCCCTTCGCCGCTGAGACGGAAATCCGCTTCGAACAACTGCCCTTCGACCATCCGCTCTACATAATGTATTCCTCGGGCACCACCGGCGTGCCCAAGTGCATCGTGCATAGTGCCGGCGGTGCGCTGCTGCAGCACCTCAAGGAACACCAGTTGCAAGCCGACGTGAAGCCGGGCGACCGCCTGTTCTACTTCACCACCTGCGGCTGGATGATGTGGAACTGGCTGGTGACGGGCCTGGCTTCCGGCGCGACGCTGCTGCTGTACGACGGGTCGCCGTTTGTCGGCCGCGGCAACATCCTGTTCGACTATGCCGTTGCCGAGCGCATGACGCATTTCGGTACTTCGGCCAAATTCATCGACGCCATCGCCAAGATCGACCTCAAGCCGAGCCAAACGCACAAGCTGAAACACCTGCGCGCCATGCTATCGACCGGCAGCCCGCTGGTGGCGGAAGGTTTCGACTACGTCTATGCCAACATCAAGCCGGATTTGCAACTGGCCTCCATTTCCGGCGGCACCGACATCATTTCCTGCTTCGTCCTCGGCAATCCGAATGGCCCCGTGTATCGCGGCGAGATTCAGTGCGCCGGGCTGGGCATGGCTGTCGACGTGCTCGACGATAACGGTCGGCCGGTGCGCGGCGAAAAGGGCGAACTGGTATGCACACGGTCCTTTCCGGTGATGCCGATCGGCTTCTGGAATGATGATGACGGGTCAAAGTACCGGGCCGCCTACTTCGATCGCTTTTACAATGTCTGGTGCCACGGCGACTTCGCCGAGCGCACCGCACACGATGGCTTCATCATCTATGGACGTTCCGATGCAACGTTGAATCCGGGCGGGGTGCGCATCGGCACGGCGGAAATCTATCGCCAGGTGGAAAAGCTTGCCGAGGTGATCGAGTCGCTGGTGATCGGCCAGGATTGGCCACCCGGCAACAGCGGCGACGTGCGCGTGGTGTTGTTCGTCAAGCTGCGCGACGACCTGGTGCTCGATGAAACCCTGTCCGCCAGCATCAAGCAGGTGATCAAGGACAACACGACGCCGCGCCATGTGCCGGCGAAGATATTGCAGGTGAATGATATCCCGCGCACCAAGAGCGGCAAGATCGTCGAACTCGCGGTGCGCCATGTCGTTCATGGCCGGCCCGTGAAGAACGTCGAGGCGCTGGCCAATCCCGAGGCGCTGGACCATTTCCGCGATCGCGCCGAACTGAAAAGCTGATGAACGGGAGCCTCAGTCCTTTTTCGTGCCCTGCTCGAACTGGTCGATGCTCCAGTTCGCTCCATCGTCGAGGCCCAGCGTGGTGGCGAGGTAGGGCAGACAGCCCTCCAGCGTGGCGGCCAGCGTCCATGGCGGGTTGACCACGAACATGCCGCTGCCGTGCATGCCGCGGCCTTTGGTAGCCGGCGCACGTACGCTCAGCGTGGCGTGCAGCCAGTGGCCGGCGCCGGACTTTTTCAGCTTGTCGGGCAAATGGTTGGCTTCAATTGTGGGCAGCATCGGATGCCAGACCAGATAGGTGCCGGTGGCAAATCGCTTCAGCGCATCCTTGAGCGCGGCGGCGACTTTCATGTAGTCGCTCTTGATTTCGTAGGACGGGTCGATCAGCACCAGTCCGCGCCGCGAGGGCGGCGGCAGCGCGGCCTTCAGCACCTCGAAGCCGTCGGCCTGTTCCACGGTGACGCGCCGGCCGGCATCCTTGAACTGGCGTCGCAGCAGGGCGAAGTCGGTCGAGTGCAATTCGCAAAGTCGCAGGGTGTCGCGCACCTGGGCGGTGTCCCGCATCAAATTCGAGGCGATGCGCGGCGATCCAGGGTAACGACGCAGCGTGGCGCTGCCGTTGAGTGCGCGCACCAGCGCCACATACTCGGCCAGTGGCGGCGGCAGGTCGCCGCGCTCCCACAGCCGCCCGATGCCCTGGACATACTCGCCGGTGCGTTTGGCGTGTTCCGCATCGAGGGCGTAGAAACCGGCGCCGGCGTGGGTATCGACCAGGGTATAGGGCTTGTCCTTGCTGTTCATGTGCTCGATGCAAAGCATCAGCACGAGGTGCTTGAGGACATCGGCGTGGTTGCCGGCGTGATAGGCGTGGCGATAGCTGAGCATGGGTGCAAGATAGAATGAGCGACCATGAATGATACGCAGGGAATCCGGGTTTCCAAACTTCTGGCCGAGCGCGGGCTGTGCTCGCGGCGCGAGGCGGATGCCTTCATCGAGCGCGGACTGGTGTTCGTCGATGGCCAGCGTGTGACGCAACTGGGCACCCGGGCCGCGGCCGATGCGGTGATTACCCTGGCCCCCGAGGCGCGCGCGACGCAGGCGCGGCAGGCGACGATCCTGCTGCACAAGCCGATCGGCTATGTCTCCGGCCAGGCCGAAGACGGCCACCAGCCGGCGGTGAGCCTGATTTCGCCGAAAACCCAGATGGCCGGGGATCATCAGCGCTTTCAGCTTTCGCACCTGAAAGGCCTGGCGCCGGCCGGCCGGCTCGACATCGATTCCACCGGCTTGCTGGTCCTGACACAGGACGGCCGCGTCGCGCGTCAGTTGATCGGCGATGATTCGAAGGTCGAGAAGGAATATCTGGTGCGTGTCGAAGGCGCGCTCGATCCGCGCGGTCTCGCCCTGCTCAACCACGGTCTCGAACTGGATGGAAAAAAGCTGCGACCGGCCCAGGTGGCCTGGGCGAATCCCGAACAACTGCGTTTTGTGCTTACAGAAGGCCGCAAGCGGCAAATCCGGCGCATGTGCGAACTGGTCGGCCTGCGGGCAACGGGATTGAAGCGGGTGCGCATCGGTCGCGTGCGTCTGGGCGACCTGCCCTTGGGGCAGTGGCGCTTCCTGCGGGAAAACGAGAACTTCTAGGGCTTTGGCGCAAGTCGGCCAGCGGGCTTGACTTGGCGGGCAAGCTTGCCGAGTATGTGCGGATGGACGTGACCAAGGAAATCGCCGAAAAGCCCGAGACGCCCTCGTCGCCACGGATGGATCGCTCACGCCGGGCCTTGTGGACCATTACCCTGATAGCGGCGGCTATGGTCGCCGTGCTGGCTTTTGGCGCCTATCGACAGCCCGAATTGCTGCTGAACCTGATGGGCTTGCGCTACTGCGGCTAGCGTCGTCACGTATCGCCCCGGTTTGCCATTGGTTAATTTAACCTTATGATATGTAAGGAATTAGTAAGCCTAGGGCATTATTATTGTTATTGTGCATGCCTGACCTTTAGAATTTCTTTTTTTCAGGGGAGAAAACAAGATGAGCATTCTTGGATGGCTAAAAGCTACGATGATCGGCGAAGCCCCGGACAAAATGGAATTCACACAAAATGAGCAGCATCTCCACGGGCTCGACATGAAGGCGGCGCTTGAGGCGCATGCTGCATGGAAGACCAGGCTGGAGGCCCAGATTCGAGGCGATGCCGGGGAGACTTTGAATGTGGCGACTGTAGCCGCCGACTCCAATTGTGCGTTGGGAAAATGGATTCACGGTGCTGCCAAAAACGAATTTGCCGGTTATCCCGAGTATGCGCAATTGCGCAAGGTTCACTCCGATTTCCATATTTGCGCCGGCAGTATTCTCAGTGATGCTCACGACGGCAATACCGCCGCCGCGAGCGATTCGCTCAAGAAGAACTTTCGCCATCATTCGGATGCGGTTCAACTCGCGCTGGTACGCCTCTACGCCAAGCAGGCCGAGCGCAGTTGATTGCCCGTCGCGGCTGACTTGCCGCCCCTTGATCGTCGCTGGCGCCGCCATTGGCGAAAATGAGGGGCGCCCGGCAGGCGCGTTGCTGGGTCAGGTGACCGCTTGGTGCGAGACAACCCATAAGCCGGACATTGCTTCAAGCCATCCGGCTTGGTAGAATGGCAGGCTTCCCTTGCTCCACCCGTTACGCATGCGGGGGGGCTGAAACTCTAACCACAAGGAGATTGCATGCGCCATTATGAAATTGTATTTATCGTCCACCCGGACCAATCCGAGCAGGTGCCGGCGATGATCGAGCGTTACAAGACGCTGGTCACCGGCCGCAACGGAGCCATCCATCGCCTCGAAGACTGGGGGCGTCGCCAGATGGCCTATCCGATCCAGAAGGTGCATAAAGCCCACTACGTGCTGATGAACATCGAGTGCGATGGCGAAACCCTGGATGAACTCGAACACGCTTTCAAGTTCAACGATGCCGTATTGCGCCACCTGACGGTGAAGACGCGCAAGGCGGTGGTGACTCCTTCGCCGATGATGAAGGAAGAGAAGTCGCGTTCGTTGACCCAGGGCGAAGTCAAGGTGGAGGCTCCGGCTGCTGCCGTTGCCGCCTGAGGACAAGCCGGGCAACCTGACGCAGTTGTCGGGGCGCTTGCTTGAGCGCGGCGCATTGCGTCGCACCCCCGCCGGGATACCGGTTCTTGAATTTCTCCTCGCGCATGTCTCGACCCAGGTCGAAGCCGACGTCGAGCGCAAGGTGGAATGCGAGATGGCCTGTGTAGCAATGGGCCGGCCGGCGCAAGTGCTGCTTGCAGCCAAGCCGGGGGATGGAATCAGGGTGGCTGGTTTTCTCGCCGCCAGGAGCCTCAAGCGACGCAGTCCGATGCTGCATGTGAATACAGTCGAATTCGTGGAAGGAACTGAAAATGGCATTCAAACCTAAGAGCAAGACCGGTGTAAAGCGCAAGGACGACAAGGGCCGCAGCCTGTTCAAGCGCCGCAAGTTCTGCCGCTTTACGGCAGAGAAGATTGAAGAGATTGACTACAAGGACGTCGAAATCCTCAAGGACTTCATCGCTGAAAACGCCAAGATCATGCCGGCGCGCATTACCGGCACCAAGACCGGCTATCAGCGGCAATTGTCGACCGCCATCAAGCGCGCGCGTTTCCTGGCGCTGCTGCCCTACACCGACCTGCACCAGTAAGCGAGGACAATCTAGCCCTTCCCCCCAACCCCCTTCCCGGGGAAGGGGGTGACAGTTGTTCGCGGGCTGTGCCCGCTCCATATTTTTGGCTGCTCCTTCTTGGGGCGGCCCTGCGAAGGAGAATCCCATGCAAATCATTCTGATGGAAAAAGTCGTGAACCTCGGTGGCCTCGGCGATGTGGTCAAGGTCAAGGACGGCTATGCCCGCAATTTCCTGATTCCGCAAGGCAAGGCCAAGCGCGCGACGGAAGCCAACCGCAAGGTATTCGAGGAAAAGCGCGCTGAACTCGAACGTATCCACGCCGAGGTGGTTGCTGCCGCCCAGGCCCAAGCCGACAAGCTGGAAGGGCTGATGCTGCAAATTACCCGCAAGACCGGCATTGATGGCCACCTGTTCGGGTCCGTGTCGGCTCACGACATCGCCGAGGCGATTGCCGCACAGGGTTTCCAGATCGAGAAGTCGGCGATCCGCCTGCCCGACGGTCCGCTCAAGGCTGTTGGCGATACGCCGGTCCAGATTGCTCTGCATACCGACGTCGTGGTGACGGTGACGGTGTCCGTGCTCGGCGAACAGTAAGCCCGACTGCAAGCCAAAAAAAGGCGGGCCGCTGACAAAATCAGCGGCCCGTTTTGTATTGCGGTGCGTGAACTTGCTCCACTGCATTTACACAGTTTCTCCACAACATTTCCACAGCTTGTCCACTTACCATCCGCTGCCGTGCGGGGTAGACTCTGCGCTTCAATTCGGAGACAGCGATGGCCCAGGTCCGTGCCTTTAATCCCCCGCAGCCGGTCGATTCACAAGTCGCCGCGCTCAAACTTCCCCCGCATTCCATCGAGGCAGAACAGTCGCTGATCGGCGGCCTGCTGATCGACAACGTGGCCTGGGACCGCATTGGCGATGTGGTGCGCGAAACCGATTTCTATCGTGATGACCACCGCCGGATTTTTCGCCACATCGGCAAACTGATACAGCAGGGTCGGCCCGCCGATGTGGTGACGGTGTATGAATCCATCGAACAGTCGAACGAAGTCGATCAGACCGGCGGCCTCGGCTATCTCGGCGAGATCGCCAACGCCACGCCCTCGGCGGCAAACATTCGCCGCTACGCCGAAATCGTGCGCGAGCGCGCCATCCTGCGTCAGTTGGTCACCGTGGGTGACGAAATCGCCGGCAATGCGCTGAATCCCGCCGGGCGCGATGTCAAGACGCTGCTCGACGATGCCGAGCAGCGCATCTTCCAGATCGCCGAAGCAGGCAATCGCAGCAACAATGGATTCGTCGCGATTCAGCCCTTGCTGGGTGAAGTCGTCGAGCGCATGGAATCCCTGCTGGCGCGCGACAGCCAATCCGACATTACCGGCGTAGCCACGGGCTTCGTCGACCTCGATCGCATGACCTCGGGCCTGCAGCCGGGCGACATGATTGTCGTCGCCGGCCGCCCGTCCATGGGCAAGACCGCATTTGCGCTCAACATCGCCGAGCATGTCGGCGTCGAACTGAGGCTGCCGGTGGCGATCTTCAGCCTGGAAATGTCCGGTCCGCAGATCGCCACGCGTTTCCTTTCGTCGGTCGCCCGCATCGACCAGAGCAAGCTGCGCACCGGTCGCCTGACCGATGACGAGTGGGATCGCATGACCGTGGCGCTGGGCAAACTGCACGAAGCGCCGATCCATATCGACGAGACCGGCGCCATCAACTCGACCGACCTGCGCGCCCGCGCCCGGCGTCTGCACCGGCAGTTCGGCAAGCTCGGCCTGATCATCATCGACTACCTGCAGTTGATGAGTTCCAACCGCGATGGTGAAAACCGCGCCACGGAAATTTCCGAGATATCGCGCTCGATCAAGGCGCTGGCCAAGGAATTGCAGGTGCCGATCGTCGCCCTGTCACAGCTCTCGCGCAAGGTCGAGGAACGCAACGATAAGCGCCCGCTGATGAGCGATCTGCGCGAGTCGGGCGCCATCGAACAGGACGCCGACATCATCGTGATGATGTATCGGGAGGAGTACTACAAGCCCGACACGCAGGACAAGGGCAAGGCCGAGGCGAACATCGGCAAGCACCGCAATGGCCCGGTCGGCATGGTGCCGCTGACCTTCATCGCGGAATACGCCAAGTTTGAGAATTTCGCTTCAGGCTCGTCCTACAGAAACTGAAGCAAAATTTCAGTGCAGGTCAACGTGCGAAATGCAAAACCGTTAGCCACAGAGGACACAGAGGACACAGAGATCACAGAGGACACAGAGCAATACCACATGCTTTTCTCTGTGCTCTCTGTGTGCTCTGTGGCTAATTGGTCTTGAATTCCAGGATTGGTTCGTCGGGCGACCGGGCTGGTGTGGTCGCTACAGAACCTCCGCCGCGTGATCGGCGAGCCTTGACCGCTCGCCGCGCTGCAGCGTGACGTGGCCAGAGTGCGACCAACCCTTGAAGCGATCCACCACGTAGGTCAGGCCTGAACTGCCTTCGGTGAGGTAGGGCGTGTCGATCTGGGCAATGTTGCCGAGGCAAACCACCTTGGTGCCCGGACCGGCGCGGGTGATCAGGGTTTTCATCTGTTTCGGCGTCAGGTTCTGCGCCTCGTCGATGATGAGGAACTTGTTCATGAAGGTGCGGCCGCGCATGAAGTTGAGCGACTTGATCTTGATCCGGTTGCGGATCAGGTCCATCGTCGCGGCGCGGCCCCAGTCGCCGCCGTAGCTGCCAGCGCCGGCAGCGGGGCCGCCGGTCGGGGTTTCGGCGGGCTTGTTGAGCACTTCCAGATTGTCTTCCAGCGCACCCATCCACGGCGTCATTTTCTCCTCCTCCGTGCCGGGCAGGAAACCGATGTCCTCACCGACGGGAACGGTGACGCGGGTGATGATGATTTCAGCGAAGAGCTTGGTCTCCAGTGTCTGCGTCAGGGCGGCGGCAAGCGTCAGCAGCGTCTTGCCGGTGCCGGCCTGACCGAGCAGCGTGACGAAGTCGATGTCGGGATTCATCAGCAAGTTGAGGGCGAAGTTCTGTTCGCGGTTGCGTGCGGTGATACCCCACACGGCGTTCTTGGCGTGGCTGTAGTCGATGATGGTTTCGAGTTCCGCCGTCCTGCCAGAGCCGACTTTCACCCAGGCCTGAAGTGGTTGTGGACCCTCCTGCCAGACAAACTCGTTGACCAGCAGGTCCGGGCACAGCGGGCCTTTGATACGGTAATAGGTGCGGCTCTCCTTCTTCCACGACTCCAGGCCCTTGCCGTGGCTATCCCAGAAATCCGGCGGAAGTTCGAGGGTGCCGGTATAGAGGAGATCGGTATCCTCCAGCACCTTGTCGTTGAAATAGTCCTGTGCTTCGAGGCCCAGCGCGCGGGCCTTGATGCGCATGTTGATGTCTTTGGTGACCAGGATCACCGGCCGCTTGGGGAACTTCTGGCCCAGATACATGACCACGCCGATGATCTGGTTGTCGGCCTTGGCGGTCGGCAGCGAACTCGGCAGGATGCCGTTGATGGCCTCGGTCTGCAGGAACAGGCGGCCGGTTGCCAGTGCGCGCGAAGGGCCGGTGAGATCTATGCCCTTGGCCATGTTATGTTCGGCGCCGGTGACGATCTCATCGAGCAGGCGGCTGGTCTGGCGGGCATTGCGCGCGACTTCCGACATGCCTTTCTTGTTGGCGTCGAGTTCCTCCAGCGTCATCATCGGCACGTAGATGTCGTGCTCTTCGAAACGGAAGAGACTCAAGGGATCATGCATCAGCACATTGGTGTCGAGCACGAACAGTTTGGTGGCAGAGTTCTTCGGAGTCTTGGCGCGCTTGGCGTTCATGAAAACCTCAAGGCAGGAGTGACGAGGGAGACCATGCTCAAGATAGCCAGCCGCCCCGTTTCGAAAGGTGGAAGGAAAGGGCCGAATACGGGCCCTGTTCCGGATTACGGCGCCGGCTTACAGCTTGCGCGCGGCTTCCAGCACGATGGCGGCGTTGCCGTCAGCCTTGGTGGAGCGCCATTCCTGGCGCAGAGCGCCGCTGGCGTCAATCAGGAAAGTGCTGCGCTCGATGCCGAGCACCTTTTTGCCGTACAGCATCTTGTTCTTGACCACGTCGAAGACGCGGCAGAGGACGCCTTCTATGTCGGAAATAAGTTCGAAGGGCAGCCCCAGCTTGGCCTTGAAACTTTCGTGCGACTTCAGTGAGTCACGCGAGACACCGACCACCACACAGCCGGCCTTGATGAATTCGGCATGCAGGTCGCGGAACTGCTGCGCCTGGGTGGTGCAGCCGGGCGTGTTGTCTTTCGGGTAGAAATACAGCACCAGAGGCTTGCCGCGAAAGGCGGAAAGGGTGAACTCGCCGCCGGTGGCGGGCACGGTGAAGTCGGGAACACGCAGCCCGATCGCGGAGGGCGCAGGCGGGTTGAAGATTGAGGTTTCGGTCATGCAGCTTCCTTCCAGGTTGACAGAAATTCCTCGCCCTGCAGCATCAACAGGCCTGCGCGGCCGGGGATTTCGCCCCAAACCATTTCGTGGCGAGGCAGCAACGCCGGGTCGAGCGCGTCGCGCATCTTGCCCAGCGATACCATTTCGTACCCCTGTTCGCGCCAGCCCGTCAGCAGGCGCTCCAGGGTATCGCCGAACTTGAGACCTTCGAGTTCGGCATGCAGGGTGAAAACGTGGTCGCCGCAATTGTCGGTTCCGTTCGATTCGGGTGTCGTCTGCGCGGTGAGGCGCAGCAAGTGCAGGTGTACGTTGTCCGCCGTGAGGTCGCCGGTGCCGATCAGTTCGTCCAGTGTCGGCAGGGTGGTCGGCAATTGCGGGCAGGCCACGATTTCGCCATTCCACACCGGAACGAAGGGATGACTCCCGCGGCAGTCCGAGGCCCAGCGGTAGCCCAGCCGCTGCGTCATGCGCAGCGCATGAGCGTTCATCTGCCAGCCGGCGGCGCCGTGACCGGGCGCCTCGTCGCCGAAGATATCGGCATAGCGCTGGTGGGCCCGGCGCATTTCGATCTCGGTCCAGGGAGCCTTGGCTTTTTCGACACCGTCCTGCCACTTGACGTGATCCCAGCAGTGGATCGCCGTTTCGAATCCCGCGTCGCGGGTGGCGCGCATGATGTCAGCGCCGCGACGGCCAATGTCCGGGCCGGGCAACAGGGTGCCGTACATCAGGGTCTTGATGCCGTAATGGGAAACCACGGAGGTGCGTTGCACCTTTTTCATGAAGCCGGGGCGAAAGGCGCGCTTGATGGCGCGGCCGGTGTGATCGGGGCCGAGCGAGAAGAGGAAGCTCGCGTCAGCGCGCTGGCGACGCAAAATTTCCACCAGCCGCGGCACGCCCTGCTGGGTGCCGCGCCAGGTATCGACATCGATCTTCAGGGCGAGCTTCATGTCGAAGCTCAATCCATCAGTTTGCGCGCTTCGGCCACGTCGTTGCGATAGGCCTCGAAGATGCTGCGCAGGGCGTCCTCAAAAGTAACCGTGGGTTCCCAGTCGAGCTCACTCATGGTGTTGGTGATCTTCGGCACGCGATGCTGCGTGTCCTGATAACCCTTGCCGTAATACTCGCCCGACGTTGTTTCCAGAATCTTCACCTTGGCCAGACCCTCGGCATATTCGGGATACTGCTTTGCCAGATCGAGCATCAGCGTGGCGAGTTCGCGGATGGAGTAGTTGTTCTTAGGGTTGCCGATGTTGTAAATCTTGCTGTTGGCGATGCCATCCTTGTTCTCGATGATCTTCATCAGCGCGTCGATACCGTCAGAGACATAGGTGAAGGAGCGCTTCTGCGCGCCGCCGTCGACCAGCTTAATCGGTTCGCCACGGACGATGTGGCCGAGGAACTGGGTGATGACGCGGCTTGAGCCTTCCTTCGGCGTATAAATCGAATCGAGGCCGGGACCGATCCAGTTGAAGGGGCGGAACAGCGTGTAATCGAGGCCTTCCTGCTGGCCGTAGGCGTGGATCACGCGATCCATCATCTGCTTGGCGCAGGAGTAGATCCAGCGCGGCTTGTTGATCGGGCCGAGGACGAGTTCGGAGTTCTCCGGATCGAATTCCGGATCCTTGCACATGCCGTAGACCTCGGAGGTCGACGGAAAAATCACGCGCTTCTTGTATTTCACCGTCTGGCGGATGATCGGCAGGTTGGCCTCGAAGTCGAGTTCGAAAACGCGCAAGGGTTCCTTGACGTAGGTGGCCGGCGTGGCGATGGCAACCAGCGGCAGGATCACATCGCATTTCCTGACGTGGTACTCGATCCACTCCTTGTTGATCATGATGTCGCCTTCGAAGAAATGAAAGCGGGGGTTCTGCATCAACTCGGTGACACGCTCGGAGTTCATGTCCATGCCATAGACTTCCCAGTCGGTGGTGTTCAGGATGCGCTGGGAAAGGTGGTGGCCGATGAAGCCATTGACGCCGAGAATGAGGATCTTCTTCATGACAGGGAGAGTGCCGAGGTTCCAAGAATTGCGTTGATCTGATCGCCTGCTGTGGATGGGACCAGTGGTGAAGCCCCCAATTCTACCGCGAGGAGCCGCAAAATGCCCCCGTCACCGCACTCGGCATACAGGCGGCCATCTGCTGCGAACAGGGTGGGGCGACCGAAATGCTTGCCGGGCCGGGGCGTTGCATGCAGCGTGCGCAGAACCCTGAGGCGACCCATTGCGGTGTCTGAAAAGGCGCCCGGATAAGGCGGGGCTACGGCACGGATCAGGTTATGCACCGCAGTAGCCGGCTGAGTCCAGTCGATGCGTCCGTCTTCCGCCTTGCGACCACCAAAGTAGCTGCCTGCCGCGAGGTCCTGTGGTTTGGCGACCGCACGACCCGCCAGCAGATCGGGGAGCACGCGGTCCAGGGCGATTTCGGCCGCCAGCGTGACCTTGTTGAACACCTCCAGCGCCGTGTCGTCGGGCAGGATGGGCACTGCCTGCTGCGCCACGATGCCACCGGCATCGGGTTTTTCCAGCATCCGGTGCAGGGTGGCGCCGGTTTGCCGCTCGCCGTGGATGATTGCCCAATTTACCGGTACGCGGCCGCGATATCTGGGCAGCAACGAGCCGTGCATGTTCCAGGCGCCGAGTTTCGGCAGCGCCAGCAGCGGTGCCTTCAGCATCAGCCGGTAGTAGAAGGAAAACAGGAAATCGGGTCGCAGCGCGGCCAGTTCGGCGACTACTGCGGGATCGTTGGGATCCTCGGGTGCGATCACGGGAATGTCGTGACGTGCCGCCAGTTCGGCGACACTGTCGAACCAGATGGTTTCGCTCGGGCTGTCCTGGTGCGTCACCACGCGGACCACATCCACCCCATGCGCCAGCAGCACCGACAGGCAGCGCACGCCTACATTGTGGTAGGCAAAAACAACGGCGCGGCTCATTCCTTTTGTTCCAGGATCGCCTCTATCAGATAGCGCGGTCGGTGACGCACCTGCTGGTAAATGCGGCCGATGTATTCGCCGAGCAGCCCGATGCCGAACAGGGCGAGCCCGATCAGGAAGAACATCAGCGCGAAGAGGGTGAACAGGCCCTCGGCTTCCGGACCGAGGATCAGGCGTCGTGCGATCAGCAGCACGAATAATGCGGCCGAGCCGAGCGAGACGAGGATGCCGAGCATGGAAAACCATTGCAGCGGCACCAGCGAAAAGCCGGTCATCAAATCGAAGTTGAGGCGTATCAGGCTGTAGAGCGAATACTTCGATTCGCCGGCGGCACGTTCCTCATGTTCGACCACCACTTCGGCCGGACTGCGTGCAAACGTGTAGGCCAGCGCCGGAATGAAGGTGGCGACTTCCTTGCAACTGTTGATGGCATTCACCACGCCGCGCGAATAGGCGCGCAGCATGTTGCCCTGGTCGGTGATCTTGATATGGGTGATCTTCTCGCGCAGCCGGTTCATCGCCTTCGAGGCCCAGGTGCGGAACAGGCTGTCCTGACGCTTGCGGCGGATGCTGCCGACGTAGTCGTGGCCTTCGCGCATCTTGGCAACCAGCTTACCGATTTCCTCGGGCGGGTTCTGCAGGTCGGCGTCCAGTGTGACGACAATGTCGCCGCGGCAATGCTCGAAGCCGGCCATGATCGCCATGTGCTGACCGGCGTTGGCGGAAAAAAGGATGACGCGGGTGACGTTCGGCCGCACCTCGTATTGCTCGCGCAGGATCGCCGCCGAGCGATCGCGGCTGCCGTCGTTGATGAAGACCACTTCGTAGGTGTCGCCGAGTGCGTCGAGCGCCGGATAAAGGCGGGCGAACAAGGTGGCGAGTGTGGCTTCCTCGTTGTAGACGGGGATGACGATGGAGAGGACGGGTGTCGGCATGGGGGGAGACAACTTCAAAACTAAGCGGTGGCCCGCTTGCGGGGCGTTCTCGTTGAGTGCGCCGTCAGGCCACGCGTTTCTTGCGCAAAGGCCAGCATGCTTGCCAACGCCTTGTTGACGGCTTCCGAGGTCGGGAATGCCTTTTGTATTTCCGGGTTCAGGATAACTACATTACTCCCTTGTGCGAAGTGCTTGAGATATTTGCCGCGCACGCCGGAGCCGAGTTGCTCGCGCTTCAATTCAGGGATGTCCTGATCAGACCTTGCTGTAGATGCCTTTTTCATATCGAGTCGCCTTTCGCGCGCTGATGATTCGAACACTGTTGCGGCGCTCCGTGTGAACCACCACGAGAAGGCGCCCTCTGTTTGACATGCCGTAGGTCCGGCTTCGATCTTCGGACTCGAAGTTATCCGTGTCGGCAAATGTCAATGCCATTTCGTCCACAAAAACGCTGATGGCCTCGTCAAACGAGATGCCGTGTTTTTTCAAGTTGCTCGTTGCCTTTCGATTGTCCCACTCAAACTTGAACATACTATTAAAGGGGCCAGGGTCTGATTGTTTAAAGTGCTAGCGGATCGCGGGCTTTGGCTCCAATCGCTTTGGCGGCAGCCATCAGTTGTTTGTCGCAGGTCACCAAGGTGGCTTGAACATGCTGGCTGATCGCCAGATGCAAGGCATCGCCAGAGCGCAAGGGCAGGTCGAAGCGCGCCAGCAGTCTTTGCGCTTCCTTTTGGTGGTGGCCGGCGCCGGCAATGAGTTCGCAGGATTCGTTGGTGAAAGTCGTCATCGCACCGAGGGCGCGGGTGGCTGCGTCATTGCCAAGTTCGCCGCGGCGTAGCCGAATGCCGAGCGCCGAGGCGCATTCCGTCAGTCCCCAGTCGCTGAAGGCCAGGGGCTGGCGGCGGGACGCGATCCATTTGCCGATGGACTCTGACATCGGCTCGCGAACGAACAAGGCCAGGACGACGGATGTATCCAGATAAAGCATCAGTAGCGGACGTCGCGCATTTTGCGGACCAGATCGGTTGCGGAAGTTTCCACGGCGGGCATCGATTCACGGAAAGCACGTATCGCTTGCCAGTCAGGCGGACGCTTGATCGGTCGGACAGGCGACAGGCTTGCCACCGGACGTCCGCGACGGGTAATAACGAGTTCCTCGCCGCCTTCGACGCGGGCAAGCAACTCGGACAGATGGGCTTTGGCTTCCGCTACGGTACAGGTGGTCATGATTGCGAGGTGGTCATATTGATGACCATATGGTAGCCGTTCAGGAGGCGGATCGCAAGTTCGACGCCAGCGACTCGGCCAGCACCGCGCAAACGCGATCGACGTCGCTGTCCTGCATGGCGGGGAAAAGTGGCAGTGTAACGATGGTGCCACCGATGCGCTCGGCCTGCGGAAAGTTGCCTTCCTTGAAACCCATGGCGCGATAAAGCGTGAACAGATGCAGCGCGGGGTAATGCACGCCGACACCGATACCCCGTTGCTTCATCGCCGCAATGAAGTTCCCGCGATCCACGCCGGCGGGCAGCAGTACCTGGAACATGTGCCAGTTGCTGTTGCTGAAATCGGCGACGGGCAGTTCGAGGCCGAGTGCCGGATCGAGACAGGCGAAATAGCGCCGGGCGAGTTCGCGACGGCGCGCGGTGAAGGCCGCCAGATGCTTCATCTGCCCGAGGCCGATGGTGGCGGCGATGTCGGTCAGGTTGAACTTGCCGCCCAGCACATCAACGTCCATGCCGCCGTCCGGGAAGCGCCGCACCCCTTGCAGGCGCAGCCGCTCGCACAGGCCCGTGTCGATGTCTGCGGGCAACACCAGGGCGCCGCCTTCGCATGTAGTCAGGTTCTTGTTGGCGTGGAAGCTGAAGGAGACGAAATCTCCGGTGCTACCTATCGGCTTGCCGTTCCACGAGGCGCCGAAGGCTTGCGCGGCGTCCTCGATCACGCGCAGGCTGTGCTTGTTGGCGATGGCATAGAGGCGGTCGCGATCCACCGGCAGGCCGGCGAGGTCAACCGGAATGATGCCCTTGGTCTTTGGAGTGATGGCAGCTTCGAGCTTGTCCAGATCGATGTTGCGGGTCGCCGGGTCGACATCGACAAAAACCGGCGTCGCGCCGACTTCCAGAATCACGTTGGCGGTGGCGACCCAGGTCAGCGGAGTGGTAATCACCGTATCGCCAGCGCCGACTTTTGCGAGGCGCAACGCGACTTCGAGGGTGGCCGTGCCCGAATTGAAGGCGCGTAGCGGGCGGTCGCCGCAATACTCTGACAGGGCTGCTTCGAAGGCCTGCACCTTGGGGCCGCTGGTAATCCAGCCGGAGCGCAGTACGTTAGCCACTTCGGCGATGGTTTCCTCGTCGATCGAGGGGCGGGTGAAAGGAAGGAATGGCTCGCTCATGACCGGGCGACGAGAAACACGCCAACGACGATAAATCCGATGCCCAACAGCTTTTGCGCCGCCAGCGCCTCGCCGAACCACTGCCAGGCAACGAAGGCATTGATCACGTAGCCGATCGACAGCATCGGATAGGCGATCGACACGGGAACCCGCGACAGCGCCATGATCCAGACCACCAGACTGACCGCGTAGCAGGCCATGCCGCCCATGATGAAGGGCTGGAAGGCCAGCTTGAGGCCGATCGGCACAATGTTATCGGCATGAAACTCGAAGTGTCCGACCACGTTGGTGCCGGCCTTGAGGAACAGTTGCGCGGCGGCGTTCAACAGTACGCCGGTGAGGACCAGGGAAAAGCTGATGGCATTCATCTCATGGCTTTCTCACAATGACGCGACGGCTGTCGCGGATGACTTCGGTCATGGGTACTCCTTTGGCAGTCATTTCCTTCCAGGTGCCTGGCGACATCAGCGCCCAGGCGACGGGCGCGGCGTTCCATGCTTTCTCGAGGCCGGCGACGTCGGCAATGAATTTGTCGGGTTCCTGATCGATGCCGAAGCCCAGTTCGTCGCGATAGGCGACCATGGTGGTGGTGCGCTTCAAGTAGAACTGCAAGCTCTGATCGTAGGTGTTAACGCTAAAAAACGGCGCATCCTGCTTCACCTGCTCGCGGATGGCCGCAGCCACATCGTGTGCCGAATTGACCGATCCGAGGCTGTCGTGGCCCAGCAGAAAACCCTGACCGAAGGCGAATCCGCCGAAGGCCAGGGCGAATACGGCGGCCACGCTGTGTCCCCGCCGTCCCAGCCAGAAGCCGACCAGGCCGCCCAGCAGCAGTGCGGCAGCCCCTCCATACAGCCAGGGTTGGTAGGCCTGGTAGAGTGCGGTCGGAACGGTTTCGTTGGCGAATCGGGTGACGTAGGGCACCAGGAACAGACAAACGCCGCCAATGATGATGGCGGGCAGGGCATGCCATTCGATGCGGCGGGAAGCGGAATAACTCGCCAGATGCAGTCCGATCAATGCGGCAAGTGCCGGGAAAATCGGCAGGATGTAGGAGGCCAGTTTGGAACTGGAGGCCGAAAAAAAGACGAAGACCACGGCGATCCACACCAGCAGGAAGCGGCGTGGCTGGAAGTGGCGACCGGCGTCCGTGCGAAAGCCGGCGGCAATGCCTTGCGCAAGACTGCCGAGCCACGGCAGCATGCCGAGCAGCAAGATGGGGATGAAGTACCACATCGGCTGATAGCGGCCGTGAGCCTTGGTCAGGAAGCGCTCGAAATGCTCGTGGATGAAGAAGAAGCGGGCGAACTCCGGGTTGGCCCATGACACCGCAATGAACCAGGGTGCCGTGATGGCGAGCAGGATCAGCAGGCCGCGCAGCGGGCGGATGCGCAGGATCAAGCCCCAGTCGCGCTGCCACAGGGCGTAGGCGACGACGGTTGCTGCGGGCAGCACCAGGCCGATCAGGCCCTTGGAGAGAATGGCCAGCGCCAGCAGTACCCATGCGGCGTCCTGCCAGCGCCGACTTTCATTCGAGTTTTCACGCAAACTCGCCTCATCGCGTTGCCCCAGGCACAGGGCGAATACCGCGCTGGCCAGAAAGAAGCTGACGCCCATGTCCAGGGTATTGACGTGGCCGATTACATTCCACAGCACGCTGCCAGCCAGCACCGCGCCGGCGATCAGTCCGGCCTGGGGGCCGAACAGCCTGGCCGTGGCGAAAGCCGCAGCGAGCACGCCGAGGAAGCCGGTGAGCGCCGGCCACAGTCTTGCTGTCCAGTGATGTTCGCCAAAAATGGTGAAGGCGGTGGCTGTAGCCCAGTACTGCAACGCGGGCTTTTCGAAGTACTTGATGCCGTTCAGGCGCGGCGTCAGCCAGTCGCCCGTGGCGACCATTTCGCGCGGAATCTCCGCATAGCGGCCTTCGTCGGGGTTGATCAGGCGGCGCTGTTGCAGCGTGCCGAACCAGACCAGCACAAAAACCAGCAGCAGTGCGAGCAAAGGCCCGCGACGCAGTTCAATCAGCTTGCGCATTCGATGATCAGTGCCGCGGCGACGTCGCGTCCTTCCGCCATGAGGACGTTGTAGGTGCGGCAGGCCGCGCCGCTGTCCATCACCTCGATGCCGATGCGGCGTTCGGTCAGCGAGCGCAACAGGGCGGGAGCCGGGAAACGCTGGCGTGCCCCGGTGCCGAGCAGGACGATCGGGCAGTTGAGGTCGGCAAGCGCTTGCAGGTCGGATGCAGTCACGTTGTCGAGTGAGTCCGGCGGCCAGTCTTCGATCAGGCGATGCGGTGTCAGGAGAAAGCTTTTCGTCAATCGGCGGCCGTTCACGGCGATGTGCCCGGCATCGTAGGACGTGATTGCAAGCAGACCGACGGTGGCAGGTGAATGCAGCTTCATTCGGGGCGGCTGGGTGGCGCGAAGTTGTCAATGAAGTTGGCAATAAGCCAACAAAGAGCGAGCAGAACCATGAGTGGCTGAAAGCCGCATCACATCTGGATTTGCGGTGCAGCATAAGCTTCGTTTAACATTATACCTTTACCGATGTTGCCCGGCCGGGCCGGCATCATGCAGAAAGGATCGTTGCACATGCAGCCCGTAAACAAATCCGCCAAGCTCAATAACGTCTGCTACGACATTCGCGGGCCCGTGCTCGCCCGTGCCCGGCAGATGGAAGAGGAGGGCCACAAGATCATCAAGCTGAACATCGGCAACCTCGCCGCTTTCGGCTTCGATTCCCCCGAAGAAATCCAGCAGGACATGATCCGCAACCTGCCCAACGCCGCCGGTTATGTCGATTCGAAGGGCATTTTTTCCGCGCGCAAGGCGGTGATGCACTACACGCAGCAGAAACATATCAAGGGCGTGACGATAGAAGACATCTACATCGGCAACGGTGTTTCGGAACTGATCGTGATGGCCATGAATGCTCTGCTCGATACCGGCGATGAAGTCCTGGTGCCGGCACCCGACTATCCGCTATGGACTGCCGCCGTGAGTCTTTCCGGTGGTACGCCGCGTCACTACCTGTGCGACGAAGGCGCCGGCTGGCTGCCCGATCTGGCCGACATCCGCGCCAGGATCACGCCCCAGACGCGGGCGATCGTGGTCATCAACCCCAACAATCCGACCGGGGCCCTGTATCCCGACGAGGTGCTGAAAGAGATCATCGAAATCGCCCGGCAGAATGACCTGATCATCTATGCCGACGAGGTCTATGACAAGGTGCTCTACGACGGCGCTATCCACACCTCGATCGCGGCATTGTCGGAAGACGTGCTGACGATTACCTTCAACGGCCTGTCGAAGAACTACCGGTCCTGCGGCTACCGGTCCGGCTGGATGATCGTTTCCGGCGAAAAGAAACATGCGCGCGATTACATCGACGGCCTCGACATGCTGGCCTCGATGCGCCTGTGCGCCAATGTTCCCGGCCAGTGGGGCATCCAGACGGCGCTGGGCGGCTATCAGAGCATCGACGACCTGGTCGCGCCGGGCGGGCGCATGTGCCGCCAGCGCGATGTCGCCTTTGACCTGATCAACGCCATTCCCGGCGTCAGTTGCGTCAAGCCCCAGGCAACGCTGTACATGTTTCCGCGGCTTGATCAGAAAATGTACCCGATCACCGACGATCAGGCCTTCATTGAAGAATTGCTGATGGCGGAGAAGGTTCTGCTGGTGCAGGGCACGGGATTCAACTGGCCGCATCCCGATCATTTCCGCCTGGTCTTCCTGCCGCATGAGGACGACCTGCGCGAGGCGATCGGCCGCATCGCGCGTTTTCTCGATGCTTATCGCAAACGCCATGGCACCTGAGTTTCTGGTGATCGACGTTACCGGCGACGATGGCAGCGTGGTCGAGCCGGCCTGGCTCGGCCGCGCCGAGCCGGTGCACCGTCAGTTGCGTCCGGGCTTGCCGGCCGATTACGCAGCACGTCTGCGTTCGGTGTTCGCCAACGGCGCGTGCATGAGCGTCGCCACCGAAGGCACTGCCGTGCGCGGTGTCGCGCTTTGGCGCGTGATCGAAAATACCTGGGAGGGTCGCCGGCTCTACGTGGATGATCTGGTGACCGATCAGGCACATCGCTCGCGAGGTGTCGGCAGGACCTTGCTGCAGCATCTGGAACGACATGCGCGGAAATTGAAGTGCGATGTGCTGGCACTCGACTCGGGAACCCAGCGCACCGACGCGCATCGTTTTTACTTTCGGGAAGGTCTGGTAATTCCCGCGTTCAGCTTTAGGAAAACCTTGAAATGAAACCCATCAACGTAGGACTCCTCGGCATCGGTACCGTCGGCGGCGGAACCTTTACGGTCCTTGCGCGCAACGAAGCGGAGATCACCCGCCGTGCCGGACGTCCGATCCGCATTACCAGGGTGGCGGACAAAAATATCGAACTGGCGCGGCAAGTGACTGCGGGCCGGGCGCAGGTGACCGACGACGCATTTTCGGTGGTCACCGATCCCGACATCGACATTGTCGTTGAACTGATCGGCGGCTGCGGCATCGCCAAGGAACTGGTGCTGAAGGCCATCGCCAACGGCAAACACGTGGTGACGGCGAACAAGGCCTTGCTGGCGATCCATGGCAACGAGATATTTGCCGCCGCGCACGAGAAAGGCGTCATGGTCGCTTTCGAGGCGGCGGTGGCGGGCGGCATCCCGATCATCAAGGCGCTGCGCGAGGGCCTCACGGCCAACCGCATCCAGTGGATCGCCGGCATCATCAACGGCACCACCAACTTCATCCTGTCCGAAATGCGCGACAAGGGCCTGGCTTTCGACGTTGTGCTCAAGGAGGCGCAGCGCCTGGGCTATGCCGAAGCCGATCCGACCTTCGACATCGAGGGCATCGACGCCGCGCACAAGATCACCATTCTGTCGGCGCTGGCCTTCGGCATTCCCATGCAGTTCGACAAGGCGCACGTCGAAGGCATCAGCCGGCTCGCTGCCGATGACATCAAGTATGCCGAGCAGTTGGGCTACCGCATCAAGCTGCTGGGAATTACCCGCCGTCGCCCGGATGGGATAGAGCTGCGCGTCCATCCGACGCTGATCCCGACCAAGCGCCTGATCGCCAACGTCGAAGGCGCGATGACTGCGGTGCTGGTGCAGGGCGACGCCGTCGGCGCCACGCTGTACTACGGCAAGGGCGCGGGTGCCGAACCGACCGCCTCGGCGGTCATCGCCGATCTGGTCGATGTCACCCGCATGCACACGGCCGATCCCGAGCACCGTGTGCCGCACTTGGCTTTCCAGCCCGGTTCGGTAGAGGACATTCCGATCCTGCCGCTGTCCGAGGTGGAAACCGGCTACTACCTGCGGCTGCGGGTGGAGGACAAACCCGGTGTGCTGGCCGACATCACGCGCATCCTCGCCGACCAGCAGATTTCCATCGACGCCATGATCCAGCGCGAGCCGGGCGAGGGGGAGTCGCAGACCGATATCATCATGCTGACCCATATCACGCGCGAGAAGAATATGGATGCCGCGATGGCGAAAATCGAAGCGCTGCCGGTGGTGAAGAAGAAGGTGATCCGGCTGCGGATGGAAGAACTGGGTTGACATGAAGTACGTCTCCACCCGCGGCCAGTCTCCGGCCGAGTCCTTCTCCGACATTTTGCTCGGCGGTCTCGCGCCCGACGGCGGACTCTACCTGCCTGACAGCTATCCGCAGGTGGCTGAGCGCCTTGCGGAGTGGCGCCAGCTTTCCTACGCCGACCTGGCCTTCGAGATTCTCTCGCTCTATGTCGACGACATCCCTGCGGCGGATTTGAAGGAGATCTGCGACAAGACCTACACCGCGCAGACCTATCGCTGGAGTCGCGACACGGCAAAGGCGACTGACATCACGCCGTTGACTTCGCTGGAACCGGATTTCCACCTGCTGGAGCTGTCCAACGGCCCGACGCTGGCCTTCAAGGACATGGCCATGCAGTTGCTCGGCAATCTGTTCGAATACGTTCTGGAGCGGCGCGGCGAGACCATCAATATCCTCGGTGCGACCTCGGGTGACACCGGTTCGGCGGCAGAATATGCGATGCGCGGAAAACATGGTGTGCGCGTTTTCATGCTCTCGCCGGAAGGCAGGATGAGCGCGTTTCAGCGCGCGCAGATGTACTCCCTGCCGGATGCGAACATTTTCAACATCGCCGTGCGCGGCATGTTCGATGATGCCCAGGACATCGTCAAGGCCGTGTCCAACGATGCCGAATTCAAGGCGAAGTACAAGATCGGCGCGGTGAATTCGATCAACTGGGCGCGGGTGATGGCCCAGATCGTGTACTACTTCAAGGGCTGGTTCGAGGCCACCCGGTCCGATGACGAGGAGGTGGCTTTCTGCGTGCCGTCGGGAAACTTCGGCAACATCTGCGCCGGCCACGTCGCGCGCATGATGGGCTTGCCGATCGCCAGTCTGGTGCTGGCGACCAACGAGAACGACGTGCTTGACGAGTTCTTCCGCAGCGGTGTCTATCGGCCCAGAACCACGGCGGAAACGCACGTTACGTCGAGTCCGTCGATGGACATTTCCAGGGCTTCCAACTTCGAGCGTTTCATCTTCGATCTGACCGGCCGTGATGCTGCCATGGTGCGCCAGTTGTGGCGCAAGGTCGATGCCGGCGGCAGTTTCAGTCTCGCCGACGGACCGCTTGCCGCACGCCTGCCGGACTATGGCTTCGTCTCCGGCTGCAGTTCACACGCCGATCGCCTGGCAACGATACGCGACGTCTGGCAGCGTTACGGGCTGATGATCGACACGCATACCGCCGATGGGGTCAAGGTGGCGCGCGAGCATCGCGTTGCAGGCATGCCGATGATCGTGCTGGAGACGGCGCAGGCGGTGAAATTCGGCGACACGATACGCGAAGCGCTGGGTCGTGATCCGGTGCGGCCGGCAGAACTTGAAGGTCTGGAAAACCTGCCGCAGCGTGTCGAACTGGTCGATGCTACCGTGGATCAGGTCAAGCGCATCATCATTCGCGAGTGCTGATGCGGTGCCGGCGACAGAAGGCCGGCGTCGATGAAGCGGAGGAGAGCGGCCGGCGAACTACAGGTAGATGACCGCCGGGAATACGGTCACGGCCAACACGAGTACCAGCCATTCCGCGTTGTAGCGGGCCAGAAACCCGGTGAAATGCATTACCAGCACAACGATGGCGATCAGGTAGTAGAGGATGAAAAGCATTTTATTCTCCGTGGGAGTTAACCATCCGGGGAAGCGACAGCTGAATACCGATTGGCCAATTTTGTGAAGATTCTAGCATCAATGGCTATTCGTCAAGGCGAGGCCCAGGGCTTTTAGTTTGAACGGGATTTGCTGTCCGCGTCGTGCGCGCGCGCCGCGGAAACCGGCCTGTGCACGGACCTCGAGCGACTGCTCGACGAACTTGCCGCCGCGTCCGCTGCCGCCGATCAACAGGGCTTGCCCGCCGCTTACGGCGACGCCAACGACCACGTCGTTCCCGGTCAGATCAATCAGCATCAGGCCCTTGCCTTTGGCCATTTCCCTAAGTTCGGCGAGCGGGAACAGCAGCAACCGACCTCCCTGGGTTAGCACGGCTACGGTGTCTCCCGCCACCGGCGCCGGTGGCAGCGGCATCTCACCCTTGTCCAGCGCCAGGAAGGCTTTGCCGGCCTTGTTGCGGACGACCATGTCGGCCACGCTGGCGACAAAACCGTAACCGCTTGATCCGGCCACCAGATACTTGCTGTCCGGCGCGGCGGTGAGTGCCAGCGCCAGTTTTCCGCCGTCCTGCAGGTCGATCATGGTATTCAGCGGTGCGCCGTCGCCGCGGCCTCCCGGCAGGTCGGAGACCTTGACGCTGTAGCTGCGGCCGTTGCTGTCGATCACGATCAGCGGCCAGACGGTGCGTGTTTCCGCCACCATCCAGGGGAAGTCGCCAGTCTTGTAAGTGATGCTCGCCGGGTCGAGACCGTAGCCCTGGCGCGAGCGTACCCAGCCGTTCTTCGAGACGATGACCGTCACCGGTTCGTCGGGTGCGGCGATTTCGCCCTGGGTGATCGGCGTCACGGCTTCCATCAGGGTGCGCCGCTCGTCGCCGAAGCGTTTGCTGTCGTCGGCGATTTCCTTCTGGATCAGCTTCGTCATCTCGCTGCGCGAATCGAGCAGCTTGTTGAGTTGCCCGTGCTCGACGCGCAGTTCGCCGAGTTCCTTCTCGATGCGGATGCCTTCCAGGCGCGCCAACTGGCGCAGGCGAATTTCGAGGATGTCCTCGGCCTGAATGTCCGTCAGGCCGAAGCGGGCGATCAAGTCGGGTTTGGGCTCGTCGGATTCGCGGATGCAGCGAATCACTTCCTCGATGTGCAGGAATACCGTCATGCGCCCTTCGAGGATATGCACCCGGCGCAGCACCTCCGCCAGCCGGTGCCGTGTGCGGCGTTCCACCGTGGCGAAGCGGAAGGCGATCCATTCATGCAGGATGGTCAGCAGGTTCTTCTGCTGCGGTCTTCCATCGCGGCCAACCATGGTCAGATTCACCGAGACGCTGGCTTCGAGGCTGGTGTGCGCCAGCAGCACGGCCATGAATTCATCCTGCGCGAGGCGCGAACTCTTCGGCTCCAGCATGATGCGCACCATTTGCTGGTCGCTGGATTCGTCGCGCACGCTGTCGAGTACGCCCAGCACCAGGGCCTTCAGGTTCTTTTGTTCCTGGCTGACATCCTTCTTGCCGGCGCGCGGCTGCGGGTTGGTCAGGCCTTCAATTTCCGACAACACCTGCGAAACGGATACGCCATGCGGCAATTCGTACACGATCACGCGCCACTGCCCGCGCGCCAGTTCCTCGATGCGCCAGCGGGCACGCATGCGCAGGCTGCCGCGGCCTCCGGCATAGGCATCGCGAATGTCGGCCGGGGTCGAGATCAGCTGCCCGCCGCCAGGAAAATCCGGTCCCGGCAGCACCGCCAGAACTTCTTCCAGCACGGCTTCCGGTTTCTTGATCAGCAGCCGCGCGGCTTCGGCGACTTCGCGCAGGTTGTGCGGCGGGATTTCCGTCGCCATGCCGACGGCGATGCCCGAGGCACCGTTCAGCAGGACCACCGGCAGGCGCGCCGGCATCAATTGCGGCTCGGTCATCGAGCCGTCGTAGTTGGCGGTGAAATCCACCGTGCCGCGATCGATCTCGCCCAGCAGCAGGTCGGCAAAAGGCGTCAAGCGGCATTCCGTGTAGCGCATCGCCGCGGCGCCGTCGCCGTCGCGCGAACCGAAGTTGCCCTGGCCGTCGACCAGCGGGTAACGCAGCGTGAAGTCCTGCGCCACGCGCACCATGGCGTCATAGACGCTGGTGTCGCCGTGCGGATGGTATTTGCCGATGACGTCGCCGACCACGCGCGCGCTCTTGACGTGCTTGGCGCTGGCCGCCAGGCGCATCTCGTTCATGGCGTGCAGGATGCGCCGCTGCACCGGCTTGAGGCCGTCCTCCACTTGCGGCAAGGCGCGTGCCCGCACCACGCTCATGGCATAGGAGAGGTAGGCGCGCTCGGCGTAGCCGGCCAGCGGCAGGGAACTGTTGTCGTCGCTTTCGGCAAAGAGAGTCGGCGCTGGCGGTACGGTGGGTGGCGGTGGATTGGCCGCCGCAGCGTCGGCAACGACGGGCTCGTCAAACATGTCGGGGGTGTCGTTGTTCATGCCGAAAACCTTTTAGCCACAGAGGACACAGAGCTCACAGAGATAAAGCAATTCCATTTCAGCTGTGACAATAGAGTCGTGTCGATGACACGAGGGTTTTTCTCTGTGTCCTCTGTGATCTCTGTGGCTGAATCGATTCTGAATTTCATGGTTCTTCAAATATCCGCTTCAATCAGGTGACCCTTTTCTTCCATCCATGCTCGGCGCGAAGAGGCTTCGCCCTTGCCCATCAACAGGTTGAAAAGTTTCAATGTGTATTCCTGGCTGTCCGGCAGATCGCTGATCGGCACTACGCGGCGCGTGGCCGGCGCCATCGCGGTTTCGCGCAACTGGTCCGGATTCATTTCGCCCAGGCCCTTGAAGCGGCCTACCTCGACGGCGTCCTCACGGATGCCTTCCTTGATCAGGCGGTCCTTGATGGCGACCAGCTCGCCCTCGTCCAGCGCGTACAGCCGGCGCGCCGGGCGTTTCTTGCCCGAGGCCGGAACGTCGATGCGGTACAGCGGCGGCTGCGCGATGTAGATGTGGCCGTGACGGATCAGGGCCGGGAAGTGGCGATAGAACAGGGTCAGCAGCAGGGTCTGGATGTGGGCGCCGTCGACGTCGGCATCGGACATGATGATCAGCTTGCCGTAACGCAGACCGGAAAGATCCGGCGTGTCTTCGGGGCGATGCGGGTCGACTCCCAGCGCGACAGCAATGTCGTGGATCTCGTTGTTGGCGAAGAGTCGGCCGGCTTCGACTTCCCAGGAGTTGAGCACCTTGCCGCGCAGCGGCAGGATGGCCTGGGTTTCCTTGTTGCGCGCCATCTTGGCCGAGCCGCCGGCGGAGTCGCCCTCGACCAGAAACAGTTCATTGTCGGCAATGTCGGTCGATTCGCAATCCGAGAGCTTGCCCGGTAGCACGGCGACGCCGGACTGCTTCTTCTTTTCGACCTTCTGCGCATTCTTTTGTCGCGCCAGTGCCTGCCTGATCGAGATTTCGGCAATCGCCTTGCCGGCCTCGACATGCTGGTTGAGCCAGATCTCGAAGGGGTCGCGGATCATGCTGGCGACCAGCTTCACGGCCTCGCGCGAGTTGAGCTTTTCCTTGACCTGGCCCTGGAATTGCGGATCGAGAATGCGCGCCGAAAGCACATACGCCATGCGCGCGCAGACGTCGTCCTGTTGCAGCTTGACGCCGCGCGGTAGCAGCGCCCGGTGCTCAATGAAGGACTTGACGGCATCGAAGACGCCGGCGCGCAGGCCGGATTCGTGAGTACCGCCGGCCATGGTGGGAATCAGATTGACGTAGGACTCGGAGGCCACCGCATCGACATGCCAGCCCAGAGCCCAGGCGGCGCCTTCGCCGGTGGCAAAGTCGGCATGATCGGCGTCGGCATATTTTTCGGCGGCGTAGAGCGGGGCGACAGCCTCTGCGTTGCCGGCCAGTTCCGCCAGGTAACCGGCAAGGCCTTGCGGATAGCTCCAGGTCTTGCTGGTGATGCTGCCGTCGGCCTGCTCGATATCGAGGCGCACCTTGACGCCGGGCAGCAGCACGGCCTTCGAGCGCAGCAGGCGCTCCAGATCGGCCGGCGGCACGCGCGGCGCATCGAAGTATTTCGGATCGGGCCAGACGCGCACCCGGGTGCCGCTCTGACGGCCGCAGGCGCCGACGTCGGTCAAGGCGCCGACGGTCTCGCCGCCGCCGGAAAAATCGATGGCCCAGATCCTTCCTTCGCGCCGCACCTCGACCGAGACGCGCGTGGAAAGCGCGTTGGTGACCGCCACACCGACGCCGTGCAATCCGCCAGAAAAGGCGTAGGCCGAATTGCCAGAACTCTTGTCGAACTTGCCGCCGGCATGGAGCCGGGTAAAGGCCAGTACCACCACCGGAATTTTCTCGTCCGGATGCAGTCCGACCGGGATACCGCGGCCATCGTCGGTGACCGTGATCGAGCCGTCGCCGTGCAGCAGGACGTGAAGGTTTTTCGCATGGCCGCCGAGGGCTTCATCGGCGGAATTGTCGATGACTTCCTGAATGATGTGAGCCGGCGAGTCGGTCTTGGTGTACATGCCGGGGCGCTCGCGCACCGGCTCCAGCCCCTTGAGGACACGGAAGGAGGATTCGTCGTAGGTGGAGGTGACAGCCATATCGGGGATTGATCCTAAGTGCTTTCGACGCAAAGGCGCAAAGACGCAAAGTAGACCAACGGCGAATTCTGTTCTTGAATTCCTTTGCGCCTTTGCGTCTTTGCGTCCAACTGCATTTTAGAAGTGCGCGTCGGCGAGGCAATCGATCAATCCGATGCGCCAGTCGGGCAGGGCCAGGCCGAAGTCGCGCCTGAAACGCGAGCAGTCAAGCCGCGAGTTGGCCGGTCGCGCCGCGGGCAGTGGATAGTCGGCGCTGGTGATACGGCGCGCCACGGGCGATTTGTCCAGCAATCCGGCAGCTCGCGCCGCGGCGAAAATGGCTTCGGCATAGCCGTGCCAACTGGTCTCGCCGGCCGCGGTCAGGTGATACAGACCGCCGGGAATATCGCGGCGGGCGATGACCAGGGCCGTGACATCGGCCAGATGGCGCGTCCACGTCGGCGCGCCGATCTGGTCTCCGATAACGCGCAGTTCATCGCTCGTCTCGCAACTGCGGCGGCCCATGCGCAGCATGGTTTTCATGAAGTTGGCGCCATGCAGGCCGTACACCCAGCTGGTGCGGAAAATCAGGTGCCGGGCACCCGAGGCGGCGATGGCCTGTTCGCCGCGGAGCTTGCTGCGGCCATAAGCTGACAGGGGCGCAGGGTTGTCGTCTTCCGTGTAGGCCGTTGCCTTGCTGCCGTCGAAAACGTAGTCGGTCGAATAGTGGATCAGCAGCGCGCCCAGCCGCTTCGCTTCCCCGGCGAGGATGTCGGGCGCCACGGCATTGATCGTGTCGGCCACGGCCGGCTCGGCTTCGGCCCTGTCCACGGCGGTGTAGGCGGCGGCGTTAACGATTACCGTGGGGGCGATGGTACGCACGGCCTCGCGCAGGGCATCGGCCTGGGCGAGATCAAGCTGGTGCCGGTCGCAGGCGATAACATTGCCGAGGCAGGCCAGCGACCGCTTCAATTCGCGGCCAAGTTGCCCGGCGCAACCGGCAAGCAGGATTTTGGCCGATGGCATCGTTTCGTTCATGCGAAGGTTTCGGCCTGGCCGAATGGCGTGCCGACAACATCCTTGGCCGCCAGCAGCGGTTCGCCCGTCAGCGGCCAGGGAATGGCGAGTTGCGGATCGTTCCACAACAGCGTGCACTCGTGTGCCGGGCTCCAGTAATCAGTGGTCTTGTAAAGGAACTCGGCGGAGTCCGATGTGACGCAAAAGCCGTGGGCAAAACCCGGCGGAATCCAGGCCATGCGTTTGTTCTCGGCGGACAGGGTGAAGCCGACCCATAGTCCGAAGCTCGGCGAGGAACGGCGCAGGTCCACGGCCACGTCATACACCGCACCGGCAGTGACGCGGACCAGCTTGCCCTGGGCATGCTGGATCTGGTAGTGCAGGCCGCGCAGCACTTTCTGTTGCGACTTGGAGTGGTTATCCTGAACGAAGTCGGCATCGATGCCGAGCTCGGCAAAGGTCCGCTTGTTCCAGCTTTCATAGAAATAGCCGCGGTCATCGCCGAATACCTTCGGCTCCAGCAGCAGCACTTCCGGGATTGCGGTGGGAATGGCTTTCATCCCTGCACCCCGTGTGTCAGAAGGTTCTGCAGATAGCGCCCATACTGGCTCTTGGCCAGCGGTTCGGCCAGCTTCGCCAGTTGTGCGTCGTCTATCCATTTCTGTCGCCAGGCGACTTCTTCCGGGCAGGCGACCTTGAGGCCCTGGCGCTTTTCGATGACCTCGATGAACTGGGCGGCTTCGAGCAGCGATTCGTGGGTGCCGGTGTCGAGCCAGGCCATGCCGCGGCCCATGATTTCGACCTTGAGTTGGCCCTTTTCGAGATAGATCCGGTTGAGGTCGGTAATCTCCAGTTCGCCGCGCGGGGAGGGTTTCAAGCGGGCGGCAATGTCGCAGACCTGCGTGTCGTAAAAATACAGGCCGGTGACGGCGTAGCGCGACTTTGGCGTCTTGGGCTTTTCCTCGATGCTGATGGCGCGTCCCGTCGCGTCGAACTCGACCACGCCGTAGCGCTCCGGGTCGCTTACCGCATAGGCGAACACCGTGGCGCCGGAGCCGACTCTTGAGGCATGCTGCAACTGCTCGGCAAAATCATGGCCGTAGAAAAGGTTGTCGCCGAGCACCAGGGCCGAAGGGTGGTCGCCGACGAAATCGCGGCCGATGATGAAAGCCTGCGCCAGGCCATCGGGGCTGGGTTGCACGGCGTACTTGATCGCTATGCCCCACTGCGAACCATCGCCCAGCAGTTGTTCGAAGCGCGGCGTATCCAGTGGCGTCGAGATCAGCAGGATTTCGCGGATGCCCGCCAGCATCAGAGTGGTCAGCGGGTAGTAGATCATTGGCTTGTCGTAGATCGGCAGCAACTGCTTGGACACCGCCAGCGTCACCGGATGCAGCCGGGTGCCGGAGCCGCCGGCGAGGATGATGCCGCGGGTGCTGTGCAGCGGGTTCACGTGCGATCTCCGTAGTTGCGATCCATCCATTGCCGGTATTCGCCGGAGACGACATGGGCGACCCAGGCAGGGTTGTCCAGATACCACTGCACCGTTTTCCGCATGCCGGACTCGAAACTTTCCTGCGGCCTCCAGCCCAACTCGCGTTCGATTTTCGTCGCATCGATGGCGTAGCGCTTGTCGTGGCCGGGGCGGTCGGCAACGGTGATTTTTTGCTCGCGGTAGCCGTGGCCGTCGTGCCGCGGCTTGAGTTCGTCGAGCAGGGCGCACAGCGTATCGACGACGTCGAGATTGGTCTTCTCGTTGTGGCCGCCGATATTGTAGGTTTCACCGGGCATGCCGCGCTCGAAGACCAGGCGCAGGGCGCGGGCGTGGTCATCGACGTAGAGCCAGTCGCGCACATTGTCGCCCTTGCCGTAGATAGGCAAAGGCTTGTTCGAAACGGCGTTGTGGATCATCAGGGGAATGAGCTTTTCCGGGAACTGGCAGGGACCGTAGTTGTTCGAACAGTTGGTGATCACGGTCGGCAGACCGTAGGTGTGATGCCATGCGCGCACCAGGTGGTCAGAGGCGGCCTTTGAGGCGGAGTAGGGCGAATTCGGCTGGTAGGCGCTGGTCTCGACGAAAAGGCCGGTTTCACCGAGCGAGCCGAAGACTTCGTCGGTCGACACGTGATGGAAGCGGAATACAGCCTTGGCGGCGGGATCGAGCGGCGACCACCAGGCGCGGGCCGCTTCGAGCAGGGTATAGGTGCCGCTGATGTTGGTCTCGATGAAGTCGCCGGGGCCGTGGATCGATCGGTCCACGTGCGATTCGGCGGCGAGGTGAATCACGCCGGCCGGCTGATGCTCGAGGAACAGGGCGTCCAGCGCCTCGCGGTCGCAAATGTCGGTGCGGCTGAAGACGTGGCGCGGATGATCGCCTAGATAGGCGAGGGATTCCAGATTGCCGGCGTAGGTCAGCTTGTCGACATTGACGATGCGCCAGTCGCTCTCGGCGATCAGCAGTCGTATCAGCGCCGAACCGATGAAGCCGGCGCCGCCGGTGATGAAGAGGGTTTTCATTTCAGGTCAGGACTCGGGCCGATTCGCTGGCGGCATGGGTGGGTGAAAGAGGATGATGCGGCTCACTGCGGAGATATTCTATTCGATCATAATGGCCGAGCTGCGATAGAGCCGGTCGTCGGATCGTGCGATCGGTGCAGGCACGGTATCCGGGCGCTTGACATCAAATAATCGTTTAGATATAAAATATTAAATCACATGCTAGTTTAGAACACCCGAGGAAACTCCCATGCGCATCGTTTGTTTGGGCGGAGGTCCCGCCGGTTTGTACTTTTCGATACTGATGAAGCAGGCCAACCCGGCCTGCGACATTACCGTGATCGAGCGCAACCAGGCCGACAGCACCTTCGGCTGGGGCATCGTGTTCTCCGACAAGACCATGGACGGCTTCCGCCAGGACGATCCCGCAGTGGTTGCCGAAATCGAGCGCAACTTCCATCACTGGGACGATGTCGATGTCTTCTTCAAGGGCCGGCGAATGGTGTCCGGGGGACATGGTTTCTGCGGCATCGGGCGACTGAAGCTGCTGCAGATCTTTCAGGCCCGCGCCAGGGAACTTGGCGTCAAGCTCAAGTTCGAGACCGAGTTCAAGGATCCGGATGACTACTCCAGGGAATACAACCTGGTCATCGGTTCCGACGGCGTCAATTCGACGACGCGGACCAAATACCAGAGCCACTTCAATCCGCGCATTGACGTGCGCAGGAACCGTTTCATCTGGCTCGGGACGAAGAAGAAGCTCGACGCCTTCACTTTTTCCTTCAAGGAAACGCCGTGGGGCTGGTTCAATCTCCACGCCTACCAGTTCAACGAGGAATGGGCCACGTTCATTGTCGAAACTCCGGAAGAAACCTGGCTCAAGGCAGGCATCGACAAGATGGACCCCGATCAGTCGATTGCCTTCTGCGAAAACCTGTTTGCCGACATGCTGGACGGCAGCCGCCTGATTTCCAATGCCCGCCACTTGCGCGGCTCGGCGGTGTGGCTGAAGTTCAACCGCGTGCTCTGCGAGCACTGGTTCAAGGACAACATCGTGCTGCTCGGCGACGCGGCGCATACGGCGCACTTCACCATTGGCTCGGGCACCAAGCTGGCGATGGAAGACGCCAGGGCGCTGGTCAAGGTGTTGAACAGCACCGAGGGTGACGTGCCGACGCGTCTGGCCCGCTATCAGGCCGAGCGCGAAATCGAGGCGCTCAAGCTGCAGAGCGCGGCGCGCAATCGCATGACCTGGTTCGAGGATGTCGAACGCTATGTCGGCATGGAGCCGGAGCAGTTTGCTTTCGCTGTGCTCACCGGCAGCCAGCGTGTCGGCCATGCCAACCAGAAGCTGCGCGATCCCGCCTATACGGAAGATCTCGACCGCTGGTTCGCCGGAAAGTGCGGCCTGCCGGCGCTTTCCGGAACGACGCCGGTGCCGCCGATGTTTACTCCGTTCAAACTGCGCGGCATGACGCTGGCCAACCGCGTCGTGGTTTCGCCGATGTGCATGTACTCGGCGGCGGACGGCGTGCCGGGGGAATTTCATCTGGTCCACTATGGCAGCCGCGGCCTGGGCGGCGCGGCGCTGATTGTCACCGAGATGACCTGCGTGTCCGCCGCTGCGCGCATCACGCCGGGTTGTACCGGCCTCTGGAACGACGCCCAGCAGCAAGCCTGGAAGCGCATTGTCGACTTCGTCCACGCCAACGGCACGGCGAAAGTCGCGCTGCAGATCGGTCACGCCGGACGCAAGGGGGCCACGCGCCTGGCCTGGGACGCCATCGACATGCCGTTGCAGTCGGGCGGCTGGTCCTTGCTGGCACCGTCGCCGCTGCCCTACATCCGCGGCACCTCGCAGGTGCCGAAGGAAATGGATCGCGCCGACATGGACCGCATCAAGGCCGACTTCGTCGCGGCTACTCGCCGTGCCGCCAGCGCCGACTTTGACATGGTCGAATTCCACGCCGCCCACGGCTACCTGATGTCGTCTTTCATCTCGCCGCTGACCAATCAGCGTCAGGACGAGTACGGCGGCAGCCTGGACAATCGCTGCCGCTATCCGTTGGAAGTGTTTCGTGCCATGCGCGAAGTCTGGCCGGCAGCGAAGCCGATGTCGGTACGCATTTCCGCCCACGACTGGGTACCGGGCGGCATTGCGCCCGACGACTCGGTGGCTGTCTCGCGACTGTTCAAGGAGGCCGGCGCCGACATCATTCACGTTTCTTCAGGTCAGGTCAGCAAGGAGGAGGCGCCGGTCTATGGCCGCATGTTCCAGGTGCCGTTCTCCGACCAGATCCGCAACGAACTGGATGTGCCGACCATCGCAGTCGGCAACATTTTCGAGGCCGACCACGTCAATACCATCATCGCCTCCGGCCGTGCCGACCTGTGCGCGCTGGCCCGTCCGCACCTGGCCGACCCGGCCTGGACGCTGCATGCGGCGGCCGAGCAGGGCTACAAGGAGATGCCGTGGCCGCAGCAGTATCAGGGCGGCAAGCTGCAACTGGAACGCAACCTCGAACGTGCGGCACAACTGGCGCTCAACGCGTGAGATCGCGGCGAAACAGGGTAAGGAGAAGCAGATGAAACATCTTGCGGGAAAACCCCACCAACTGCCTGGCAACCGGCAGAGCCTCCAGGCCTATCAGGCGCGCCACTTCAGCTATCGCATGGAGGGCGCGGTGGCGGTGATCAGCCTCAACCGGCCCGAGCGCAAGAACCCACTCACCTTCGATTCCTACGCCGAATTGCGCGATCTATTTCGTAACTTGGTGTATGCCACTGACGTTCATGCCGTGGTGCTGACCGGCGAAGGCGGCAACTTCTGCTCCGGCGGCGATGTGCACGACATCATCGGCCCGCTGACGCAGCTCGACATGCCCGGCCTGCTTGCTTTCACGCGCATGACCGGCGACGTGATCAAGGCCATGCGCGCCTGCCCGCAGCCGGTGATCGCCGCCATCGACGGCATCTGCGCCGGCGCCGGTGCGCTGCTGGCCTTGGGTTCGGACATGCGTCTGGGCACCGCGCGCTCGAAGACCGCTTTCCTCTTTTCCCGCGTCGGTCTGGCCGGTTGCGACATGGGCGCCTGCGCCATGCTGCCGCGCATGATCGGCCAGGGCCGCGCCACCGAACTGTTGACCACCGGCCGTGCCCTGGGTGGCGAGGAAGGCGAACGCTGGGGCTTTTTCAATCGTCTATGCGCGCCGGATGATCTTCTTGCCGAGGCCTTGAAGCTCGCGCAGGACTTGGCCAGTGGCCCGACTTTCGCCCACGCCATGACCAAAAAGATGTTGCAGCAGGAATGGAGCATGGACGTCGATCAGGCCATCGAGGCCGAAGCCCAGGCTCAGGCCATTTGCATGGCGACCAATGACTTTCACCGTGCCTATCACGCCTTCGTCGCCAAACAGAAGCCCGTATTCGAAGGGGACTGAACATGGCCGACACGAAATATCTCGACTGGCCGTTTCTGGAGCCGCACCACAAGGAGTTGGCGCTTTCCCTCGACCGCTGGGCGCATGAAAACATCGATGATGCACCGCATGCGCGCGGACAGGAAACCGACGACGCCTGTGTCGCGCTGGTGCGCAAACTCGGCGCTGCCGACTGGGTCCGCTACGCCGTCGGCGGTACGGCCTATGGCGGCAGTGCCGAGGCCATCGATACGCGGGGCATCTGCCTGATCCGCGAGACGCTGGCGCGTTATTCGGGATTGGCCGACTTCGCTTTTGCCATGCAGGGCCTGGGCAGTGGCGCCATCACGCTGCACGGAACGGACGAGCAGAAGCGCAACTATTTGCCGCGCGTGGCGGCCGGTTCGGCCATCGCTGCCTTTGCGCTATCGGAACCTGACGCCGGTTCCGACGTCGGGGCGATGAAGTGTGGGGCGCATCGGGATGGCGACGGCTATGTGCTGAACGGCGAGAAGACCTGGATTTCCAACGGCGGCATTGCCGATTTCTATGTGGTGTTTGCCCGCACCGGCGAAGCGCCGGGAGCGCGGGGCATTACCGCCTTCATCGTCGACGCCGGTACGCCGGGTCTGGAAATCGCCGAGCGCATCGAAGTCATCGCGCCGCATCCGCTGGCCCGCCTGCGCTTCAGCCACTGCCGCATTCCAGAAACCCGGCGCGTCGGCGATGCGGGCCAGGGCTTCAAGGTGGCAATGCGCACCCTCGACATCTTTCGCACCTCGGTAGCCGCCGCCGCGCTGGGTTTCGCCCGTCGTGCTCTGGATGAAGCCTTGCAGCACGCTGTCACGCGCCGGATGTTCAATCACACGCTGGCCGATTTTCAGCTGACGCAGGCCAAACTGGCGGACATGGCGGCCGCCATCGATGCCGCAGCGCTGCTGGTGTATCGCGCCGCATGGCTGCGCGATCAGGGCGCGAACGTGACGAAGGAGGCGGCGATGGCGAAGATGGTCGCCACCGAGTCGGCGCAGCAGGTAATCGATGCCGCCGTGCAGCTCTTCGGCGGCCTCGGCGTAGTCAGCGAGGCACCGGTCGAGCGTCTTTACCGTGACATTCGCGCACTGCGCATTTACGAAGGAGCGACGGAAGTGCAGAAGCTGATCATCGCCCGTGAACTATTGAAGGACGTTGCCGCGACGGCCAAACCATGACCGATCCCGAGGAGACTCACGTGAACCGCCCGCAAGAAGCCACACCCCGCGCCGACATCCAGATCCTGCAGCCCGCCGGATGGGCCGCGCCCAAGGGTTACTCGAACGGCATTGCAGCGCGCGGCCGCACGGTGGTCATCGGCGGCCAGATCGGCTGGGATGGCCAGTGCCGCTTTCATACCAGCGACTTTGCCGCCCAGGCCAGACAGGCCTTGCAGAACATCGTCGCCGTGCTGGCCGAGGCCGGCGGCAAGCCCGAGCACATCATTCGCATGACCTGGTACGTGATCGACAAGCGCGAATACCTGGCCGCCTATCCGCAACTGGGCCGTGCCTATCGCGAGGTTATCGGGCGCAATTTTCCGGCGATGACGGCGGTGCAGGTCACGGGCTTGATGGAAGATGCCGCCCGGGTCGAGATCGAGGCGACGGCAATTATTCCCGACTGACACCGGTTTTACGATGTGCGCCGGCCCGGCTGATAAACTGTCGGCATGAAAGCTTGTCATTCGGAATTCCTCCAGATTCGCGGCCGGCGCCTGCATGTACGCATCTGGGGCGACGAATCGGCGCCGTTGCTGGTGCTGCTGCACGGCTGGTGCGATGTCTCGGCCTCCTGGCAGTTCGTCGTCGATGCTCTGGCGCGCGACTGGCGCGTGCTGGCGCCCGACTGGCGCGGCTTCGGGCTGTCCGAGTGGAATAACGATGTTTACTGGTTTCCCGACTACATCGCCGACCTGGATGCCCTGCTCGAACACTACTCGCCGCAGTCGCCGGTGCGCCTGGTCGGGCACTCTCTGGGTGGCAACGCGGTCTGCCTATATTCGGGGATTCGACCCGAGCGCGTGATGGGCCTGGTGAATCTGGAGGGACTGGGTTTGCGCCGCTACCAGCCGGACGAGGCGCCGGAACGCTATGCCAACTGGCTTGCGCAACTGCGCGACACGCCGACTTTTCGTTCGTATGCCGATCGGCAGGAATTCGCTGCGCGGCTGCAGAAGGACAATCCGCGCCTGTCCGACGAAAAGGCGCGCTTCCTAGCCCAGCACATGGGTGAAGACGACGGCGCCGGCGGCATCCATCTGGCGGCCGATCCCTTCCATCGCTGGGTGAATCCGATCATCTATCGCGTCGAAGAGGCGATGGCGATCTGGCGCCGGGTGACGGCGCCGGTACTCTGGGTGACGGCGGCGGATTCCTTCATCTTCAAGCAGTTGTTCGCCGTCGATTCGGCGGACTATCACAACCGGATCGCCTGTTTCAAGGACGTGCGGGAGGTGGCGCTGGAAGAGTGCGGACACAATATGCAGCATGACCAGCCGCAACGGGTGGCGGGCCTGATCGAGGAGTTCTTTGTCCGATGAAGCCGCTGAATGCCGACCTGCACTGTCATTCGACAGTTTCCGACGGCCTGCTGGCGCCGGCCGAGATCGTGCGCCGCGCCCATGCCAATGGCGTGGAACTGCTGGCACTGACCGATCACGACGAACTCGGCGGTCTGGCCGAAGCCAGGGCGACGGCCGATGCGGTCGGCTTGCGCTTTGTCGATGGAGTCGAAGTGTCGATCTCCTGGGGCGACGACCAGACGGTGCACATCGTGGGACTCGGCATCGATCCCGCCAATGCGGCGCTGATGGAGGGGTTGCATCAGGTCAGGAGCGGGCGCGATGCGCGCGCCGGGCGCATGGCGGCGGAACTGGACAAGGTGGGCATTCACGGCGCCTACGAGGGCGCGTTGCGCCACGCCGGCAATCCGGCGCTGGTCAGCCGCTCGCACTTCGCCCGCTATATCGCCGAACAGGGGCACGCCAAGGATGTCAAATCGGTGTTCGACTACTGGCTGGCCAAGGGCAAGCCGGGCTATGTCGAGCATGCCTGGGCGAGCATGGAAGACGCCCTGCGCTGGATAGTCGGCGCTGGCGGTACGGCGGTGATAGCGCATCCGGGTCGCTACCGGCTGTCGTCCGTGCAACGGCGCGAGTTGTTCGTCGCCTTCAAGGAACTCGGCGGCCTCGGCATCGAAGTGCTGTCGGGTTCCGCCAAGGATGACGAGGTGCGCGAGTTCTCGCGCATCGCGCGCGAGTTCGGTTTTCTCGCGTCACGCGGCTCGGATTTTCACGGGCCGGGAGAGAGCTGGATCGATCTGGGCAAAATGCCCGATTTGCCAGAGGATCTGACGCCGGTCTGGTCTCGGTTGATCTGAGCCGGCGGCCGTTTTTTCGGATCACGCATGGCACAGCTATTTCATATCCATCCTGAACATCCGCAGCCGCGCCTGATCAGGCAGGCCGCCGAGATCGCGAGGAGCGGCGGACTCATCGCGCTGCCCACCGACGCCGCCTATTCGCTGGCCGGCGTGGCAGGCTACGCGCCCTTGCTGGACCGGATTCGCCGCATACGCGGCGTCGATGAGCGCCACCACTTCACACTGATGTGCCGCGACTTGTCCGAGATCGCCACCTATGCCCGGGTGGACAACAGCCAGTATCGCCTGCTGAAGGCCACCACGCCGGGCGGCTACACCTTCATTCTGGAAGGCACCCGGGAGTTGCCGCGGCGCTTGCTGCATCCCAAGCGCAAGACCATCGGTCTGCGCGTGCCCAACCACCCCCTTGCGCTCGCGCTGCTGGAAGAACTGAATGAGCCGCTGCTGACATCGACGCTGATTCTGCCGGGCTCCAAGGCGCCGCTGGCGAGTGCCGACGAGATACGCGAGCACCTGGAAAAACAGATCGACCTGGTGATCGATGCCGGTCGTTGCGGCACGGAGATGACGACGGTGATCAATCTGACCGGCGCCCAGCCCGAACTGGTTCGGGCCGGGCAGGGGCCGCTGGCTCCTTTCGGGCTGGAATGACCCGGTCTGTTAAAATCGGCGCCTCCCATGAATTTCATCCAGACGCTGGCGATTTCCGCCCTGCCGATCATATTTGCCATCACGCTGCACGAGGCGGCGCACGGCTATGCGGCACGGCACTTCGGCGATCCGACGGCATGGCAGATGGGACGCATCAGCCTGAACCCGCTGCGGCATGTGGATATGGTGGGGACCCTCATCGTTCCTGCGGTGATCCTGGTACTGAGCACCATGGGCGGTGGCAGCGGCATGTTGTTCGGTTGGGCCAAGCCGGTGCCGGTAGACTTCTCCCGCCTGCGCCGCCCCAAGCAGGACATGCTCTGGGTGGCGGCGGCCGGGCCGGGGGCGAACCTGATTATGGCGCTGGCCTGGGCCCTGGTCTTGAAGTTGACCATCGGTGGTTCCGCGTACGGCTACTCGGAAGCGTTGAGGGAAATGGCACTGGTCGGCATCAGCATCAATGGCGTTTTGATGGTGCTTAACCTGCTGCCCTTGCCGCCGCTGGATGGCGGGCGCATCGTGGCAAGCCTGTTGCCTCATCGTGCCGCCTGGAAGTTTTCGCAATTGGAACGGTGGGGTTTCCCGATCCTGCTGGCGTTGCTTTTTTTGGGGGTGCTGGATACCATCCTGCGGCCCTTGTTGCGGGTGTTCAACACCCTGATTCGAACCCTTTTCGGTTTTTGACATGTACGCAGAAAAAGTTCTTTCCGGCATGCGTCCCACCGGGCGCCTCCATCTCGGCCACTATCATGGCGTGCTTGCCAACTGGATCAAGCTCCAGCACGAGTATCCCTGCCTTTTCTTCGTCGCCGACTGGCATGCGCTGACTACGGCCTACGACGAGCCGGGTACGATCACCGATAACACCAGCGACATGATCATCGATTGGCTGGCGGCCGGGGTCGATCCGTCGCAGGCAACCATCTTCATCCAGTCCAAGGTGCCGGAGCACGCCGAACTGCATCTGCTGCTGTCGATGATGACGCCGCTGGGCTGGCTGGAGCGCGTGCCGACCTACAAGGACCAGCAGGAAAAGATGACGCACAAGGATCTGACGACCTACGGTTTTCTCGGCTATCCCTTGCTGCAGGCGGCGGACATTCTCATCTATCGCGCCAACCGCGTGCCGGTGGGTGATGATCAGGTGCCTCACGTCGAGTTCACGCGCGAGATTGCGCGCCGCTTCAACCACCTGTACGGCCGCGAGTCGGGCTTCGAGGACAAGGCGCGCGTGGCGGTCAAGAAACTCGGCAGCAAGCGTGCAAAACTCTACGACGAGTTGCGCACCCGCTATCAGGAAAAAGGCGAAGACGACGCGCTGGAGCAGGCGCACGAACTGCTGAACGAGGCACAGAGCCTCTCCCTGGGCGACCGCGAGCGCCTGTTCGGCTGGCTCGAAGGTACGCGCAAGATGATTCTGGTGGAACCCGACGCGCTGCTCACCCACGCCTCGCGCATGCCGGGACTGGATGGACAGAAAATGTCCAAGTCCTACGGCAACGCGATCAGCCTGCGCGAAGATGCTGGCGAAGTGACGCGGAAGATTCGTACCATGCAGACCGATCCGGCGCGGGTAAGGCGCACGGATCCCGGTGATCCGGACAAGTGCCCGGTATGGCAGTTCCACCTGATCTATTCCAGCGAAGACGTGAAGGGCTGGGTGCAAACTGGCTGCCGCTCGGCCGGCATCGGCTGCATCGAATGCAAGCAGCCGGTGATCGAGGGCGTGTTGAAGGAACAGGAGCCGATGCGCGAACGGGCGAAGATGTACGAGGAAGATCCGCAACTGGTCAAGAACATCATTGCGGACGGCTGCGAAAAGGCGCGCAAGCTGGCGCAGGAGACCATGCGCGACGTGCGAGAAGCGATCGGGCTCGACTACTCGTGATCGAAAACGCCATGCCGGATCAGTCCGGCACCCATTTTGGCGTGCCGCCAGCGCCGACTCCTGTGGTGGCTGCTGCCCATCTGCCTCGCGTCTACGGCGAGGTAATGGCCGAAATGCCGCGCGACCTCTACATCCCGCCGGATGCGCTGGAGATCATCCTCGAGTCCTTCGAGGGCCCGCTCGATTTGTTGCTGTACCTGATTCGCCGCGCCAATATCAATATCCTGGACATCCCGATGGCGCCGCTGACGGCGCAATATCTGGTGTATGTCGAGGCGATGCGCAAGGGCAACCTCGAACTCGCGGCGGAATACCTGCTGATGGCGGCCATGCTGATCGAGATCAAGTCGCGCCTGCTGCTGCCGCGTCCACCCAGGGCCGACAACGGCGAGCCGGAAGATCCGCGCGCCGAACTGGTGCGCCGCCTGATCGAATACGAGCGCATGAAGGCATCGGCGGCAAAACTGGACGAAATGCCGCAGGCAGGGCGCGACTACGAATGGATCACAGTGTGGATCGCCGACAAGGTAATCGAACGCCAGCCCGAGGTAAGCTTGCATGATCTGCAGGTGGCCTGGCTTTCGCTGATGAAACAGGCCAGAGTGCATCAGCACCACAAGATTCATCGCGAGGAACTGTCCGTGCGTGAACACATGAGCATCATCCTGCGTCGCCTGCAGGGAGGTGGCTACGTGGTATTCGACCAGTTGTTCGATCTGACGCTGGGCGCCCAGGGCCTGGTGGTGAGTTTTCTCGCCCTGCTCGAACTGGCGCGCGAATCGCTGATCGAAATTACCCAGAACGAGGCCATGGCGCCCATTTACGTGAAACTGCCCGATGCTGCCGCTGTATAAGCCCGACGACTACAAGCGCGTGCTGGAAACCGCGCTGCTGGTGGCTGCCGAGCCGCTGCCCCTGGCCGAACTGAAGAAGCTCTTCGACCAGGAGTTCGACGACGACACCTGGCGCACGCTGCTCGATGACCTGCGCCGCGACTGGTCCGAGCGGGGCGTGGAACTGGTGCAACTGGCCTCCGGCTGGCGCTTCCAGACCCGCCCCGAGTACCAGTTCTACATAGACCGACTGAAAAACGACAAGCCGCCGAAATATTCGCGTGCGGTGATGGAAACGCTGGCGATCATCGCCTATCGTCAACCCGTGACGCGCGGCGACATTGAAGACATTCGTGGCGTGGCAGTGTCGCCGAACATTCTGAAGACCCTTGAAGGGCGTGGCTGGATAGATGCCGTGGGGCATCGTGATGCGCCGGGGCGACCCGCGCTGTATGCAACCACGCGAAAGTTTCTCGACGACCTCGGCCTGCGCAGCCTCACTGAACTGCCGCCGTTGACTGAAATTGAAAACGAAGTTTCGGTGGAGGCTAACGCCAGCCTCATCGGCGTTATGCCGGAACCAAAACCTTCTGTTTCAGTGGAGGCTAACGCCAGCCTAATCGGCGTTATGCCGGAACTTAAACCTTCTGTTTCAGTGGAGGCTAACGCCGGCATTATGGCGTTAAGCGAAGCGGCCGTAACTAAAGGGTGATGGACCTTGGACAATCCGCAATCCCCGAAGCCTCCCCGGTCCAGGCGTGGGCTGAAGAGTCGGGCGCCGAGCACGCAGAATCAGGGCAACCGTCAGAGCAGCGGCCAGCCGACCTCGCCAGCGGGCAACTCGACTTCCCCGCAAGGGAAGCGGGCGAGTCCTCCCCGTTCGGCGCGCAAGGCTAGTCCGTTCCGGTCGCCGCAAGGGCCGCCACGGCCTCAGGGCGATGCTCCGCGCGTGCGCGGCGGCTCGGCTCTGCCGGCGCACGCCAAACGCCGCAACGATCCGGTTTTCATTGATCCGCCCAAGTTGCACAAGGCGCTGGCCGATGCCGGCTATGGGTCGCGGCGCGAACTCGAGGAGTGGATCGTCGCCGGGCGCGTCAGCGTCAACGGCCAGCCGGCGCACGTCGGCCAGCGCGTCGGCCCCGAAGACAAGATTCGCGTCAATGGCAAGCTGGTGCAGCTCAGGTTCGGCTTGCGCTTGCCGCGGGTACTGGTCTATCACAAGCCCGAGGGCGAGATTGTTTCCAGGGACGATCCGGACGGCCGTCCCAGCGTGTTTGCCAAGCTGCCGCGACTCAAGAGTGGGCGCTGGATTTCCATCGGTCGACTGGATTTCAACTCCTGCGGCCTGCTGCTGTTCACCAACGATGGTGTCCTGGCCAATCGCATGATGCATCCGCGCTACGAAATCGAGCGCGAATACGCTGTGCGCATTCTGGGTGAGGCAACGCCGGAAATGCTGGCGCGTTTGCGCACTGGCATCCAGCTCGAAGACGGCCTGGCCAGCTTCAGCCTTATCGCGGAAGCCGGCGGCGAAGGCGCCAACCGCTGGTATCGCGTGGTGCTGGCAGAAGGACGCAATCGCGAAGTGCGGCGCATGTTCGAGGCGGTAGGCCTGATGGTCAGCCGCTTGATGAGGGTACGTTACGGGCCGGTGCACCTGTCGCCGCGCCTCAAGCGTGGCCAGTGTCGCGATCTGGAGCCAGGAGAGGTGCAGGAACTGCTGAAGCTGCTGCCGCCGGAGCAAAAGTCCGGCGTCGCGTCGGGATCAGGCTCCCCTGCGGGTGACGACGACGAGTTTGCCGGCGATGACGACGACGGCAATCGAATTGATTTGGCAGAGAAATGATGCCTCTGCTATAATCTTCTGGTTTTGGTTGGCACCGTTCTCGGGACAGAGAAGAAATGAATGGGCTTTTTGGCCCATTTTCTATTTGTGCGCTGTATTTGTGTGGCGAGTTTGTGAGTTTTCATGCAACTGATTGATTTGATTGAGACGACTGTTGCTGGCTTGGGATACGAACTGGTGGAATTCGAGACCAGTCCGCGCGCCCGGCTGCTGCGCGTCTTTATCGACAAGCCGGAAAATGCGCCAAAAAGCGGCATCAGCGTCGAAGATTGTGCGGCGGTGAGCAGCCAGCTCAGCCGCGTGTTCATGGTCGAGAACGTCGACTATGACCGTCTTGAAGTCTCTTCTCCCGGACTCGATCGCGTGCTCGTCAAGCCTGCCGACTACCGGCGTTTCGCCGGGCAGGAAGTACAGCTGAAGCTGCGCGTTCCGCTGGGAAACCAGCGCAATTTCAGCGGCGTGCTGGAAGGATTGCGGGAAGAAGGTGGAATTGAAGTCGTGTGTCTGCGAATGAATGAAACACTGCAGCAGTTCGCGCTCGAGAATATCGATCGGGCGCGCCTGGTGCCTAAGTTCTGATTAATGCTGGAGGACTCACATGAGCCGTGAATTGCTGCTGTTGGTCGATGCCCTGGCCCGCGAGAAGAATGTTCCGCGGGACATCGTCTTTGGCGCCCTTGAAATGGCGTTGGCGTCCGCGACAAAAAAGCGCACCAACGACGAAGCCGATGTGCGCGTGGACATAGATCGCGAGACCGGGGAATTCGAGTCGTTCCGCCGCTGGCTGGTGGTCGCCGATGACATGGTCGAGAATCCGGAACAGCAGATCAGCCTTACTGGCGCGCAACAGCAGATTCCTGACATCGTGCTCGAAGACTTCATCGAGGAGGCGCTTGAGCCCATCGATTTCGGGCGCATCGGCGCGCAGGCGGCAAAGCAGGTGATCCTGCAGAAGATTCGCGATGCCGAGCGCGAGCAGTTGCTGAATGATTTTCTGGACCGCAAGGAGTTCCTCGTCAGCGGCACCGTCAAGCGCATGGAGCGCGGCAGCGCCATTATCGAGGCCGGGCGTATCGAGGCCCTCTTGCCGCGCGATCAGATGATCCCCAAGGAAAACCTGCGCCCCGGCGACCGCGTGCGAGCCTGGCTGATGAAAATCGATCGTCAGGCGAGAGGCCCGCAACTTATCCTGTCGCGCACCGCGCCCGAGTTCATCATGAAGCTGTTCGAACTGGAAGTGCCCGAAATAGAGGACGGCCTGCTCGAAATCAAGGCCGCCGCCCGCGATGCCGGCATGCGCGCCAAGATTGCCGTCAAGTCGAATGATCCGCGCGTCGATCCGATCGGCACTTGCGTCGGCATGCGTGGTTCGCGTGTCACGGCCGTGACCAACGAGCTTTCCGGCGAACGCGTGGACATCATTCTGTGGTCCGCCGACCCGGCCCAGTTCGTCATCGGCGCCCTGGCGCCGGCCGAGGTGCAGAGCATCGTCGTCGACGAAGAGAAGCACGCCATGGACGTGGTGGTCGATGAGGACAACCTGGCCATCGCCATTGGTCGCGGCGGACAGAATGTGCGTCTGGCCTCCGAGCTGACCGGCTGGACGATCAATCTGATGACCATCGAAGAGTCGCAGACGAAGTCGGAATCCGAACATGGTTCGATCCGCGCCCTGTTCATCGCCAAGCTCGACGTCGACGAGGAAGTTGCCAACATCCTGATCGAGGAAGGTTTCTCCTCGCTTGAGGAAATCGCCTACGTTCCGCTCGCGGAAATGCTCGAAATCGACGCCTTCGACGAGGCGACGGTGACCGAGTTGCGCGAGCGCGCACGCAACGTCTTGCTGACCGAAGCCATCGTCGATGAAGAACAGATGGACAAGGTCGCCGATGATTTGCTGTCGCTCGAGGGCATGGACAAGTCGCTGGCGGCGAAACTGGCCAAGAACGGCGTTACCGACCGCGATTCGCTGGCGGACCTGGCGACCGACGAGTTGACTGAAATGACCGGCATCGATGTCGGACGGGCGACGGCGCTGATCACTGTTGCGCGTGCCCATTGGTTCGCCGAAGAAGAATGAGAGGTACGGCATGGCTTTGATGACTGTTTCCCAATTCGCGACCGAGCTGAAAATGCCGGCGCCGACCCTGCTGGAGCAACTGGCCAAGGCTGGCGTCAGCAAGCAGGAGTCCAATGATCCCGTGTCGGAGCAGGACAAGACACGGTTGCTTGACTATCTGCGCAAGTCGCACGGCGATGCCGCGCCCAAAGCCAAGATCACCCTGACGCGAAAGAAAACCAGCGAGATCAGGGCCTCGGACTCCACCGGTAAGGCGCGCACGATCCAGGTCGAAGTACGCAAGAAGCGTGTATTCGTCAAGCGCGATCCCAATGAATTGGCGTCAGAAACCGCCGCTGAAGTGCAGGCTGAGCTTGCCGTGGTTGAACCTGCCGTTGTCGTGGCTCCCGCTCCTGTTGCCGAAGCGGCGCCCGTTGCCGCGGTTGCGGCGGTGGCAGAGCTTCCGCCTGTAGAGGCCCCGATGGTGGTGGCTGCCGTGGTTGAAGCGCCGGCCGTGAAGCCGGTGACAGCGCCGAAGTCGGTGATTGATCCGGCGCAGCGGGCATTGCGTGAGGCGGAAACCAAGCGTCAGGGCAAGCTCTCCGCGATTCAGGCGGCCGAGTTCAAGGAGAAGGCCGATCGCGAAGCCAGGGTTCGTGCCGAGGCCGATGCGCGCGTGGCCGAGGCACAGGCGGCACTGGTTGCTGCCGAGGCAAAGAAGGCCAAGGAGGCCGCTGCGGCTGCCGGTGTGTCCGGCACCATCCACAAGCCGGCAGCCAAGCCGGAAGACGGCAAAGCCAAAGCAGCGAAGAAGGATGCATGGAAGGATGACGCCGCCAAGCGGCGTGCGATCAAGACCCGTGGCGATGCGGGCACGTCGGGCTGGCGCGGTTCCAAGGGGGGTGGACGTCATGGCCGTCACGGTCATGCCGAGGACGCGCCGGTGCAGCAGCCGGTCGAGGCTATCGTTCGCGAAGTGCATGTGCCGGAGACGATCTCGGTGGCCGAATTGGCGCACAAAATGACCGTCAAGGCCACGGAAGTCATCAAGACGCTGATGAAGATGGGATCGATGGTCACCATCAATCAAGTGCTCGATCAGGAAACGGCGATGATCGTGGTCGAGGAAATGGGCCATTTGGCTTTCGCGGCAAAGCTCGACGATCCGGATGCATTCCTCGCCGACGAAGGCGAGCACAAGGATGCAGTGCAGCTGCCGCGCGCTCCTGTGGTTACCGTCATGGGTCACGTCGACCACGGCAAGACATCCCTCCTCGACTACATCCGCAAGAGTCGCGTCGCACACGGCGAGGCCGGCGGCATCACGCAGCACATCGGCGCCTATCACGTCGAAACGCCGCGCGGCATGATCACCTTCCTCGACACTCCGGGCCACGAGGCCTTCACGGCGATGCGCGCCCGCGGCGCCAAGGCGACCGACCTGGTGATTCTGGTGGTGGCGGCCGATGACGGCGTGATGCCGCAGACCAAGGAAGCCATTGCCCATGCCAAGGCGGCCAACGTGCCGCTGATTGTGGCGGTGACCAAGATCGACAAGCCCGATGCGAATCTGGAACGGGTGAAGCAGGAACTGGTTGCCGAAGGTGTGGTACCGGAAGAATACGGTGGCGACGCGCCCTTTGTCGGTGTCTCGGCCAAGACCGGAGAAGGCATCGACGCCTTGCTGGAGCAGGTGCTGCTGCAGGCCGAAGTGCTGGAGCTTGTGGCTCCGGTGGAGGCTCCCGCCAAGGGTCTGGTGATCGAAGCGCGTCTGGACAAGGGCCGTGGCCCGGTGGCGACCATTCTGGTGCTGTCCGGAACGCTGCGCCGCGGCGACGTGCTGCTGGCGGGCGCCGTGTTCGGCCGCGTCCGCGCCATGCTCGATGAGAACGGCAAGCCGGTCGATTCGGCAGGCCCCTCGATTCCGGTGGAGATTCAGGGCCTCACTGATGTGCCGGCTGCCGGCGACGAAGGCATGGTCCTCCTCGACGAGCGCAAGGCGCGCGAAATCGCACTGTTCCGCCAGGGCAAGTTCCGCGACGTCAAACTGGCCAAGCAGCAGGCGGCAAAGCTGGAGAACATGTTCGAGCAGATGGCCGAAGGCGAGGTCAGGACCCTGCCGCTGATCATAAAGGCCGACGTGCAAGGTTCGCAGGAAGCCCTGGTGCAGTCCCTCAACAAACTGTCGACCGGCGAAGTCAAGGTCATGGTGGTTCACGCCGGCGTCGGCGGCATCAGCGAATCCGACATCAACCTGGCCGCTGCCTCGAAGGCCGTGGTCATCGGCTTCAATACCCGTGCCGACGTCGGCGCGCGCAAGGCTGCCGAAAGCCTCGGTGTCGATATCCGCTACTACAACATCATCTATGCGGTGGTGGATGAGGTGAAGGCCGCCCTGTCCGGCATGCTGGCGCCGGAGAAGAAAGAGGTCATTCTCGGCCTGGTCGAAATTCGCCAGGTATTCCGCATTTCCCGGATTGGCGCTGTCGCCGGCTGCATGGTGTTGTCCGGCCTCGTCAAGCGCAATGCCTCGGTGCGACTGCTGCGCAACAATACCGTGGTGCACACCGGCGAATTGGATTCGCTCAAGCGTTTCAAGGACGACGTGCGCGAGGTCAAGGAAGGCTTTGAGTGCGGATTGAGCCTGAAGAACTTCAACGACATCAACGAAGGCGATCAACTCGAAGTGTTCGAGATCCAGGAAATCGCCCGGTCGCTGCTCTGATCCGGTAATGGCAATGAAGCGCGGCGCAGGTCATGGTTACTCGCGCGCTGACCGCGTTTCGGAGCAGATCCGCCGCGAACTGGCGGATCTGCTGCGGTTTCATCTCAAGGACTTGCGCATCGCGCCCAAGCTGACGCTGGTGACGCTGACCGGTGTCGAAGTTACTGCCGACTATGCGCATGCCAAGGTCTTCTACACGTCGCTGGCGGACCCCGCTGCCAACCAGATGATCGACGAGGGGCTCAAGCATTCCGCCAGTTTCCTGCGTCGCGAGCTGGGTCGCCGGATCCGCATTCATCATATTCCCGAACTGCATTTTGTCTTCGATCCCTCTGTGCAGGAGGGCGCGCGCCTCTCGAAGTTGATCGACGAGGCGGTCGAATCCGACAAAAAGCCGCAAGAAGACTGAAGGCGCGAGTGAAGGCGCCGCGTCGCCAAGCTGTCAAGATCTTGCGGCGCCCGCTCGACGGCGTGCTGCTGCTGGACAAGGCTCTCGGCCTCTCGTCGAATCGTGCGCTGCAAGCCGCCCGCAGTCTCTATCGTGCCGAAAAGGCCGGACATACCGGAACGCTCGACCCCCTCGCGACCGGACTTCTGCCCCTGTGTTTTGGCGAGGCGACCAAGTTCTCCGGCGAGTTGCTCAATGCCGACAAGCGTTATGTGGCGACGGTGCAACTCGGCGTCACCACCGACACGGCTGATGCCGAAGGCGCCGTGCTGGAGTCTCGTCCGGTAGAGGTCGTTCGCTCGGATGTCGAGGCTGCGCTGGCTGCCTTCGTCGGCGAAATTGAACAAGTGCCGCCGATGTATTCGGCATTGAAGCGCGATGGCAAACCTCTCTACGCATACGCCCGTGCCGGCATCGAAGTGGAGCGGGCGCCGCGTCGCATTCATATCCACGAGTCGCGCTTGCTTGACGGGGGTGATGACCTGAGCCATGGGCGCTTTGTTTTTGAGGTCCGGTGCAGCAAGGGAACCTACGTCAGAACTCTGGCCGCCGACATTGGCGATCGCCTCGGCTGCGGCGCGCATCTGGCCGCCTTGCGCCGCACCGGCATCGGCGAGCTTGATGTCGCCGATGCCCATTCGCTGGCAGCGCTCGAAGTACTGACAGGCGAAGCGCGCGATGCCTTGCTGTTGCCACCCGATTCCCTGTTGGACGGGCTGGCCGAAGTCCGGCTGGACATCGCCGATGCGACGCGTTTGAGGCATGGGCAGGCGGTTCGCTGGTCGGCCGAGGAAGGGTCCCGTCTGCGCGTTTTTGACCCTGAACACCGCTTCATCGGTGTTTGCCGGCAAGCTGCGGACGGATGGCTGCAACCGCAACGGCTTGTCGCCGGCCCCTGAGCGACGAAATAGCTCTTAATGCTTGATTAGAATGCAATTGGAACGCTATAATCCATGGTTCTCCAAGAGCCCAATATCACAGGATCAGCAAGGAACCCATAATGGCAATTTCCACAACCGACAAAGCCAAGATCGTCACCGACTACCAGCGCGCGCAGGGTGACACCGGCTCCCCCGAAGTCCAGGTGGCGCTTCTCACCGCCCGCATCAACGACTTGACGGGTCATTTCAAGGCGCATACCAAGGATCACCATTCACGTCGCGGCCTGCTCATGATGGTCAGCCAGCGCCGCAAGATGCTGGATTACCTGAAACGCAGGAATGTCGACGGCTATCGCTCGCTGATCGAGCGTCTTGGCCTGCGCAAGTAGTTTTTTATCAGGCGCCGCCCCAGCTTATCCAAAACGCGCTATGCGCTTTGCTTCAGATACTGCGCAGGCATGCTGAACAGGCCGGCACAGCCATGATGGCTGTGCCGGCTTTTATTTATTGCCGAAAGGAAATATTGTGCTGAATCCAATCAAGAAGAGTTTTGCCTACGGTGACCATACGGTTACCCTTGAAACAGCCGAAATCGCCCGCCAGGCGGGTGGTGCCGTCATGGTCACCATGGATGACACTGTCGTGTTGGCCACCGTGGTCGGCGCACGGAACGCCAAGCCGGGACAGGATTTTTTCCCGCTGACCGTCGATTATCAGGAGCGCTCCTACGCCGCCGGCCGCATCCCCGGAGGCTTCTTCAAGCGCGAAGGACGTCCGTCCGAGAAGGAAATTCTCACCTGCCGCCTGATCGATCGTCCGCTGCGCCCGCTGTTTCCCGACGCTTTCTACAATGAAGTACAGGTGGTGTGCACCGTGATGTCGTGCAACCCGGAAATCGATCCGGATATTCCGGCGATGCTCGGCGCATCGGCCGCGATGGCGATTTCCGGCATTCCGTTCAGCGGCCCGATCGGTGCCGCCCGTGTCGGCTACATCGATGGCAAGTACGTGCTGTGCCCGACCAAGACCCAACTGGAAAGCGCGCAACTGAATCTGGTGGTTGCCGGTACCGAAGGCGCCGTGCTGATGGTCGAGTCCGAGGCGCAACAGCTTTCCGAAGAAATCATGCTGGGCGCCGTGGTGTTTGGCCACGACCAGATGCAGGCCGCGATCAAGGCCATCAACGAACTGGTGGAAGTTGCCGGCAAACCCGAATGGGACTGGCAGCCGCCGGCCAAGAACGAGCCGCTGATCGCGAAGGTGGCCGAACTGGCCGAGGCCGAACTGCGCGAGGCCTACCGCATCACCAGCAAGCAGGCCCGCACCGTCAAGACCCGCGAAATCACCAAGAAGACCATTGCGGCGCTGACTGAAGGTATCGAGAACGCACCGGACTCCAACCTCGTCGGCAATACCGTATTCGATCTGGAAGCGAAGATTGTCCGCAGCCAGATTCTCAACGGCGAACCGCGCATCGACGGCCGCGATACGCGCACCGTGCGCCCGATTGTCATCCGCAACGGCGTCCTGCCGCGTACTCACGGTTCGGCGTTGTTCACGCGCGGCGAAACGCAGGCAATGGTGGTCGCCACGCTCGGCACCGGGCGCGACGAGCAGATCATCGACGCGCTGCAGGGCGAGTATCGCGATCGCTTCATGCTTCACTACAACATGCCTCCCTATGCCACCGGCGAGACAGGCCGCGTCGGTACGCCGAAGCGCCGCGAAATCGGCCATGGTCGCCTCGCCAAGCGCGCACTGCTGGCAGTGCTGCCCTCGCCGGAGGACTTTGGCTACTCGATGCGCATCGTCTCCGAAATCACCGAGTCGAACGGTTCGTCGTCGATGGCTTCCGTCTGCGGCGGATCGCTGGCCCTGATGGATGCCGGCGTACCGCTCAAGGCGCACGTGGCGGGCATCGCCATGGGCCTGATCAAGGACGGCCCGCGCTTTGCCGTGCTGACCGACATTCTGGGCGACGAGGATCACCTCGGCGACATGGACTTCAAGGTGGCCGGCACCGAAAACGGCATCACCGCCCTGCAAATGGACATCAAGATTCAGGGCATCACCAAGGAAATCATGCAGGTGGCGCTGGCCCAGGCCAAGGAAGCGCGTTTGCATATCCTGGAAATAATGAAGGCCTCCATGACCGGTCATCGCGAAGAAGTGTCCACCTTCGCGCCGCGCATGATCCACATCAAGATCAACCCGGAAAAGATTCGTGACGTGATCGGCAAGGGCGGCGCCGTGATCCGTGCGCTGACCGAAGAAACCGGTTGCGTGATCGATATCGAAGACGACGGCTCGATCACCATTTCCTCGGTCAATGCCGATGCCGCGCAAGTAGCCAAGAAGCGCATCGAAGACATCACCGCCGAAGTCGAAGTCGGTCGCATCTACGAAGGCACGGTGCTGCGCCTGCTGGATTTTGGCGCCATCGTCAGCCTGCTGCCGGGCAAGGATGGCCTGCTGCACATTTCGCAGATCGCCAACGAGCGGGTGAATGCCGTCGCCGATTACCTCAAGGAAGGCCAGATAGTGAAGGTCAAGGTCATCGAGACCGACGACAAGGGGCGTGTGCGGCTGTCGATGAAGGCCATCGCTGCAGCACCGGCGGCGCCCGCCGCCGTGGCCGAATAGGCCTCCGTTTGCAGGCAACAAAAAGGGACGCCGCGGCGTCCCTTTTTGTTGGTGGCTGCGTTTGCCGATTGCCTACTTGCCGACTTGCCTTTCGCGGTGTTCTTCCAGCGTCTTGCAGTCGATGCACAGCGTGGCGGTGGGACGCGCCTCAAGACGCTTGAGGCCGATCTCGACCCCGCAGGAATCGCAGTAGCCGTACTCGCCGCTTTCGATGCGGGCAATCGATTCGTCAATCTTCTTGATCAGTTTGCGCTCGCGGTCGCGGTTGCGCAATTCGAGTGCAATGTCGGACTCCTGGCTGGCGCGGTCATTCGGATCGGCGAACACGGTGGCCTCGTCCTGCATGGTATGTACGGTGCGCTCGATATCCTCGCTCAATTCGTCCTTGAGTGAAGCCAGAATCGAGCGAAAGTGAGCGAACTGTTTCGCGCTCATGTAGGCCTCACCCTTCTTCGGCGTATAGGAGGGGAAGAGCTTCTTGTGCAGCAGATCTTCAGTCATTGCGACGAGTCCGTAATTTCGGAGAACCGGCTTTATAAACGAAACAAGGGATCACCGCAAGTCTTGGTTTTCGGCGACCGCCATGGCGCTTGACTCGACAGGACCGGACCCGGTCGCCAATGAAACCCGATTTTCGATACTGTGGCGCGTTCTGTGATTGACCGCGACCTGTCCGGTTCGGTAAAATCGCACGGTTCGGGGTGTGGCGCAGCCCGGTAGCGCGCTTGCTTTGGGAGCAAGATGTCGAGAGTTCGAATCCCTCCACCCCGACCAATTCCATTTCCGAAAGTCCGTTTTCCGCCGTGCTCGCAGGTGAGGCACCTCAGGCGAACGCGACTGTGTTGCCGGCAGTCGCTTGCTAAACAGAAACCCGCACTGCCACAGGCTTTGCGGGTTTTTTGTTGTTGCCATGACACTCGCCACACCCCTTTCGGCTCATGGTCATTGACAGGCGATTCGCGCTCCTTCACTATTCGTATCATAACAATAGAAAATGCTTGCATAAAAGCATGGATAGGCAATCTGCAGTGAAGCTTTGGGGAGGAAGCAGTGCCGGGAAAGGGGATTCTGGATGCGGGCGGGTTCGTCTGGCTGGCGGGTGCCGCCTGCCAGCTTTTTCGCGTGCCTTTCGATCCACGCCTGCTGGCCCAGCAGTTCCCTCCGCCGCAGACCCGGACAACGGTCATCGAGGCCTTTCAGGCCCTGGGCTTCAAGGTCGCATTGACCGCGCTGCCGACGCATGCCCTGGCGCAACTTTCCGGGCCGGCCTTTCTCGCCGTCGCTGCCGGCGATGTGCCGGATGCGGACCTCGGCTTTGTTCTCTTCCTGCGCTGCGACGGCGAACGCATCGCCTTTCTTGAGCCGGGCGTAAAAGAAGCGCACGAGCTTCCGCTGGCTGAATTCGCTGCCCGCTATCTGGGTGAGGTAGTACAGTTCGCGCCGCAAGAGCAGCCCGTCGCCGACCCCGATGTCGGCGACAAGACGCCCGCCTTCGGCTTCCGCTGGTTCCTGCCCGAACTCGCCAAACATCGCGCCATCTGGCGCGATGTGCTTATCGCCTCGCTGTCCATCCAGCTCGTCGGCCTCGCCACGCCGCTATTCACCCAGGTCATTATCGATAAGGTGGTTACGCACCAGAGCAGCAGCACGCTGACCGTGATCGGCGTGGCACTGGTCATGTTCGCCATCTTCACCTCGGTCATGAGCTGGCTGCGGCAGTACCTGGTGCTGCATACCGGCAACCGCATCGATGCCGTGCTCGGCAGCCAGGTTTTCCGCCACCTGCTGCGCCTGCCCATGCCCTGGTTCGAGCACCGCGCCACCGGCACCGTGGTCGCCCGCCTGCAGGGCGTCGAGACCATCCGCGACTTCATCACAGGTGCCGCCGTCACGCTGGTGCTGGATTTCCCCTTCCTCTTGATCTTCCTTGCCGTCATGTTCTGGTACTCGTGGCAGCTTTCCCTGATCGCGGTGGGCATCATGGGCCTCATCGCGCTCATTTCGGTGCTGGTCACCCCGATCTTCAGGGAAAAGCTCAACCAGCAGTTCCTGCTCGGCGCGCGCAACCAGTCCTACCTGACCGAATATGTGGCCGGCATGGACACCGTCAAATCGCTGCAAATGGAACCGCACGTCGAACGGCGCTACGGCGATTTCCTCGCCAGCTACCTGGCTTCCAGTTTCAGCACCAAACAAGTGGCCAACACCTACAACACCTTCGCCAACGGTCTGGAACAGGTCATGACGCTCGGCATCCTCATCGCCGGCGCGCTGCTGGTGATGCAGAACGACGGATTCACCATCGGCATGCTGGTCGCCTTCCAGATGTTCGCCAGCCGCATGAGCCAGCCGCTGCTGCGCCTGGTCGGCCTGTGGCAGGAATTCCAGCAGGCCAACGTCGCCGTCAAGCGCCTCGGCGACATCCTCGACATACCGCAGGAACCCCATGCCCTGAGCCCGTCGCGCGAGAGTTTGCAAATGAGCACGGGCAAGGGCCACATCGAACTGGTCGACGTCGCCTTCCGCTACGCCGAGCAGCAACCCTGGCTCTACCGCGGTCTCAACCTCGAATTCAAGCCGGGCCATCTGACGGTGATCATGGGTCCCTCGGGCAGCGGCAAGAGCACGCTGGCCAAGCTGCTGCAAGCCTTCTACCAGCCCAGCGAAGGCAGCATCCGGCTCGACGGTCGCGACATCCGCCATCTGGCCGCCAACGAACTGCGCACCAGCTTCGGCGTCGTGCCGCAGGAGACGGTGCTGTTCTCCGGCACGCTCTATGACAACCTGATCATGGCGCATCCCCATGCAGGCTTCGCGGACGTCATCGAAGCCTGCAAGATGGCCGAAATCCACGAGGTCATCGACACGCTACCCGAAGGCTATCGCACCGAAATCGGCGAACGCGGCATCGGTCTTTCCGGCGGTCAGCGCCAGCGCATCGCCATCGCCCGCGCCCTGCTCAAGCAGCCGCGCGTGCTGATCTTCGATGAGGCCGCTTCCAATCTTGACCAGCACACCGCCGAACAGTTCGCCAGGACCATCAACAAGCTCAAGGGGCGGGCGACCATCCTCTTCATCACCCACCATGTGCCAAGAGGCTTGCAGGTGGATGAGGTGTATCACCTGCGGGGCGCGGAGGGAGCGATGCGGATGGAGCTGGTGGAGGACGGGACGAAGGGAGAGACGAGGGAATGAAGCTCGCCACGGAGGACAGCGTCATCACGAGTTCAAGCGATGAAGGCAGTAGCCGTCTTATGGATCAAGCCAATGGGGATGTACCCTCAAGCAGAGTGCATTTCCTCGCGGATAGTTTCGCGCACCACATCGGCCAGGGACAAACCCAGCGCGTACTGCTTCAGCGCCTCGTTCATCATGGTCTGATAGCTGCCGCCGCTGCTCTCGGCGCGCGCCTTGAACGCGGCCAGCACCGCGTTATCCACGCGCATGGTAATGCGCGACTTGCCTGCCATCTCGCCTTGCAGTTTCGCCAGATGTGGCACATCTTTAGCGCGTTTGGCGCGGCTGAAATCATATTCCTTACGCATAACTCGTCACCTCCTTCTTCGTCGCCTTGCGGGCGGAAATCAATCGGATCACTTCGTCGCCGCGCAAGGCATAACACACAGCCAACAACCGCCCTGCACAGCTCATCCCCAGCAGAATCAAGCGCAATTCACCCACCGCATCGGGATCGCTCCTTACCCGGGCGAGGGGATCGAGCAAACACGACGCCGCTTCTTCAAACGACACACCGTGCTTTTTCAGATTACTTGCGGACTTCTTCGGATCGAACTCGATTCTCATACGATCATCGTATGCACAAAGATATGTACTGTCAAGGCGGTGGGAATTGGAACTGCGCCAACCATGTGCATCTACTGCTCACCCCGGCGTGACCTGGCGCCCCCTCGCACCTGATGCAATCGCTGGGACGTCGCTACGTGCAATACGCCAATCGCTTCTACCGACGTACCGGCAGCCTGTGGGAAGGTCGCTACAAGTCAAGCGTGGTTCAGGCGGAAAGCCACCTGATGGCGTGCATGCGCTACATCGAACTCAACCCGGTGCGCGCTGCGATGGTCGCTGATCCAGGCGGCTACCGCTGGTCCAGCTACCGGGCCAACGGCCTGGCGCAGCCCGACGCCCGCCTCACCCCGCACTCGCTCTACCTTGGCATTGACGCAGACCCCGCGTCTCGTTGTAGCGCCTACCGGGCGCTATTTCGACGGCAACTGGATGCCGCCGCGGCCAGCGAGGTTCGCCAAGCCCTGAGGCTGGGCATGCCGCTGGGCAGCGAGCGGTTTGCGGACGCGGTCTGTGCCCGGTTGGGCATCCGGCGCAACACCGGCAAGCGGGGAAGGACGCCCGGCGAGGACCCGACATCGCGAACTGCGCTGACTGAACAACAGGGATTTGGATTCTGAAAATGGAGGAACACGGCTATGCGAAATGAAAAGCGAAATGTCTCTGACCCCTTTGATGGTGCGAACACCCCGGAAGCCCAGCAGGGTGCCGACTGGCTCGATGGCGGCACAGCCCGTTCGATCTCCGCTGGCAAGGCTGTGCGGCGCGAAGCAGGCTCAAAAGCTGTCATTTCTGTCAGTTACTTTCTCGCGATCCACACGATATGCTCGCCGGCTTTGAACAACCCGAAAGAAGTCATGGGTAATTCAGGATTCAGAAGTCGGCGCTGGCGACACGGCGACTCGACGATAACAGCCGCCAACGACGGGGCATGGAGGAAGGCAGCATGAAGCGCACGCATTCGATTGCCCGCTGGGCGGGCATTGTCCTGCTCAGCTTGCTGAGCGGCTGTCAAACCACCCAAGCCGAGCCCAACGCCGGCGACGCGGCGGTCAACCACGCCTTGGCCGGCAAGGCCGTCTGGGAAGAAAAGTGCCGCACGGTCGCTGGCGAGAAGATCTATCGAAAGGTGGAGAACGTCGAGGGGGTGCTGTTGATGAAGGTGAGGCCGCAAGCTGGCGACCGGGAATGGGCGGACCGGATGTGGCCGGGGGCGGCGTTTGCAAGGGAGTCACAACAGGATGAATACATAACTACATTCCTTGGTTATGAGTTTGCCGCGGTTGTAGCCAATCATCCTTTAGCAATTGCTCCGAATACAAGAGGATTCATCGGAACTGGATTTGATCATCCTCAACGCGGAATTCTCCCCGGCTACCGCTGGGTCGAAGTCATCGACGCGAAGGACGGCCAGCGCTATCGCTACACGATCCTCTACAAGCCCCGGCCGACTTCGAAGATTGGCTATATCGATGCCATTCTCGAAAAAACCGCCGTCACCGGCCCATCCTCGCGCTACGGCGTCACCTTCGAAGACCACGTTATCCCCGAGGATCGCTATCTCGGCATCGCCAGCAGCACGATCAAGGTGCTTGACCTCCAGACCCAGGAAGTGATGGGCGAACTGACCCGCTACGCATGGAGTCCAGGCGCCCCGAGCCGAGTCAATCCCAGTCCGTGGCTGACGGCCTATCGTTGTCCTGATCACGCCTATGGAACAAATGCTGCCAGTCGCAAATTTATCGACCAGATTCTTATTCCAGCCAAGGAGAAATGAGATGCCCACCATTGCCGACTACCTGAAGTTCGCCAACCTGCAGGTGGCAGCCGAGGCACTCTATAACTTTAATGCGACACCGCCGGGAACGAACCTGACTCCGTCCGCAATATTTGCGAATGACATACCAGAAGGCATCCTCACCACCGGCAACCTCCACAACAGCAAATTCACCGTCACCGAAGCCACCAAGTTCGCCGCGCAATGGACGGTGGTCGAGCACATCTCGAACACCAGCACCGGCTTCTCCGGCACGCTGTTCAAAGACAAGGACACGGGCGACCTCGTCCTCTCCTTCCGCTCCACCGAATTCATCGACGACGCCGCGCGGGACAACGAAGCCACCAACAAGCTGGAAATCTCGGAAACCGGTTTCGCCTTCGGCCAGCTCTCCGACATGGAATCGTGGTACCAGTCGCTCCAGGCCACCGGCAAGATCACCGGCCCCTTGTCCGTCACCGGCTACAGCCTCGGCGCGCACATGGCCACCGCCTTCAACCTCATGCATCCGGGCGTGGCGCAGCAAGTCATCAACTTCAACGGTGCCGGCATCGGCACCATCGGCGACCCCGCGCTTGCCGCCACCCCGGCGCGACTGCCGGCGATGATCGCAAGATTTAGCGCCTTGCGCAGCCAGGGCGAAACAACCGGCTTCCTCGACAGCTTCCAGTCCGTGGAGGGGCGCCAGGCTTACCTCGACATCCAGGCCCATCTCGCCAGCACCCTGGGCGTACCGCGCGCCGCAGTCGGCGGCGGGTTCAACGACGCCCTCACCGCGCTGGCCAATGCCGTCCGGCCGAACACGCCAGACGACACATACGCCGCCCAGCGCGAGGCGGACTACAAGCTGCTCAACGAAGCCGTGTCCCGCATCAAGCAGGTCTACCAGGCCGCGCACTACGCCCCGACCCTCGGTTCGGGCAGCACCGAAGGCCCGCCCAACCCGGCCAATGTCCAGGACCTCTACACCCG
>JAUSCI010000068.1 GCA_030651305.1 Sulfuritalea sp. | reverse complement strand
TGGTGTTCCTCAACCGGCGCGGCTATGCGCCGGTGCTGGCCTGCCCGCCCTGCGGCTGGATTTCGCGCTGCCAGCGCTGCGCCGCCAACCTGGTGCTGCATCTGGCGGATGGGCGCCTGCGCTGCCACCATTGCGGCTTCGAGACGCGGGTGCCGCGCGCCTGCCCCGATTGCGGCAACGTCGACCTGCTGCCTTTCGGGCGCGGCACGCAGCGCCTCGAAACCATGCTGGTCGAGCGCTTTCCCGAGGCCCGCGTATTGCGCATCGACCGCGACTCGGCGAGCACGCCGAAGAAATGGCAGGCGCTGCTCGCGACCATCCACGCCGGTGAGGCCGACATCCTGGTCGGCACCCAGATGCTGGCCAAGGGCCACGACTTTCCGCTGCTGACCCTGGTCGGCGCGGTCGGCGCCGACGCCGCGCTGTTCGCCGCCGACTTCCGCGCGCCCGAACGGCTCTTTGCCCAGCTCATGCAGGTCGGTGGCCGCAGCGGGCGCGCCGCGCTGCCCGGCGAAGTGCTGATCCAGACCGAATATCCCGACCATCCGCTGTACCGTGCCCTGGTCGATCACGACTATGTGCGCTTCGCCCGCTCGCAGCTCGGCGAGCGCAGGATCGCCGGCTTTCCCCCGTTCAGTTTTCAGGCCATGCTGCGCGCCGAAGCCAGGAGCATGGAGCAGTCGCTGGCTTTTCTGGCCGCCGCGCGCAGTGCCGGCGAAGCGCTGGCCGACGGCGTTACGCTCTACGACCCCGTGCCGATGAGAATGCAACGCCTGATGACGCTGGAACGCGGCCAGTTGCTGGTCGAATCGGTCAACCGGCCGGCCCTGCAGGCCTTTCTGGCGAAGTGGATGGAACAACTCTACGCGATGAAAATGCCCGGTGGCCTGCGCTGGCATCTGGACGTGGACCCGCTGGAGTTCTAATTCCGCTTGATGAACCACAACCAGCTCGTCGCCTGCAGCGCCAGCAGGCCACCAAGAGTGATCTGGTAAGCCGCGCGTGGCGCGTGGCCGGCGGCCTGCAGGGCATCCACCGCCGCGCCAAAGCCCCACTGGATGCAGAAAGCGCCGATGAAAACCATCAGGTTCAGCGCGGTGTTCACGCGGCCGGCCAGCGTTACGGCGTAGTGTCGCTGCAGCAGCGCGTAGGAGAGGTTGCCGACCGAAAAGATCAGGCCCAGCACGAACCAGAGCGGTTCGCTCGGCCCGGTGCCGAGGACGATGAGCAGGCTGGCAAACAGGCCCAGCCCCATGCCGGCTTGCAGCAGTCGTTGCGGCGTTATGCCGCGCCTTGCCAGCGGCGCTACGCCGAAGGCGATGGCGAGAGAGCCGGCAAGCATGCCGCCGCCCATCAGCAGCAGGTGGGTAGCGGCCGCGCTGCGCGAAAGGCCCGAGAAGTTCATCAGCCACGGCACCGCCCACAGTCCCTGCAGCGCCATCAGACCGCCGATGTTCAGCGTCGATAGCGGCGCATAGCGCCAGAAGACACCGCTGGCCAATACCTCGCCGAGGCCGGCAATCTGGCTGCGCATCGGTTCGGGCCGCGTGCTGCCAGGTTTTTCCGGCGTGCTGAAAATGCCTGCCGCGGCTGCGATGCCGGCCACTGTGAGTGCGACGAACACGGTACGCCAGCCGAACTGCGGAATCGCCCAGGACAGCGGTGTCGATGCGGTGAGGGCACCCAGGCCGCCCGCGGCCATGATGGCGGCATTGAGCGAGGCCTGGCGCTCGACGCCGAACCACTGGCTGAAAGACTTGAACGAGGCCATTAGGCAGGCCGACACACCCAGCCCGATCAGCGCCCGCGCGATCGCCAGTTCGGTCAGCGAGTTGCCAACGGCGAACAATGCGCAGCCGCTGGCGGCGATCAGCAGCAGCAAGGCTTCGACGCGACGCGCGCCGTAGCGGTCCAGCGCCAGGCCGAGCGGCAGCTGCGCGGCGCCGAAGGCGAGCAGATAGGCGCTGGTCAGCAGGCCCAGGTCGGCGGCCGAGACGCCGAGTTCGCGCGTCAGTTCCGGCGCGATGACGGCGTTCACGTTGCGCAGGAAGTAAGAGAAGAAATAGCCCGCGGCGAAAGGCAGAAACACGCGCCGCCAAAGATTCATGGCCATAGCCACGCCGCGCCGCGCACGCCGGAGGAATCGCCATGCCGATGCTTGAGCAGCTTCGTCGCCACCTGATCGGAAAAGACATGTCCGGCCCACAGGCGCGGGACGTTTTCGTAGAGCCGATCCATGTTGGAGAGGCCGCCGCCGAGGACGATGACATCGGGGTCGAGGATGTTGATCACCTGCGCCAGTGCGCGCGCCAGACGGGCTTCGTAGCGTTGCAGGGTAGCTTCGCAGGCCGCATCGCCAGACGCAGCGAATTCAGCGATCACTTCGGGTGAAGAGTCGGCGCCGGTGGCACGGCGATGATCGGCGACAAGGCCAGGACCGGAAAGGTACAGTTCGACGCATCCCCGGCGTCCGCAATAGCAGGCGTCGCGATGCTGTTCGCCGGGCATCGGGTTATGACCCCATTCACCGGCGATGGCGTTGGCGCCGGTCAGCACCCTGCCGTCGACCACGATGCCGCCGCCGACGCCGGTGCCGAGGATGACGCCGAACACCACCCGTGCGCCCGCCCCCGCGCCATCGACCGCTTCGGACAGCGCAAAGCAGTTGGCATCGTTGGCGATGCGCACTTCGCGCTGCAGCCGCGCCTGCAGGTCATGCCGCAGCGGCTGGCCGATCAGGCAGGTTGAATTGGCGTTCTTGATCAGCCCGCTGGCGGGCGATTCCGCACCGGGGATGCCGATGCCGACACTTGCCGCCGTACCGGACTCTGTCTGCCGGGGATTCCGCTTCGCGGGCCGGCAAGCGCCGTCCGAGTGGATACCGTCCCCGGCGCACGCGCCCGGGGACATAACTTTTCTTTCTGCCGCTTCGACCAGATTGGCTACCGCCATGATCGTTGAATGGTAGTCGCCCTGTGGCGTCGCCACCCGCTCGCGCAGCAGTTCATTGCCATCATCGCCCAGTGCGATGATTTCAATCTTGCTGCCGCCGAGGTCAATGCCGATGCGTAACTTGTTGTTGTCCATTATTGGTCGAAGTATATTCAAACGATTCACCGAGCGCCCGCGACTTGCAGCCCATGCTCGGATACGGCCAATGGCTCCGCTTCGAGGATGCCGTCAGGCGGGCAATGACTTCCTGCCAAGGCTCTGGCAACAACCCTGACCACCATTTTGCCGGCGCCGGCAAAATGGTCGACCCTGGTTCGGTTAGCCAGCGACAAGTCGAGGACTGTCATCTCTCCCGCTGCGGGACAAGCTGGCGCGCGACGGACTTGCAATCAGGCGAACGCCTCCAGATTCGCGAACAGGTGGGCAGGGAAGTGCGCGATGCCATCAAGGGAAGGTCAGCTTCGAACGGCGAATAAGTGCTCAGGACTGGTTGCCGCCCGATGACCTCGGCATAGTGAAAGGAGACTCCCGCCACTTTGCGGCCAGTCAGGCTACGGTTGGATCGCGGCTAATCATTCCTCCGGCTCAACGCGCGCAGCACGGTTGCAAACAACTCGTCAGGGGTGAAGGGCTTGACCAGATAGTCGTTCATCCCGGCCTCGAAGCAGCGCGCCCTGTCCTCCGCAAAGGCATTGGCGGTCATGGCGATGATTGGTACGTCGCGGTAGCCGTGGATCTGGCGTATCTGCCGCGTCGCCTCCAGCCCGTTCACGTTCGGCATCTGCATGTCCATCAAGATGGCCGCATAGCTGTTCTGCCGCGCCAGGACAATCGCCTCTGCACCGTTCTGCGCCGTGTCCACCACAAGATCGATCGCCTCCAGTTGCATCCGGGCAATTTCGAGGTTGATCGGCTCGTCATCGACCACCAGTATGTAGTGGCCATAGTAACGTTGCCGCAGAATGGTTTCGGCATCGGCATTCACCGGCGGCGGGGACTCGATCGCCTTCGTATCCTTTTTCAGCCTCACGGTCGCCCAGAAGGTGCTGCCCTTGCCTTCCTCGCTGATCACCCCGGCGTCGCCACCCATCAGCAAGGCGATGCGTTTGGCGATGCTCAGTCCCAGACCTGTGCCGCCGTACTTGCGGTTCATGGAATCGTCGGCCTGTGTAAAGACCCGGAACAGCCGGGCCTGCTGATCAGGGCTGATGCCGATGCCCTGATCAGTAACCTCGATACGCAGTAACACGCTGATCTCGTCTTCCTCTACGGCGCGGGCACTCACGGTGATCTGTCCATGCTCGGAGAACTTGACGGCGTTGCCGATGAAATTGATCAGTACCTGTTTCAGGCGCGTGGCGTCACCGCATAATCGGTCAGGCAATGCAGGGGAGATTTCGCAGGATAAACGCAGCCCTTTGACCTGGGCCGCGCCACCCTGCATCTGGATGGTGTCTTCAAGTACTTGCGCGAGGGAAAAGTTCGTCTCGGCCAGCGTCAGCCGGTCGGCTTCAATCTGGGACATGTCGAGGATGTCGTTGATGACATCAAGCAGATGCCTCGCGGAGTCCTTGCTCTTGTTGAGCCAGTCGATCTGCTCGGGATCAGTGGCACGGCGCAACACCAGGTCGATCATGCCCATGACGCCATTCATCGGCGTGCGCAGTTCGTGGCTCATGGTGGCGAGGAAGCTGCTCTTGGCGCGGTTGGCGGCTTCGGCAGCATCACGGGCAGCGGATAGTTCCACAGTGCGGGCAAAGACGGATTCTTCGAGGTGGTTGCGGTACTGAATCAGATCGGCTTTGGTTAGCTCGTGTTCGGAAATGTCGCTCGTCGCGCAGAAGAAACCCAGTATCTTTCCGTCGTCCGCAATATTCGTCAGCAGGCGAATCTCGATGTAGCGCAACTCGCCGTTGGCAAGCTTGCGCGTTGTTTGGTACTTGACCGCATTCCCCAGCAGCACTTGCGCAATATATCCTTCGATCTCCGCGTACGCGCCTTCCTCGACAATCTCCCGCACGTGCTTGCCGGAAATGTCTCCGCCGGCGGATCCGAAGAACTCGCTGAACGCCTTATTGGCGAAACGACAACGCTGGTTCGCATCGAATGAGGCGGCCATGGTCGGGACATTCTCGGCGAACTGGCGCAGTTCCCTCTGGGCCTGCGCCAATATCCTCTCCTCGGCGGCAGCTTCCTCGGCTGCGTCATGCGCCTTTTGTGTCCGCCTGACCAACAGGGCGATTGCAGCCATGGCAAGCAATAGAACGATCAAGGTTCCAAGCACGGCAAGCTGCTCTGCCCGTTTCATCTTCGCGTTGTATATGACACTGGCGGACTTCAGGCCCTCGGAAAGAACGTCAAAAGCCGGATCGACCTGATCGCGGTCGACGATCTTCGCCTGGGAGAAATCGCCGGCCTTGATCAAACTGAACTCCCTATTCATTGCCAGCCGGTAGTCGTCGTGGCTTCGCCGGACCAAGCGCACAGCGTCCATATCCGGATCCTGTTGCGCCAAACGCCCGACCAGGTGCTCCAGCTCATCTTGCGTGTCTTGCACGCTCCGGGCAATTTCGGAGGATATTTCGCGTTCGCCGATAGCCTGCCACTCCAAAGCGGAGAGACGATAGGCCAACCCATTGATTTGCAGGAGCAACAATTCAGCGCGCCGTCCGCCATCGGCGACACGTAGCAGTGCAATGTTGGTGACAATCGCGCCCACCGCAATTACGAACGCGAGCAACAGGATGAGGGCCCCCTGAGTCCGGCTCTTGCCCGAACGGGCGATGTTCGCAGCGAAGGATGGGACTGTCATCGGGGATGATAAAGCCGTCGAGCCCAAACTAAAGTCAGCGTGACCGTTCCCGGCGAGCGCGGAAGCCGCTCGATCGCTTTGGCAATAGCGGGGGGCGCTTGAAATCGGTGGTTGTTACTACCTTCGGACGCCATAAAAATCCTCCTTGGGCATATCTGTGTCTTGCATAGTACGCCGGAGACTTTCAAACAAGTCTGAGGGCGGCGGTCAGATGCTAGTTCGATTCAGTACGCATTGGTTCCCCGAACCCGTGTCGGGCGCGCTCGTATCAAGCCAGCCGCCGTTACCTGCCCGCGAAGCGGAAGCCCAGGTACGCAGAGCACACCAGCGCCGACTCTTTCGACAAACGGCTGCTGTAACAGGCCGCCGCTCGGTTCAGACCCGCTTGCCAAGCAACATGACATTCCCACTCATCTGCCGAACAAGCCCTTGAGCTTGTCCTTCAGCTTGTCTTCGACTTTGGCCTTGACCTCCTGCTTCTTCTCTTCGAGCCTGGCCCTGACGACGTCCTCGACCATGCTGCCGAATTCGATCTGGTAGGCCAGGTTCTCGAACGGTCCGGTGACACGCACCGGGACGGTGAGTCCCTTCAACTGGTCGAGGCCCTGCCCGCCTTGTCCGGCGCTGGTGGCGACCACGCTGGCTTTGGCGACGTAATTCATCTGGCCGCCACCGATGTCGATATCGCCTGCGCCGGAGAGCCGCAGGAAGGGCGACTTCATGGCGAGGTCTTCATTGTGGGCGATGCCGTTGGCAATTTTCAGCGAGGCGGTGAGCTCGGAGAAATCGGTCTTGTCGCCGGCTTTGGCCTGCTGCGTTGCATCCTCGGGTTTGCCAGATGCGGCACCCAGCTTGCCCTTCAGGTCGCGCAGGCTTTGCGCCAGGTTGATGCCCTTGATCGCGCCGTCCCTGAGACTCACCGCAGCGGTTCCCGCCAGTGCCTTCTTCATCGCTATCACGCTGTCGCCGCGACTGCTGATGTCGAGCGTCACGTTGCCTCGCCCTTCCACCAGGTCCTTGTTGGCGAGATCCTTCATCAGCGGATTGATGCTGATGCCGGCCAGGTTCTGCCTGAGGGCGAAGGTGTTGCCCGCCGCGTTGAGCGACAGGCTGCCGCTGGCCGTGCCTTCGTAGAGGTTCAGCGTCAGCGGCGCGACATCGAGGCGCCCGCCGGCGAGATTGATCTTCGCATTCAGCCTGGCCAGTTTCAGCCTCGACACCTGCAGTGAGCCGATGCGGATCGCGCCATTCACGTCGAGCCCTTTCAGCGCCGAGAAATCCAGCTTGCCCTCCTTGGCTTCCTGGCCCGGAGCATCCTCCTTGCCGGCGCCGGCTTTGTCGTTCGCAACGGTTTTGGGTGGCGCGGGCGGCAAGTACTTGTCCACGTTTAACGTGTCGATGTCGAGATCGAAGCCCAGCGCCCGCGGCGCAAATTTCGCCACCTTGAGTTTCGCCGCAATTTTCGATTCGTCGAACCGGGTGGTCAGTTCGAGTGCCACCGTCTGATGTGCCATATCGGCGCGCAGATTGCCTGCAAGCGGCAGCTTGAGTTGTTTCATCGGCATTCGTGGGTTGGCGAGATCGACGCTGCCGGCGATCTTCTCCAGCGCGATGGTCTGCGCCTCGGAATTCGTCGTCACGGGCGAACCGAGGTGGGCCTTGAGCGTTGTTTCGCCTGACCTGGCATCGAGATCAAGAGCCAGTTGGCCGATCTTCATGGTCCGGGCTGTGCCTTCAACGTCTGACAGAACGAGCTTGGCCTGGCCATCGAGGCCGCTGCCGGCCAGGGTCGCGGCGAGGCTCAGCGATTCGAGCGCCAGGGTTTGCATCGCGCCATCGACCTGGACGCGCCCGGTGCCGAAATCGAGTTTGGAAAATGCCGTCGTGCTGCCGCTCTTCTCGTCGCGCCAGGTGAATTGCGCGTTCGCCACCTTGATGCCGGCAATGTCGATCCGCAGCGGCACACTCGGCGCACCACCAGCGCCGACTCCTGCATCGGGTTTGGTGGCACTTTGCTTCCCGCCGCCGAGCAGGTCGGCGATGTTCAGCGTGCCGTCCTTCCGTTTTACCAGTGTCGCCTTGAGACCGTTGACCTCGACGCGCTGCACCTGCACCTGCTTCGACAGCAGCGGCATCACCGCGACCGCCACGCGCGCCGAGTCGAGCGCGAGAAACTCTTCCCTGCCGCCGGGTTCCGACAGTGTCAGGTGACCTATCTTGATGCTGACGTCCGGCCATAGCGAGAGCTCGAGCTTGCCGGCGATCTCCAGCTCGCGCTGATTGTTTTCGAGCACGACACGGCTCAGTTCGCCCTTGATCTTCTCGCCGTCGAACAGCGCGTAGAGGGCGCCGACGCCCGCCGCGAGCAGGACAAAAACAAGGCCGAGGGCGATGCCGATGATACGGAGCGCTTTCATGGGGTCTGCCAGTAGAAGCGAATTGCGTTGGATTGCCGACATTATCAGTCAGAGAGACGGTCGCATGAAATCCGGATTGCGTTTCGTCACGCTGACAGCGGCGCACCCAGGCCGCAGTTGAACGGCCCTGCCCGGCGTCGCCCGTTTGGCGACGCCGATCTATACTGCTGTGTGCGACACCGTACAGAGCAGTGATCGACATCCCGCGTAGCCTGCGAGCGCCCGTGCAACAGCGATGTTGCAGACCACAGCAGCGAGCCCTGCCCCATGAAATTCAAGGACTACTACGAAATTCTCGGCGTTGCGCGCGGCGCCACGCAGGATGACGTCAAAAAGGCCTACCGCAAGCTGGCGCGCAAGTATCACCCGGATGTGAGCAAGGACCCGGATGCCGAGGCACGTTTCAAGGAACTCGGCGAAGCCTATGCGGTGCTGAAGGATCCGGAGAAACGCGCGGCTTACGACCAGATGGGCAGCCAGTGGAAGACCGGGCAGGACTTCCAGCCGCCGCCGGACTGGGATGCCGGCTTCGAATTCAGCGGCCGCGATTTTGGCGCCGGCGCAGGCGCAGATCACAGCGATTTTTTCGAAGCCCTGTTCGGTCGCCAGGCAAGGGCCGCGCAGCGTGCCCAGATGCATGCGAAGGGCCCGGACCATCACGCCAAGGTGCTGATCGATCTTGCCGATGCCTACCGCGGCGCCCAGCGCAGCATCTCGCTGCGCATGCCGGGGCTGGATGCGCAAGGCCGTGGCACGCTGCAGGAGCGCAAGCTCGATGTCGGCATTCCCAAGGGCATCCGTGCCGGACAGCACCTGCGCCTGGCAGGTCAGGGCGCGCCGGGGCTGGGCGAGGGCGCGGCGGGCGACCTGTACCTGGAAATTTCCTTCAAGCCCGATCCGCAGTTTCGCGTCGATGGCCGCGATGTCTATCTGAACCTGCCGTTGGCGCCGTGGGAAGCCGCGCTGGGCGCCTCGGTTGCCGTGCCGACGCCCGAGGGCCCGGTGCAGCTCACGATTCCTCCCGGATCTGCAGCCGGCCGCCAGTTGCGCCTGAAAGGCCGCGGCATTCCGGGGTCGCCGCCGGGCGACCTGTATGTGGCGCTGGCGATTGTCCTGCCGCCAGCCGACAGCGAGGGCGCGCAGGAGGCCTACCGGACCATGGCCAAGGCCTTTGATTTCAACCCGCGAACAAAGATGAAAGGCGACTCGTCATGAACCCGATCGCGATGACATTCATTCAGGGGCCGGTGGTCGAAGAGGAGGTCCGTCTGACCTTGGTGGAGCTGTGTCAGGCCTGCAGCGCTGAAGAGGAACATGTGCTGGCCTGGGTTTTCGAGGGAGCGCTGGAGCCCGTCGGCGAGTCGCCGCAGGACTGGCGCTTTACCGGCGATTCGCTGCGTCGCGCGCGGCTGGCGTTGCGGCTGACGCGCGACCTGGAAATCAATCCACCCGGCGTCGCGCTGGCGCTCGATCTGCTGGATGACATCGCGATGTTGCGGGCGAAACTGCAGCGCATCGGAGTCCGTTAAGCAGCTCTCGGCCTTATGCATATTCACGGCCTCGGCGTTGAGCAGGCGCTCGCCAGCCTGAAGACTACTGCGGCCGGCCTGGTGGTGGCCGAAGCGGCACGCCGGTTGGTCGAGTTCGGGCCGAACCATGTCGAGGAAGTCGCGCGCGAGCATCTGCTGCTCAGCTTCGCCCGCGAATTCACCCACTTCTTCGCCATCATCCTGTGGATCGGCGCCGCGCTGGCTTTCCTCGCCGAGCATTTCGATCCGGGTCAGGGCATGGGCCGCCTCGGTGTCGCCATCGTCGGCGTCATCGTGGTCAATGGCATCTTCTCCTTCTGGCAGGAGTACAAGGCCGAACAGGCCGTGGCCGCACTGCGCCAGTTGTTGCCGCAGAAGGTGCAGGCGCTGCGCGGCGGCGCAATCGTCGAGGTGCTTGCCAGCGATCTGGTGCCCGGCGACATCGTGCTGCTGGAGGAAGGCAACTCCATTCCGGCGGACTGCCGCCTGATCGAAGCCCTTGCGCTGCGCGTGAACACCGCGACGGTCACCGGCGAATCCCAGCCCATGCCCCGCAACACCGAGCCGAGCAACGAAGATTCGCCGCTGTATGCCAAGAACGTGGTGCTGGCAGGGACCTCGGTGGTATCGGGCCAGGCGCGCGCGGTGGTCTACGCCACCGGCATGCATACCGAGTTCGGCCGCATTGCCCACCTGACGCAGACGGTCGGTACCGGCCCGTCGCCACTGCAACGCGAAATTGCGCGCCTTTCGCACATCGTCGCGGTGCTTGCCACGGGCATGGGCGTGGCGTTGTTCTTCATCGGCCAGGCGATGGGCCTGCCGACCTGGGAGAACCTGCTGTTTGCCATCGGCATCATCGTCGCCAACGTGCCGGAAGGCCTCTTGCCGACGGTGACGCTCTCGCTGGCGATGGCGACCAGGCGCATGGCCAAGCGCAATGCCCTGGTGCGCCATCTGCCCGCCGTCGAGGCGCTGGGAGCGACGACGACGATCTGCTGCGACAAGACCGGCACCCTGACCCAGAACCGCATGTCGGTGCAGCGCCTGTGGCTGGGCGGCGGTTTTCTCGACTTCGGCGATCTGGCGGCCTCATTTACGAATAATGCGAGCCTGACCGAGGACAACCGTGAGTTGTTCGTCAATGCCGCGCTATGCCACGACCTGAAGATCGTCGACCAGAATCTGCTGGGCGACCCGATGGAAGTCGCGCTGGCCGGCATGGGTCGCCAGGTGGCAGGGGAACTGGCCGACCACAAGCGGATCGACGAGATCCCCTTCGACACCGACCGCAAGCGCATGTCGGTGCTCTGCGAAACGCCGCAGGGACGCATGCTGTATTGCAAGGGCGCGCCGGAAACGGTGCTGGAGGTCTGCGACTTCGTCCAGTTCGACGCCGGCATCGCACCGCTCGATTCGGTGGCGAAGACCCGCCTGCTGGCGGCGCAGCAGGAAATGACCGATGCCGGGCTGCGCGTGCTGGCCTTCGCCCATTGCGTCATCGGGGACGGCAGGCCGAACGAGGAACACGGCATGATCCTCTCCGGCCTGGTCGGGCTGGAAGACCCGCCACGGGCGGAAGTGCCGGATGCCATCGCGCGCTGTTTCACCGCCGGCATCCGCATCATCATGGTCACCGGCGACCATCCGCACACGGCGCTGGCCATCGCGCGCCAGATCGGCCTGGTCAAAGGCGAGCAACCGGTGGTGATCACCGGCGACGAACTGCGCGCCATCTCGCCGGCGCACCTGCAACTCGCGCTCGATGCCAAGGAGATCATCTTCGCCCGCGTCGCCGCCGAGCAGAAGATGCTGATCGTGCAGGCCCTGCAGAAGAAAGGCGAGATCGTCGCCGTCACCGGCGACGGCGTGAACGACGCGCCGGCACTGAAGACCGCCGACATCGGCATCGCCATGGGTATCGCAGGCACCGATGTCGCCAAGGAAGCCGCCGACCTGATCCTGCTCGACGACAACTTCGCCAGCATCGTCGCTGCCATCGAAGAGGGGCGCGCGGTATTCGACAACATCCGCAAGTTCCTCACCTACATCCTGAGCTCGAACATTCCGGAACTGGTGCCCTATCTGGCCTTCGTTCTGTTCCGCATCCCGCTGCCGCTGACCATCATCCAGATCCTCGCCGTCGACCTCGGCACCGACATGCTGCCGGCGCTGGCGCTGGGCGCCGAGAAACCCGATCCGCAGGTGATGCAGCGGCCGCCCCGGGCGCGCAACGAGCGGCTGCTGTCATGGGGTCTGCTGGTCCGCGCCTACCTGTTTCTCGGCGTGCTGGAAGCAGCAGCGGCGATGGCAGTGTTCTTCTTCGTGCTGAATGCCGCCGGTTGGCATTACGGCGTCAGCCTCGACCGGCTCGATCCGCTCTACCTGCAGGCCACCTCGGCCTGCCTGGCGACCATCGTGGTGATGCAGATGATGAATGTGATCCTGTGCCGGCATCCGTCCAGGTCCTCGCTCTCGGTCGGGCTGTTCGACAATCGCTACATCCTGCTCGCGCTGGCGGCAGAACTCGGCGTGATCCTGTTCATCATCTACACCGCGGCCGGCAACTGGCTGTTCGGCACGGCGCCGATCGGTACAAATGTCTGGCTCCTGGCGCTGGCCGGTGCAGCGCTGATGTGGGTGCTGGAGGAAATCCGCAAGGCCTGGTTGCGGCGCATGCTGGCGCGGGCAGGGAATTCCTGCTTCAGCTCTGCGTGTGATGCACCGCCAGCCACAGGGTCAGCGCATCCACCGCAGTCCATTCCACCCGGTGGCGCCGCCGCGGCCTGATGTGCAGCCAGTCGCCGGGGCGCAGTCGGCGGGCCTCGGATTCATCCTCGAAGCGCAGCAGCGCCTCGCCGCTCACCAGCAGCACCCATTCGGCATCTACCTGTTCGTACCAGAAGCCAGGCGGGCTCGCCTGGCCGGTCGAGATGATCCGCTCGATGCGCAGGCCGGGATCGGTCAGCAGGGTTTCCAGGCGCTCGACCGCTTCGGGCGCATCGGGTAGATTGGGCAGGTCGTCAAAGAGATTGCCGCTCATCGGGCGTCCTCCAGCAATTCGGTGTCCTCGTCCGAGTAGGGCGGGCAGCAACAGCAGAGGAAGCGCAAGGACGCGGCGCCGGTGGCTTCAATCCTGTGCGCCGTGCCGGGCGGGATCAGCACCGTGTCGCCAGCGCCGACTTTGAAGGAGTAATCCCCCAGAGTCATGATGCCGCTGCCGGCGCTGACGTGATACAGCTCCTCGGTCAATGCATGGCGATGCAGTTGCGTACGCGCGCCCGGTTCGACGGTGGCTTCGGCCAGGCTCTGCTGCCGGACGCCGTGGACGGCGGGATGCATCAGCTCGCGGATCGTGGAGCCGTCCTTGGTGATGTAAGCGCGGATATCTGCGTAGCGCGTTTTCATTCCCGCGACACCTTCTTCTGCAGCAGGCAATAGAGCAGGCCCAGCTCGCCAGGTGCGAATTCCGCATCGACGTCACTGGCCGTGAAATGGCGGCGGAAGGCCTGGCGCGCTGCGGCGGGGACAGCAATGTCATAGCCCAGCGCCTGCAGGCCAAGCATCGCATCGAAGCCGGCTGGCGCAACCGGCGGCGGCGCTTCGCACCACAAGCCGAAGCCGTGCGTTGCCAGTCGCTGCCAGGGGAACAGGCGGCTCGGGTCGACCTTGCGTGTCGGCGCGATGTCGCCATGCGCCAGGACATTGGCCGCCGGAATGCGATAGCGCGTGCGCAGTTCGTCGAGCAGCGCCAGCAGGGCGACAATCTGCGCTTCGGCAAAAACTTCGTCGCCGCTATTGTCGAGTTCGATGCCGATGGACGCCGAGTTGAGGTCTGTGCTGCCGCCCCACCAGGATTCACCGGCATGCCAGGCGCGCTCGGCTTCATCGACCAGCTGCATGACCGCGCCGTCGCGCCCGATGAGGTAATGGGCGCTGACCTTGCGTTGCGGATCGGTCAGTGTCGCCAGGGCGGTTGCCGCGTTGTCGTTGGTGGTCTGGTGCAGGATCACGAAATTCGGCCGGCGCTGGTCGAAGCTCGGTGACGGCTGCCACAGCGCACCGGCTCCCTGACCGGTGGGCAGTGGCGCGCAAGCCGCGAGTGCCGCAAGCAGGAGGATGGCCAGCCCGCGCAGCATGATCGGTCGCCCTCAGACGACGATCGGCTTGGTGAGTCGCGCCCGGCTTTGCGCCTCGGACTTGTTCATCTCGGACACCTGGCGGCCGTAGGCTTCGCGCGCGGCCTGCCCCTGACGGGTGGCCTCGATGCTGCGGATGCAGCGCCAGCGCTTGCCGGCTTTGGTTTCGATCTGGCGCATCTCCGACTTGGGGTGATGCTGACGACAGTGGTAGCAAAATGCGGTTTCGGACATGCGTGCGGACTCAGGCGGTAAAGTGTCGCCATTGTAAACCGGTAAACCGATAATGCCCTTACCCGTCTGGAGCAGGTTTCGTCTTGAACATGACCCTGAATAGCGCGACCGATGCAGAGCTGCCGCTCTATCAGGGTGTTGCCATGGCCGACATCGTCCTCGTGATGTCGGCAGAAGTCGCCGCCGAGGCCCGCCATGCCCTGCTGGCAGAGGATGTCATCGGCTTCGATACGGAGTCGAAACCGACCTTCAACAAAGGCGAAGTATCGAGCGGACCGCACCTGATACAGCTCGCGACCGCGACCCGGGTTTACCTCTTCCCGGTCGGCCGCCTGCCGGAGCAGCATGGCCTGAAGGCCATCCTAGAATCACAGCGGATCCTCAAGGTGGGCTTCGGGCTCGGCAGCGATCTCGCGCAACTGCGCTCGCGCCTGCACATCGAGCCGCAGAACATTCTGGACCTGTCGCGCGCGCTGCGCAGCAAGGTGCGCAATCAAAGCCTGGGGGCCAAGAGCGCGGTGGCGCAGTATTTCGGCCAGCGCCTGCAAAAGTCCAAGAGGACCACCACCTCCAACTGGGCCAATCCACGACTGACCGAGCGCCAGATCCTCTACGCCGCGAATGACGCGCAGGTCGCCCTGCGGGTCTATCGCGCCGCGCTGTTGGCCAATCCCCGGTTGTCGGCATCGACCTGACCAGATCTACAAGCCGGCGGCGCGCTGATCAGCCGGGTCAGGTGCCTTTGCCGCTCAGACGGCCGCCCCAGAATGCCGCCAGTTCGAGCATGCGATTGGCGAAACCCCATTCGTTGTCGAACCAGATCAGCAGATTGGCCAGTTGCGGTCCGCTCGTCCGCGTCTGACTGGCATCGATGATCGCGGAATACGGACTGTGGTTGAAATCGATCGAGGCATGGGCTTCCTCGGTGTACGCCAGTTGGCCGGGGAAGGCGGCGTCTACCGCCTGTCGCAGGCGGGCGTTGATCTCGGCGACGCTGGCGGCGCGCGTCAGTGTCGCCACCAGATCGATGGCCGAGACATTGGTCACCGGCACGCGGATCGCCTTGGCCTCGACCCGCTCCGCGAGCTGCGGCAGCAGGCGCGCCACGCCTTTGGCGAGGCCGGTGGCGACCGGAATCATGGACTGCATCGCCGAGCGCGTGCGGCGCGGATCGGCATGGTGATAGCCGTCGATCGGCGGCTGGTCGTTCATCACCGAGTGCAGCGTCGTCATCATGGCGTGCTCGATGCCGAAGGCGGCGTCCAGAATGGACAGCACGGGAACAATGGCGTTGGTGGTGCAGGACGCCGCCGACACGATCTGCTCGTTTCCAGCCAGCGACTCGTGGTTGCTGCCGAAGACGATGGTGCGATCGACATCGCTTGCGCCATGACCCGGATGCGACAACAGAATGCGCGGACATCCGGCGGCGAGAAAGGCTTCCAGCTCCAGACGGCTGGCGTAACGGCCCGAGGCCTCGATCAGCAGGTCGATGCCCAGGTTCCGCCAGTCGACACCCTCGGGAGTCTGTTCGTGCGACACCTGGATGATCCGACCGTCGATCTCCAGCGTCGTGCCGCGCACATCGACCTTGCCGGGAAAGCGGCCATGGGTCGAATCGAAGCGCGTCAGGTAGGCCATGCTTTCGATGTCGGCCGGCTCGTTGATGGCTACCACCGAAACTTGTTCGCGCAGTGCGGATTCCTGCACGGCACGCAGAAAACAGCGACCGATGCGGCCGTAGCCGTTGATGGCGATACGTAGGGACATTGCTGAATGGAGGGCGTGAGAGGGACGGAGCCGGCATTGTAGACCGGGTACCGCGCCGGCAGTCGCCGTCCCGCCGGCGCCGACTTTAGACCCTGCTACAAGTATTGATATACCATTCGATTCGCTGCAAGATAGCGCCACAGGGAAACTTTGCGGATTCGTCACTGACAAAATGACACGGTTCGTTCAATTGCTCGACTGGAAGGAATGGCCCCGACCCGGCGTACATGAGGCGGGGACACCGCTCGGCACCTATCGGCTGCACGATCTGCCGCTGGGGTGCGCTGTCTCCTTCCATTCGCCGAAGGAGACTTTCTGCAACGTCAGCGACAAGCCGGGTGTGACCCTCGAACAGGCCAAGCAGCTTGCCCAGTACGATTTCGAGGCGCGCACGGACGCCTGGTTTGCCGGCGTCGGGAACCCCCTGAACTACCGCTGACCGCCGTTCGGCCGCTGGCCTCTTCTCAGGCCTCCAGGTGCTGGTAGAGCACCGTCGACAGATAGCGCTCGCCGAAGGACGGAATGATCACCACGATCAGCTTGCCCTTGTTCTCCGGTCGCCTGGAAATTTCAAGCGCGGCCCACACCGCCGCGCCGGATGAAATGCCGACCAGCAGGCCGTCGTCGGTGGCCAGCTTGCGCGCCGTATTCAGCGCTTGGTCGTTGGTGACGCGGAACACCTCGTCGTAGATACTGGTGTTGAGAATCGCTGGGACGAAGCCGGCGCCGATGCCCTGGATCGGATGCGGCCCCTTGGGACCGCCCGACAGCACGGGGCTGGCGTCGGGTTCGACGGCAATAATCTGCACACCGGGCTTGCGCGCTTTCAGCACCTCGCCGACGCCGGTGATGGTGCCGCCGGTGCCGATGCCGGAGACGAAAATGTCTACCTTGCCGTCGGTGTCGCGCCAGATCTCCTCGGCCGTGGTCTGGCGATGAATTTCCGCATTGGCCGGATTTTCGAACTGCTGCGGGATGAAGTAGCGCGAATCGGCTGCGGCCATTTCCTGCGACTTCCTGATGGCGCCGGCCATGCCGTCCGGTCCCGGCGTCAGGATCAGTTCGGCGCCGTAGGCCTTGAGCATCAGCTTGCGCTCGCGGCTCATGGTCTCGGGCATGACGAAGGCCGACTTGTAGCCACGCGCCGCGGCGACCATGGCGAGGCCGATGCCGGTGTTGCCCGAGGTCGGTTCGAGGATGATGGTGTCCGCCTTGATCCTGCCCGCCTTTTCGGCGGCATCGAGCATCGCCACGGCAAGGCGGTCCTTGACGCTGTGCGCCGGGTTGAAGAACTCGAGCTTGAGCGCAATCGTGGCCGCGTTTTCAAACTCCTTGCCGGAGTTGATGCGGTTGAGCCTGACCAGCGGCGTGTTGCCGATCAGTTCGGTGATGTCGTTGGCGATTGTCATGGTTGAATTCCTTGGTGATGATGTGTGCGACCCTGGGATACCTTGACTGATTGACAGGAATGATGAGCTATTCGCAGCAGGTATTCATGCTTGTCGCCTAGGCTTTCTTCGCCCGCGGATGCGCCGCGTCGTAGATTTTCGCCAGATGCTGAAAATCGAGATGCGTGTAAATCTGCGTCGCGGCGATGCTGGCATGGCCGAGCATTTCCTGCACCGCGCGCAGGTCGCCGGAGGATTGCAGCACGTGCGAGGCGAACGAGTGGCGCAGCATGTGCGGATGGACATGGACGCCGACGCCCTGCCGCTGTGCCCATTGCGCGAGGCGGCTTTGTACCTGGCGCGGCGTCAGCCGGGTGCCGTTGCGGCCGAGGAACAGCGCCGGCTGAGCCTCGGCGGCGAATCGCGGGCGCAGTGTCAGCCATGCTTCCAGGGCAATGCGCGCCTTGTCGCCGACCGGTACCTTGCGGGTCTTCTGCCGTTTACCGGTGACGGTGACTTCGCCGGCCGCCAGATCGAGCCCGCCGGGCCAGTCGAGGCTGACCAGTTCGGACAGGCGCAGGCCGGAGGAATACAGGAGTTCGAACATCGCGGCATCGCGCACCTGCAAGGGCTCGTTTGCCGAATTTCCCTGCGGCCGGTCGAGCAAGGCCGCCGCCTGGTCGATGCCCAGCGCCTTGGGCAGGGTGCGCGGCCGCTTCGGCGCGCGCAGGCCGTCGGCGGGGTTCAGGGCGATGGCACCGCGCCGCGCCAGCCAGGCGTAATAGCTGCGCCAGGCCGACAGCGTGCGAGCGATGGAGCGCGGCGCGAGTTCCTGCGCATGCAATTGCATCAGGCCGCGCCGCAGTTGCGGCGCCTTCAGCGTCGACACCCCGCTGTCGGCCGCCAGCGCGGTCAGACGCGCCAGATCGCGGCGATAGGCGTCGAGCGTGTGCGGGCTGGCGCGCCGCTGTATCGCCAGTTCGGTGAGGAAATGCCCGACCGAACTGTCCATTACGTTACTCGGAAACTCGCAGCAGCGCCGCCGAGGCCATCTGGCCGATGCGCTCCAGATACAGGGTGCCGAGTTCGGGATAGAAGCGATGCGGTTCTTCGCTGGCCATGACCAGCAGGCCGAGGCAGTTGCCGCCGGATTCATGCAGCGGCACTTGCGTCATCGAGCGCAGATGCGCGGCTGCTTCGCCGAACCAGGCCAGCGATTCCTGCCCGGTCACCGTGCCGCAATACGGACGCTGCAGGCCCGAGGCAAAGGCCTTGACGGCATCGCTTACCGCCTCGAACTCGTGGCCGTCGCCTGGCCCGGCACCCCACAGCCGCAGCGCGACATGCGGTACGGCGAAGGCGCCGCCCAGGTGCGAATAAAGGGCGCGTACCACGGCCGCCCGATCGGAGGCGGCGATCAGGGCCACGGCAAGTCCATGCACCTTGGCGGAAATGGCGTCGTTCTCCTCGCCGAAGCCGATCAGTTCGACCAGTTTGGCTTCCAGCGCGCGCACCTTGTCGCGCAAGTTGAACAACTGCTTTTCGGTGATCGAGACGGCGCGGCCGCTGTGCGGGTCGGGCAAGGTGATCAGGGCCAGCATGTCGGCGTGCTGGTCGAAGAATTCCGGGTGATCGTGGAGATAGCGGGCGACGTCTTCGGATTTCATGTCAGGTCTCATGTCAGGTTGTTCGGTAGTTGGATTTCTGCGCTGAATACCGTGCTTGCCGGGCCGGTCATCATGACCGCGTTTCCGCCATTGCCCGTTTCTCCGTTCCAGGCGATGGACAGGTCGCCGCCGCGTGTGGTGACGCGCACCGGGGAATCCAGCAGGCCGCGGCGGATGCCGGCGACCACCGCGGCACAGGCGCCGGTGCCGCAGGCCAGCGTCTCGCCGGTGCCGCGCTCGAAGACGCGCAGGCGGATCGCATGGCGGTCGACGACCTCCATGAATCCGGCATTGACCCGGCGCGGAAAGCGCGGGTGGCATTCGATCAACGGGCCGAGTCGCGCCACCGCTGCGGTATCGACGTCGGCCACCACCTGCACCGCATGCGGATTGCCCATCGAAACCACGCTGATGTCGATCTGCGCACCACCCACATCGAGCGGCTGTACTACGGCGTCCGTGTCGCTGTCGAAGGGAATCTCGGCGGGTAGAAAGCGTGGCGCTCCCATATTCACCGTGACCTCGCCGTCCGGCTCAAGGCGCAGCGTGATCAGGCCGGCTTGCGTCTCGACGCGAATCTCGCGTTTGTCCGTCAGGCCCTGCTCATGGACGAAGCGCACGAAGCAGCGCGCGCCGTTGCCGCACTGTTCCACCTCGCCGCCATCGGCATTGAAAATGCGATAGCGGAAATCGACCCCCGGCGTGGCGGAGCGCTCGACGACAAGAATCTGGTCGCAGCCGATGCCGAAGTGGCGGTCGGCGAGAAAGCGCGCCTGCGGCGGCGTCGGCACGAAGTTCTGGTTGATGGCATCGAGCACGACGAAATCGTTGCCGAGGCCATGCATTTTGGTGAAGCGGATCGTCATGGGGTGAGCATACGCCGTACCGCCAGCGCCGACTTTCGGCAATTGAGGGGTCAATAAACCCCTTTTTCGCCCGGCGGCCGTGTTTTGAAGCGTTTGTGCAGCCAGTAGTACTGTTCGTGCGACTTCAATACTTCGGCCTCGATGAAGGCGTTCAGGCGCTGCGCGTCAGCCACGTCGTCGGCGCCGGGGAAGTCCGTCCATGGCTCGCCCACGGTGGCAACGTAGCCACCCGATTCCATGCGTGTCACCACCGGGATCACCGTCGCCCCGGTCAACCTGGCCAGCCGGGCGAGACCGGTGATGGTGGCCGTCTGCACCCCGAAGAAGGGCACGAAGACCGACTCTTTCGGGCCGTAATCCATGTCCGGCGAGTAGTGGAAAAAGCGGCCGTCCTTCATCGCCTTGAGCGCCTTGCGCGTGCCTTCCTGGCGCGATGCCAGGGCGCAGTTGCCAAAGCGCAGCCGGCCATCGTTCATCGCTGTCTCGAAGACACGATTCTTCTGCCGCGTGTAGATCGCCACCAGCCCCTGCTCCAGCGCCAGTCGGATCCAGCCGGCGTCGATGCCGACGAAATGCGGCACCAGCAGGATCGTCGGCCGGCCCTTGTACGCCGCGAGCTTCTCGCCGCCGTCGAGCCTGACCAGGCGCCGGATGCGCGCCGGCGAAGCCCACCACCAGAGGCCGAGTTCCAGAATGCTGCGCCCGAAGGCGGCAAAGTGGCGTCTCGCCAGCGCCGACTTTTCGGCCGCCGACAGATGCGGAAAGCACAGGTCGAGGTTGGTCAGCGTGACCTGCCGCCGTTCGCCTACCAGAAGATAGAGCGCCAGTCCCAGGCCACGCCCGAGAGCGGCCAACAGCGGCAGTGGCAGCCAGTGCAGAAGCCACATCAGGGCGAGAATGAGTCGTGTCATTTCAGGATGCCATGCTCAAGCGAACAAAATCGCGAATGATCACCACAATAGCTGCCTGGCCCGCGGCGGGGTGGAATTCAACCGCAAGGATTCCTGCGGATTCTGGCGATAGGCCAATTGCATGGTATCGGACTGTACCTGACGGTCAAATCCAGACGTACTCGACGCCTGTTTCCTTGAAAAGTAGCTCCGAGCGTCGAATGTGCTCTTGCCATCGAGTGACGAAATCGTCGTCTGGCCTGGGACAGAACACATGCTTGATCCCGGCCTGCACGATCGCCCGAGCGCAGTCCATGCACGGCGGATGGCTGACGACCAGGCTGCTGCCGTCCAGAGGGGTGCCGACGCGCGCCGCGTTTGTGATTGCGTTCATTTCCGCGTGCGAAAACCAGAAGTATTTCTCCGGCCGTGTCTGCCCGCGGTCATCTTCATCGGCACTGCATCCGCGCGGCGCCCCGTTGTAGCCAAGCGACCTGACTTCATTGGTCGGGCCGACGATAATAGCGCCGACCTTGGTGCTGGTGTCCTTGCTAAGTTGCGCAGCCGCGAGGGCGATGTCGAGATACTTGCGTGCTTTTTCTGGTGTCATACGCTCTCCAGTGTGCGGCAATCAAATGGGTCTGCTTCGATTCGCGATCTGGAAACACCGCGACGACCAGCCCGAAACATATCAATAGCTAGTCTCTCGCGAAAGATAATGTTCAATTCGATCATAGTCCGGCGTGTGTTGCCCAGAACTTCGCGGGAACGATGATCGGGTAGCGTTCAGCCAGCGCCAGCAAGTCCTTGTCGCCGCTGATGAGATGGTCGGCGCCCGATGTCTTGAGCGTCGCCAGCAAAGTGCCCAGCACCCCTTGATCGGTAACATCGCGCAACACTTGCAGAGCGGCCACGGCGGGTCAGCGCTTCTTCGTCGGCGCGCGCGCCTTCGCCCGTTCGCGTTTCACGGCAGCGTCAATTCCAGCCTGGCCTTCCGCTTCCGGTACATGCGCAAAGCCAGCCTCTATCCGCTGGCACAGTGCGTCGAAGCGTCCCTGCATGCGCCTGATGCGCTCGAACAAGCGCACGTCGACCAGCGCAGCCACGGGTTTGCCGTCTTTGTTGATGACTACGCTGTCGTGGCGATACTGCACCTGGTTGATCATTTCACGGAGGTTCTTCCTGAAGGCAACGGCACTGGTTTCAGTAATCATGGGATATCAATCAAAACGATCATGCTGGTCATGACTCATCGCGTCGTTGACGGCCAAGGCCTTCTCGGGCGGCGGCTCGGCTCCCGCCGGCACCTTGTAGCGGTTGTAACCCCACAGATACTGCTCGGGGCATAGCCGGATAAGTTTTTCCAGTTCCCGGTTGAGCTGCGTCGCGCGCTGCGTCAGGTCGCCTGCCAGTGGCGCCGACAACGGGAACAGCTTGAGGTGGTAGCCGGCGCCGTAATGCAGGCGCTCGCCATAGGCCAGCAGCACCGTGGCCCCGGTTTCCGCGAGCCGCGCCGCCAGCGTCATGGTGTAGGCGGGACGGCCGAAGAAGGGCAGCCAGGCGCCTTCGCCGTTGCCCGGAACCTGGTCGGGCAGCATGCCCACGGCGTCGCCGCTCTTCAGCGCCTTCAGCAGGCGCCGCACGCCGGAAAGGTCGGCGGGGGCCAGCTTCAGATTCGCGCCGCGCCCTTCCTCGATCAGCGGCGCCAGCCAGTCCTGCTTTGGCCTGCGGTAGAGCACGGTCATTGGTTTGCGGGCTGCGTAGTACTGTGCGGCGATCTCGAAACAGCCCAGATGCGGCGTCAAGAACAGGATGCCGCGGCTGGCCGACCAGGCGTCCTCAACCAGGTTCCAGCCGGAAACCTTGACCACGCTCTCGATTACTTCGTCCTGCGGCCGCAGCCAGATCCTGGGCAGTTCCAGCAGCGTTTTGCCGGCCTCGGCAATCGCCGCGGTCTTCGCTTCTGTCATTCCGGCCTGCTCGATATGCCTGGAGAAGTTGCGCCGGTAGGTGGCCGACAGCAGCCATGCCAGCCAGCCGGCAAGTGCGCCGAGGTTGTGCAGCAGCGGCAGCGGCAAATGCGACAGGAAACGGAACAGGGCGAAAAGCACGACAGGTTGGGCGGCGGGCGCGGGGTGCGGGCACGAAGGCAGCGGAGAAAGTAGAATTATGGCCCATGTCCACTCCCCTTCGTGCTGCCGTCATCGGCGTCGGTTATCTCGGGCGCTTTCACGCGCAAAAATACGCCTCGCTGCCGGATGTCGAACTGGTCGGGGTGGTCGATGCCCATCCGGAAACGGCGCAGCGCGTGGCGAAAGAGCTGGGCGTGGCGGCCTTTACCGATTACCGCGAACTGCTCGGCGCGCACGGTGGCAAAGGCGCGAAGGTCGATCTGGTCTCGGTCGCCAGCACCACCGAAACCCATCATGCCGTGGCGCGCGATTGCCTCGCCGCTGGCGTGCATGTGCTGGCGGAAAAGCCGATCACGGTCACCGTGGCGCAGGCCGACGAACTGATCGCGCTGGCCGACGCCAAGCAACTGGTGCTGCAGGTCGGCCACCTCGAACGCTTCAATCCGGCTTGGCTCGCGGTGAAGGACAAGATCAAGCGGCCGGTGTTCATCGAAGCCCACCGCATGGCGCCGTTCAAGGCGCGCGGCATCGACGTGTCGGTGGTGCTCGATCTGATGATCCACGATCTCGACCTGATCCTGCCGCTGGTCGGCAGCCCGGTCGCCGATCTGCGCGCCTCGGGCGTCTCTGTGCTGACCGATGGCATCGATATCGCCAACGCGCGCATCGAATTCGCCAACGGCTGCGTGGCGAACCTGACCGCCAGCCGCACTTCGACCGCCTCGCTGCGCCGCCTGCGCGTGTTCCAGCACCACGAATACATTTCCGTCGATTTCGGCGATCGCCGCATCGGCATCAGCAAGAAGCGCGAGGCTCTTGTAGAAGGCGAGCCGCCGCTCGACACGGAAAGCTTCCAGCAACCTCCGGGCGACGCGTTGATGACCGAGATTGAAGCCTTCATCGCGGCCGTGCGTGACGGAACAAAGCCCGTGGTCAGCGGCCGTGAGGGCCGCGACGCACTGGCCATCGCGCTGGAGATCGACCGCATGATCGCTGCGCGCCAGAATCCCTCTTCCTGAAGCCCATAACCATGAACATTCCGATGCTGGATCTCAAGGCCGAATACGCCTTGCTGCGCGACGAAATCGAACCCGCCGTGACGGCGGCGCTGGCTGCCTGCCAGTATATTGGCGGTCCCAACGTCAAGGCCTTCGAGGCGGAAGCCGCCGCCTATGCCGGCGTCAAGCATGGGATTTCCTGCGCTTCCGGCACCGACGCCCTGCTGATCGCCCTGCGCGCTATCGGACTTGCTCCGGGCGACGAGGTCATTACCACGCCCTTCACCTTTGTCGCCACCGCCTCGACGGTGGTCATGTGCGGCGCCAAACCGGTATTCGTCGATATCGATCCGCGCACTTTCAACCTCGATTTGAATCTGGTCGAAGCCGCCATTACGCCGCGTACCAAAGCCATCCTGCCGGTGCATCTGTTCGGCCAGCCGGTGCATCTGGCGCCGCTCAAGGCGCTGTGCGAAAAGCATGGGCTGAAGCTGATCGAGGATGCCGCGCAGTCTTTCGGCGCCGACTATGCCGGGCGCAAGTCGGGCGCCAATGGCGACATCGGTTGCACCTCCTTCTATCCGTCGAAGAATCTTTCGGCCTTCGGCGATGGCGGCCTGATGCTGACCGACGACGACCAGTTGGCCGCCGAGCTGCGCGTGCTGGCCAGCCATGGCTCACGGGTGCGCTACCACCATCACGTGCTGGGCTACAACTCGCGGCTCGACGAAATCCAGGCCGTGATCCTGCGCATCAAGCTGAAACGCCTCGATCAGTTCAACAATCGCCGTATCGCCATCGCCGACTCTTACAACCAGCAGTTGGCGGGACTGGTCGAGACGCCCTTCGCCGACGGTCACGGCCGCCACGTCTATCACCAGTACACGATCCTGTCCGACCGTCGCGACGCCATCCAGAAAGCGCTGACCGAGGCCGGCATCGCTTGTGCCGTGTACTACCCGGTGCCGCTGCACCAGCAGGAGATGTTTGCCGCCACGCACGGCAATGTCTCGTTGCCGGTGACCGAGAGCGTCGCGCAACGCTGCCTGTCGCTGCCGATTTCGCCGATGCTGAAGGACGAGCAGATCTCACGCATCGCGGCGACGATCCGTGCCGCGCTGAAATGAACTTTCACCCCACGGCCGTCATCGCCACGGATGCGAGGCTGGGCGCCAACGTCCGCATCGGGCCGTTTGTCGTGGTCGAGGAGGACGTCGTCCTCGGCGACGATTGCGAAATCGCCGCGCATGCCGTGATCAAGCGCCACACGCGCATGGGCGCACGCAACCGCATCGCCGAACACGCGGTGATCGGCGGCGATCCGCAGGACTTCAAGTTCAAGCCGGATTGCCTCTCCTATACCGAAATCGGCGACGACAACTGGCTGCGCGAAGGCGTCACGGTGCATCGCGGTTCGCGCGACGGCAGCACCACCCGGCTCGGCGATGGCTGCTTCCTAATGGCCTACAGCCACATCGCCCACGACTGCGCAGTCGGCAACCAGGTGGTGATGGCCAATACGGCCGGTCTTGCGGGCGAAGTGGTGGTGCATGAGCGCGCCTTCATCTCGGCGGCGGTTACCGTGCACCAGTTCTGCCGCATCGGCAGGAATGCCATGATCGGCCTGTCGGCCAAGGTGGTGCAGGACGCGCTGCCCTTCTGCATCACCGACGGCAACCCGGGTCGTGCCCGCGGCCTCAACCTCGTCGGTTTGCGTCGCAACGGATTTGGCGCGGACGAGATCAGGGCGCTGAAAGAAGCCTACCGGCTGTTGTATTCGCGAGTACCGCTCGACAAAGCGCTGGCGGTGATGAAGGAGATGGACAGCGCCGCCGTGACGGAACTCGCCGACTTCATCGCGGCTAGCCGCCGCGGCTTCGCCCATCCGACCCGCTAGCCGCAGCCTGACGGAGTCGCTGAGCGGAGAAATGGGGACGAAAATTCCGCTTGCTCCAGCCGTTTGATGCGGCTCTTGCGGGGATCATGGCGACATGAACTCCGCCCGCATTCTTGCCTCGGTTTCGAAATACGCCGGAATAGTTCTGTGCGCTGCCAGCATCGGTGTGCCGGGCGTTGCGCTGACGCTGCCATCCGCCGCAGAGGCGGCGCATGCGAGCAAAGCCAGCAAACCGGTCACCAGGAAAGCCAGCAATAAATATGTCAAGAAAGCCGGCAAGTCTGCGCGCAGTCGCGTCGCCAGGACATCGTCGAAAAAGTCAAAGCTCGCTGCCGTCAAGTCGAACAAGCAACAAGTCGCCAAGCAGACCCCGCGCCGGGCGACGCAGATGGCCGGCATCGCAGTGCCAGGATTTGCCTTGCTGCAAGTTGCCGGTATTCGTCCCAGTGCCGGTTACGTTTATCAGGATGCAGCCTTCCGGATGGACAGCCTGAACAGTGCACCGCAGATGACCGTACAGTATCCCGACGAAGCTCACGCCCCACGCAAGGCTGCCACCGCCTGCCTGCTCAACGGCGAGGTGTTTCTGCTTGCCGACTGCAACACGCCGCCGGGTACGGTCCCTGGCCCCGACGCGCACGTCGGCATCGACAGGGAAACCAACGCATTGCGACCAGACGACCACCTTTCTCTGCCAACAGCTTCCGACGCTGGGCCGCCCCCGGCAAACACCGACGCACCGTCGCCTGAACCGTCGTCGTCGTAATTGCCGATCGCTCGCTTCGGTACCCCGTGAGCAATGGTGGGTTTTGGAGTGCTGAATGACGGCTTACGTTGAGCCGGATTCTGCCTGTCGATGAAGCCGTCAGCGCTTCCCGCCGGCCAGTTTCACGGCCTCCGGCATCCGCCGCAGGCGCCACACCACCACCGGCCCGAGCAGTCCGCCCAGCCCCAGCGTCGACCACGCCAGCCCCCACACCACGTGATCGGGCAGACTCGCTCCGGACCTTCCCCAGTCCAGCACGAGGCCGAACACCCACGGCGAAATTGCGCCGGCGCCGAAGCCGAGCAGCGAGCGTAGCGAATACGCGGCGCCGAGATAGCGGGGATCGGTGAGTTCCGTCAGTGTCGTCGAGTGAATCGATGAGTCGGCGACGCCGGTGACGTTGTAGAACACCGCCACGATAACCAGCAGGAACATCGGCAGACCGATCATCCAGCCGAAAGTGAAGGAGCAGGCCAGGCTGGCGACCGCCATCAGCAAAGTGATGGCGGTGCGTCCGAAACGATCCGACAGCGAGCCGCCAAACACGCTGCCGACCACGGCGGCCAGATAGGTCAGCGCGCTGAGGGTGGCGCCAAGGCTGGCCGCCTGCGTTCCCGCCGTGCCGCCGGCGATGGCGGCGGCCGCCAGGAAGGCCGGCAACCAGGCCCACAGGCCGAGCAGTTCCCAGGCGTGGAAGGTATAGCCCCAGATCGACAGCATCGCCGGCTTGTTGCGCACCACCTCCAGCAGGCGGCCGAGGGTGTTATGTCCGTCGGGTGACGCATGCACGATGTTCGGCACGTCGCGCAGCGCCCGGAAACCCAGCACCATGCCCAGCAGCGGGCAGCAGGCCATCGCGATCAAGGCGCCGCGCCAGCCGGCCAGCGGCAGCATCGCGCTGGCGATGAGCAATCCGATGGCATAGCCGAGCGAGGCGGCCGCGAGGTAGTAACCAAGGGCGCGACCCTGCCGCACGCGTATCTGCTGCGCGACGATGGCCAGTCCCGGCGTGTAGGAGCCACCCGAACACAGACCGGTGAGCCCATACAACAGCAGCGCCGAAACGAAGCCGTCGGCGAACAGGGCGAACAGCAAGCCGCTGACTACCGCCGCGACACTGGTCATCAGGTAGATGCGGCGTGCGCCGTGTCGGTCGGACAGGAAGCCGACAGAAAACAGGGAGATCAGGAAGCCGACGTGGTAGGCGGATTGCACCATGCCACCCTGCCATGCGCTCATCTGCCAGTCGGTCTGCAGCAGGGGCAGCATCGCCGACCAGGCGGTGAACATCGTGGCGAAGGCGGCACGCGCCGCGCAGAATTGGAGCAGCCAGGGCATGGGCGGAGCTTATCACCCACGATTGGCGATACCGCGTTCGCCGTATCGCCAACGCCGACTCTTGGGTTTGTGGTTGCTCCACGACTGCGCCGGGTCTCGCCCCGGCAGGCGAGATACTTTCTTGCTGCGCGGCAAGAAAGTACCCAAAGAAACGCGCCCCGCCGCCCCGGCCCTGCGGGCTACCCTCGCAGAGCAAGGCCCGCCGGGCCGGTCGCTAAACTAGCCGCCCGCTACGCGGTCGTCGTCGGACAACGCGACCGGAATTCCCCGGCGAACCTTCCTCCACTCGGCGGGACAGAGGGGAAGGCAAACCACCGCGCCTGTCGGGTTGTGCCGAGAACAAATGCGAAGACGACTCCTTATCGCTCAATACGCTATTCGTTGGTTTAGGCAACGCCGACTTAGCGGCGACGGTGCAACTTTATCGCATGGCCCGTGCGGTCAGGTACGATTGGCATGTGCACGACGAGGATTACGACGACGAACCGACATTGGCCAGACCGCGCGACGAGGCAATCGACGCGGCGGCACCGCGCATCCTTCAGATATTCAACGACGCACCCACCCGGGTGTTCTACTCGACCCAGATCGAAACCCAACTGGAGCGGGATATATTTCACTGGATCACGAACAAGGCGCTGCTGGAACTCGGCAATGCTGGAAAGATCCAGCGCATGCCTGCCGTAGTACAGGGGAAGTCGGTCAATTTCTACGCGCATCCGAAATATCGGTATTGGAAACGCGAACAGAAACAACTACAGGCACTCCTGGAACGGATTTTCGATCCGGAGTTCACACATGCCATTGGCCGACACGCGGAAATGATGTTCGACTCGGCGCTCTCTCGGCATGGGTTCATGATCAAAGATAAAGATGCCAAGAATTGGGAAGGGGCGGCGTGGACGAAGACAAATCACAACCTAGACCGGATAGTTGTGCGCGATGGCATTGCATACGGAATCGAAATAAAGAACACACAGAACTACATTCAACGCCCCGAACTTGATTTGAAACTCGATCTCTGCAAGCACCTCGGACTGACACCGCTTTTCATCATGCGCTATGCGCCGAAATCCTACATGCACAACATTGCTACGACATACCGTGGATTCGGCCTCATCTTCGAAGAACAGATTTATCCATTCGGGCACAGCGCGTTACTAACCGAGGTCCGAGAGAAACTTGGTTTGAAAGTGCAGTCGCCGCGAGATATTAAAGACGGTGATATGCAGCGACTGGTAAATTGGCACAACAAACGAGCCAAAAAGACATAGCCAACTTGTATTCAGGGCGTAACGCGTTTGTTGTTTATTATTAGTAACTTACACACCTGCCTGTGTGATTTGAATTTCGAATTCACACAAATCCGCCGAATGGGGCGGGCTTAAATTGATTCTCATCACAACCCACCACGCGCGACGGTTTGCCTTCCCCTCTGTCCCGCCGAGTGGAGGAAGGTTCGCCGGGGAATTCCGGTCGCGTTGTCCGACGACGGCCGCGTAGCGGGCGGCTAGTTTAGCGACCGGCCCGGCGGGCCTTGCTCCGCGAGGGTAGCCCGCAGGGCCGGGGCGGCGGGGTGCGTTTCTTTGGATACTTTCTTGTCGCATCACAAGAAAGTACCTCGCCCGCCGGGGCGAGTCCCGGCATTCTCGCAACCCACTGGATTCCGGCTTTCGCCGGAATGACGAAACACCAAAGAGTCGGCGCTGGCGACACGGCAATTGCTGCCGCTACCCAGCCTCGACGATGCTCATTGCCTCGGCGGGTCTGACGATGCGAATGCCGTTGTACTTGCCGCCCAGGCTATGCAAATGCTTGTCGCCGGAGACAATCAGATCGGCGTTGGCAGTCATGGCGCAGGCCAATACCTGATCGTCGGAGGGATCGGCCTCAATGGTTGGCGGGATTGCCGCAGGCGCTATGACGGTAGCCAATTCTGCATAGCCCAACACCAACTCTTCGCACGGCAACCCGGCGATGGCTAGCGCCTTGGCGAACTTGGCGCGGGTCAAAATGCCGGCCAACTCAGCCAGCAAGCGTGTGCTGGTAAAAAGTTCGAGTTCCCCGGTTTGCGCCGCATCAAGCAAGCGTGCCGGTGCGCCGTTCCACAACAAGCCTGACGCCACCACGTTGGTGTCGAGTACCAGGCGCATCAGCCCACGGCCTGACCGCGTTGCGCGGCGCGATGGGCATCCACTTCGTCCTGAATTTCGTCCAGACTCATGGGCGGGATGCCCGCTGCCGCTATCCGTTTACGTGCCTCGGCCAGTTGTGCGATACGACGATTGCGCACGGCTTCGCGTAACAGCGATTGCAGACTATCCGGCTTCAGGAGTCCCATTTGGGCGGCATCCTGTGCCAATCGATCCGGCAGGTTGAGTTTCAGTTCCAATGTCGTCATGGCAACTCCTTTTCGTAGGCTACCGGGCTCGGAACCCAAGGGGCCGGCGTGAATGGATCGCCGTAAGCATACCTTATGGAATGGCCTGACATGCGCGACGCCCGCCGGGGCGAGTCCCGTTATCTCACAACTACTAACGGATTCCCGTCTTGGCGGGAATAGCCTGCCCCGAACTTGATCCGGGGACAGGGCACCAAAAGTCGCCATTGGTGATACGGCGTTCGCCGGGATTGACGGTCCGAGCCCGGAACCTTTAGTGCTTCAGTTTGGCTCCGGAAAGGTCCGTGTAGGGAAATGGCGTAAGGACGATCTGTCCCGCGCGCTTCACTGCCATTGTTCGCGCAGATCGTTACGGCTGTATGCGACCGGGTCGGCCTCGATGCCGCGTAGCGCCTGCGCCATGGCCATTCTGGAGGACTCGGCGTCCGTCCAGTCGCCATGGGCGAGAACGGCGTCACTCTCGGTTCCGCAACGGGCCGACAGAAACTCGACAAAGTCGAAGACTTCGGCCTGCTTATCCTGCGGCAGGGCTTGCAGCCGCTCAATCAGTTCAGCATATCCCATGCTTTGCTCCGCGTGTGCCGTGGATTCTTGCCTATCAGCTTGCCATTGTGCCACCGGCAACTCGCCGAATCAAAAAGTGCGCCTGCGTCTGGCTCCGGCGACGTGGATACGGCGGATGCGAAGCTGGCAATCATGGAAGAACGTGGTTTCACCATGACGCGCAATCCATTGGAAACGGGCAAGCTGCTCAAGGGGCTGCCGAAGTAAGAGTCGGCGCTGGCGATACGGCGTTCGTCGGGCCCTGTTCGGGTTTACCGCGGCCACCCAAAATTTCCGGGAGGCTGCTAGAATGTTCCCTGTTCCGCCGAGTTAAATGACAACTTGCGTGGCGGAGAACACCGGCAACGGTGGAAAAACAAGTAGCGCTAAAGCGTCGCCCGCTCACGCCTCAAAGCCGGCCTCGCCGCAGCAATGAGGCGTTTTTGTTTATGGAGCGAGACCATGTCAAACGATTTTCTTTTCACTTCCGAGTCGGTTTCGGAAGGCCATCCGGACAAGGTGTCCGACCAGATTTCCGATGCCATCCTCGACGCCATCCTGGCGCAGGATGCGCATTCCCGCGTTGCCGCCGAAACCCTGTGCAATACCGGTCTGGTGGTGCTCGCCGGCGAGATCACGACCAAGGCCAATGTCGATTACATCGGCATTACGCGCAATGTGCTGAAGCGCATCGGCTATGACAACACCGAGTACGGCATCGACTACAAGGGCTGCGCCGTGCTGGTGGCCTACGACAAGCAGAGTCCGGACATCGCCCAGGGCGTGAACCAGGCCTACGACGACAACCTGAATCAGGGCGCCGGCGACCAGGGCATCATGTTCGGCTATGCTTGCGACGAGACGCCGGTGCTGATGCCGCTGCCGATCTACCTGGCGCACCGCCTGGTCGAGCGCCAGTCGATGCTGCGCCGCGACGGCCGCCTGCCCTGGCTGCGTCCCGACGCCAAGTCGCAAGTGACGATCCGTTACCGGGACGGCAAGGCGCATTCCATCGATACCGTGGTGGTTTCTACCCAGCATGCGCCGGACATCGAACTACCGCAGATTCGCGAGGCGGTGATCGAGGAAATCATCAAGCCGATGCTGCCCAAGGAGTTGATCAAGGGCGAGATCAAGTACCTGGTGAATCCCACCGGGCGCTTCGTCGTCGGCGGGCCGCAGGGCGACTGCGGCCTGACCGGGCGCAAGATCATCGTCGATACCTATGGCGGCGCGGCGCCCCACGGCGGCGGCGCCTTCTCCGGCAAGGATCCGTCGAAAGTGGACCGCTCCGCCGCCTACGCCAGCCGCTACGTGGCGAAGAACATCGTCGCTGCCGGCCTGGCCAGCAAATGCCTGGTGCAGATCTCCTATGCCATCGGCGTTGCCGAGCCGACCTCGGTCTGGGTCACGACGCAGGGCACCGGCAAGGTCGCCGACGCCACCATCGCCGAACTGGTGAAGAAGCATTTCGACCTGCGGCCGAAGGGCATCGTGCAGATGCTCAACCTGCTGCGTCCGGTCTACGAAAAGACCGCCT
>JAUSCI010000067.1 GCA_030651305.1 Sulfuritalea sp. | reverse complement strand
GATCCGCGGCGGGTCGGTCAAGACGTCGGTCTGTACACCGGACGGCCGCGTGCAAATCACCGGTTTCCATGTCGCGGGAGAACTGCTGGGATTGAGCGCGCTCGCATCTGGCGAGTACAGCAGCGAAGCGCGGGCGCTCGAAACGACGTCCGTTTGTCTGGTGGAGGCTGAGCGGCTTGATGACCTGGCGCAAAAGATCCCCTCGCTGCAGTACCAGATGATGAAAATAATGAGCGGCCAGATTCGCCAGGATGAGGAACTCATGCTGCTGCTCGGCAGGAGGAACGCCGAAGAACGCCTGGCCGAGTACCTGATCGGGCTCTCACGACGCTTCGCCGCTCGCAATTTTTCCCCGACTCAATTCAACCTGAGCATGTCCCGCGGCGACATCGGCAACTATCTCGGCATCGCGGAGGAGACCGTCTGTCGCCTTCTGACCCGATTCCAGAACGCAGGCCTGATCGCGACGAAACGGCGCGAGGTTTCGCTGATCAATCTTCAGCAGTTGGAAGCCGTGGCGCGCATGAACCCCGCTGCCTGACGCTTCTCCGATTTTCCTTGACCGGACTCGCAACGAGCCGGCAGCTTGGCGCGTTTCATCTTTTTGCAGTTATTCGTCGCCGCCATGCGGACACAAAGGTTGACCTGCGTCAGGGTTCTGGAACTCCCTCCATGAATCGTCTATATTAAGATAAGAATATCCACTTATCCTCGGGAAGCTGGGGTTTTGTTGAAGTCAGACACATTTTGATTTAAATCAATCAGTGCGAATGCTTCAAATGTAATACTTCCTGAAATTCTTATGCTGCATTGCGCCAAGCGCGGCATTGTGAACGGTTTCTTTTTTTATAGTGAGGTGAATCCATCATGCAATCGCAAGCGACTTACAACTACAAAGTCGTGCGCCAGTTCGCCGTGATGACCGTAATCTGGGGCATCGTGGGCATGCTGGTCGGCGTCATCATCGCCGCCCAGCTGATCTGGCCGGAACTGAACGTTGTTGAATGGCTGAGCTACGGGCGCCTGCGTCCGCTGCATACCAACGCCGTAATTTTTGCCTTTGGCGGCTGCGCTTTGTTTGCCACTTCGTATTATGCGGTGCAGCGCACCAGCCACGCGGTGCTGTTTGCGCCGGCGCTGGCGGCCTTCACCTTCTGGGGCTGGCAACTGATCATCGTGCTGGCAGCGCTTTCCCTGCCGTTGGGCTTTACGTCCGGCAAGGAGTATGCCGAACTTGAATGGCCGATCGACATCCTGATCACCCTCGTCTGGGTCTCCTACGCGGTGGTGTTCTTCGGCACCATCATCAAGCGCAAGGTCTCGCATATCTACGTGGCGAACTGGTTCTTCGGCGGCTTCATTCTCACTGTCGCTGTTTTGCATCTGGTCAATAGCGCGGCAATTCCGGTGTTGGCAGCCGGCTTCCTGACGCCCAAGTCCTACTCGGCTTATGCCGGTGTTCAGGACGCGATGATCCAGTGGTGGTACGGTCACAACGCGGTGGGCTTCTTCCTCACCGCCGGCTTTCTCGGCATGATGTATTACTTCGTGCCAAAGCAGGCCGGGCGCCCGATCTATTCCTATCGCCTCTCGGTGGTGCACTTTTGGGCCCTGATCTTCACCTACATGTGGGCCGGTCCTCACCACCTGCACTACACGGCGCTGCCTGACTGGACACAGTCGGTCGGCATGATCTTCTCGCTGATCCTGCTGGCACCCTCCTGGGGCGGCATGATCAACGGCATCATGACGCTGTCCGGCGCCTGGCACAAGCTGCGCGACGACCCGATCCTGAAGTTCATGATCACCTCGCTGTCCTTCTACGGCATGTCGACCTTCGAAGGCCCGATGATGTCGATCAAGACGGTCAATGCCTTGTCGCACTATACCGACTGGACCGTCGGCCACGTGCATTCCGGCGCCTTGGGCTGGGTGGCGATGATCTCCATCGGCTGCATCTACTATCTCCTGCCGCGCCTGTTCGGCAAGCCCGAAATGCACTCGAAGAAACTGATCGAAGCGCATTTCTGGATCGCCACCATCGGCATCGTGCTCTACATTGCCTCGATGTGGATTGCCGGCGTGATGCAGGGCCTGATGTGGCGCGCCACCAACGTCGATGGAACGCTGACGTATTCGTTCGTCGAATCGGTCAAGGCAACCTACCCGTTCTGGACCATTCGCCTTTTGGGTGGCCTGCTGTTTCTCTCCGGGATGCTCATCATGGCCTACAACATGTTCCTGACCATCGCGGGCGGCAAGGCTGTCAATGACGCGCCTGTACTCGCACCCGCAGCGGCTCACTGAGCCCGATTGCTAAGATTAAGGAGCCATACATCATGTTGACGCATGACCAAATTGAACGGAACATCGGACTGTTTATCGTTCTGACCGTCCTTACCGTGAGCGTGGGGGGATTGCTTGAAATCGTCCCGCTGTTCTTCCAGAAATCGACCACCACGCCAGCCAACGAACTGGTCAAGCCTTACGCCCCGTTGCGTCTGGCAGGACGCGATATTTACATTCGCGAAGGGTGCTACAACTGCCACTCGCAGATGATCCGCCCGTTCCGCGCCGAGACCGAGCGCTATGGCCACTACTCGGTGGCCGGCGAGTTCGTCTATGACCATCCGTTCCAGTGGGGATCCAAGCGCACCGGGCCGGATCTGGCGCGCGTCGGCGGTCGCTATTCGGATCAATGGCACAAGACGCACTTGCTGAATCCGCGTGACGTGGTGCCCGAGTCGAACATGCCCGCCTACTACTGGCTGAATCGTCCGCTCAAGGACGATGTCATCGGCGCCAAGATGACGGCGCTGCGCTCGGTGGGCGTGCCCTATACCGATGCCGAAATCGCCGGCGCGAAGAAGGCCATCGAGGGCGCTACCGAACTCGATGCATTGATCGCTTACCTCCAGGGCATGGGCACTGCGCTCAAGCAAACGAGGTAATCGGGTGGACATCAACGATCTGCGTTCCATCTTCACCGTGCTGGCGTTCGTTGCGTTCGTCGGCATCGTCTGGTGGGCCTATTCGGACAGGCGCAAAAGGACATACGACGAGGCGGCAATGCTGCCGCTCGACGATGACAGTCAGTTTGTGCCATCGGCGCCGCAGGTTACGGAGAATCAGGAAAGGAAATCATCATGAGTGATTTTGTCAGCGGCTTCTGGAATATTTATGTAGTGGGCATTGTGCTCGTCAGCGTTATTGGTTGTGGCGTCTTTCTGTGGTCGCAAAGCTCGGCCAAGAGTGTCGAAGGGGAGACGACCGGGCACGTCTGGGACGAAGATCTGCAGGAGTACAGCAATCCGCTGCCGAACTGGTGGCGCTGGCTGTTCTACATTACCATCATCTTTTCGCTGTTCTATCTGGCGATGTATCCGGGTCTCGGCACCTATCAGGGGCAGTTCAACTGGTCTTCCGCCGGGCAGTATGACGGCGAGATCAAGAAGGCCGACGATCTGTACGGGCCGATCTACAGGAAATTCCAGTCGCAGGACATCATGACCGTCGCGACCAACAGCGAGGCCAGGGAAATGGGCCAACGCCTGTTCCTGACCTACTGTGCGCAGTGTCATGGTTCGGATGCCAAGGGCGCCCGCAGCTTCCCCAACCTGACCGACAACGACTGGCTGTTTGGCGGCATGCCGGAGCAGATCAAGGAATCGATCGTCAAAGGCCGCGACGCAATGATGCCGCCCAAGGGTCTCAAGCCAGATCTGAATGGTGACCAGATCAAGGACCTCGCCCACTACGTGCGTTCCCTGTCAGGTCTGTCCTCCGATTCGATTCGCATCCAGCGCGGCAAGGAGCTTTTTGCTCCTTCGTGCGGCGCCTGTCACGGACCGGACGGCAAGGGTACTTTGGCTCTGGCACCGAATCTGACGGACAAGACCTGGCTGTATGGCAGTTCCGAGGCGGAGATTATCAACGGCATCACCAATGGTCGGGTCAATCGGATGCCTGCCTGGGGCGAGTTTCTCGGCGACGCCAAGGTGCACTTGCTGACGGCCTATGTCTATGGTCTCGGCGGCGGCGTCAAGGGGGCTGTTGCAGCTGCGCCGGTTGCGGCGCCTGCGCCGGCCCCGGTTGTAGCGGCACCTGCGGAAAAGAAGTAAACTGGCTTACCTTCCCCGGCACCACGGTTCGCGGTGCCGGGGAATTCTTGGTCAAGTCTATCAGAATATAGTAATACCATAATCATGGCATCCACCCCCGCCAGTCAGACGCAGGAGAGCAGACCCAGTTTCGTCGAGGAGAGCCTCTACGAAATTCACCAGAAAGTGCATCCGCGCGCAGTGAGCGGCATTTTCGCTACCTGGCGCTGGGCGCTGGTCTGCCTCACCCAACTGGTGTATTACGGAATGTGCTGGCTGCCCTGGAACGGACGGCAAGCCGTGTTGTTCGATCTGGCCGAGCGCAAGTTCTACATCTTTGGTTTGGTGTTCTGGCCGCAGGATGTGATTTTTCTCTCCGTCCTGCTAATCATTTCGGCGTATTCCCTGTTCCTCTTTACCGCGATTGGAGGGCGGCTGTGGTGCGGCTATGCCTGTCCGCAGACGGTGTATACGGAAATTTTCACCTGGATCGAACAGAAGATCGAAGGCGAGCGCAACGCCCGCATAAAGCTCGATGCTGCGCCCATGAGCGCGCGCAAGTTATGGCTGCGCGTTGCAAAGTACAGTTGCTGGGGACTGCTGGCCTTCTGGACGGGATTTACTTTTGTCGGCTATTTCACGCCGATCAAGACCGTGTGGGCCTCGCTGTGGAGTTTCTCGCTCGGGCCGTGGGAAACCTTCTGGATGTTCTTCTACGGCACATTTACGTATCTGTTTGCCGGCCACATGCGCGAACAGGTATGCAAGCACATGTGTCCCTACGCCCGCTTCCAGGGCGTGATGTTCGATCCCGACACGCTGACCATTACTTACGATACCGAGCGCGGCGAGCCGCGCGGCGCACGGAAAAAGGGAGTTGACCCGCAATCGATTGCCAGGGGCGATTGTGTCGACTGCGGCATTTGCGTGCAGGTTTGCCCGACCGGCATCGATATCCGCGCCGGCTTGCAGTACGAATGCATCGGCTGTGCGGCCTGCATCGACGCCTGCGATCAGGTCATGGAGAAGATGGATTATCCGAAGGGTTTGATCCGCTATTCCACAGAGCATGCGATCGCGGCGCACTGGGGCTGGAAGGAGATCGTTGGCCACATTATCCGGCCGCGGGTGATCATCTATTCGACTATTCTCGCCACCATATGCGTGGCCTTTGTCTGGGGCATCGCCACCAAGGCGACCCTGCGCGTGGATGTCATCCGTGACCGCGCCATCCTGGCGCGCGAGGTTGAAGGCGGGCTGATCGAGAACGTGTACCGGCTGCATGTCATCAACGTTTCGGAAGCGCCGCACCGCTATGCCGTGAGCGTTTCCGGCCTGCCTGAGATAGACATGGTCGGCGAGCGCATCCTCGAACTCCCGGCGGCAGCGGCGAGAACTTTTACCGTCCAGGTGCGCGTGCCGCCGGAGTCCGGCAAGAAGGGCTCGAATCAGATATTCTTCGACGTGAAGTCCCTCTCCAACGAGAAGGTGGCGGTGCATGAAAAGGCCGCCTTCCTGCAACCATGAAAGAACCGAACATGAACACCGCCGTTGCCCGTCCCTGGTACAGCGAACCCTGGCCGTGGATTCTGGCCGCCGGACCGGCCATCGTGGTGGTTGCGGCGCTGTACACGGCGTGGCTTGCTGTCGTAAGCAACGACGGCCTGGTTACGGACGATTATTACAGGAAGGGCCTTTCCGCCAACCAGACGATCGCCCGCAGCGAGCAGGCAATCAGGATGGAACTGGTCGCCGGAGTGCGGATTGCCGGCGATATTCTGTCGGTGCGCCTGCAGGCGGGCGACAAGACCTTTGTGATGCCGCCGACCCTGGCGGTGACCATTACGCATCCAACGCGCGCTGGTCTTGATCAGTCGCGTGCGCTGGTGCGCAATGGCGACCTCTATTCCGGTGAGTTTCGCTTGCCGGCCGCCGGGCATTGGTTGGTGTTGATCGAAGATGAGCGCAAGACCTGGCGTTTGATGGGCAACGTGATTCTGCCGGCCAATGGCGAAACGCTCATCGGCGGACCAGCGACGCAGCGAGCGATCCCCGCGCCCGCAGACCTCCGAAGCGCGAAGTAGGCGCTTCTTTCCGGATCACGAAGGAGAGAAAAATGTACAAAATCTTCTGGGTGCTATGGCCTTCGTTTCTGGTCGCCGGCGTTGCCGAGGGTTTGTTCTTCACCGTGATCGACCCGCAAGAACTGTATCTCTTCGGCGAGCCGGTGCATCTATCGAAGATTGCGACCTACTCGATAGGCTTCTTCGGTTTCTGGTTCATCTGCGCCTTGTCGAGTCTGGTCACGTGGTTCCTGCAACTCAGCGCTGCCGAGATAAATCGGGGAGTGGGCGTTGTTTGTCCTTACGTTGGCCCAAACGACGCTGAAAAGAAATAGTTAGGCTGTTGGCACCTCCGCCGGTTTCTGCAGGCTGACGCCGGCCAGCGTCCCGCTCGGGGTACCCGCCCCTTTGGGGCATAAGGCGGAAACCCATGCATGTAAAGCCCCGGCGCGGAAAGCGCTGGCGCTCTGGTGCGGATCAGCGGTAAACCAGTACCGGAATCTTTGAATGCGTTAGAACCTTTTGCGTTTCCGATCCGAGCAGAAGTCCGCTGATGCCGCGCCGGCCGTGCGATGCCATGAAAATCAGATCCGCGCCGGCCTCTTCGGCGGCGGCAATGATCGCCTCATAGGGTATGTCGCTGACCGAACTTACTGCTGCGCTGACTACACCTGCGGTCGTAGCCGCTGCCTGGTTCGCGGCGAGAATTTCTTTCGCCTGCTGCTCGGCCATTTCCGCGAACTTGTCGGGCGTGGTGGGGTCGAACAGCGCGCCCTCGCCATAAAAAGCGACCGGGTAATCCGGCTTGGCGAAGAAGAAAGTCACTTTTGCCCCGGTTTCTCTGGCAAACGTGATCGCACGCTTTGCCGTGTCGGATGAAAGCTGCGATCCGTCAGTTGGAACGAGTATGTGCTTGAACATTGGATTTGACCCTCCGAGTGAAAGTTCCAGCCTAGCCTACCAGCGAACAGCAGGTTTGATCGAGATCAATAGCAACCTGAACTATACCCGAGCGGCATCGGGCACAATAGTGCGATGGCGTTGCACGACTGTGTGCGGCCCTTGTGAAGTGGAGAATCTGTCATGAGTAGGGCGAAACAAATCAAGTCGGCGGCAACTCCCCAAGCGGCATGGCAAGCGGTAAATCAGGCGGTAGAGGCGAAGGTTGATCCGATCGGCATGGCAATGCCCTTGCTGCATGCGCAACTGGCCTGGCTGTCGCATCCGCAGGAGATGTCCGCGGCCCTGGTCGAAATCGCGACCAAGATGTGGGAGTTGCAGACGCATTCCTGGCGCCGCGCACTGGGTATGCCGAGCAAGGATGTCGTTTCGCCGAATCCGGACGATATGCGCTTTGCCGATCCGATGTGGAGTGACTCGGCGACCTGGGATATCGTCAAGGAGTGGTACCTGATGATGACCCGCCAAGTTCAGGATATGCTCTATGAGACGCCAGGGCTGTCGAATCGAGACCGGCGCCGCGCCGCCTTCTGGTGGCGCAAGTGGCTCAATGCCGTGGCGCCGACGAATTTTCTGCTGAGCAATCCGGCAGCCATGCAGAAGGCCATGGAAACCCGTGGCGAGAGTCTGCTCAGGGGCCTCAACAATTTCGTGACCGACTTTCAGGCGGGTGACATACAGATGGCGCGCCCGACGGATTTCGTCGTCGGCAAGGACTTGGGAACCACGCCGGGCAAGGTGGTGCTTCGCAATCGTCTGCTGGAGGTCGTGCACTACACGCCGACCCGGGAGAAGGTCTTTGCCACGCCGATCGTCATCGTCACGCCATGGATAAACAAGTTCTACATTCTCGATCTCAACGCCAGGAAAAGCATGGTGAAGTTTCTGGTCGATCAGGGCTTCGACGTCTATATCACCAGCTGGAAGAACCCGACGGCGGAGATGCGCGATGTGACTTTCGATGACTACCTGACGGAAGGCGTCGGGCAGATCATCGAAACCGCGCGCGGCATCTCCGGGTCCGCCAGGGTGCATGCGGTCGGCTACTGCATCGGCGGCGCGGCGCTGGCGACCTGGATGGCGTGGGCCAACGCTCGCCACGAAAAGGATGAGGTGCCGGTGGCGACGCTGACATTGCTGGCAACGCTGGTGGATTACCACAAGCCGGGCGACATAGAAGTGTTCCTTGACGAAAGCAGCATCAAGTGGCTGGAAAAATCGATGGCCGAAAAGGGCTATCTCGACGGCAAGTCAATGTCATCCGCATTTCGCCTGCTGCGCTCGAACAGCCTGATCTGGAATTACGTGGTGCACGGTTACCTGCTTGGCGAAGCTCCGCCATCGTTCGATGTCCTGTTCTGGAATATGGATGCAACCCGCATGCCGGCGGCGATGCACGGCTGGTACCTGCGCAACTTCTATCTCGAGAACCTGCTGATCAAGAAGGACGCATTGCACCTGGCCGGCGAAAACATCGACCTCGGGCGGATTGCCCAGCCGCTCTATGCGGTGTCGGCCGAGGATGATCACATTGCGCCGTGGCGGCAGACCTTCCGCATCAACAACTTTGTTGCCGGTTCGCGCCGCTATGTGCTGTCGAGTTCCGGTCACATTCTGGGCATTGTGAATCCGGTGGTGAGTCCGCCCAAGCGCGAGTACCGTGTCGGGGCCGTCGAAAGGCACGATACGGCGGAGGACTGGCGCGAACGGGCGGAACTTCACCGTGGCAGTTGGTGGGAGGACTGGATGGCCTGGCTCAAGCCCCAATCGGGCAAGCTGGTTGCGGCGCCGGCTGTCTCGACGCGAAAATTCGCCGCGCTGGCCGATGCGCCCGGCACCTATGTTCTCGAGCCGTGAGCCGTTGCTTGCCACCCGATGCAGAGTATTGCCGAATTTATTGGCGCGGTTCTACCGAGGTGTGCATGGATGGAGGCATTGAAATCCTGACGCCGGTTCGCAAAGCGGCCGGGTTCTTGACTGCGGTCAATGTCGTCGGACGAGGCGATGCCCAGAATCTGAAACTGTTCAACCGGAGTGTGCCTACATGTCGATTACTGCCCCGCTGTTCCAGCATCACAAACATTGCGACGAACTGTTCGCCACCGCGGAGGAGGATTGCGCCAATGGTGACTGGGCAGCAGGTGGCAAGGCCTTCGCGCGCCTGCTCGACCAGCTTGAAACTCATTTCACCAGCGAAGAGCAGCTTCTGTTCCCGGCCTTCGAGACTGCGACAGGAATGACCTCCGGTCCTACCGAAGTCATGCGCGGCGAGCATCGCCAGATGCGCGATCTGATGGCACAGATGAAGGCGGCTCTGGCTTCCCGTGACAGCGATGCTTTCGGCGGTGGCGCCGAGACCCTGCTGATTCTGATGCAGCAGCACAACATGAAGGAGGAGAACATTTTGTATCCGATGTGTGACAACGTATTGGGCGCGTCGGATGTGGGCGCCTTCCTGGCGGAGCGTTTGAACGCGTCATGACGACGGTAATCGATGGCCGCGAAATGCAGCCGCCGGAGCCGATGGAACGGACTCTTGAGGCGCTGGATGCGCTTGCCGAGGGCGACGACCTGTTGCTGCTGCTGTATTGCCAGCCGCATCCGCTGTTCAATATCCTGAAGCAGAACGGCTACGCCTGGAGCGATGAGCTTCGCGCTGACGGTACGCGCGAGATCCGTATTCACAAGCTCTAGCCGCCGTCAACCGGATGCACCCCAGTCTTTCATTCGACCAGGCGCCGCCCATTTCGGTGCCGTATCGCTTTTTTCTGGTGGCGCCGTGGTTCGGCGTGATGGCAGGAATTCTATTGGCATGGTCGGGCGGTGATGCACTGGTTTCAAGGTGGACGCCAGAGGCATTGGCGCTGACCCATCTGATAGCCGTCGGTTTCATGCTTCAGGCGATGTGCGGGGCCGTGTTTCAATTCATACCCGTTGCCGTGGGTGGCAATGTCTGGCGCCCGAGGCTTGTCGCCAATATTGGGCAACCCTTGTTGCTACTGGCCGCGCTATTACTGGTCGCGGGCTTGTTGTTCAGCCGTCCCGGACTGTTGTCTGCCGCGGCTCCGCTGTTTCTTCTGACGGTAGGAGGTTTCGTTGCCGTGGTTGCGCTGGCGCTGTGGCAGACGCCGGCAACTGGCATGACCTTATGGGCGATGCGCATGGCGATCGCCGGACTGGCCGTCACCGTGGTGCTTGGAGCGCTGCTGGCCGAGGCGCTGGCACTTGGCCTTTCGATACCCATAGTCGAGTTGGCCGATATTCATCTGGCGTGGGGCCTCGCTGGCTGGGCGCTGATGTTGCTGGCGGGCGTGTCGTACTACGTCGTGCCGATGTTTCAACTGACCCGACCCTATCCGCTGTGGTTCACGCGTTGGTTCGGCCCATTGCTGCTGCTCCTGCTCCTCGCGTGGTCATCACGGCTTCTCCTCGAAGATCCACGGTGGTCGCTGGCAATAGCACTTTCCCTGTTGGCGCTTGTATCCGCCTATGCGGGGATGACCTTGTGGCTGCAGTACACGCGGCGCAGAAAAGTTCATGACGCGACCTCAGTGGGCTTTCGTATTGCAAATCTGTCCATCCTGGCTTTCGTTATCTCCGGGGCGGGATTCTTGCTGTATCCGGAACTGGCCGCCGATCCGCGAGCCGCCGTTTGGCTGGGCGTGCTGGCCTTCGCCGGGGTCTTCGTTTCAGCCATCACCGGGATGATGTACAAGATTGTGCCCTTTCTCAACTGGCTGCACTTGCAGCGCCTGGGGGCACCCTTGTCGGCCGTGCCCAACATGAACAAGATGATTCCGGGCGAAGCCATGACCGGTCAGTTGCGCCTGCATGTGCTGGCTGTCGCGCTGTTGTTGGCGGCTGTCTGGCTGCCCGGCTTGACACGGCTGGCCGGCGCGGCCCTTGCCGTTTCATTTGCCTGGATGGGCTGGAACCTTGCGGGCGCAGTCAGGCGCTACCAGTCCTTCAAAGATCAAATTCGCGCAGCCGGCTTACATCATTGATGGTGATTTGCTTGCCGCTGACACCTATCAGTCCATTGGCCGAGAGATCGTGAAAAATTCGCGAGAGGGTTTCCGGCGTCAGATTCAGGCGCGAGGCGATTACCTGTTTCGATGTCGGCAGGGAAATGTCGAACGAGACCTCCCCGGATTTGCTCTCTGGACATTGTTGCAACAGATAGCCGACCACGCGCTGTGCAGAGGAACGCAAGGAGTAGGTTTCAACATCCTGCACCAGGGAATGCAGTCGCAGCGAAAGTCCCGCCAGCATGCGCCGGGCGAACATCGGGTCGCGCTGCAGAAGTTCGAAAACCGGAGCGCTGCCGATATGCAGCAGCAGGCTGTCGATCAGGCCTTCGGCGAATACCGGGTAGGGACGATCCATAAACATCATCGCTTCGCCAAAACTCTGCCGGGCCCCCAAAATCTGCACGACCTTTTCGTTGCCTTGGGCGGAAGGAAAAGCCAGCTTGAGCTGGCCGAAGACAACGACGAAAAAGCCCTTGGGCGGGTCGCCTTTTTGAAACAGCATTTCGCCTTTGGCAAGTCGGCGCTCACGACACGCCGTTTCCAGCACGGCAATCTGCTCGGGGGCAAGTTCCTGGAACAGCGGCAGGCGAGAAAGAATCTGCGGAATGTCGAGCTTGGTTTCGTGCATGGTTTCGTGCAGGGTCTGGTGCAGGGTCTGGTGCAGGGGGTTACTCCGGGTCTGTCACCGGAACCTTACCATGCAACGCATCGGGGGCGACAGCCATAATGCGTTTCCCTGTGTTTTTTGCGGCGCCGCACCGCGTGATGTTTCTCTCTGGCGCCGTCCAGGCAGTGGCGGTGATGGCGTTCTGGTCTCTCGAACTGGGCGGCCGCTACGCCGGCTTTTGGCCGGCACCGGCATGGCCGTTGCTGACCCTGTTTCCTGCTTCCATGCTGCACGCGTTACTGACTTCCTGTGGCGTGTTTCCCTTGTTCATATTCGGCTTCATCCTTACCGCCGGGCCACGCTGGCAGGGAGCAGGGGAACTGACGCAGCGTGATTTCGTTCCCGCCTTTGTTTTGCTGGCCTGCGGCTGGCTTCTGGTCTGGGTGGCACTGCTGCTGCCGCAATTGCTGGTCGCGGGCCTTGCGCTGGCACTGGGCGGCTGGATTACCGTGGCCTCAACGCTAACCCGGATTGCCCGGCATCGGGCGACGGAGCGCGAGCACATAGTGGTTGTTACCATCGCTTGCTGGCTGGGCGCAGCGGGACTCGGCGCCTTTCTGGTATTTTTTGCGGGTGGCGCGATGGGGTGGGCGCGTCTCGGAATCTCGCTGGCCGTCTGGGGCTTTTTGCTGCCGGTCTTTCTTGGCGTGGCGCATCGCATGCTGCCCTTCTTTACCTCATCATCGGTGCCCGGCTATGTGCTTCACCGTCCCGCGTGGGCGCTGCGCGCGCTGGTTGCGCTTAGCCTTGCGCACGGCGTGTTGACGTTTCTGCAGCAGGCACAGTGGCTTTGGCTGGCAGACCTGCCGACGATGTTCGTCGCGGGGTATTTGACCTGGCTCTGGTGGAGCCGCGCAGCGATGGCGAACCGCATGCTGACCGTCCTGCATGTGGCTTTTGCCTGGCTGTGCCTGGCATTCGGCCTGTCTGCCGTGCAGAGTCTGTTGCACGATGCGATGCCGGGGCTTCTTGGCCAGGCGCCGCTGCATGCGCTGACGCTCGGCTTCTTCGCCTCGATGCTGCTCGGCATGGCATCACGGGTAACGATGGGGCATTCGGGTCGGCCGGTGGCGGCCGATCAGGCAATGTGGCTGGCATTTTGCACGATGCAGACGTCTGCGCTGCTGCGAGTGGCCAGCGAACTTCCCGCGCTGCCTGGTGCCTACCATCTGATGTGGCTGTCATCAATGCTTTGGCTGGGCGCTTTCGGCCTGTGGGCATGGCGCTTTGCCCCGGCCTGCTGGCGTCGGCGTGAAGACGGCAAACCAGGCTAGAGACGATGTACATCCTGATCAAATACGTGCATGTGGTCAGCGTGGTGTTGAGCGTGACAGGCTTCTTTCTGCGCGGCCTTCTGATCATTCGCGCCTCGCCGTTGATGAACGCACGCTGGATCAAGGTGCTGCCCCACATCAACGACACCATCCTGTTGGCTGCGGCCGTGTCGCTGGCCGTGATGTCAGGGCAGTATCCGTTTGTCGTCGACTGGGTTACCGCGAAAGTGCTGGGGGTGACTGCCTACATCATCCTCGGGTCACTCGCGCTGCGGGCGGGGAGCACGCGGCGGATGCGGATCATCTGCTGGCTGGCGGCGTTGGTGGTCTTTGGCTGGATCGTTTCGGTGGCCCTGACGCGCCAGCCGGCGGGCTTCCTGGCAGCACTGGCCTAGGGAACCGGAGCTAGCGGATACGCCCGTCGGGTGGAGCCAGCAGGGTCTTGAGCCGGGGAATATCCAGAATGCGGATGTGCTTTTGCTGCACGGCGATCATGCCTTCATCCTGAAAACGGGAGAAGGCACGGCTCACGGTTTCCAGTTTGAGACCGAGATAGGAGCCGATCTCCTCGCGCGTCATGCGCAGGTGAAACTCGGACGGCGAGTAGCCGCGAGCAGTGAAACGCTGCGAAAGATTGAGCAGGAATGCGGCCAGGCGCTCTTCCGCACGCATCGTGCCGAGCAGCATCATGACGCCGTGGTCGCGCACGATCTCGCGGCTCATGACCTTGTGAAGATGGTGCTGCAGGGAGCGGATCTCGCTGGAAAGCATTTCCAGTTCCGTGAACGGGATCAAGCACACTTCGCTGTCTTCCAGAGCCACGGCATTGCAGGTGTGAACCTCGGTACTGATGCCGTCCATGCCGAGGATCTCGCCGGCCATCTGGAAACCGGTTACCTGATCCCTTCCATCCTCGGTCAGCACGTCGGTCTTGAAGAACCCTGCCTTGACGGCGAAGATGGACTCGAAAACGTCACCGGCACGATACAGGTGCTGGCCGCGCTTCAGCTTGCGCGCGCCACCGATCAGATTGTCGAGGCGGCCCATGTCGTCTTCGGAAAGGCCAAACGGAAGACAAAGTTCGCGCAAATTACACTGCGAACAGGCGAGCTTGAGTCCCGGGGTGATGAGCGGGATTACATTCTGTTTGACGTTGGCGTGCACGCTGCTTGCATTACCCGGTGACGGGTACCCCTTTGATCTGTGTCAATGAAACTTTCCGGCGATTGCGGCATCATACATATCCACGCAAGCTTGCCGCGTTTGCCGCAATCGCGTACCTTCATCCAATGGATTATCAGGAACTCATCTTCGACCCTCAGGTCATTCGACGCTTCGACGTAAATGGGCCGAGATACACCTCTTATCCGACTGCCGACCGCTTCGTTGAAGCATTCGGCGCTGACGACTACACCCGCTGGCTTGGACAGAGGACGGTGGGAGGCATAGGTCGACCGCTGTCATTATACGTCCACATCCCGTTCTGCAACACCATCTGCTACTACTGCGCCTGCAACAAGATCATCACCAAGGATCATGGCCGTTCGGCCAAGTACATCAAGTACTTGGGCAAGGAAATCGCCATGCAGGAAGCCGCACTGGAAGGCAGTCGCGACGTGGTTCAACTGCATTTTGGCGGCGGTACGCCGACCTTCTTGTCGAACGACGAAATGTGCCGGCTGATGGATATCATCCGCAAGCACTTCCGCCTGTTGCCGGGGGGCGAATACTCGATCGAGGTCGATCCGCGCAAGGTGGATCGCGAAACGGTGAAGCTGCTCGGCGAACTGGGTTTCAACCGCATGAGCGTGGGCGTGCAGGATTTCTCGCCCGAAGTGCAGGTGGCGGTCAATCGTGTGCAAAGTCTGGAAGAAACAAAGCTGGTGATCGATTCGGCGCGCGAGTTTGGTTTCAAGGGAATCTCGGTCGACCTCATCTATGGCCTGCCGAAGCAGAACGTGATCAGTTTCAACCACACGCTTGACGAGGTCCTCAAGCTCGATCCTGACCGCCTTTCGATATACAACTACGCGCACCTGCCGAGTCTGGCCAAGCCGCAGCGGCGCATCAATGAATCCGATTTGCCGACGCCCGACGCCCGCTTGCAGATTCTGCAACTGGCGATCCGCCGGCTGACCGACGCGGGTTATGTGTTCATCGGCATGGATCACTTCGCCAAGCCGGACGACGAACTTGCCGTGGCGCAGCGCCAGGGTCGCCTGCATCGCAATTTCCAGGGCTATTCGACGCATGCCGAAGCCGACCTGATGGCCTTCGGCGTTTCCTCCATAGGCAAGGTTGGCCCCAGCTACTCCCAGAACGTCCGGACTCTCGATGAGTATTACGACAGGCTTGATCAGGGCGTGCTGCCGATATTCCGCGGCATCGAGTTGAACGCCGACGACCTGTTGCGGCGCAGTATCATCCAGGCGCTGATGTGCCATTTCGAACTTTCCATCGAATCCATCGAGATCGCGCACCTGATTGACTTCAGAACCTATTTTGCATCCGAGCTGGACGACCTGAGAGAAATGGAAAAGGGCGGCCTGCTTTCCATCGACGAGCAGTGGATCAGTGTCCTGCCGCGGGGCCGCTTGCTGGTGCGCGGCATTGCCATGGCGTTTGACCGCTATCTGCGCACCGACCGCGACCGCGTCCGCTATTCCAGAGTTATCTGATCCGCCGCAGTGCCTGACAGCGGCTTTCTCGCGGTATTCTTGATCGGCCTGCTCGGCGGCGTGCATTGCGCCGGGATGTGCGGCGGCATTGTCTCGGCGCTGAGCCTGCAAACGCCGGGTGCCACGGCGAGGTCCGGTTCGGCATGGTCCATCCATCTCGCTTACAACCTTGGGCGAATTTTCAGCTACGCCGTTGCCGGTGCCCTGATCGGTGCGGTAGGTAGTCTCGGGTTGCTGCTTAACGACTGGCTGCCGGTGCAGATCACTCTATATGTCGCCGCCAACCTGATGATGGTGGCGCTCGGCCTCTACCTCATCGGATTGACCCGGACGCTGGCTTTTACCGAGCGTGCCGGACAATGGCTGTGGCAGCGGGTGCAACCGGTGACCCAGCGCTTTCTGCCGGTACGCGGCGTGACGGAGGCTTTCCCGCTTGGCATGCTGTGGGGCTGGCTGCCCTGCGGCATGGTCTATAGCGTGCTGACGATGACGCTGCTGTCCGGCAGTGCCGCACGCGGCGCTGCGATCATGCTGGTCTTCGGGCTCGGCACCTTGCCCAACCTGATGCTCGCCGGGCTGTTGCTGGTCCGCTTTCGCGGCATCATCCAGGGACGCGCACTCCGGCTCGGTTCCGGTTTGATCGTACTGGCCTTTGGTGTCTGGGGCCTGTTCAATGCCACGACGCTGGGTGGCCGGCTTTGGCAGGGCGTGGTTTGCCATATCTGAGTAACACGAAACTTGCGGTAGGCCGCGTGTGGCCGCATAATTAGCGTTCGCTAATGTTCCAACGGGAAGATTCCATGAATGCGCCGCACGATGCCCTTGACAGCAGCCACGATACCGTCGAACTGGCGCTGGGGGGCATGACCTGCGCCACCTGCGCAGGCCGTATCGAGAAGCAGCTTAACAAGCTGCCTGGCGTCGAGGCGGTGGTCAATCTGGCAGCCGAACGCGCGCATGTGCGCTACCTGCCCGGTGAGGTCGACGTCGGTCGCTTGATCGCGACAGTAGTGAAAACCGGTTTCACTGCCGACGTCTCCACCATTGACACGCGCGCCGATGAGAAGGCGAAGAAGCTCGCCATCTATCGCGACGAATTGCGGCGCTTCTGGATCGCCGCCGCGCTGACCTTGCCGTTGGTGGCGCAGATGGCTTTCATGTTCGGCGCCGGCGGCCATGACGACGTGATTCCGCGCTGGCTGCAACTGCTGCTGGCGACACCCGTACAGTTCTGGATCGGCTGGCGCTTCTACGTCGGCGGCTTCAACGCCATACGCGGCGGCGCCGGCAACATGGACGTGCTGGTGGCGCTGGGTACCAGCATGGCCTGGGCTTACAGCTTTGTCGTCACGTTATGGAATCTGCATCATCAGCACGTCTATTTCGAAGCGTCGGCGACAGTCATCACCCTGGTCCTGCTGGGCAAGATCCTCGAAGCGCGGGCCAAGGCCAAGACGTCAGCGGCCATCGAGGCGCTGGCCAAGTTGCAGCCGCAGACGGCGCGCATCGAACGTGACGGGCAACTGGTCGACGTGCCGGTGGCGACACTGATTCCCGGCGACGTCTTCATCGTCCGTGCCGGCGAAGCGATGCCGGTCGATGGCGAGGTCATCGAAGGCGCATCTTCGGCCAGCGAATCCATGCTGACCGGCGAGAGTCTGCCGGTGCCGAAAGCGCCGAGCGACAAGGTTTTTGCCGCGACCATCAACGGTGACGGCCTGCTGCGCTGCCGTGCCACCGGCGTCGGCAGCCACACGCTGCTGGCCGGCATCATTCGCCTGGTGGAACAAGCGCAGGGATCGAAAGCGCCGGTGCAGCGCCTGGCCGACCGGGTGGCGGCGATCTTCGTGCCGGTGGTGGTGGCGATTGCGTTGCTGACTTTCGTTGCCTGGTGGGCGCTGGCCGGCGACTTCACGCAGGCGTTGGTGAATGCGGTGGCGGTGCTGGTGATCGCCTGCCCCTGCGCACTGGGCCTGGCGACACCGACGGCAATCATGGTCGGTACCGGGCAGGGTGCGAGGGCCGGCGTGCTGATCCGCAATGCAGTAGCGCTGGAACTTGCGGAAAAGCTCAAAGTGCTGGTGGTGGACAAGACCGGCACGCTGACCGAGGGGCGTCCGGCGGTAACCGATGTGGTGAAAGTCGGCGCTGGCGACACGGCGACTCTGATGCAACTTGCCGCCAGCCTGGAACAGGGCTCGACGCATCCGCTCGCCGCGGCCATCGTGGCGCGGGCCAAGGTTGACGGCCTCGCGCTGGCGGCACCGCAGAACGTCGCGACGACTGCGGGCAGAGGTCTTCAGGGCGAGGTCGAAGGCCGCCGCGTGCTGGTCGGCTCGGTGTCCTGGAGCAAGGAACAGGGCTGGTTCTCACCCGCCTCCGATGCGCTGGCGCAGGCGGGCCGCAGCGTGGTGGCGGTGGTGGCAGATGACGTATTGCTCGGCTTCATCGGCATCGCTGATCCGCTACGTACCACCTCACGTGCAGCGGTGGCGCGCCTCAATCGCCTTGGCATCGAGGTGGTCATGCTCACCGGCGACAATGCCGACACGGCGCGCGCCATTGCCCATGAAGCCGGCATCGGCCATTTCGAAGCCGAGGTTTTGCCTGGCGACAAGGCCGCCGCGGTGCAGAATCTCAAGCGCGACGGCACTTTGGTAGGCATGGCCGGCGACGGCATCAACGATGCGCCGGCGCTTGCCGCCGCCGACGTCAGCTTCGCGATGGCTGCGGGCTCCGACGTGGCGATGCAGGCGGCCGACATCACGCTGATGCGCGACGATCTCAACGGCGTCGCCGACGCGATTTCGCTGTCGCGAGCGACGCTGGCCAAGATCCGGCAGAATCTGTTCTTCGCCTTCATCTACAACGTGCTCGGCATCCCGTTGGCGGCGCTGGGCATGCTCAACCCGGTGATCGCCGGTGCGGCGATGGCGATGAGCTCGGTTTCGGTGGTGAGCAACTCGCTCCTTCTTAGAAACTGGAAACCCGATAAGGACTGAAATGGAAACGACAATAATCAAGGTAGGCGGCATGTCTTGTGGTGGCTGCGTGAAAAGCGTAACAGGCGTGTTGACGGCGCTCGACGGTGTGGCGAAAGCCACTGTCTCGCTGGAAGCAGGCGAGGCCGCAGTCGAGTTCGACGCGGCCAGGGTAAATCGCGCGCAATTAGCCCAGGTGATTGAGGACGCCGGCTTCGACGCTGCCTGATAGGGTCATTCGGATCAGGCACCCGCTGTGCTGTTGTTGTCCCGGCGGGCAGTCAAACGCGTCCTTGTCAGCAAGGCGAAATCTTCACGGCGCTATAATTCAAGCTTTAGCAAGAGGGAGCCGCCCGTGGGTCTCGATCGCGTTCCATCAGGCAAGGATTTGCCGAACGATTTCAATGTGGTCATCGAGATTTCGATGCACTCCGAGCCGATCAAGTACGAGGTGGACAAGGAGTCCGGCGCGATATTCGTCGATCGATTCATGTCGACGGCGATGCACTACCCCTGCAATTACGGCTACATACCGCACACCATCGCCGGTGACGGCGATCCGGTCGATGTCCTGGTGCTTTCCCAGTTCGCCCTGCCGCCGGGAGTCGTGGTTCGCTGCCGCCCCATCGGTATGCTCAAGATGACCGACGAGGCCGGTGAAGATGCCAAGCTGCTGGCGGTTCCGGTCGACAAGCTGACGCCGATGTACCGCGATATCGATAGTCCACGCGACCTGCCCCAGATCGTTCTCGACCAGATTTCGCACTTTTTCCAGCACTACAAGGACCTGGAGCCAGGCAAGTTCGTCAAGGTGCAGGGCTGGCTCGGCATCGAGGACGCCAAGAAGGAAATCATGGGCGGCGTCGCTGCCTACCAGAGCGCCGGGGAAAAGCCGGCGTTTTAGCCTGGAAAAGCGATTGGACCCAAAGACCCGAGGTTTCGGAATGAGCCGCCTTCGCATCGCCATCGCACAGTTCAACGCGCATGTCGGCGACCTTGCCGGCAATGCAAGACGTATTCTCGAGTGCGCTGCCCGCGCCAGCGCCGGGGGGGCCGACGTGCTGCTTACACCGGAACTGGCGCTCAGCGGCTATCCCCCTGAGGATCTATTGATGCGGCCGGATTTCTATCGTGCCTGCACCGCCCAACTCGATGCCTTGGCCCGCGCTGCCACACTGCCGATAGTGGTTGGCTACCCCGAGGAGTCGGCGGGCCAGCGCTACAACGCCGCGTCGCTGCTGGCCAACGGTCAGGTGGTGGCGACCTACCGCAAGTTCCGCCTTCCGAACTACGAGGTCTTTGACGAAGAGCGCTACTTCGCGGCGGGGCGCGAACCCTGCGTCGTCGAAATCAACGGCGTGCGCTGCGGGCTGGCGATCTGTGCCGATGTCTGGGAATCGGGCGCCGCCGAAGCAGCTGCACTGGCCGGGGCGGAACTGATCCTGACGCTCAACGCGTCGCCCTTCCACATGAACAAGCAGGCGCGACGCTACGAGGTCTTGCGCGAGCGTGTGGCGACGACCGGCAAGCCGGTGATTTATGCCAATCTGGTCGGCGGGCAGGACGAACTGGTGTTCGACGGCGCGTCGTTTGCGATGGATGGGCAGGGCCGTCTGACGCATCAGTTGCCGGCATTTGTCGAAGCATTGGAGTTTATCGACTACGCCGACGGGCAACTGCTGCCGGGACGAATGGTCGAGCCACCGTCGCGGGAAGCCGAGGTCTACGCCGCGCTCAAGCTCGGGGTTGCCGACTACCTTGGCAAGAACGGTTTCCCCGGCGCTATCATCGGCCTGTCCGGCGGCATCGATTCGGCGCTGACGCTGGCCATCGCGGTCGATGCACTGGGTGCGGACAAGGTGCGCGCGGTGATGATGCCGTCGCCATGGACCGCGCAGATGAGCCTCGACGATTCGCGCGAAATGGTGCGCCGTCTTGGCGTGCAATACGAAGAGATTCCGATCACCGCTGCGATGGACCAGTTCGCCGTGTTGCTGGCGCCGACTTTTGCCGCAATGGGGCCTAAACCTTCCTGGGACACCACGGACGAGAACCTCCAGGCGCGCATTCGCGGCATGCTGCTGATGGCGCTGTCCAATCGCAGCGGTCGTATCGTGCTGACCACCGGCAACAAGAGCGAAATGGCGGTCGGCTACGCCACGCTCTACGGCGACATGGCCGGCGGCTTCGCGGTAATCAAGGACGTGGCGAAGACCTTCGTCTATCGGTTGGCCGAGTGGCGCAATACAATTTCCGACGTGATTCCGCGGAACATCATCACGCGCCCGCCCTCGGCGGAACTCAAGCCCGGCCAGACCGATCAGGACACGCTGCCGCCCTATGAAGTGCTCGATGCCATCATCGAAGCCTACATGGAGCGCGACGAGAGCCCGCGCCAGATAATTGTCCGAGGCTTCAGCGAAGTCGACGTGCGCAAGGTAGTCGGCATGCTGAAGAAGAACGAATACAAGCGTCGCCAGTCACCGGTCGGTATCCGCGTCACGCAACGCGGGTTCGGCAAGGATTGGCGCTATCCGATAACATCGGGCTATCCGGACGAATATTGAATCAGGGGAAGCAGACATGAAGAAGATCGAAGCCATCATCAAGCCGTTCAAACTTGACGAAGTTCGCGAAGCACTCTCGGATGTGGGAGTGACTGGTCTGACCGTCACCGAGGTCAAGGGTTTCGGCCGCCAGAAGGGTCATACCGAGCTTTATCGTGGCGCGGAGTATGTGGTTGATTTTCTGCCCAAGATCAAGATCGAGATCGTGGTCGCGGACGAGACGGTGGAACCCGCCATCGAGGCCATTATCAAGGCGGCACGCACCGGCAAGATCGGTGATGGCAAGATTTTCGTCTCCGCGGTGGAACAGGTGGTGCGCATCCGCACGGGTGAAGCCAACGAAGCAGCTATCTAACCGGCCTTTGAGGCGGCGAGCAGCACTACCACGGCACCGGCGCCGCCCTCGGCGGCCCGCGCCTGACAGAAGGCCAGCACTTCGCGGCGCTGGCTCAGCCAGCCCAGCACCAGTTTCTTCAGCACCGGTTCGCGGCCGGGCGAACTCAGTCCCTTGCCGTGAACGATGCGCACGCAGCGGTAGCCATGATCGCGGCATTCGGCCAGAAACGTGACGACGGCTTCTCGCGCCTGATCACGATTCAGTCCATGCAGATCGAGCTTCTCCTGTGTTACCCAGCGCCCGCGTCGCAGATCTCTTAGCCACGCTTTCGGCAGGTCGTCTCGCCGCCAGGCGGCTTCATCGCCACCCTCCAGATAGAGATCGATCAGCGCCGGACCATGCAGCGATTCATCCAGTGCGGCGGCTTCGTCGTGCAGATGCTGGCGCGGAATGGCCCGCGGCAAGAGTGGTTGGTGATGGACGCGGTCGCTCGCAAGCGGCACGGCGTCGGCGACCGCCTCGCGGAACAGATCGGAGTCGCCCTGAAAAACGGGATTCTTAGTCACAGAGGCCACAGACGAAATGCACGGTTTGTCCCTGCTCTGTGGACTCTGCGTTCTCCGTGGCTACGAGATTTTCAAGCCAGACTGTCGAGATACTTCTCGGCGTCCAGCGCTGCCTGACATCCCGTGGCGGCACTGGTGACGGCCTGCTTGTAGATATGGTCCTGCACATCGCCGGCGGCAAATACACCGGGGATGCTGGTCGCCGTCGCGTTGCCGTTGCGGCCGCACTGGGTGACGATATAGCCGCCTTCCATGTCTAATTGGCCGACGAACAAATCGGTGTTGGGCTTGTGGCCGATGGCAATGAACACACCCATGAGAGCGATGTCTTCAGTAGCGCCGGTCTTCACGCTCTTGACGCGCATGCCGGTGACGCCGGACTTGTCGCCGAGCACCTCCTCCAGGGTGTGGTCCCACTTGATGGTGACCTTGCCGGCCCTCTCCTTTTCGAACAGTTTGTCCTGAAGAATCTTTTCGCCGCGGAACTTGTCGCGGCGATGCACGACCGTGACGTGGCTGGCTATGTTGGACAGATAAAGCGCTTCCTCGACCGCCGTGTTGCCGCCGCCGATGACGGCCACCTTCTGGTTCTTGTAGAAGAAGCCGTCACAGGTGGCGCAGGCGGAAACACCCTTGCCGGCAAACGCGTCCTCGGAAGCAAGGCCGAGATACTGGGCCGAGGCGCCGGTCGCGATAATCAGCGCGTCGCAGGTGTATTCGCCGGCATCGCCGATCAGCCGGAGTGGTCTCTCTTTAAGCGAAGCGGTGTGGATGTGGTCGAAAATGATCTGGGTCTGGAAGCGCGCGGCGTGCTTTTCGAAGCGCGCCATCAGGTCGGGGCCTTGCACGCCGTCTGCGTCGGCAGGCCAGTTATCCACGTCGGTAGTGGTCATCAGTTGCCCGCCCTGGGCCATGCCGGTAATCAATACCGGCTTCAGGTTGGCGCGGGCCGCATAGACGGCGGCGGTGTAGCCGGCCGGACCGGAGCCGAGGATAAGCAGGCGGGCGTGACGAGTACTCATGGTGTGGAGTTCCTTGGGTGAATGCTTGTCTGGATTATATAGATTGCATCGCTGCCGTCGATTTCAACCGGGAAACAACGGCGCTATGACTCTTTCACCGGAATAGGTAAGATGCTGCGGAAACTGTGGGTGAAAACAGAGAGGAACCAATGATCCAACCGCGCTGGCTGTCCGGCGAACGATTCCGCAAGATCTGGCAATTTGTCGCAGTAACCGTTCTCGCCCTGGTCATTTCGCTCGGCAGCGAGCGATTCGGCTGGCTCCAGGATTACGAGAATATCTATTACGACTATTGGCACCAGTTGTCCGGAAAGCGGCGGGAGGCTGTCTACGCGGCGGTGGTGGCGGTCGATGACGATACCCTGCTGCAGTACAAGGACGATCCGCTGGCATTCTGGCAACCGCATTTTGCGCGGGCCATGCAGACCCTCACCGATGCAGGCGTCAAGTCCATCGGACTCGATTTCATCTACGCCGTCAGCGCCGAGGCGTGGCTGCACAAGCTGAATCTTCCCGACAGCGAGGTGTCGCGCAACTACGACGGCCCTTTTCGTGGTCAACTGGCCGCGGGAAACAAGATCCTGATCGCGCAGCTGGTCGAGACCTCGCAGGGCGATATGGAAGTCATGGGGCCGCCGCAGGATCACCTGCTGATGATGCCCAACGGCGTCTACGACACGGGCATTGCGAACCACTTCCCCGACAACGACAAGCTGGTGCGCACCTACTATCCCGTGGTTATTCCGGATCCCCAGTTCCCGGGGGTTGGTTTCCCCATGCAACTCGCCCTGCGCGCAACCGGCGGCGACAGCCTGGCCGATGGCTGGACCTTCGCCGGCGAAAGCTTCTCGCGCCAGCGCGAACGGCGGCGCATCGGCTACGTCGGTCCGCCGGGAAGCATGCTGACGGTTTCCATGAGCAGGCTGCTGAAGCCGGACGCGCTGGCCGATCCGCTGGTGCAGCAGTTGAAGGGACGTTCGGTGATCATTGCGCCGAACAATATCGGCACCTCGGACCGGCATTTTTCGCCCTATTCACGGTCGCTGCCGCGCCATTCGACGGAGCCGATGATCGGCGGCGAGATTCATGCCAACGCGATCGAGACGATCATGTCGGGCCTCTATCCACGCGACCTGAACCATTGGATCGCCTGGCCGGCGCTTGTCGCCATGCTGGTCGCGGCGGTCGCTCTGTTTCTGCGCCTGCATCCGGTCGGCGGGTTGGGTGTCGGGCTGGGGTTTTCGCTCCTGATCCTGGTTCCTGCCTACGCGTTGTTCCAGAAGGATCTGCTGCTATCTGTTGCGCCATTCCATCTTGCTCTGGCAGTGGCATTCCTGTCTACGCTGGCGCTGCGGCTGACCGGCGAGGAGCGCGAGCGCGCCCATCTCAAGTCGATGTTCGGTCAGTATGTGTCCGATGTCGTCGTCGACAAATTGATCGCCGAGGGACAGCGCCCCAATCTGAGCGGCGAGAAACTCGACGTCTCCGTACTCTTTTCAGACATCCGCAACTTTACGACGATCTCGGAGAAGCTCGATGCCGAAGAAGTCGTGGAAATGCTGAATGCCTACTTTACGCTCACCTGCGAACCGATTCTGGAACAGGGCGGAATGGTGAACAAGTTTATCGGCGATGCCGTCATGGCGGTGTTCGGCTCGCCGGTCCACTATGACGATCACGCCCGACGCGCGTTGCTGGCAGCCCAGGCGATGGCGCGGGAGGCGAAGAAATTCAAGGCGTGGATGACGGACCGCTTTCCCGACCGCGGCCTGCCGGAGTTCGGCATCGGCATCGGGGTCCACAGCGGGCCGGCAGTCATGGGCGACATCGGGTCGGTCAAGCGCCGCGAGTTCACCGCAATAGGCGATACCGTCAATGCAGCCTCTCGACTGGAGGGCGTGACCAAGGAAATCGGTTGCGTCGTGGCAGCAAGTGCGGCATCCATCAGTGCGGCCGGGGAGGGCATCCTCACCGGGCGGCGCCAGGTGGTCCATGTCAAAGGCAAGAGCGAACCCATCGAAGTATTCGAGGTGCTGTTTGAGTAGCCGCTCGAGAGTTCGAGGCGAACCGGCCAGGCCGATGCGTCGCCGGATTGCCCAAATGTTTGAAAATTTCAGTTTGGGTGGGATAATCAAAAAACCCAACTTTTGGGCTGGGGCTCCTTTACTCAAGTACCTGCTGATGCCGACCCGCGTTTTTTCTCCTCCGACATGGCAACAGATGAGCTCGCTGATACGGCGATACTCAGGTATTGCTGCCGCCCTGGTGGCTCTTGCCCCTGTGGCAACGGCACTCGGACAGAATCGCGATCTGCCCAGTCAGCCGGCGGGCAAAGAGGCTCGCGTGGCCTTGATAATAGGCAACTCCAGCTACAAGTCTGCTCCGCTTGACAATCCGGCGAACGATGCCAGCGATCTGGCGAACGCGCTGGAAAAGCAGGGATTCAATGTTCTGGTACGCGAAAACGTCGGAGAGCGCGGCTTGAAAGAGGCAGTCGAGATCTTCGCCAAGCACCTGCAGAAAGGCGGGATCGGCTTGTTCTTCTTTGCCGGCCACGGCATCCAGCTGAAGGATCAGAATTTTCTGCTTCCCGTGGATATTGGTTTCGACAGCGAAACCGACATAAGCTACAAGTCGGTCAGCGCCGAATATGTCCTGTCGCGCATGGCCGAGGCCGGCAACCGCATCAATGTCGTGATTCTCGATGCCTGCCGCAATAATCCCTTCCAGCAGGCCGGGCGATCCATTAACAAGGGCCTCGGCGTGATGAATGTCGGCCGTACGGAAAAGGGCACCTTCATCGCGTATGCCACCTCGCCGGGTTCCACGGCGTCCGATGGCGGCGGGCGCAACGGCCTTTACACCAAGCATCTGTTGCGCTCTCTTGAAACCCGGGATACCGATATCGACAAGGTTTTCGGACGGGTACGCACGGCCGTTGTGCAAGAAACCAACGGCCAACAAGTACCCTGGACATCGAGTTCGGTGATCGGCGAATTCCATTTCAATGCCAAAGAAGAGGTGGCGACGGCTCCGCAACTCCAGAAAACGAGGGATGAAGTGGAGGGAGAACAGGAGGAAGTGCCTTACGACGCCGCACAGGAGAAGGCCCACTGGGACCGAGTCAAGGACAGTCGGAATCCTGCCGATTACCTCGGCTATCTGGAGAAGTTCCCCAGTACACAACACGCTAGCTTAGCCCGCTGGATGGTGAAAAAGTATGGCGGTGTGCTGCCCGCTCAGGCGGCGCGACCGGCGCCGGCCGCTGCCCCAGCAAAGCTGGCCATGGCGGCGCCGGCGCCGGTTCTGTCATCGCCGCCGCCCGTCAGTGCTGCGGCGGCAGGCATAGGTGCGCTACCGTCGCCCGGCACCGTAATTCAGGATTGTCCCCAGTGTCCCGAACTTGTGTCAGTGCAGGGGGGTGAGTACGTCATGGGTAGCGGCCCGGAACAAAAGCCCCGCGAACCCGACGAGGAGCCGGCCCATACCGTTCGCGTTGATGGTCCTTTCGCGGTCGGAAAATTCGAAGTCACCCGTGCCCAGTATGCGGCCTTCGCCAAGGAAACAGGTCGCGGCGGCAAGGGCGGATGCTATTCCACTCGCGGTGGCCGTTACCACAAGGATTCCAAGGCCACCTGGCAAGATCCCGGTTTTCGCCAGAAGGAGGACGAACCCGTCGTCTGTGTCAGTTGGGACGATACCCAAGCCTATCTCGCATGGCTGAGCAAGAAAACCGGCAAGGCATACAGGCTGCTGAACGAATCCGAGTGGGAATACGTCGCCCGTGCCGGCAGTGCCGGCAAGCGCTACTGGGCAGAGGCGGATGACGCCTCCGTTTGTCGCTACGCCAGCGTAGCCGACACGTCGATCAAAGGCGTTTCGCCGGGCATGCCCGTGTTTTCGTGTTCTGACGGGTTTGCATTTACATCACCGGTCGGCCGTTTTCCGCCCAATGCCTTCGGCGTGCACGACATGTTGGGCAACGCCTGGGAATGGGTCGAGGATTGCTGGAACGAAGGCTATGCCGGTGCCCCGAATCTGGCGCAGGCGCGGCTGTCGGGAGCCTGCACCGAGCGAGTATTTCGAGGTGGTGCCTGGGACAGCACCCCGGCCACGATGCGCGTGGCCTACCGGGATCGCGAATCGAAAGACGATCGTCACGACAATCTGGGTTTCCGGGTCGCGCGTACTTTGCCGTGACCAGTGGTGGATGCAAAAAAATGCCGCCGGCTTCTCACAGCGCGCTGCGTCGTAGTTTGTTGCTCGGCGGCGGGGCCGGGCTGGCCTTGGGGGCCTTGTCTGTTTCGCCGGAACTGCTCGCACAATCCACTGGTGAACCGCTTCAGGACGCCTATGTACCCCGGATCAAGCATGCATTGCTGATTGGTAACCGGAATTACCCGAATCGCAAGGAAATTGCTCCGGCCCACAAGAACGTTCGCGATCTCAAGGATATCCTCGAGTACTATGAATTCAAGGTGAGCGATTATGTCGACCTCGATGGGGCGGCGATGATGCGAGTGTTGACCGAATTCAGCGCGAAACTGCGAAGTGTCGGAGAGTTGTCCTTGCCGGGCTCTGTCGCCGTGGTGTTTTATTTCTGCGGCCACGGTTTTCAGGCGGCCGGCAAAAACTATCTGGTTCCGGCGGGCGTTGATCCCTCCTCGGAAAAAGCACTGAATTCATCCTTGCGGCTGACGGAAGACATCCTGGTTGCCCTGCCGCAGACCTATCCGGGGATCAGCATGGCGCTGATCGACGCTTGCCGTACCGACCCCAACATCCGCAAAGGGGTCGACGAGTTCAACCAGATAGCCGCCCCGGAAGGCACGCTGGTTTTCTTTGCGACGCGTGCCGGGCGTCCGGCACTGGCTCCCGTCAGTGCGGAGCGCAACACCTTTTTTGCCGGTGCCTTGATCGATATTCTTAAAGATGCCAATGGGGTGACACCGATCGATGACCTTTTCCGGCTCGCTGCCATTGAGTGCCAATCCCGCGTCAAGGCGGAATTCGACAAGGTCAAGATAACGATTCCCCCGCAGTTTCCCGAAAGTACCTCCAACTTGCGCGGTCGCTTCGTGATCCGCAATCGAATACTCGAATTGCGACGGACCAGCCGGCCGGCGAAGGGCCTGACGGCCGCCGCCGACCCGACCAAGACGGATCCACGCTGGCAAGCCATTCAAGTGTCTCTCCGGCCTGCGCGGCTGATCAGGTTGTGCGAGGACTTCGAGCGCGATTTCCCCGGTAGCGAATACAGTCAGCAGATTCGGGTGATTGTCGCCGGTGCCCGTCAGGCCCTGGAGAGCCAGCGGTCTGCCGGTCTGTCCGGCGATCTTTTCGAAGAAACGGCCGGCGACAAGGGCTATCGCGACGATCTCGTCAAGGCCTTGCGCGGCGACAAGGACTCGGCGCACCGGATCGCTCTTGCCTACCGGTCCGGCACCTCGGGCGTGGCGGCCAACTCCCGCCGAACGGAACAGTGGCTGCGCTTCGCCGCCGAATTGGGCAATGGGATTGCAAGCTGGGAGCTTTCGGAAATTTATAACAACAGTGGGCAAATCGGGGATGCAGTCAGGTTCGAGAAAAAGGCTCTTGAACTCGGCTACCGCCCGCCAGTGCGATTGGCAACACGTGGCTACTGAGGCGGACGGATTCGTGCGCAGCGCTTCCTGGCACTTCGTCATGGCAACGGCGATGGTGGTGGCAATGGGCACGGGTATGGTGCTCGCCCAAACGCGCACCTCGGCTGGCCAGATTCAATCGGCAGATCCTGTTCCCGCTACCGGCCCCGTCGTTGTCGCCCCGCTCAAGAAAGTCGAGGTTCGCCGCCCGAAGGCGGCGGTGAAAAAGAAGATTTCGAGTTCGCTGCCCAAGAGTCGGGTCAATCCGCAACTCAAGCCAACTCCCAAATCGGCAGTCCAGGCCAAAATCCAGCGCCGGCCAAAGTCGAGGCGATCCGCTCCTGTCCCGCCGCCGGTCATACCGAAGAAAGTGGATGCCGCCAGGATGGAGGAATGCGCCAAAGAAATTCAGACGGCCATGCAGCCCGCCAGACTGTTACGGCTCAGCGAAGAATGCGAGCGGGATTTTCACGCCAGCCCGCTCGGCGAGCAAAGCCGGCGGATCGCGGCAGGAGCCCGCCAGGCGCTTGATATCCAGCGCTCCATCGGACTTTCCGGAGACTTTTTTGAGGATTCGGTGGGCGATGCGGCCTACCGGGACAACCTGATCAATGCCGTGCGTGGCGACAAGGAGGCCGCATACCGGATCGCCACCGCCTACAGGTCAGGCGAATCCGGTGTTGCAGCCAGTCCCCGGCGCACCGAGCAATGGCTGCAGTTTGCCGCCGAACTGGGTAACGGCAAGGCCGCCTGGGAACTTGCGGAAATCTACAACTATGGCGGGCTAGTGGCGGACGCCGCCCGGTTCGAGAAGAAGGCGATCGATCTTGGCTACCAGCCTCCGGTCCGTCTGCCGACCCGGGGCTATTGATCCGAAAGGGAGTGTTCTGCGCGCCCGGCGAGATCCAAGGATTGGAACAATCTCAAGTTCAGCCGGGATGAATGCGTGAACCTTGTCTGCCGCGGGGAAGGGCGAAAGCATGCCCCATAACTCGGAACACCAGGCAAAACCCATTTCAATTTCATGGTTTGGATTGTGATTATTGACCCGCGCTTATTCACCAGGGCGCGAGAGCTTGGCGCCAACGCAACAGTGTCAATCTAATTTCACGTCCGAAGCCTTGATCCGTCGATCAATTCCCCTTGCTGGTATGGTAGCATCAGAAAAGGTAGCGGGCTTCCGCGAAATCGCGGCGGATTCTGCTGGCATTCAGCTTGGGAGGCTGCATAATGAAATTGAACCACCAGCAGTGTGAAGTTGGCGGGAACCGATCGTGGCGTTTGTCGGGCATCCTCACCTTACTGGTGCTGTATTGCGGCACAGCATTCGGCCAGACCCCTCCCGGCGCCGGCGAGATCCTGCAAACCTTGCCCTCGCCGATAGTGCGCCCCGACCCGGGGATCACGATCGAGGATACCTTCTCCAGAGCCAAGCCCGTTACCGATAGCGAAGACGTCGAACGCGTCGAAGGCGTACTGGCTCAAGCCCCGACCCCCCCCAGCCCCGGCGAAATACTGCAAACCCTGCCCACGCCGACAGTGCGTCCCGACTCGGGGGTCACGATCGAGGACAGCTTCTCCAAAGCCAAGGCCGTTACCGATGTCGAAGGCATGCGGCTCGAAGTCAAGGGATTCAGCATCACCGGCATGACGGTCGCGACGGAAGCCGACATGGCCGAAGCGCTGGCGCCCTTTATCGGGGCCGACAAGCGCTTTCAGGATCTGCTCGATGCAGCGGCGGCGGTCAAGCGCGAACTGGCCGGGCGCGGCTACTTTCTTGCCGATGTCGTTGTTCCCGAGCAGAAGATTGGCGATGGGATGGTGACATTGCGGGTCCTCGAGGGGCATCTCGGCAAAGTTCGTCTCGAAGTCGATCCCGACGTGCCGATCAGTCGCGCACTGCTTGAATCCTATCTTGGCTCGCTGGAAGAAGGCGCACTCATCCGAACCAGCGATGTCGAACGCGCCCTGTTCCAGATTCACGATCTGCGCGGCCTTTTGGCGACCAGCAGCTTCGGTCCCGGCGCAACGCCGGGAACCGCCGATCTGACCATCAAGGTCGTCCGCGGCAAGACCTTCGACGCCAACCTCGATTTCGATGCCAACGGCTCGATTTACACCGGCCAGCATCGGGTCACTGCCGGCGTCGACGGCAACAGCCTGCTGGGCATGGGTGAGATCATCAATGTGCGCGCCACCAACGCCATCGACGGCAACCTGCGCTTTGCCCGCGCCTCCGCTCTGTTCCCGGTCGGCCCGTGGGGCACCAAGATCGGTGGCGCCTATTCTGAACTCAAGTACCGTCTTGGCACCCCGCAATTCGATGCGCTCAAGGTCAATGGCGTGGCGCAAGTGAAGTCGCTGGTGGCCATTCATCCATTCATACGTTCGCGCAATACCAACCTCCTGCTGATCGGGCAGGCTGACAAGCGCAATTTCTACGATATTCAGCTGGCCACCGGTGCCGAGACGTTCAAAAAGACCGATGTCAATTTGCTGGCCTTGTCCGGTGACTTCCGCGACCGTCTGTTCGGCGGCGGCATCAACATCTTCAACGTCGCCTATACCCTCGGCGAGCTGAAGTTCGGCAATGCCGCGCTGAAGGCCGTCGATGCCGCCGGCCACAAGACCGGTGGTCTCTACGGCAAGACCAACATCATGGTGTCGCGTCTGCAGGCGGCGTCCGAGCGGCTGGCGTTTTTCGGCGCCTACAGCCAGCAGTTTGCCAACAAGAACCTCGATGCCAGCGAAAAGTTCAGTCTCGGCGGCCCCAATGGCGTGCGCGCCTATCCGCAAGGCGAAGGCGCCGGCGACCAGGGTTATTTCGCCAGCCTCGAAGCGCGTTACCGCCTGCCGTTCGAAGACAGCCTGCCCGGTACCGTGGTACTGGCCGGGTTCTATGATTTCGGTCGCGCCACCCTGATCAATCGGCCCACCGCCGCCGACTTTGCCGCCAACGCCGCGCTGACGCGCCGCGTCGCCGGTCCTGGCATCGGTATCAACTGGGAAGTCCCCAACGACTGGTATTTGCGCACTACCATGGCCTTCCGTGACACCGACAGGGCCACGGCAGACCACCTGCTGCGCTATCCGCTCTTCTACTTCCAGTTCAGCAAACTTTTCTGATTCGCAAGCCGTCGCGGAGCCGTTCGCCCGGAACCAATACATCAGCGCGCCGACCAGACGTCGTCTAGTCCGGTGCGCACCCAAAGCAAGAGGACATCATCATGTTCAAGCACGCCACCATGAATCGCGCCTACCGTCTGGTCTGGAGCGAACTGCATAACACCTGGGTCGCCGTCGCCGAGTTTGCCCGCACACGCGGCAAGCGAGCCTCCGGCGTGGTGGCCGCCACCGTCGTCATGGCGCTGGGCGCGACAGCGGCCGGCGCCGTAGATGTTCCCTTACCCACTGCGCTGCCCACCAACGGCCAAGTCGCCGCCGGGCAGGTCGGCATCAGCACCAGCGGCGCGCGCATGGACGTCAACCAGTCCTCCAACAGCGCCATCGTCAATTGGGATACCTTCAACATCGGCAGCCAGGCGCATGTCAATTTCGCCCAGCCCAGCGCCTCGTCCGTCATCCTCAACCGTGTCATGGGCGGAGACGGCTCCGCCATCTTCGGCCGCATGACAGCCAACGGCAGCGTCTTCATCACCAACCCCAGCGGCATCCTGTTCGCCCCCGGCGCGCAGGTCGATGTCGGCGGACTGGCTGCTTCGTCGCTGGGCATTTCCGACACAAACTTCCTCGCCGGCAAGTACAACTTCGTCAATGCCGGCGGCGCCGGCACTGTGGTCAACCAGGGCACGATCAACGCCCTCAACGGCGGCTTCGTCGCCCTCATCGCCCCGCAAGTCAGCAACAGCGGCACCATCACCGCCGCAAGCGGCAGCATCGGTCTTGCCGCCGGCGACTCGGTCAATCTCGATTTCGACCACGACGGCATGCTCAGCTTCCAGGTCAATCTCCCCGCCGCCGCCGCGCGCGCCGACAATACCGGCGTGATGGTTGCCGATGGTGGCCGCGTCGTGATGAATGCCAGTGCCAAGGACGCGCTGTTGTCCACTGTGCTCAACAACGAAGGCGTTATCCGCGCCCGCAGCCTCGAATCCCGTAACGGCGAAATCTGGCTGGGCGGCGGAAATTCGGGTGTGGTCAGCGTTACCGGCACTCTCGATGCCTCCGGCACCGCAGCCGGGCAGGCGGGAGGCACGGTCAAGGTACTGGGCGACAAGGTCGGCCTTTTCGATCAGGCAAAGATAGACGTCTCGGGAGTCGGCTCTGGCGGTACGGCGCTGGTCGGCGGCAACTTCCAGGGCAAGGGCCCGGAACAGAACGCCAGCATGACCTATGTCGGCAAGGACGTGACGATCAACGCTGATGCAGTTGGTGCGGGTGATGGTGGCAAGGTTATTGTTTGGGCGGATGACACGACGCGGTTTTTTGGGAACATTTCCGCTAGAGGTGGCCAAAACAGCGGAAATGGTGGATTCGCCGAAGTATCCGGCAAGCAGTTTCTGACCTACGCCGGCCTGACAAATCTTGGTGCGCCGGCTGGCAAGACTGGCACGCTGCTGCTCGATCCTGACAGCTTTACGATTGTTCATGCTACCGATGCCTTGAGCGATGCAGCCATTACTGGTGCACCGGCGTTCACCCCGAACCCGAACGACAATACTACCGCCGCAACAATCTCGGACTTTACTATTAATGCTCAGCTTGCGACGCCGGCCGACGTGAGCATTACCACTTCTGGTGGTGATATCACGTCGCAGGCGGCCGTTGACATCACCCTTAACAGCAGAATACTGACCTACCAGTCCGCAGCCGGGATCAATCTGGCTGGAACCTACAGGGGAGCGGGCACGCTCGCTCTCAACTTCGTTACAACGCTCAATCTGACAGGAGCTCCATCCTTTCTCACCGCCGCGACGGTCACCGCGACAGGCAACGGCACGAGCACCATTGCGGGTCCGAACATCGCGAATGCGTGGGCGATCAGCGGCGCCAATGCGGGTTCTCTTGTGAACGCGAGTGGAACGGTGGGCTTTTCGGGAGTCGCTGGCCTTACCGGCGGCACGGTTGCCGACACCTTCACGCTGTCCGCGGGCGTCACCTTCGGCGGCACCATTGACGGCGCGGCCGGCACCGACGAACTGAAAGCCACCGACGGCACCAACGCCTGGGTCAGCACCGGCAGCAAGTCCGGGACGTTCAACACCA
>JAUSCI010000045.1 GCA_030651305.1 Sulfuritalea sp. | reverse complement strand
CCTTCGTACGCTTCTTCGAATCTCATCTTCCGAACCTCCTGTAGCAGTTCCGACCGTCTCATCTCGTACCCCCTTCGGGGCACTATGACAACCGGACAGATGTCGTGCTACAGAACCGGACAACTCATTAACTCGCAACATTCGGCTTGAACATTCCTTGCGCGGGCCCCTCGCCTATGGCAGAATGCGCGCCTTCCAGCACGGAGTGGTAGTTCAGTTGGTTAGAATACCGGCCTGTCACGCCGGGGGTCGCGGGTTCGAGTCCCGTCCACTCCGCCAACGATTGATCGAAAACCCGCAAGCCATCATGGTCTTGCGGGTTTTCTTTGTGCATCGATGTGGTTCACGCCAGCGCGGCAGGTGAAATCGCCGTTACCTGCCCGCGAAGCGGAATCCCAGGTACGCTGAGTGAGCCCGTACCGACTCTTGATTGGGCCTGAATGCGCAGTTCCGCGCCGGGGTACTATTCGCCTCCGACATCCACAGGACGCTCTTGTTGAAAATCCATCCCGTAGAACCCGGTACCGTCGGTCCCTGCCCGGTTGCCCCCGATGCCTTGCAGGGCATCAAGCGTCAGCAGACCAATGCCGCGCGCTGGAATGGCGCCGGCTGGCAGGACTTCGTTGCCGCATTGCGCGATGCGGGTGTGGAACTCGCCGAGGGCGCCGCAGCCCGCGGCGTGTATGCCACCGATGCCGGCGGCACCGCCTATGGCATGCCGCATGGCGTGGTGATTGCGCGCAGTGCCGGCCAGTTATCGCTCCTGCTCAAGGCGGCGCAGAGCCATCGGGTACCGGTGACGGTGCGCGGCGGCGGCTTGACCACCGAGGGCGAATCGGTGGCTTTCGGTGGCGTCCTGCTCGACATGAGCGGCATGAGCCGGGTGCTGCAGATCGACGCGGCGGCGCTGACGGTGCGCACCGAAGCCGGAATCTACTGGCATAGCCTGGCGGAGGAACTGCGCCGCGAAAATCTGGATTACCTTTCGGCGCCGCTCAACCTGACCTCCTCGGTCGGCGGCACGCTGGGGGTCGGCGGCATCGACGTCAATTCGGCGCGGTTGGGTTGCAGTGCCGATCAGGCCCTGTCGCTGCAGGTGGTGACGCCGACCGGAGAAATCGTCGAATGCTCCGATAGCGAGAACCCGGAGCTGTTCCAGCGCGTGATCCTCGGCTACGGCCAGTTCGGCATCATCACCGAAGCGACGCTGCGCGTGCGCCCCTATACGCCGCTCTCGATGCACTACTACTACTATTCCTCGCTGCGCACGGCGATCGAGGATTTGCAACTGCTCGACCGCAACGATGCCAGCGATTACTCGGGCATTCTGACCATCATGGATTGCGCGGTGAACCTGCTGGTGGCTTTCGATTCGGACGAGCGCGAGGCGGCGTTTCAGGCGAATTGGAAGTCGCGCCTGCGCGGCTATGGTGAATTCGGCTTCGCCCTGTGCATGGCCGGACACTATGCCTTGCGGCCGTGGAAGTTCCGTGAGGCCCTGTACCTGCTCAAGCGCAAGCAGGAGGTGTTTCCCGAGTTTCGCCGGCCCGAGTACATGCGCGAAGGAAAAATGCACGACCGCAGCGTGGTTTTTTCGCGCGCCGTGTGGAAGCACTGGGGCTCGCGGCAAATGGTGATCCCCGACCTGGCGACGCCGGCGGACAAGTTCATCGAGGCCGTGGAACGCGGCAACGCGGTCTGCCGCAAGTATTTCTCGCACTACACGCTGTATTGCGTCGGCATCAAACTGCGCCCGGACCATCAGCCGCACTACGAGATGTCCTGCATTCCGCCCAACGCGGACGGGTGGGCCTACGGTTGCGAATTCGAGCCGATGATCGAAGGCGGCGTTTATAGCCGCGATCATTTTCAGTCCTTCAAGAACGCGATTTACGACATCGGCGTCGACATCGGCGCCAGCTATTACCGCTTCGGCGGCATGATGAAAGGCTACATCCGGCGCGTCTTCGGCGATGCGCTGGTGGATCGCCATCTGGCCATGAAGCGCCGCGCCGATCCGGCGATGATCCTTAACCGCGACGTGATTTTCTGATGCCGGCATTCCTTGCCCGGGCGCCCGCCGCTCCCCGCGATTACGCCGCCTGCAGCGGCTGCAGCCTGTGCCTGCTGGTCTGTCCGATGTGGCGGGGCAGCCATGATCCGCGGCTCACGCCCGAAGCTCTGGCCAAGGGCCTGCAATCCGGCGCGACGGTGCGCGAACTGGCCGCGCCGATCGAGGCCTGCTCCTTGTGTGGCGCCTGCGATCCGGTCTGCCCGGAGCGCATCGACCTGTCCGGCCTGGTCATGGATTTGCGCCTGCGGTTGCCGCGCTCAGCCGCGGAAATGGCAGAAATAGGGGACAGACCCCGATTTCATGAATCTCGAAATCGGGGTCTGTCCCCTATTTCTGCGGCGTCACGTTCGGCCCCGGTACTGCTGCCGGGCCCGGCTTTGCGCGCCGACGCGGCCCTGCTGGCGCGGGTGCAGGCCTTGCTGGGGCTTGCCGTGTTCGACGACGATGGCGCCGACATCGCACTGGCGCTCGAACTCGGCGTCGAGATTCCGCAGCAGCGCCTGCACGGATTCCTTGATTCCTTGCGCGGCCACACCATCGTTGCCGCCGACGGACTGCTGCTGCGCCAATTGCGCCGCTGGCTGCCGGGATCGCAGCGCATGGGCCTGGGGCCGGCCTTGAGCACCCGGGCGGCGGTGCGCAGCAATCTTGCTCCCTCCGACCTCTACGTGATCGAGCCGCGCGCCTTCCATGGCGACTACGAACGCATGGTGGGCTACTATGACCGGCTGCAGCGCGAAACCGGCTGCGGCCTCAGCCTCGATTTGCAGCGCATCGCCATTCCGGCGTCGTCGTCGGGACTGGCGCAGAAACTGGGCCTGGCTGCCGGCGACGACGTGCAGGCCAGATGGCTGCTACAGGGGCGCAAGCCGGCCCGCATCGTGGTCGAAAGCCTGGCCGACCGTGCCGCCTTCGAACGCGTTTGCGACCTGCCGGTTGTGCACCTTGCGGAATTGGGGGAAGATCCACAGATGATGCAGAAGTTCAGACATGCGTTCGGTTGATGTAGTCATAGTCGGCGCCAGCCTGGCGGCGGCAGCGGCCGCCAAGCGGACGGTCGATGCCGGCCTGGAAACCATCGTGCTCGAGCGCAAGGAGTTGCCGCGCCACAAGATCTGCAGCGGCATCCTTTCGCCGCGCGGGCACCGCTTCCTGCTGGAGAATTTCGGCCCCTTGCCGCGCGAGACCTTGCACGAGCCGACCTCCTGCCGCGGCGTGACCTTCCATTTCCCAAGCATGGTGTCGATGCCGATGGACTTTTTCGGGGGCAGCACACCGCATCTGCATCGCAAATATTCCGACTACTGGGCCATCCAGCGCAGCGGCGCCGAGGTGCACGACCAGACCTCCTTCGCCGGCCTGGAGGACAAGGGCGACCACGTGCTGGTGCACGCGAGGAAGCAGGGTGAGCCGGTCGAGTATCGCGCGCGCCAGGTCATCGGCGCCGACGGCCCCAGTTCGCTGGTGACCCGCGCGATCTATCCCGACTACCCGAAACAGATCCCGTGGTTCTTCGTCGGCCAGAAGTTCCACGACATCATCGATTGTCCGTTGGATACCGAGTATTTCCATTTCTGGTTCCACCCCGGCCTCGGCCACTACACCTGGAGCCATGCCCGCGACGGGCGGCAGATCGTCGGCGTCGGCTTCAAGCGCGGCGACAATTTCGCCAGGAAGCATCAGGTGGTGCAGGCCTACCTCGAAGAAAAGCACGGTGTGCGCCTGCAACCGGCAGGCGATGACGACGAGGGCTGCGCCGAGAATTTCGGTCCGTCGCTGATCAACCGCTACGTATTCGGCAAGGGCAATGTGCTGGTCACCGGGCAGGCCGCCGGCTTTCTCAACATGATCGGCGAAGGCATGAGCTGCGCGCTGCATTCCGGCGCCATTTCGGGCGAAGCGGTGGTCGAGGCGCGGCTGCGCAACAGGCCGGTGCAGGAGATGTACCGCCGGATGATCGCCTCCGAAGTGAGCCGCTGCACGGACCAGTGGAACCCGCTGAAAATCGCCCTCGACAAGCCGCACGAGGCAGATTTCCCCGCAGCGCTGATGGAGCTGAGCTGGCGTGATCGTGCCAAGGTATTGCGCGACATGTGGCGCTTCATCGTGCTCTACAAGGAGTTCAAATGGGGCCGGCAGATCGCCCGCGCGGCCTTGCAGCGCCCCTTGATCGGCGGCTATTCGATGGAGCACTGGCTGTAAATCACGCCCACCTGTTTTTCGCTTTGATTGCCGCGGTCGTGGAGCGATCGGGTCGCGGCGGGGCGGTGTTGCCAGCGCGGACTACTGCATTGCCCGGGTTGCCGTCATGCCCGGCTCGCTGCCAGAAATTCAGCGAACCGGGCCTGCTGCAGCGGTTTGCAGTATAGGAAGCCTTGGTAGGCGTGGCAGCCGTGGCGTTCGAGGAACGCGTGCTGCTGCTCGGTTTCCACGCCTTCGGCTACGACCTTGAGTTCCAGGCTTCTGCCCATGGTGATGATGGTTCGGGCGATGATCCCGTCCGTGGTGTTTTCAGGCAGGTTGAAAACGAAGGAACGGTCGATCTTGAGTTCGTCGAGAGGCAGCCGGGTCAGGTAGGCCAGGGATGAATAGCCGGTACCGAAATCATCCATCGAGAAGGTGATGCCCAGCGCTTTCAGGAGTAGCATTTTCTCGATGGTGTCCTCGATGTTGTCCAGCGCCAGACTCTCCGTGAGTTCGAGTTTCAATCGCTCCGGATTGGCGCCGCTGCTGGCGAGCGCACTCTTAACCTGGTGCACAAAGTCCGGATCGGCGAATTGACGGGGACTGACATTGACTGCCAACGTCAGTTCCATGGCGAATTCGTCCTGGGACCAGGCCGTCAATTGTGCACAGGCGATTTTCAGTACCCAGTAGCCGATCGACATAATCAGTCCGGACTCCTCCGCCAGGGGGATGAACACGTCGGGCGGGATCGATCCGCGCTGTGGGTGCGCCCAGTACAGCAAGGTCTCGGCGCCGATGATGCGGCCTCCGGTAGCGAATTGAGGCTGGTACTGGAGCCGCAACTGCTGGTTGTCCAGGGCCTGGTGCAGGTCGGCGACCAGTGCGCTGCGATCGTCGATTCGCGCCTGTATTTCCGGGTCGAAGAAGCGCAGCGTATTGCGTCCGGCGGTCTTGGCCTGATACATGGCAAGCGTGGCATGCTTGAGCTGTAGCTCCACCGCGTCATTCATGTGAAACAGACTGATGCCGATGCTGGCGCTGCACTGCAGCTCATTGCCGTTGATGTGAAGGGGCTGGCTGATGGCGACCCCCAGCTTTTCGCCTACCTGCTTGGCCAGCGTGGCTGCCGCTTCCGCGTCGCTGTCGAGTTCCTCCAGCACCACGACGAACTGGTCACCGTCCAACCGTGCCACCGTATCGCTGTCTCTTATCGTCAGCAGCAGGCGTCGCGTGACTTCGATCAACAGCTGGTCGCCGCTGTCGTGACCGTGACTGTTGTTCATGGCCATGAAGCCGTCCAGATCGACCAGCAGGATCGCGCCATAGAGTCCATTGCGGGAGATGGCGACCAGGGCCTGACCGATGCGGTCATGCAGCAGTCGACGGTTGGGCAACTGGGTCAGTGCGTCGTAGTAGGCCAGACGGTGAACCACGGCCTCCGCTTCGGCGCTCTCGGTGATTTCGGAAAAGGTGCTGACGTAGTGAGTCGTAGTTCCGTGCACGTCAAGCACGGCGGTGATGGTCAGCCACTCGGAAAAAATCCTGCCGTTCTTGTGGCGGTTCCATATCTGCCCCTGCCACTGGCCCTTCGCGGCGATTGTCGCCCACATCCTGCTGTAGAACTCAGGCGAGTGGCGACCCGAACTGAGCAGGCGCGGCGTCCTGCCGACCACCTCTTCCGCGCTGTAACCGGTAAGCCGTGTGAATGCCGGATTGACGCGCAGTATGTTGGTCTGAGCATCGGTGACGATCATTCCCGATTGTGACTCGAAGGCAATCGCGGCGATGCGCAATTCGTCCTCGGCGCGGCGACGCACGCTGATATCGACGACGGTGACGACCGCGAAGCTTTGCCCGTCCTTGCTCATCGTGCCGATGCCGATTTCGGCGAGAAATTCTTTGCCGTCGGCACGGCGACCGATCAACTCGCGGCCTTCGCCCATGGGACGCGACTGCGGTCTGGCCATGAACTGGATGCGGTGGCCGGCATGGATTGTCCTGAGGCGCTCCGGTATCAGTGCTTCCACGCTCAGGCCCTGCATAGATCCGCTCGGATAGCCGAACAGGGCATGGGCTGCGGCGTTGGCGTGGATCGCCATGCCCAGTTGATCGAAGACCAGCGCCGCTTCGGGAACCGTATCGAGAATCAGGTTGGCCCAGCCATTGATCTGACGCAGTCGTGCATCCGCTGCGCCTGGCTTGGCGGCGTCCGCCAGCAGCTTGTTCTGGTGGGCCTGGAGGTCGCGCAGCAACTCGTCTGCGATGCGTCTTGCCTCGCCCGCCTGAGGCGTGCCGGTCGTGTCGCGTAGCGCCGCGGCGGCGTAGGGCGAATCCGGCAACGGGCATGATTTTTCTATCCTTACCGAACAGATTGGCAAGGGGCAGCCGGCGGCCACGTGGGACGGGCAGACCGCGAGCAGAGGCGATTCACGCATCAAGCGCTCCTTGTTCTTGCAAGTGTGATGCAGAGGCAAAGCGGAGTTCGGCTTGCCGCTGGCGGCTGAGGTTGAATTCGCGGGGCAATGTCATTTTCTTCACGGGTGCTTTCCCGACGGCCTACGAAGTGGATTCTTCCGGCGCCGATGCACTGCTGCCGGTGTGGTTGGAACTGCAGCCGGGGCAGTAGGTGGAACCGAGACGCAAGTGGTATTGCACGGTTTCCCCCGGGCCAATCTCGCCGCCGCAGCCATCGCATACGGAACCCACGTCCAGGATCATCCTGCCGAAGCCGTCAAGCGGCAGTTCGACACCGTTCTGGACTCGCTTCCAGGGGGCCGGCTTGACGATGTCGGGCCGATAGCACTCCTCCATCTTTCGCCAGCGCTGGATCAGGTGCTCCGGCAGTCCGTGGCGGTGCAGGCAGTCCACCAGCAGGTCTTCGCGATAGTCGAAAAGCTCGTTCGAAATCACCATCCAGTGATGGGCATTGCGCGGCCGGTCGCCAAAGTAGGCCTTGTTGCCGGTAAATACCTGCTGCAGGAAGGAATGAACCTTTTCGATGGAACGCTGCTTCGTGGTGTTGTGAAAGAACGGCGCCAGCAATGGGTCTTCAAAGACGCGGCCATAGAAATCGTCGAGGATGGGGCGCAGCAGGCGACCGTCATCGAGCGCGGCCCAGAGCTCGGGATCGGCGACGGGCTGGGGCGTTTCGGTCGCGGGGGCAACCGACGCCGCCGGTTGCTCATTGGCCTTGGCCGAGCGTGGCGCGGTGCGCAGATCGCGTACGTCGAAGGGATCACGGACGATGTTCGACTCCGCCGCGCCGTGCTGGAGGGCCAGCGCCGTGGCCGAGGCAACCATCGCCGGCAATCCGGCGAGGAAAACGCGCCAGCCGCTCAGGTCGGGATGGTCTGCGCTGGCTTGCAGTTCCGCGCGAGCGCCGGCGATACCCGCCGGCAGTTTCGTGTCGAGGGAAACGCAGGGATGGTAATGGAAGGTGGCATGCGCCCGGGCGAAGGCCCGCAATGCATGGTGCAGGTAGAGCCCCGCGCGGTGACTGACACCCTGATAGAGGTGAATCGGTGCCGCATGCCGGCGCGCGATTGCGTCGCGGATCACACCTAGTGCCGGTGCCAGGCCGGTGCCGGTGACCACCAGCAGCATGGGCTGGTCGGCGCGGGTGTCGCCGTAGTGGAAGTCGCCATTGGCGCCCTGGATCTCCACCGTGTCGCCGACTTGCAGTTCGTCGCAGAGCCAGTTGCTCATCACGCCGTTCTTCATGCGCTTGACATGGATCTGCAGGTAGGGGTCGTCGTCCGGATGGCTGGCCAGGGAATAGCTGCGGACCAGTCCGTCGGGCCGCCGCAGGTTGATGAACTGTCCCGGCCGGTAGGGAAAGTCGGTGTAGGGTTCGAGCAGGATGCGGCAGACATCGGGCGCCAGCCAGTCCCGGGTCTGGACCACGGCCTTGGTATAGAGGTCGTCGACATTGGGCGGGGCGAACTGCATGTCGCCGCCGGGGACGCAGACGCAGGGCAGAAAATAGCCTTTTTGTTTCAGGTCCGGCTTGATCCCGCGCTGCGACTCGGCGGGTAGATCGCCGTCAAGGCAGAGGTGCAGGCAAATCTGGCAGGTGCCGCCGCGGCATGAAAACGGCAGCGAGACTCCCTGGCGCAGGCAGGCATCGAGCAGCTTTTCGTTTTCGCGGCAATCGAGGATACGGTCTTGATATCGCAAACGTGGCATGGCGCTTCCAGTGGCGGGGACAGGTCGGAAAAATCCGGTGGTCAGGTTCCGCTCGGAACCGGCGGAATTCTTGATGCGGTTTCGCGGGCGACACGGAACACCATGCCCAGGTTGGCCTTGCTGCGTGCCGCTACCGCCAGCACGGTGTTGGCCTCGCCGCGCACCAGCAGCATGGAACCCTTCTCGCCGTCCACCAGGACCAGGCGCAGGTTGCCGCGGGCAATTTCCAGCGCCGCACGTTCGGCCAGGGCCAGCAGCGACGCGCACATCGCGGCATAGCGGTCCGAATCGGTGTCCGGACCGAGCACGGAGGCGATCAGCAGGCCGTCGCCAGAGATCACGGCCGACGCTTCGATGTCTTGCACGGATGCGTTCATTCCGCGCAACAGCCCGCGCAGGCTGCTCTTGTAGGCTTCCTGGGTGGTCTGGGCAAGTTTGAAGATGGTCATGTCTATCCTTGCGTGCGTCCACCCCGTTGCGCATCGACTGGCGACACGCGACGGGGTGACCGGGATGCCGTCGGATCAGACCATCGATTCCAGCTCTGGCATTGCGGCGCGGGCTTTGGTCAGGGCCATGCCGAGGTTGGTCGAGCGGCGGCAGACGAAAGTGGCCACCAGCGCCTCGTTGGCCTTGCCGCGCAGGAAGATGTGCAACAGGTTGTCGCTGTTTACGATGATTTCCTGGAAGTAATGATGCTGGTCACCGGCGGGGACGCCGCGTGCCTTCTTGAAGATCTGTTCGATGGTGGTCACGTTGCTGCCCTGGAACAGGTCGGCGGTGGCGGCGGCGAGCAGATCCATCACTTCACTCGGGTGGGAATCGACGGTCTTGACGCTCAGCAGCATGCCGGAGGTGAGGTCGATGAATCCGGCAGCGACACATTCCGGGATGGCGGTGACGGCTTTTTGCAATGCTTGATCCAGAGACATGTTGTACTACTCCTTCTGTTGGGTAAAGCAATCAAGCCCGCCTGGCGGCGGGCATCGGGTGGGTCCGGATGCTTATGTCCGAACCCGTTTCCAGAGGCGGCGCCAGGGTGGCGACCGTGTCGGCAAACTTTTCCAGGAAATCGACCTGGACCTGCGACTGCACCCAGCGCGGCTCGACGCGCCGCACTGCGTTGAGTGCGTCAAGGGCGGTGCCGCCCTGCCAGATCAGGTAGGCCGCGAGGACCGTGCCGGTGCGGCCGAGGCCGGCCAGGCAATGCACGGCGACTACTTCGCCATCCTCGATCAACCGGCTGATCTGGCCACAGACGACGATGCTCTCCATGAGGCTCGGCGCCGCCATGTCCGCAACGGGATGCCACGTGCTGCGGATGCCGAAGGGGGCCAGTTGCCTGTCATCCAGCGGCTGCTCGACGAGAGTGATCAGACGTGTAACGCCGACGCGCCTGAGCGCCGCCAGGTCGTAGTTGATGTCATGGAACACGCCCGGCAGGGGAGTGCCGGCAAGGCTGCCGCGCTGCAGCCAGAGAAACCCGCGCGGACCGAATGCATCGCTCACATAGTTCCTGGCGGCAACAGGCAGGGGCGGTGGCGGTGCCACGGCTTCATCGAGTTCCTCGGGGCGGGCGTCGGGAGCCGGCACGGCACAGGTGCCGCCGCGGACGAAATCGCGACCGGGTCCGCTCATGGGCGCCTCGAAGAAATTGCCGGTCGCCTGTCGTTCCTGGATGCGGCCTCCCGCCAGCAGCACCAGGTCGCCGCCCAGTTCCCGGGCATGCTGCTGGTTATGGACCGAGACGATAAGGGCTCGCTTTTCGGCTTCGTGGCGCAGATGCTTGATCAGGCGTGCGGCTTCTTCGTCGCCGAGGCCCGCGGTGGGTTCGTCCAGGCAGAGCAGGCGCGGCCCGGAGGCGACCGCCCGGATGATGGCGACATGGCGCTGCCGGGCCAGGGACAGGCGCACCACTGGCTCGTCGAGCAGTTCTGCCAGTTCCTCGACCCCCGCGCCGGTGAGCATGCGTACCGCCAGCGTGCGCTGTTGATGCTGACTGAGCTTGTTCCGTTCGGGCAGGTTGCAGATGATGTTTTCGAGGACGCTGGCCATCATCAGGCGCGCGCTCTGGCCGACCAGCGCGGGCATTTCTCCGCTGCCGAGCGGACTGCCGAGGAAAGTGGCTTCGCCCCAGGTGCGCAGCGAGGGGTTGGCGTTGTTGTGCCCGGCGATGGTTCGCAACAGGGTCGATTTCCCGGTGCCGCAGGGTCCCAGGAGTACCACGATGCCGCGGTCGGGAACACTGAGGTCCACCTCGGCCAGCACCACCTTGTCGGCATAGCCGACGCCGTAGCAGCGCAGTTCGAAAATGCCGGATCCCCGCGTGGTGATATCGGTCATGGTCATCGGCGCAGGCTGGGATCGAGCATGACGAGCAGCGCCAGCAGCAGTTGCTTGACATCCTGGCGCTCGCGCGCATCCACTTCGAATACCGGCACATTCAGACCCAGCGACTGGAGGCATTCGCGGATCGGAGCCACCGTGGAACCGGGGCACAGATCCATGCGGCTGAGGCCGACCACCAAGGCGCCGCCGGTGCGATCGATGAATTTGCGGAAGGCGTCGTGGTAGAGCTTCAGGTCGGCAAGCGGATCCGGCCGCGCCTGGTCGAGCATCAGGACCAGGCCCATACCGCCTTCGGCGAGGATGTCCCACATGAAGCTGAAACGCTCCTGCCCCGGCGTGCCGTAAAGGTGCACACTGGATCCGCCTTCCAGGCGCAATACGCCGTAGTCCATGGCCACGGTGGTGCTGGCCTTGCGCAGGGCCACCTCGTCGGTGGCCGCGCTTTCCGTGCTGACCACATCGATGTCGCTGACGGCGGCGATGGCGGTGGTCTTGCCGGCGCCCATCGGCCCCGCGAAGATGATTTTCTGCTCCACGCTCACGGCCGCCGCACCTTGTTCCAGAGCAGGCCCGGCACCGGGCGAATCGAGGGCGGCGTGGGGGCTGGCGCAGCGGCTTCCGCCGCCGCCTGGTTTCGCGTCGGCGCCCGGCCCTTCAGTTCCAGTGCGCCGCCGCTGAGGGCCGCACAGTACTCGGTGAGGATGTCCCACATGGTCCTGCAGTCCATGTTCATAGCCGCGATACCCTGTTCCAGAGCAGGCGCAGCACCGAACGCTCCGATGGTCGTCCGGTCGCGGCCGGCGCCGGCTCCGACGCGGGTTCCGGCTCTGCCTGGTTCCGCGCCGGTGCACGGCTGACCAGTTCCAGCGCGCCGGCGCAGAGGGCGGCGCTGTAGAAGCTGTAAGCCTCGTCCTCGTCGATCCCCAGCAGCTTGCGCGCCAGGTGGATGGCGCTGGGACGCCGGCTGAGGAAGGCGCACAGGCGCATCGTATTGGGTGTGACAGGCAGCCGCGAGAGATTCGGCCAGTGCCGCAGCCTGACCACGTCGTACTTGCTGCATCCGGCCAGCAGTCGCCCGCCCGAGGCGTGGTGGGCGGCGATCCACAGCAGTTCCGCCAGATCCCGCTCGGGATGGCCGGGAAACGAAGCTGTCTTGGTCTCCGCGGTGCGGAATCCGCCCGGGGGAGTCCGGTAAAAGGATTCCGGCCTCGGGATGAGGGCCGTGTAGCGGCGACGCAGGGGGTCGATCACCACTTCGCCGACGTCTTTGCGAAGAATGTGGGTGATCGTGTTGCCGGAAGCGACGCGCTGCGCCAGTCCGAGAAAATAGTCGGCGGCGGCGAACATCTCACCTTCTCCGGCTTGCACGGCAACGGCGGCAGACTGGCTCATGACCAGCTTGCTCCGCTGCGACCCCGGATGTGGCGGCTAACACGATGGAGTTGGTGGAGTTGGCACCGCGATGCGCCCGGCAGCACACCGCGGACGGCAATGCGCCTGCTGCTGCGTGCGGTGTGGATTGCTGCTGCGGTGGATTGGCCCATGCTTCGCTCCATGCTCCCGTCGGCCCATCGCGAATGGCGATGCGCGTTCGGATTTCATAAGCGAGGCAATTTTTTGGGCCTCGAGTACATGCTGCTGTTTGCGGCTGGAAAACTTGACTACTTTCTTCCAGCTAATGGGAGGCACGTTATCACGACAATATTATTTTAGGAATCAATTTTTCAAATTGTATGCAATTAATGGCTTATCGCAATAGCTTGATTCTGCTAAGAAATTCCCCTTTCAGGACCAGGGGGATTCTCCCCTTCGACCAGAGTCCGGGCCAGATCCTCCAGCTTGCGTCGTTCAGTGCGGGCTCGCCGGCGCAGCTGCTCGAAGGCGGTCGACTGGTCGATTCCCTCGGCCCGCATCAGCAAGCCGACCGCCGTGGCAATGGTGCGATTGCTGGCCAGTGCGCTCTGCAGGCCGCTGATGTCATGGGCGCGCGCCAGCGCGGTGCGGATCATGGGCACGATGGCCGTGACCTGCAGCGGCTTGATCAGGTAGCCGAGGGCGCCGATCTCCACTGCGCTACGGACGAAGTCTTCGTCGCCATGGGCGGAGAAAAACATGAAGGGCACCGTCGTCTCGTCACGGAGGCGCTGCGCCAGTTGCAGGCCGTTCAGGCCTGGCATGCGGATGTCAAGCAGCGCCAGGGCGGGCGATTCGCTTTGGCACAACTTCAGCGCTTGCAAGCCGTCATGCGCCTCGACAACTTCGAAGCCGGCCTCGCGCAGACCTTCGGCCAGCGTGAACAGCACCACGCGATCGTCATCTGCGACGAGTATCTTGTTCATGACGATGAGCCCGACTCTTTCCCGTGAAAGCTCCCGATCACCGGCGGGGTCAATGTCAAAATTGTCCGCAAAACTCCCGCCTCGACCGGTTCATAGTGCAATTGTGCGCCTTGATCCGGTAGCAGTGAGCTTACCAGACGCAAGCCGGTGCCGAGGCCCGATCCGGTGGCGAAATTGAACGGTGGCAGGCTGCTGACGGCATTGCGTATGACAATCCGTGCGCTGCCGTTGTCGGTGCTTAGTGATACGGTCGATGCGGGGCCGTCCGCCGGCGAATGCTTGACGGCATTGAGGATCAGTTCATTGAGCACCAGGGCGACGGGAACGGCCTGGTCGCTGGCAATTTCTACCGGCATGAATGTCGTCCGCTCGTTTTCAATCTGAAAATTCACCGGCCGCAAGGACAGTTCCGCAACCATCCGGCAGATATTCCTGGCGCTGTCGCACAGGCGCACGGTCTCTTCGGGACCGGCGCTCTGCAGGCCATGAACCACGGCAATCGCGTGCACCTGGCTGATGGCGGTTTCGAGCCTTGGGTCGAGTTCCATGAACCTGCCAAGTTCGCGCTGCAGCAAGCCGGCGACGCTCTGCAGGTTGTTCTTGATGCGGTGATGGACTTCGCGCACCAGCGTGTCGCGCTGCTGCCGGGCGTCCGCCAAGCGCTGCGCTTCGGTGTGCTTGCGCGCGGTGATGTCGCGGATCACGCTCAACACGGCCGGCTTGCCGTCGAAGATGATGCGGACACCCGACGATTCGACCGAAACATCTTGTCCGTCGAGCGTCAGATGGCGTCGTTCCAGGGCTGGCATTTGCGGCGCTTCGCCGCTCATGAGCCTGGCGATGCGCATTTCAGTGACCGGCCAGTCCTCCTTGGTCACCAGGTCGTGCCAGTCGCGCCCGATCAACTCCGTCACCGAGGCGCTGTGGAACAATTGCGCCGTGGCATCGTTGGCGAAGATGATGATGTCGTCCCGGTGAACGAAAACGGCGTCGGGAGAGGCGTGGAAAAACGAGCGATAGCGTTCCTCGCTCTCGCGCAGCGTTTCTTCCCGCTGGGCCAGGGTCGTCAGCAGATGGTTGAAGGCGTCGATCAGTTCGCCGATTTCATTCTGTTTGGCGATGGGCAGTGGTTGCGGAAGCTGATTCGTGTCCCTGAAGGCGGTCAATGCCGTGACGGTGTCGAGCAGCGGCGACAACTGGCGTTTCAGCATCCACCATGTCAGCACACCGACCAGCAGTGTCATCGCCAGTGCGGCCAGCAGCATGCGCTGCTGCATGGCCTTGAGCGGTCCGAAGACCTCGGCCGTAGGCCGTGCAATGGCCACGTACCAATCCGCCGCGGGAATCCCCTTGACGGAGCCCAGTACTTCAATGCCCAACGGATTGACAGTCACCCCGGATCCTTCGTGGCCCTGGATAAAGCTGTCGATCAGGGCGTTCTGGCCGGGTGCCGGCAGGGCTACCATGCGCAGGCGCGGGTCGGTGGCGGTGATCAACATTCTCTGCCGCTTGGCCACCAGCATGTAGGAGCCGGACTTGCCGGAGTGGTTTTGCGCCAGCTTGTCGAGGAAGCTGGACCTGTCCAGTTGGGTCACCCCGGACAAGGCGCCGGTCACCCGTCCCAGAGCATCGCGGATCGGTACCGCCATGCCGAAAACGGGCACCCCCAGCCTTTTGCCCATGACCGGCGCGCCAATCGTCGATCTGCCTTCCTTCAGCGCGGCGGCGACCACGTCGATGTCCATGTAATTGACGCCGATCCGGCCCGCCGCGAGCGGCACGTCGGTAATCGCAGTACCGTCGATGCCGTGAACGATGACACCGCCGTTGAACAGATTGCCAAGAATCGGGCGTTGCTTCAGGAGGGCCTTCAGGCCCGGCAAACTGCCCATCGTGGTTTGGTCGATGCTCGCGGCGACGGTCGTTAGCGCCGCCAAGCGTTCCTCCATGGACTCATTGATGTCGGTGGCCAGGGCCGATACCGTGGCGAACTGCTGCTCTCCAATCTGGGTATGCAGGTCCTCGCGCAGCAGACGGATGCTGTAGAACGACAGCGACCAGATTCCGACCAGGAATACGCCCAGCGAGAGCAGCGTTACCCGGGTCTTCAGCGAGTGCCATTGCAGCCAGTCGGTCAGGCGCATGCGGTGTCCGTTTGCGGGTTCCACTCGACGACTACCGGGGGGGCCAGTGTCAGGCGTGTCAGGATCAGGCGCTGCTGATTCACTTCATAGGCCAGGTCAGCACCTTGCGCCGGCAGCAGCGAGCGCACCAGGTGCAGGCCTGTGCCAAGGCCCTGTCTGGTGGCGATGTCGAACCCGGGAGCGCCCAGGACCGCATTGCAGATGACAATGCTCGCATTCCGGCCGTCGGCGCTCAGCGACACGGTTGGTGCGGGGCCTTCCGGCGGCGAATGCTTTACGGCATTGAGGATCAACTCATTGAGCACCAGGGCCACGGAAACCGCCTCGTCGCTGGCGATCTGGGTCTGCCTGAAGGTGGTCTGCTCATTTTCGATAGTGAAGTGCACCGGCCGCAAGGCCAGTTCTGCCACTGTTTGGCAGATCTTTCTGACGCTGTCGCAAAGCCGGATCGCCTCGTCGGGATTGTCGCATTGCAGGCCATGAACCACGGCGATCGCATTGACCTGGCCGATCGCCGTCTGCAGGCGTGGGTTCAGTTCCATGAACTTGCCCAGTTCTCGCTGCAGCAGGCCGCTGACGCTTTGCAGGTTGTTCTTGATGCGGTGATGCACTTCGCGCACCAGCGTATTGCGTTGCTGCCTTTCCTGCTCGATCCGCAGCAGTTCCTGACGCTTGCGCTCGGTCAGGTCGATAAAGACGCCCTGGGCGACGTAGTGGTCACCGAGTTCGATCAGGGTCGGGCGAATTTCCACCTCCACCCGGCGGCCGTCCTTGCATAGCACCTGGGCTTCCAGGGATTCGGAGCTGCCGTCACGGAAGATTCTGGCGAAGTGATTTCTGATCCGCGGTAGTTCCTCAGCGGGGTGAATTTGATCAACGGACAGCCCCCGCAACTCATCCCCGGCATAGCCGAGCAGTGCGGCGAATCGTGCATTGACTTCCTCCAGCTTGCCATCGGCTGCGGCAATGGCGACTGCGTCCGTGGCATCGCGAAACAGCGCCAGATAGCGCTTTCTCGACGCGATCAGTTGCGCCTCGAACTGCACGCGTTTGCTGACATCTCGCACGATGAAGCTGGTAATGCGTTCGCCATCCTTACCGGCAAACGCGGATGACGCGACTTCGACCGGAAACCTCCTGCCGGTTTTGTCGATACATGTCACTTCGCCGCTGAATTGACCATCCGCATGGTACTGCTTCGCTCCTGCCGTGATGCGCGGATCGCCCGTGTCGAGCAGGCCGTACCATCCGCGACTGCGCAACTCCGCGTCGCTGAATCCGAACATAGTCTGCGCCGCTGAGTTCGCCGCCAGAACGCCGCCATCCGGCGTCACCAGCAAAACGGCATCCAGGCTAGCCTCGAACAGCGAGCGAAACAGCTGTTCGCTCGCGCGCGCCTGTTGATCGGAACGCTCGCGGTCGGTGACCTCGGTATGGATGATGACCACTTTGTCCATTTCTCCAGGCAACGGCGATGCGGTCATGGCAACCCAGCGCTGTTTGGTCGGCGAATGACAGGCGTATTCGAGCCGGAAGCCGGGCAGCCGCCCTTCGATTACGGCACGGATGCCCTCGCATACCTTGCCGCCTTCATCCGACAGGCTCCCCGCGCCGGCCTCGTGACAGATATCGAGATAATTGACCCCGATCGCCGTGTATGGCGCCTGAGCTCCCGATTGTGGATTGTTCTCCATGGCGAAACGCCGCCAGGGTTCGTTGACCGCCAAAATGACGCCGTCGCGATCCAATACGGCAATCGACGACGGCACGAGGTCCATGATGCGACGGCTGAGTTTCATGCGATGCGGCAAGTTCGTTTGAGTGCCATGGTACTAGTATATTGGCTGGGGTGAAGTTGCGAAAACGCCGGTCGTCGCGCGGCGAGTTGTCCGACTTGCCGGTGCCGGGCCTTTAGTAAAGGCGGCCAAGCTGCGTTGCACTGGAAGTCTCCGTCAGCGCGCCAGTGGAACAGACCGTCGAGCGTCTTCGCGCCGCGGTCGAGCGAGGACTTCAGGCGCTGGCAGCCGAATCCGCCGAAAACGAAAGCAAGCACAAGGGAGGTACCAAATGAACCTCAGAACCGTCGCCACCACCCCGTTCAATGATCAAAAGCCGGGCACCTCCGGTCTGCGCAAAAAGGTCGCCGTATTCCGCACGCCGAACTACCTCGAAAACTTCGTCCAGGCGGTGTTCGACACCATTTTTGACGATGCCACCGCGCCGCCGGGCAGTACGCTGGTACTGGGCGGCGACGGTCGCTACTACAACCGCGAGGCGATCCAGATCATCCTCAGGATGGCGGCCGCCAATGGCGTCGCCAAGGTGCTGGTGGGGCAGGGCGGCATCCTGTCGACGCCGGCGGCGTCCTGCGTGATCCGCAAGTACCGGACCTTCGGCGGCATCATTTTGTCCGCCAGCCACAACCCGGGCGGACCCGATGGCGATTTCGGCATCAAGTACAACACAGCCAACGGCGGCCCGGCGCCGGAAAAAATCACCGATGCAATTTTTGCCTGTAGCCGCGCGCTGACCAGCTACCGGATCGTCGATGCGCCGGATGTCGCCCTCGATCGGGTCGGCTCCTGCACGCTGGGCGACATGACCGTGGAAGTCATCGATCCGGTGGCCGACTACGCCGAACTGATGGAATCGCTGTTCGATTTCGCGGCGATTCGTGCGCTGATCGCCGGCGGTTTTCGCCTGTGCTTCGACGCCATGCACGCGGTCACCGGACCTTATGCCATGGAGATACTGGAGCGGCGACTGGGCGCGCTGGGCGGCACCGTGATCAACGGCGCGCCGTTGCCCGATTTCGGCGGCGGCCATCCGGACCCCAACCTGACCTATGCCGACGAACTGGTGGCGATCATGTATGGCGACTCCGCACCGGATTTCGGCGCCGCCTCGGACGGCGACGGCGACCGCAACATGATTCTCGGCCGCCGCTTCTTCGTGAACCCGTCCGACAGCCTCGCCGTCATCGCCGCGAATGCCACGCTGGCGCCAGGCTACGCCAAGGGCGTCGCCGGGATCGCGCGCTCGATGCCGACCAGCGCAGCGGCCGACCGCGTCGCCGACAAACTCGGCGTGCTCTGTTACGAAACGCCGACCGGCTGGAAGTTTTTCGGCAATCTGATGGATGCCGGCCGCGTCACTCTGTGCGGCGAGGAAAGCTTCGGCACCGGCTCCAGCCACGTGCGCGAGAAGGACGGCCTGTGGGCAGTGCTGTTCTGGCTCAACATCCTGGCCAGGCGCCGCCTCTCAGTGGAGGAAATCGTCCATCGCCACTGGGCGGAATTCGGTCGCAACGTCTATTCGCGCCACGACTACGAGGCGCTGCCCTCCGATGTGGCGGCCGGGCTGATGGCACACGTCAAGGAGTGCTTCGGTGAATTGCCGGGTCAGCGTTTTGGCAACTACCGGGTAAAGTTTTGCGACGACTTCAGCTACACCGATCCGATAGACGGCAGTCTCAGCACGGGGCAGGGCTTGCGTATTGGTTTCGAGGACGGTTCGCGCATCGTCTTCCGCTTGTCGGGCACCGGCACCGAGGGTGCCACGCTGCGCCTCTACCTCGAAGCCTTCGAAGCCGATCCGGCGCGGCAGAAGGTTGACGCGCAGGTGGCGCTGGCGCCGCTGATCGCCATCGCCGACGATATTTCGGAACTGCGCCAGCGCAGCGGGCGCGAGCGGCCGACGGTGATCACTTAGATCGGTTCGCAGGAGCGAGCTTGCTCGCGATGCGGCCGCCATCGCCAGCAAGCTGGCTCCTGCACCCCCATCGATGCGCTGGCGCGCAGTCGCCGTCCCGCCAGCGCCGACTTTCGCTGAATGCCAGGGAAAGCCCTGGCCCATTTCCTGGTGTATCGTGGAAACGCGATGATCTACCTCGTCCTTGCTCATCCCTATCCCTCGCAGTCGCGGGCCAACCGGGCGCTGCTTGATGCCGTGCGCGACCTGCCGGGCCTTGAAGCCTGCTCGTTGTACGACCGCTATCCGGATTTCGACATCGACGTCGCCGCCGAGCAGGCGGCGCTGAGCCGCGCGCAGCTGGTGGTCTGGATGCATCCGGTGTTCTGGTACAGCGTTCCCGGCCTGCTCAAGCACTGGTTCGACAAAGTCCTCAGCCATGGCTGGGCGTATGGCGACGGCGCCGCGGCGCTGCGCGGCAAGGATTGTCTCTGGGTCGCCAGCACCGGCGGCACGCCGCAAGCCTATTCGGCGGCGGGCATCCATGAACGACCCTTCGCGGATTTCACGCGGCCGATCGAGGAGACCGCGCGCTTTTGCGGCATGAACTGGCTGGCGCCCTTCATCGTGCACGGCGCCCACGACATCGACGGCGAGGAACTGAGCGGCCAGGCCCGGCAATTGCGCCAGCGGCTGGAGCAATGGCTTGCCGCCCAGGCCGAAACGGATGGCCCGCCCGCATGATGCGCGACGCGCTGATCTATCTCGCTGCGGCGGTGCTCTGCGTGCCGCTGGCAAAGCGCCTCGGGCTCGGCTCGGTGCTCGGCTACCTGATCGCCGGAACGCTGATCGGGCCCTGGGGTTTCGGCTTCGTCAGCGATGTCGAATCGATCATGCATTTTTCCGAATTCGGCGTGGTACTGATGCTGTTCCTGATCGGCCTCGAACTCGACTCGAAGCGCCTGTGGGCCATGCGCCGCGAGGTCTTCGTCAATGGCAGCCTGCAGATGGCGGCTTGCGCCGCGCTGCTGGCAGCGGCCGGCGCGGCCTTCGGCTTCGACTGGCAACTGGCGATCATCGCCGGGCTGGCCCTGTCGCTGTCCTCCACCGCGATCGCGGTGCAGACCATGGCCGAGCGCAACCTGCTGCCGGCGCCGACCGGGCGCAGCGCCTTCGCCATCCTGCTGTTCCAGGACATCGCAGCGATCCCTTTGCTGGCCTCCATACCGCTGCTCGCCACGCATGGGGCGGCAACCACCACGCCCGGGCTGGATGCGCTGAAGGCGGCTGCCGCCATCGCCGGCATCATCGTGGGCGGGCGTTATCTGACGCGGCCGGCGCTGCGGCTGATCGCCTCCGCCGACACGCGCGAGGTGTTCACCGCCTTCGCCCTGCTGCTGGTGCTGGGCATCTCGCAACTGATGTCGCTGGTCGGCCTCTCGATGGCGCTCGGCGCCTTCCTCGCCGGCGTGCTGCTGGCGAGTTCGGAATACCGTCACGCCCTGGAAACCGACATCGAGCCGTTCAAGGGCCTGCTGCTCGGCCTGTTCTTCATTTCGGTCGGCATGGCGATCGACTTCGGCCTGCTGCTGGCCCGGCCCGGCAGCGTCGCCCTGCTGCTGGCCGGCTTCCTGACACTGAAGACCGCGATGCTGTGGCTGCTGGCCCGGTTTATCGGCATCACGCCGCGCCAGCGCGGCCTGTTCGCCCTGTTGCTTTCGCAAGGCGGCGAATTCGCCTTCGTGGTGTTCGCCGCGGCGCAGGGCGCCAACTTGCTCGACCGCGAAAGCGGCGGCCTGCTGACCATGGCCGTGGCACTGTCGATGGCTTGCACGCCGCTGCTGCTGGTGGTCCATGATCGGCTGGTCGACCGCTTTGCGGCGAGGCAGAAGCGCGAGGCCGACAGCATCGACGAAGCCGCCGACGGCGCCGTGCTGATCGCCGGCTTTGGCCGCTTCGGCCAGATCGTCGGTCGCCTGCTGTTTGCCAACGGCATGCGCGCGGTGGTGCTCGACCACGATCCCGATCAGATCGAAATGCTGCGCAAGTTCGGCTACAAGGTTTTCTACGGCGACGCGACGCGGCTCGACCTGCTGCTTGCCGCCGATGCCGGCAAGGCCCGGCTGCTGGTGAACGCGATCGACGACGTCGACGACAGCCTGGCCCTGGTCGACCTGGTGCGCGCCCATTTTCCGCAACTCAGGATCGTCGCCCGCGCCCGCAACGTGCGCCACTACGTCGAGCTGCGCGCGCGCCAGGTCGAAGTGATCGAGCGCGAAACCTTCGAGGCCGCGCTCAAGACCGGGCGGCACGTACTCGAAGCGCTGGGCGTCGATCCCTACCGGGCGCGCGAAATGGCCGACGCCTTCCGCCGCCACAATGTTGCCAGTATGGAAAACCTGATCCCGCATTTCCACGACGAGAACCGCATGCTGACGGTGGCCAAGGCCGGTCGCGAAGAACTGGAGCAACTGTTCAGCCGCGACCGCGAGAAGTTCGAGGAGAAAGGCAAGGGTGGCTGGAGCTAGTACAGCGTTTCAAGCAAGGCGCAACGTGGGTCATTCCCGCGGCTCAGCGATTGAGCGCGCCCATCATGCTGGCGGGGTAGCGATCTCCGGCCGCGGCGTTCAACGGAAACGCGGCGTCGAGCGCCGCGAGCTGCGCCGGGTTGAGTCGGAGCGCAAGAGCGCCCGCGTTCTCGTCCAGATAGCGGCGGCGCTTGGTGCCCGGAATGGGCACGATGTCATCGCCCTGCGCCAGCACCCACGCCAGCGCAAGCTGTCCCGGCGTGCAGCCGATCCCGGCGGCCAGCGTCTTGACCTTGTCGACCAGGGCAAGATTCCTGGCGAAGTTCTTGCCCTGAAAGCGCGGGCTCATGCGGCGGTAATCGTCCTCGGCAAAATCCTCCGGCCGCTTGATGGCGCCGGTGAGGAAACCCCGGCCGAGCGGGCTGTAGGGCACGAAGCCGACGCCCAGGCGGCGGCAGGCGGCGAGCACGTCGTGTTCGGGGTCGCGCGTCCATAGCGAATATTCGCTTTGCAGCGCCGTGACCGGGTGCACCTTGCATGCGCGCTCCAGCGTCGCGGCGGACGCCTCCGACAGCCCGATGTAGCGCAGCTTGCCCGCCTGCACCAGGTCGGCGAGCGCGCCGACGGTGTCCTCGATCGGCACCTTCGGGTCGACGCGATGCTGGTAGTAGAGGTCTATCGTCGTCACGCCCAGGCGCCGCAGGCTGGCTTCGATGGCGCTGCGCACATACGCCGGGCTGCTGTCGAAACCACGCACCGAGGCGTCCTTCGGGTTGCGCAGAATGCCGAACTTGGTGGCGAGGAAGACTTCGTCACGCCGGCCCTTGATCGCGCGGCCGACGAGTTCCTCGTTGGTGTGCGGGCCATAGATGTCCGAGGTGTCGAGGAAGTTGATGCCGAGGTCCAGCGCGTGGTGGATGGTGGCGATCGATTCGGCGTCATCGCGGCCCGAATAGAAATCGCTCATGCCCATGCAGCCCAGGCCGAGGGCGGATACCTGCGGACCGTTGCGGCCCAGTTGTCGCGTTTGCATCGACGTCTCCTGAAGGAAACCCCTACGGCGTTCCGATGTAGTCGCGCTTGCCGATTTCCACGCCGTTGTGGCGCAGGATGTCGTAAGCCGTCACCAGGTGGAAATAGAAATTCGGCAGGGCATAGCCGAGCAGGTAGGTCAGGCCCTTGAAGTTCCTTTCCTGTCCGCCTGCCGTGAGCGAAATATCCCGCTCCTCCGAGCCGTCGATCTGTGCCGCGGAAAACGATTCGACGAAGGCGATGGTTTTGGCAATACGCGCCTGGAGTTCCTCGAAGCTCTGCTCGGTATCTTCGAATTTAGGCACCTCGACGCCGGCCAGCCGGGCGACGCAGCCCTTGGCGTGGTCGGTGGCGATCTGAACCTGTTTTACCAGCGGCAGCATGTCGGGGAACAGCCGGGCCGCCAGCAGAACGGCTGGATCGATCTTCTTCGCCGTCGCATGGGCCTGCGCCTTGGCGAGGATCGCGTCGAGGTTGCGCAGCATGTTGGCCAGGCGCGGTGCGCTGGCTTGGTACATCGAGATGGTCATGATTGGGCCCTCCGTGAAACATGCATTCTGCCATTGAAGATTCCGTGTGGAGGCGAAACAGTGCTTTGCGACGCAGTCCTCGCCGTCCCACCAGCGCCGACTTTCCGCCAAGATTGAAATCCGCCCGATTCAGGCCGATGATGATCCCCAGGGAGGAACACAAAGTGAAGATCGGCTTTTTCGGAGCAGCAGGCGAGGTGACCGGCTCATGCACGCTGGTCGAAACGGGAGACTGCCGTTTCCTGGTCGATTGCGGCATGTTTCAGGGCGGGCGCGAGGCGCGGACGAAAAACCTGAACGCCTTCAAATTCGGCTTCGACGTTCGGTCCATCGATTTCGTCCTGCTGACGCATGCCCATATCGACCATTCTGGCCTGCTGCCGCTGCTGTCGGTACTCGGCTATCGCGGGCCTGTTTATGCCACGCCGGCGACCATCGATCTGCTGCAAGTGCTGCTGCGCGACAGTGCGCACATCCAGGAGAAGGAATCGGAATGGCAGCTGCGCCATCAGCGGCGGCGCGGCGGCAGCGGCAAGCCGGCGATGCAGCCGCCGCTGTACACGGTGGCCCAGGCCGAGGCGTCGCTCAAGCTGCTGCGTCCGGCGCCGTATCGGGAGTTGATTCACCCGGCTGAAACCGTAGCGGTCAACTTCCATGACGCCGGCCACATCCTCGGTTCCTCGTGGCTGGAGGTGACGGTTACCGGCGAAGGCAAGCCGCGCCGGATGGTTTTTTCCGGCGACCTCGGCATGTGCGACCGGCCGGTATTGCACGATCCCGAAAAGCTCGTGCCCGAAGCCGATGTGCTGTTCATCGAATCGACCTACGGCGGCCGCCTGCACCGCCCCTTTGCCGAAACCGAGGACGAAATCGTCGCGGCCTTCGAGCGCACGCGCCACACCCACGGCAACCTGATCATGCCCGCCTTCGCCGTCGGCCGTACCCAGGAAATCATCTACATCCTGGCCGACCTGGTACGCAGCGAGCGCCTTGCACCGCTCAAGATCACCATCGATTCGCCGATGGCCACCGCCGCGACGCACATCACCTGGGAGCATCCTGACCTGATGGACAGCCACACCCGCGAGCTGATCGCCTGGATGAAGCAGCATCCGGCGAAAATGAAAGTGGAATTCGTCGCCGATGTCGATGGCTCACGTGCGCTGAACGAGGTTCGCAGCGGCGCGGTCATCATCTCGGCCAGCGGCATGTGCGACGCCGGCCGCATCAAGTACCACCTGCGCGAGAACCTGCCGCGCAGCGAATGCAGCATCCTCATCACCGGCTTCCAGGCGGCGGGCACGCTCGGCCGCCGGCTGGTCGACGGCGCGCGCCTGGTGAATATCTTCGGCAAGTCGGTGCCGGTCAGGGCCGCGATCCATACCGTGGGCGGCCTGTCGGCGCATGCCGATCAAGCTGGGTTGCTCGACTGGCTGCGCGGCTTCCACACGCCGCCGCAGCATGCCTATGTCGTGCATGGCGAGGCGGCGGCATCGGCCGCCTTCGCCCAGGCGATCCACGATCAGCTCGGTTGGCCCATGCCGCACCTGCCTCGTCTGGGCGAGAGGATCAGTCTTTAGGGGAGAGACAGATACGAGTGACAAGGGCGACGGTTTCGGACAGGTTTCGGCGCCGTGCCGGACTTTGTCTGCCGGAGATTCCGCTTCGCGGGCCGGCAAGCGCCGACTTTCGGGTGGCAGAAGATCATGATGGCCGGCAGCGTTGGGACGGGGTACTTGCTCCCATCACGCTCTAGCAGATCGATAACTGATTGTTCATTTTCTACAATGGTTCACGAAACGTGAACTCAGAGGATTATTGAACAGTGAAACTACCTGACGACAAACGGCAGGCCGTCTTGCAGCGCGCCTTGGAACCCTTGCAAAGGACAACGGGCATACACGGCCAGGTGCTCGAACGCGAGCCGCTCATCGCGCACGGCCTTCGGGCGGATGCTCGCGTCGAAATCGAGGCAAACGGACAGCGCAATCCCTATCTCGCCGAAATCAAAAACGCGCAGGTACCGCAACCAACTTGTGCGTCTTTTTCGCCCTGCTATGCAAACCGCAATTGCTCAACGCGCCGTACCGCGACATCAACCAGGCCGCCGGTGTAGAGTTGGGCACGGTTGGCTGGGTATTCTTTGACCTGAGGTGCACCGCTTGCGGCACCGGTTGCAGCAGAAACTGACGCGCGTGTCGTAATCGTCTTGCGCCTCGGGCACGCACGCTCGGGGCTTGCGCGGGTAATTGGCGCAGTGGAGAACGCCGTCACAGAAAAGACATCCGTCAGCACGCGCTTGCGCCGCGAACTATTGATCGATCCGTTTCAGCAGTTGAAAAAACTTGGGGTCTTGCAGCAGGGCATGGCACACTTTGAGGGTCTCTTGTCTTGGTAACCGGAGACTCCCGCAAAGGGTTCGTTTGTTCAAGTTCCCCGAGGGGGATCACTCACCTTCCCTCACGCTGCGTGATCAAAAACGCGGCAAATGCCATCGAGATTGTTGACCGTGCTCACAAAACCACCCTTGAAGAGAACTGCTCGCAACGATCCTTGCCCCTGCGGCAGCGGCAAGAAGTACAAGCACTGCTGCCAGCGCAAAGACCTTGGGCGGACGACCAACGTCCACTCCCCCACGGCATTTATTTCGGAGGCGCTGCAAACAGCCATCCAGCACCACCAAAGCGGCCGGCTGACGCAGGCGCAGGCGATTTGCCAGCAAATCGTCCAGGCCAAGCCAAGTCACTCCGAAGCACTCCATTTGCTTGGCCTGATTTACCATTGTCAGGGGAACAGTGACGTCGCTGTTGGTCTCATCCGGAGGGCGATCAAAGCCAAGCCATCCGAAGCCATGTACTACTTCAATCTGGGGCATATGCGCCAGGATATGGGCCAGTTGGATGAGGCCAGCACCAATTACCGCCGGGCGCTATTGCTCAAGCCGGATGATGCTGATACCTACTGCAATCTCGCGACGGTGCTCTTGATTCAAGGCCAGGTGGACGAAGCGGTTGTCAATTTCCGCAAGGCACTCTTGCTCAAGCCAGATGACGCCGCCGCATATAGCCGCCTGTTGTTCGCCCAAAACCTGGGTACCTGCCCTCCCGCCGAGGCGTTTAGCGCGCATCAGCGCTATGCGGAACGCTTTGAAGCGCCTCTCAAGCCCTTCTGGCAGCCGCACCCCAATAACCGCGATCCCGAACGACGGCTCAAGGTCGGTTACGTTTCCGGGGATTTTTGCAGTCATGTGGTGGCCTATTTCCTCGAGCCGATCCTGGCTTGCCATGACAAATCCGCCTTCCAGATTCATGGCTACTACAACAACATTCAGCACGATGGACATACCGAACGTATTGCCCGCCACATGGATCACTTTCTGGCCTGTCATGGCTTGAGCGACGAACAACTGGCCGAACGGATCCGCGCCGATGGCATCGACATCCTGGTCGACCTGTCGGGACATACCGGGCTTAACCGCTTGCCGGTATTTGCCAGAAAGCCCGCACCGGTGCAGGTCAACTGGATTGGCTATCCCGGGAGCACTGGCCTGTCCGCCATGGACTACCGCATCAGCGATCCCTGGCAGGACCCGCC
>JAUSCI010000055.1 GCA_030651305.1 Sulfuritalea sp. | reverse complement strand
ATGTCGCCCTGGTTGGTGACGATGGTGACGTCGCTCTCGCCGGCGTTGGACAGCGTCGCCGTGAAGGTGACGCTGGCGTCGTCCTCGGTGACGTTGGCCGTGGCCAGGCTCACCGTGGTGGTGTCGGTGGTGTCGGTGATCTGCGCCGTCGCCGTGGCGCTTGTGATCACCGATCCAAAGTTGCCGCCACCGTTGTTGCCGGTAATGCTCACCGTGCTGCTGCCGCCATCCACATAGGCGTCGTCGCCCTGAATCGCGAACGGCGTCGAGGTGGCCGTGGTGGTCCCCACTGCAAAGGTCAGCGTGGCGCCGTTGGACAGCGTCAGCACCAGCGCCGTGGTCTGCGGCGCATTGTCTATGGTGGCCGAGATGGTCGCCGTGCCGGCGCCTTCGGCTACCGTGACGTCAGTCAGCGTCACCGTAGCCACCACCGGCGCCGCTACCACCACCGTCTGACTTCCCGTTCCAGCCCCTGCGCTCTCTGCACCCCCACCAACAACATCGTCCAGCCTGGCCCCATCCCTGGTTCCAAACTGGTACCCCAACGGATCAACGGCCTCGGCAATACGCAGCAACTGCACAAACGAATGGCCATCATCAGCCTTCCCAAAAGCGGTAGTCCTACCTGCAGATGTTTCTTCCAGCAGCCTGTCGAGGCTGCTACCTTCCGCAATCGCGCGGGAAATGCTTTCCAGTTCGCCGCCTTTGCCTGGCATGAGGGAGGCTTCCTTGGCATCCAGTGCCCTGCCGCCGAACACCATGCCGTCCAGAGTGACAGATTCCTTGTCACGGAGAAAATAGGCAGTCCCATTGTTGAACGCGAGTTCGACGCGGCTACTTGCAGCGGGGGTCTGGATCACCTCGCCCTCAAACACCGCATCACCCACTTTGAGCTGGCGTACCGCCCCGTTGGTACCTTTCGCGAACACCTGCCCCTCGACCGATGCGACTTTGCCGATGACGTTGCCTGCTTCGGCCGCAGTGCGCCCGCCAAACCCCATGCCGTCCAGGGTGACGGCCTCCTTGTCGCGAACAAAGTAGGCACTGCCATCCCTGAAGGCGAGTTCGACATGTCCGCCGGCAGCGGTCTGGATCACCTCGCCTTCAAACACCGGATCGCCCACCTTGATCTGGTGCATCGCACCGTCCGGGCCCTTCGCGAATGCTTCTCCCTGAACCGATGCGACTTTGCCGATTACGTTGCCTGATTCAGCCATGATGATTGCTCCGGACGAGACTATGGAATGCTCGTGACTCTACCTGCCGGAAGCAACGACCGCTATTGGACCAAAGGACAGTATCGGGGGGGGTCAGGCCGGCCGCTGGCCGTTGACCATCAGGGCAAGATGAAGCCTGTCACGAGCCTTGAGTTTCTGAAAAACAGCGCCGACGTGCGCTTTTACGGTGCGCTCCGTGATGTCCAACTGGCGGGCGATTTCCTTGTTGCTGGAGCCATTGGCAATGGCTCGAGCGACTTCCTGTTCGCGTTTGGTGAGCGCCGCCAAACGGTCGCCGGAGGCGCCTGCAACCGCCGACGGCAAGGCGGCCACCGGGATCCTCGCCAGGGCGGCCTGACTGGATGCCAGCAGCCGGTGCATCAAGGTCTCGCCAATCCAAAGTCCTCCCGCCTGCACCACATTTGCCACCTGGCGCAGGTTGGCCGCCGTGGCGTGCGCATTGCAGTAGCCGCGCACCCCTGCGGAAAACAGCACCAGGGCCTGCTCGTTGTCAGGCTGGTTCGCCAGCACGATCACGGCAGCGGCGCCGACCGACTTCTGCAACGCGGTCAGCTGGTCCAGTGCGGACGTGGCGTCGTCAAGGCGCAGCCACACCAGCGTCCTGACGGACGGCTTCTTGCCGATGCCCCCCGCAGGGCTGACCGTCGCCTGCGGAAACGCCTCCAGCCAGCGCGGCAAGGCCGCTCCGGAGGAAGAAACGAACAGATGCCGGATGGATGAAAACGGCGACGGCGACACAACGCTCAACGCTCGGTGAGTGCGGTCTGCCTGGCTCTGAGCACCGGCTTCAACAGGTAGGCAAGAATGCTTTTCTGCCCGGTGATGATATCCACCTCGGCCACCATGCCGGGAATGATAGGCAAACCGGCACCCAGCGAGGACTTGTTGGTGCGCACCTTGACCAGGAAGAAGGTATTCCCGCGCTCATCGGTGATGGAGTCCGCCCCGATGTTTTCAAGCTTCGCCTCCAAACCGCCGTAGGTGGAGAAATCATAGGCAGTAAATTTGACCATGGCCGGCTGGCCAGGATGCAGGAAGGCGATGTCCTTGGGTGCTACCTTGGCTTCCAGAATCAGTGCGTCATCGAGCGGGACGACCTCGACCAGATCCCTGCCAGGCTGGACCACGCCACCCAGGGTATTCACCAGGAGCCGCTTGACCGTCCCCTTTACGGGCGAACGAACCGATGCGTGCTTAACCTTGTCGGCGAGGGCAACCCCGCCTTCGGTAAATGCATTGAGCTTGGCCATGGTATCGCCAAGATCCTTGCGCACTTCATTGCGCGCATTCAGTTCAACCTCCTCTATCTTGCGCGAAGCCTCGGACATCGCCGCCTGCGAACGCAAAATCTGCGTCGCCGCCATGTCGCGCTCGCCACGGAAGCGCGATGCATCACGCTCCAGCCTGAGCAATTCGACCTCGGATACCGCGCCCGAGTTGATCAGTGGCTTGGTAACCGCCAACTCCCTTGCCGTCAGTTCATATGCCTGGGAGGCCTGTTCGCGCTTGACGCGCATTTCCGAAAGCTCCTGCTGGCGCTGCACCAGTTGTTCGCGGGCGATCGAAACCTGCGCCGCCACATTGGATCTGGCCGATTCATAGAGCCTCTGTTCATCCTGAACGGTCTTTGGGTCCTCCAGCAGGACCTCCGGCGGCGGCACGAAGGGTAAGCCTTCCGCCAGGGCGCGCAAACGCGCAGCCTTGGTCGTCAGCGCCAGATATTGCGAGCGGTTCTCACGCACCGACGACTCGAAGCGAGTCGGGTCGACCCGCAACAGGACTTGCCCGGCGTCGACGATCTGTCCTTCCTTCACATTTATCTCCACCACAATCCCGCCATCCAGACTCTGCAGGATCTGGATCTGGCTGGAAGGAATTACCTTGCCTTCGCCTTTGGCAATCTCATCAACTTCGGCAACCGCCATCCACATGATGAACAGCGCCAGCGAGATCAGGATGGTCTTGACCAATACCCTTGCCCGTAGAGGCTCCTGATGAATCATGAAGTAGTCTGCATCCTGAACAAAATCTGCCTCACGCGTTTCGGGATTCTCCTTCCAGTCGGCCAACCAGCGGTCAACTCTGGGCTGCACACGCAACCGAATCGATTCAAGCCACCCATGAACCCGGCCCACCACGCCAAACAGTCGCTGCAAACCCGCACGCTCGTTCATGTCGCTCTCCCCACCTGCCCGGCCTGGAGCGAATCGACCACCTGCTGCCGGGGACCGTCGGCGACCACTTTGCCATCGTCAATGACGATCAGTCGCTCAGCCAAATCGATCAGGCTCAAACGGTGGGTCACAATAACCAAGGTCTTGTGCTGCACAAAACCACGCAGACTTTCCTTGAAACGACTCTCCGAAGTGAAATCCATGGAACTGGTCGGCTCATCCAGCAACAGTACCGACGGGTCCAGCAGCACGGCACGGGCGATGGCGACACTCTGGCGCTGGCCACCTGAAAGCGAGGCGCCGCGCTCTCCGATTACCATGTCATAGCCTTGGGGATGCCGATTGACAAACTCGGTCAAGCCGCCGATCTCGGCTGCGCTGACAACCGCCAGATCATCGGCATAGGGCGCGCGCAGGGCAATATTCTCGCGGAGGCTGCCGTAGAACAGCAGGGTGTCCTGCTCTACGTAGCCGACATTGCGCCTCAAATCCGCCGGGTCAAGCTGTCGTAGATCCACCCCATCAAGGAAGACCGCTCCCTCGGTCGGCTGGAACAGCCCGAGCGTGAGCTTATGCAAAGTGGTCTTGCCAGAGCCCACGCGGCCAAGCACCGCAACGCGTTCTCCGGGCTTGATGCGGAACGAGACGCCGTGCAGAACCTCCTGGGATTGGCCAGGATAGGTGAAGCTAACATTGCGGAACTCGATATCGCCGCGGATCTCCGGACGATGAACAAAGGAACTTTCGTCGGACCGCTCGCCCGGCGTCGTCATGGTCTTTTCCAGCGCCGTAAGGGCAGTTTTGGCGTTCTCGAACTGCATCAGCAGACCCACCACCTGCCCCAGCGGCGCCATGGCGCGTCCCGCCAGCATGGTGCACGCTATCAATCCACCCATGGTGAGCAAGCGTTCGTGGATCAGATAGACCCCCCCTATGACAACCAGTACGTTGACCAGTTGGGTCAGCGTCGCGGCGCCGTTCATCGCGGATGAGGACAGAAGCCGCAAGCGGGCGCTGGTCCGGGCCAAGAAGGCCGCCGTCTTTTCCCACTTCGCCTGCATCAGACCCTCGGCGCCGTTGGCCTTGATGGTTTCGAGCGCCGTCAGACTCTCAACCAAGGTTGCATTGCGCAAGGCCGAAGCGCGATAAGTCGTTTCCGACAACTCGCGCATCTTGTACTGGATGACGTAGCTATAGATCAACACGCCGATTATGCCGAGGACAGGCAATGCGACCAGCGGCCAGGAGATCCAGAGAATGACCACCAGGAAAAGTATGGCAAACGGCAGATCGATTACCGCGGTAACCGTGGCGGAGGCGATGAAATCCCGCACGGTTTCAAAAGAACGCAAATTGGCGGCAAAAGAGCCCACCGAGGCCGGACGGTCGGCCAGCCGCATTCCCAACACGCGCTCCATGATCAGTGCCGACAACTTCAGGTCAATGCGTGAACTGGCCAGATCGACAAAATGCCCACGCAACAGACGAATGGCGTAATCGACCACCAGGACCAGGAACAGACCGCCAGCCAGCATCCACAAGGTCTCGACGGCGTTGTTCGGCACCACGCGGTCATACACATTCATGGTGAATATCGGCATGGCCAGCGCGAAGACATTGACCAATGCGGCGGCGCCGAGAATATCCCGATAAACCGGGAACTGTTCGAAAATCACACCCCAGAACCAGTGACGCTTAGTAACCTCAACTACTTCGGGCGTGCGCCGGTCAAAGCGGAAATGGGGCCGGGCAAAAATGGCGATTCCCACATAGCGCGCCACCAGGATTTCTCGTGTCATCAATACCGCCCCCTGCGCCGTATCAGGGAACAGCAATCTTGCCTGGCTGCCATCGTCATTCCAGTCGAGCAGAATGCAGGCTTCGTTATCTTCGAGCAGCAAGATGGCGGGAAACAAGGCCGCATCTATCTTTTCCAGGGGACGGCGCACCACCTTGCTGGAAAAACCCGCCCGCTGAGCCGCGCGGACGAATAGTGAAGGTGTCAGCCCCTCTGCCGGAAGAGGCAAGCCCGCGGACAGCGCCGCATGGGTACTGGGTCGCCCATGTATTCTGGTTAGTTCCACCAGGCAATCGAGCAAGGGATCATGGTGGAGAACGTCCTCGCGAACCCCGTCAACTCGCGTACGCATCCCCTTGCGCCGCTCGGGACCGGTATAGGCGGGATCCCGCTCCTGGCGGCCCCATGCCTCATTCGGGTTCATGTCTGTCTCACCTCTGGTCTGCAATGCACTCGAGTGGATTCATCCGTGTTGGATTGCCGCCAATTTCCTCGAATGAGGTAGGGATTATGCCTTCAAAGGAAGGCCGGCGAAATAGATGCCGGTTTAGCCACCCCAAAGCGTTCGGCCTGACGCCGACCCGTGCGACCGTCAATGACGCTTGCCGAACTACCGGGCTGTCCCTGGGAACGTCCGTCAGTACCCCCGATTTGCCAACCGAACCGGGGGCTGGTAGCCGAGTTCCAGCGCCCGCTTCTCGAACCGGGCGGCGTCCGCCATGAGACCGCTATTGTTGTAGCTTTCCGCAAGCGCCCAACTCGCCAGTGCGTTGCCCAACTCGGCGGAGAAACGCAACCATTGCTCGGTGCGCCGGGTACTGGCCTCGACGCCCAGTGTGCCGTCCTTGAAGGCGAGCGCAATGCGGTAGGCCGCATCCTTGTCTCCATGCAGTGTCTTGACCAGGCAATCGCGGTAGCCGCTGTCGCCAACAGCATCGTCGAACAAATCCCCGGAAAGTCCGACCGAGCGCTGAATATCCAGCGCCAGGCGAGCCTCCGCTTGAATGATCTGTACCTTCCGCCGGAACGGGCTGATGGGGAAGTCACGCTTGAACTCTTCGCACAACACGATCAATCTGGAAGGGCGCAGCGTAATCTGTATTTCCCGCCAGCGCGCCTCCATCCGCGCAAAATCGACGGTTGCCGCGACGGGCTGCGGCGGCTGATCGGGTTGCGACCGTTCATGCCTGCCATCATGGGCGAAAGAGACAAATGGTTGCACTTCGCCCGCCCACGCACCTGTCTGGGTTGGCACCACGCCAAGTCCCGCCACCGTCGCCAAGGTGATCAACCAGGCCACCCTTCGTCCAAACTGCCGCACCATGGCCAAGGCCGCGAAAGTCGGCGCTGACGAGACGGCGACAGGCACCGCCCGCACCGAGTTGGCGAAGGGCGCCATTGCATTGGTCGGAATGCGTCGCATCGAAAGCTCCACGATTGTTAATGAAGCAAATCATGGGGCGCATGGCTTAAGCGGCGCTTAACTCGCAGCCAGCCAACTCGCGCCAGTGGCTCTACGCTGCCCGCAGCACCAATGAAAGACGGGCGTTCCGCGAGGAACGCCCGTCTCCGAACGCATTTTCAGCCCGCCGCCAATGCCAGCTTGATCTGCTCGAGCGTGGACGGATCGTCGATGGTGGTCAGGTCGCCTGCATCGCGACCTTCGGCAATGGCCTGTATGGAACGACGCAGCATCTTCCCTGATCGCGTCTTGGGCAAACCGGTGACGAAGAGAATTCGCTTCGGTCGCGCAATGGCACCCAGACTGTTGTCGACATCCTTCTTGATCTCCGCCTCCAGTACCGCGCGCAACTCCGGAGTAGCCACCCGTGCCGCGTCCTTGACCACGACAAAGGCGATCGGCTCCTGGCCTTTCAACTGATCATTGACACCGACTACCGCGACTTCGGCAACCGCCGTGTTGCCTTGTACGGCCTCTTCTATCTCGCGCGTGCCCAGACGATGGCCGGCGACATTGATGACGTCGTCAGTGCGGCCGAGGATGTAGTGATATCCCTCTTCGTCCCTGATGCCCCAGTCGAAGGACGAATAGACGAGAAAATCCTTGAACAGGCTGAAATAGGTACTGACGAAGCGATCATCCTGACCCCAAACCGTCGACAGGCAGCCCGGAGGCAGCGGCGGCACGATGCCGACAATGCCCTTTTCATTGGGATCGCACACCGTGCCATCCTCGCGGAAGATGCGCAAGTCATAGCCATAAACCGCGAAGCTCGGCGTGCCGAACTTGATCTTTGTATTCTCGACGCCGGGCACGGCGGAAAGCATCGGCCAGCCGGATTCGGTCTGCCAGTAGTGGTCGATGACTGGCAAGTTCAGTTCGCCCATGATCCATTCATGGGTTGGCTCATCCATTGGTTCGCCGGCGAGGAACAGGTGTTTGAGGGAAGACAGGTCGTACTTGTGCAGCCAGCTGTTGTCGCTCTTTTTCAAAACGCGGATCGCGGTCGGCGCCGAGAACATGACATTTACCTTGTATTTCTCGACCAGGCTCCACCAGACTCCCGGATCGGGACGCAACGGGGTACCCTCGTACATGATCGTCGCCATGCCGGCAATCAGCGGGCCATAGATGATGTAGCTGTGGCCGACCACCCAGCCGATGTCCGACGTGGAGAACATGGTCTCGCCTTCGAAGCCCATGTATATATTTTTCATCGACGAGGCCAGGGCAACCGCATAGCCACCGGTGTCGCGCTGAACTCCCTTGGGCTTGCCGGTGGTGCCGGACGTGTAGAGAATGTACGACGGCTCGGAAGACTCCATCCAGACGCAGTCCACCTGGGCATCCATGTGCTGTGCTCGCAGGGTCGCGTAGTCCAGGTCGCGGCCGGCAACTTTGGAGAAATTCTTGTCGAGGCCCCGGTCAACCATCAAGACTTTCTGCGGCGGGAACTCGGCCAGTTTGCAGGCCTCGTCGAGCAGATGCTTGTAGGGCACAGCCTTGCCGCCGCGCATGCCGGCATCGCTGGAGACAATCAGTTTCGGTTTGGCATCGTCAATACGGGTCGCCAGCGAGCCCGAGGCAAAACCACCGAACACCACCGAGTGGATGGCGCCAATGCGCGCGCAGGCCAGGACGGCGAAGGTCGCCTCGGCGATCATCGGCATGTAGATCAGGACGCGGTCGCCCTTGACCACACCCAGCGACTGCATGATCGCCGCCATGCGCATGACTTCCGTCTTCAATTCGGCGAAGGTGTAGATCGTCTCCTCGTTGGTCTCGGTCGAGACATAGATCAGCGCGCGCGCATCGGGGCGCTTCGCAGCGTGGCGGTCGACGGCGTTGTAGCAGAGGTTGATTTCGCCGCCAGAGAACCACTTGACGAACGGCGGCTTGCTGTAATCGCGAATTGTTTGCGGCGGCTTGTGCCAATCGACAAGCTTCGCCTCATCGCTCCAGAACGCTTCAGGTTGTTCGATGGAACGCTTGTAGAACTCTGCATATTTTCCCATGACTATCCTCCTTGGTTTTCTTGGTGGTAAATGCAATGGTGCCAATTGCTTGTCGCCTCATGCGGCGATACTCACCACGACACGGCCCTTGGCGCGCCCCTGGACGTAGTCGTCGAATGCCGCCGGCAAATCGGCAAAAGCGATGTCGCGCGTCATACGGGCCGCCCCCGGCGCGAGGTCGGCCGGCCGCATGTCGCTCGCCAGGCGCCGCCAGACTTCCGCTCGTTGCGCCATCGGGCAATTGACCGAGTCGATCCCGAGCAGACTGACGCCGCGCAAGATGAAGGGCATGACAGTCGTATTCAAACTGAAACTCGCGGCAAGGCCGATCGAAGCCAGCGCACCGCCCACCTGCATCGTGCTGGCCATCCAGGCCAGCACATCGCCGCCCAGGTTATCCACCGCACCGGCCCAGGTTTCCTTGCCCAGCGGCTTGATCTTCGCCAGCTCGAGCGACTGGCGCAGCAGGACTTCCTTTGCGCCCAAACCTTTCAGGTAATCGGCTTCGGCCTCCTTTCCGGTCAGTGCAACGACGTGATAGCCGCGTTTGGCAAGAATTTCGATGGCGATGCTGCCGACGCCTCCGGTGGCGCCCGAAACGACTACGGGGCCCTTGTCCGGCGCCAGGCCATCGTGTTCCATGCGCACCACAGCCAGTGCCGCAGTGAACCCTGCCGTGCCCAAAGCCATCGCGTCATGCAAGGAAAGCCCGGCAGGCAGCTTGACTACCCAGTCAGCCGGCAGGCGGGCCATTTCTGCATAACCGCCGTGATGGGCGACGCCGATGTCGTAGCTGGTAGCGAGAACCTCGTCGCCGGCCTTGAAGCGGAGATCGGTGCTGGCCGTCACTCGCCCGGCCAGATCGACGCCGCCGATGCAGGGAAAGCGGCGAATGATGCGTCCGGCGCCGGTCGCCGCCAGGGCGTCCTTGTAATTGATGCTGGAGTGGGTAACGGCGATGGTGACTTCGCCGGGGTCAAGCTGCGATTCATCCATGTCGACGAATCGACTGACAACCTTGCCTTCTTCCTGATTGATCAGGTAAGCCTTGAAACTCACGATAGTCTCCTCGAATTCGTGCCCGGTCGGTAGCCGACTCGGTGATTTTTTGAGCATCGAAGCGACCGATTATAGCCAGAGGAGGCTTACAAGACCCTGAATCAACACCCGCGCAGGGGGTTTACAGGCAAGGTCGGAATGCTATAGTCCAGCCCCATGCAAGAAACACCCCGCCATCTGGTGAGAGCTTTTTTACTCGCCGGCCTGCTGATTGTCCCCTGTGCCCGTGCCGACGAGCCCATCGTGGTGCCGCCGCCGTTGCGGGTTTCCTTCGTCGATCGAGCCACGGCAACGGCGCAGGATGCGATAGACCAGGCGATGGATCTGCTCGGCATCCGCTATCGCTGGGGCGGCAGTTCGCCAGAGGCCGGCTTCGATTGTTCCGGTTTTGTCAGCCATGTTTTCCGCGAAGGCCTTGGCCTGATCCTGCCGCGCAGCTCGAAGGAAATGAGCAAGTCAGGCGAGGCGATCAGCCAGGACGAACTCCGCCCCGGCGATCTGGTCTTCTTCAACACCATGCGCCGCGCCTTCTCCCACGTCGGCATCTATGTCGGCGATAACCAGTTCGTGCATGCCCCGCGCACCGGGGGTCGGGTCCGCATCGAGGATCTGCGCGACAGTTACTGGATGAAGCGCTTCAACGGAGCGCGCCGCGTCAATCCCGATTAGCGCCGGCAGCACTCTTACCGCCAGCCAGCCGCCAGCCCAGCGCTGGTTTTATTTTGCGTTGCTATTGAGAATGCTTCTCACTACAATACAGGCAATTCATACCTCAGCCTGGAATTGTTCACCATGAAATCATCCCGCTTGCTTCTCGCCTTGCTTGCGCTGCCGGTCCTGGGCGCCACCCCCGCCTCGGCTCAGCAAAACGTTCTGAACCTCTACTCCGCCCGTCACTACCAGACCGATGAAGCGCTATATGCCAACTTCACCCGGCAGACCGGCATCAAGATCAACCGCATCGAAGCCAAGGAAGATGAACTTCTGGAGCGTATCCGTAACGAGGGCACGAACAGCCCGGCCGACATCTTCCTCACCGTTGATGCCGCGCGCCTGGCCAAGGCCGACGAACTGGGCCTGTTCGCTGCGGTGAAGTCCAAAACGCTGGAAGAACGTATCCCCGCCAACCTGCGAAGCCCGGACTGGTTCGCCTTCTCGACCCGCGCCCGCGTCATCGTCGCCAACAAGGAAATGGTCAAGGCCGAAGACGTGCAGAACTACGAAGATCTTGCGAGCCCCAGACTCAAGGGCAAGGTCTGCTCGCGCTCGGGCAGCCATCCCTACAACATCTCGCTGATGGCCGCCCTGATCGCGCATATCGGCGAAGCCAAGGCCGAAGCATGGGCGCGCGGCGTGGTCGCCAACTTCGCCCGCGCCCCCAAAGGAGGCGATACCGACCAGATCAAGTCAGTCGCGGCGGGCGAATGCGGCGTGGCCGTGTCGAATACCTATTACATCGCCCGCCTGCTGCGCTCCGACAAACCGGAAGATCGCCGCATGATGGAACGCGTAACAATCATCTGGCCGAACCAGAAAAGCTTTGGTACCCATATCAATATTTCCGGCGGCGGCATGCTGAAGACAGCGCCGAACAAGGGATCGGCCGTCAGCTTCCTCGAATATCTTGCCAGCGACGACGCCCAGCGCTACTTCGCCGACGGCAACAACGAATGGCCGGCCGTCGCCAGCGTCGTTGTCAGGAACCCGGCGCTCGATGCCATGGGCAAATTCAAGGCGGACAATCTGCCGGTGGCGACACTGGCGAAAAACGCAGTTGCCGCGCAACGCATCTACGATCGCGCCGGGTGGAAGTAGCGACCATTGTTCGCCGCGTCGGAACAGACTGTTCCCGATCCGCGATTTCGCGCCATGACGAATGTCTCTATAGTGCGCACATCGCCAACAGGATCAGGAGAACAGCATGTCCACGCCGAAAATCGCCGCAAAAACTCCCTTCGCCATCGACGTCGAGCAGGGCAAGGATTACTACTGGTGCGCCTGCGGCAAGAGCAAGTCGCAACCGTTCTGTGACGGCAGCCACAAGGGCTCCGAATTCGCCCCGGTCAAATTTACCGCCGAGGAAAGCAAGACCGTGTATTTCTGCGGCTGCAAACAGAGCGCCAACGGCGCACTATGCGACGGCACCCACAAGTCCCTCTAAGCGCTAACAGGAACTGACCTCGCTACGCCCGGCGGCGATTTGCCGGGCCAGCAGAATAATCGGCAGCAATCCCACCGCGACGATGGCCAGTGCCGCGCTTGAGGCTTCGGCCAAACGTTCGTCGGCAGCCAAGGTAAAGGTCTGCGTCGCCAGCGTGTCGAAGTTGAAGGGCCGCATCACCAGCGTCGCCGGCAGTTCCTTCATCACATCGACAAACACCAGCAGTGCGGCCGTCAGCAGGCTGCCGCGCATCAGTGGCAGATGCACGCGGCGCAGGGTTTCCGCCGGACCGCTGCCGAGGCTGCGCGCCGCCGCTTCCATGCTGGGCGTGATGCGGCCCAGACCGGCTTCCACGGTTTGCAGCGCAATCGCCAGGAAGCGCGCGAGATAGGCATACACCAGCGCGGCAATGCCGCCGGTAAGGATCAGGCCCGGATTGACTCCGCTCATCTGCTGCCACAGTCCGGCCAGCCAATGGTCGAGCCGGGTGACGGGAATCAGCACGCCGACCGCGATCACCGAGCCCGGCACCGCATAGCCGAGACCGACGATGCGGCTCGCCAGTCGCGGCAGCTTGTGCCCGTCGCGCGCGGCGAAACCGAGCAGCAGCGCCAGCAGCGCCGCCAACCCGGCGGTCAGCGCCGCCAACGTAAAGCTGTTGCGCGCCAGAATCAGGAAGCGCCCACTGAAGCCGCCGCCATCCTCACCCGCAACGCCGGCATCACCCATGGCCAGACGCAGCAGCAGCACCGCCGGCAAGGCAAAGCCGATCGCCACCGGTATCGCGCAGCCGATCTGCGCCAGCAGCGCTTGCCAGCCGGTCAGCACCTGGCGCGTCGCGCGGCGCCGGCCGCTGCTGTCGTGATAGCGGGCGCGCCCGCGGCTGATGCGCTCGAGCAGGATCAGCAAGGCGACAAAACCGAGCAGGGCGGCGGCCAGTTGCGCCGCGGCAATGCGGTCACCCAGCGAGAACCACGCGCGGTAAATGCCGGTGGTGAAGGTTTCCACCGCGAAGTAGGCGACCGTGCCGTAGTCGGCCAGCGTCTCCATCAATGCCAGCGCCATGCCGGCGGCGATGGCCGGCCGTGCCAGCGGAATCGAGACGCGCCAGAACCCCTGCCAGGGATTGAGGCCAAGCGCTCGCGCCGCCTCGATCATGCCGCCGGCGCGTTCGAGAAAAGCGGTGCGCACCAGCAAATAGACATAGGGGTACAACACGCAGGAGAACAGCACAATGGCACCCGCCAGCGACCGCACATCGGGAAACCAGTAGTCGCCCCGGCCCCAGCCAAACGTCTCGCGCAGGCCGGTTTGCAGCGGACCGACAAATTGCAGGAAATCCGTGTAGGTGTATGCCAGCACATAGGCCGGCATCGCCATCGGCAGCAGCAGCGCCCATTCCGCAATGCGCCGGCCGGGAAAGTCGTTCAAGGCCACCAGCCAGGCCGCCCCCGTGCCCATGGCGGCGACGCCGATACCGACGCCGAGACAAAGCCAGATCGAATTCGCCACATACTCGGGCAGCACCGTCGCCATCAGATGGCGCCAGGTTTCTCCGGTGCCGCCGCTGAAAAGATTGACACTCACGGCGAGCACCGGCAGCGCGACCAGAACAGCGAGCGCGATAGAGAAGGCGGCAAGCGGTGAGAAGTTGAATTGGCGGGACACGGCCTTCAGATTATAATTGAGAATGAATCTCATCTTCCGCGCCCACATGCCTATTCTTGACGTCGACCATGTCAGCCATGCCTACGGCCAGCAAGCCGTGGTGCGTGACCTGTCCTTCGACCTGGCGCAGGGCGAAATTGCCTGTCTGCTGGGGTCTTCGGGCTGCGGCAAGACCACCATGTTGCGGCTGATCGCCGGCTTCGAGATGCCCTCGGCGGGCAGCATTCGCCTGAACGGTGTGACGATTGCCAGCGAAAAAACACAGGTGCCGGCCGAGGCGAGGCGCATCGGCATGGTGTTTCAGGATTACGCACTGTTCCCTCACCTTTCAATCGCCGACAACATCGGCTTCGGCCTCGGCAAAGAGTCGGCGCCGGCGAGACGGCGACGCATCGATGAAATGCTGGAACTGATCGGTTTGGCCCAACACGGCGAGCGCTATCCGCACGAACTTTCCGGTGGCCAGCAACAGCGCGTGGCACTGGCCCGCGCCCTGGCGCCGCAACCGCACCTGTTGCTGCTCGACGAGCCCTTCTCCAACCTCGATGTCGAACTGCGCGAACGCCTGTCGCTGGAAGTCCGCGACATCCTCAAGCGCGCCGGCATGGCGGCGATCCTGGTGACCCACGACCAGAACGAAGCCTTTGCCGTCTCCGACATGGTCGGCATCATGCGCGAAGGCAGGATCGAACAGTGGGATACGCCCTACAACCT
>JAUSCI010000044.1 GCA_030651305.1 Sulfuritalea sp. | reverse complement strand
TGCGGGTGAGTGCGCCGCTGAGGGCGACACCGGTGCCCAGGCTGCTGCTGGTGTAGCTGTAGCTGGCCGGGTCGATGTTGCCGTAGGTCTTGGTCTGGCCCGGGTCGGCGGTGACGGTGATGGCGCGCTGGGTGATATCCGCCGTGGTACTCCCTGCCGCTGAGAACAAGGCAAACTTGCCTGCATCCGCGCCGCCGAGGCTATAGCCACTGTAGTTCACCGTCTTGGCAATGCCGGCGCTGCTATTTCCAAAGTCTGCAGTACCGGGAACCAGGGTAACGGCACCGCCCGTAGTCGGATCGCCTACGAAGGAAAGCGAGGTAGCCGTCAGTCCATCGTAGATTTTGCCGTTGGCCTCCGTAAATACCCACATGTAGGGTGTCAGCGTGCTGGTGGTCAGGGTGAACTTGCTCAGATAATCGGTCGGCGTGGCATACGAAGTCGGATTCGAATAGACGCTGCCCGCACCACGCGTCATGGTTACGCCACCGCCGGCAAGAAAGGCCACGATGCCGCCGGCAACTCCGGGACCCGTGCCATCGCTGTCGGCACGCAATACCACGTTGCCATCAGTCGTCGTAATGACCGCTTTCAAATTGACGTCACGCCCGGCGTTCGCCACGAAACTGCCATTGGTGGCCGTAATTGCCGAATTCACGTTCACGTCGCGCACGGCGCTCAAGGTCAGAATCGACGGCGGCGGCAAAGACGCCGACCGGTCCCAGGTGACCACCGCATCCACGCTGATGTCGCCATTGCCGCCACCGCTGGTGCCGCTGTTGACCGTGGTGATGGTGACATCGGTGCCGAGGTTGAGTGCGGTAGTGATGGTGGTGAGATTGACATTGGCGGTACTTGCGCCGGAACTCGGTGCAAAGACATCGGGATTGCCGCCGCTGAAGGATCCGCTGCTATCCACCGCGCCGGTGATCGTCACATCGGCCGGATCGAGCAGCCACATGCCGCTTTTCCCGCCGCTCTTGCCATCACGCACGCTGGCATTGACCTGGATACCCGCCACATCCAGCCAGTGACCGGAAGTTTCAACCATGCCGCCGCTGCCGCCCTGCACTCCGCCGCGCGCCGTAATGCTGCCGTAGGCGCGCGTCGAATCGTCGGCCCACAGCACCACCTTGCCGCCCATGCCATTCGTGATGGCGTCGGCGGCAATTTTGGAATCGGGACTCATGTAGGTCGCCGACGCGTTCTGCACCAACGGATTCCTGCCTTGGTAGTCGCCACCGACCAGCACGGTACCGCCGCCTGCCGTGCCTGACGCGTCGATGCTGGCCGCCATCAGGCCGACGTGCCGACCCAGCAGCTGGATTGTGCCGCCGCTGCCGGCCGTCTCGCCGACGCCTTTGGCTTCGATCACCCCGGATACCAGCGTGGTGCCGGCTTCTGCCTGAACCGTGACCGCCCCCGCCTGCTCGCCGCTGGCGCTGAGACGACTGCCGGCTTCGAGAGTCACGTCCTGCTTCGCGCGCAGGACGATCTTTCCGCTAAGGTCGCGCACTACCTGGTTGGCATCGACGATGCCGGCGTTGCGCAGCGTTGCGCCATATATACCCACTTGCCCACTTTGTGCAAGGATCTGACCGAGGTTGATGGCGCTGCTGTCGCTCGCCGTCAGTTCGACCCGTACCCCCGGCGTGCTGGTGTCAAAGATCTTCACCGACTGACCGGCGGCCAGAATCACGTCGCCGTGCGGGCTTTTGATGATGCCGCTGTTGGTGACGTTCGATCCGATCAGATAGACGCTGCCGCCCGTGGGGGTGGTGATGCTGCCCTGATTCTCGACGTTGCCGCCTTGTGAATTGGCGGTGAAATTGAGCCGGCTAGCAAGAAAGTCCTGGTTGCTCAGATTCAGTGTCGAGGCCACCATCCCGGCCACGTCGATGCGCGCACCCGAACCGACCAGAATGCCGGCCGGATTGATCAGGAACACCCGGCCGTTCGAGGTGAGCGTGCCGAGAATGACGGACGGATCCGGACCAATGACGCGATTGAGAATGCTCGAGGCAGCGCTTTGCTGTATGAAGCGCGTGGTTTCACTGGCGCCAATCGAGAAGCCCTGCCAGTTGATGATCGCCCCGGGGCTGTTGGTGATGCTGAGCGATTTGCCGACGGTGGAGAAGCTGGCCTGCCCCGCCACCACGGTCGGACCGACACCGTTGGCCTGCGCGTAACCGGCGCACGCGCATGCGAACGCGTATGCAATAGCGGCGGCAAGCGCCTTCCGCCGCCACAGGGTCGAACAAACATGTTTGCACTTCATCGTCATGGATACCACCTGAGAGAAGCAACATATTCCCGGGCGGCGAAATGCTCTGTGCGGCAACGCACGTGTGATGTTATGGCTGGCATGAGAATCGCAAGGCAGCCAGCCGATTGCCATTTGTCTATGTGCGCCAGCGCACAGCCGGGCGCACATGGATGCCGATAATCTGCACACGGACTTGCGGCGGCCGGTGTAAACCACCGCTTTACCGTCGCCCAGCCGTGCCAAACGAGGTCATTCAATGCGCAGGATTCTGTTTGCATGTTTCGCGGCGCTTTTCGGACTCGCCGGCTGGGCAGGTTCCGCTGCTGCGGAGCTTGCTTCTGCCACAAGCGCCATTGCGTCGACGCTGCCGCCGGTCGGTCTCGTCGAGCGCGAGCCGGAGACCGCACCGGACGTACTCCTGAGTGTCGCGACGCTGTCGGTGTTTGCCACACTCAACCGCGACAGGAACCTCCAGTCCAACAACCCGGAGAAGTTCGCCAGACTGGTTGAATCGAAGGTTCTGCCGCTGTTCGATTTCCGTCACATGACCCGCCTCGCCGTGGCACGCAACTGGCGCCTTGCCTCGCCCGACCAGCAGGAAGCGCTGGTCGCCGGTTTCAGGACTTTGCTGGTGCGCAATTACTCCACGGCCCTGACCAACTACCGCGACCAGGTGATCGAGTACAAGCCGCTGCGCATGGCCCCCGGCGAAACCGATGTCACCGTCAAGTCCTTCATAAAGCAGGATGACGCCGAGCGGATGACCATCGATTACGACATGCAGAAGACAGCCTCGGGGTGGAAGATCTACGACGTCAGAGTCGCCGGCATCAGCCTGGTGTCGACCTATCGATCGCCTTTCGCGGAAACCATTCGCGACGGCGGCGTGGACGCCCTGATCGAATTCATCGCATCGAGAAATCAGCAGCCCGGGCCGGCGCCCAGGGTCGATGACGCCGGCGCACCGTTCTTTGTGCTGATGTACTCGGCGATACAAAGCTTCTTCCGCCGCGACCGATAGGGGCCTATGCAATGGAAACAGGCGTCCCGCTCGAAAGCCCGCTGCATGCTCGCCTGTCGCGCCTGAACCGGCCGGCCATCATTCTCGCCGTATGCGCAGCACTGGCGGGCGGCGGCTACTACGCATGGCGCACATGGTTCGCCGCGGACGATGCGGCCGGCGCCCCGCTTAGCGCGGTGGTCACGCGCGGCAACCTGGAGGACACGGTAACGGCGACCGGCACCCTGCAGCCCAAGGATTACGTGGACGTCGGCACGCAAGTGTCCGGTCAGTTGAAAAAGCTGCTCGTCGATATAGGAGCCGTAGTCAAGAAGGGACAACTCCTGGCCGAAATCGATCCCTCGGTTTACCAGGCCAAGGTCGACGGCGATCAGGCCCAGTTGCAGAACCAGCACGCCCAGCTTGCCGACAAGCAGGCGCAACTTTCACTTGCCGAGCTTCAACTCACGCGGCAGCAGAACATGATGCGCGATGAGGCGACTACCGCCGAGGCGCTGCAAAGTGCCGAGGCGACCCGCAAGTCCGCCCTGGCACAGATGGATTCGGTCAAGGCGCAGATACAGCAGACCGGGTCGACATTGCGCGGGGACGAGGCAAACCTCGGCTACACCCGGATTTTTGCGCCGATTGCGGGAACGGTGGTTTCACAGGCGGCAAAGCAGGGCCAGACGCTGAATGCCAACCAGCAGGCGCCCATCGTGATGCGTATTGCCGACCTGTCGACGATGACGGTACAGGCCCAGGTTTCGGAAGCCGACGTGCCCAAACTGAAGGTCGGCATGGATGTCTACTTCACGACGCTGGGCGGCGACAATCGGCGCTTCTACGGCAAGCTGCGCCAGATCCCGCCGACGCCGACCGTGGTGAATAACGTCGTCCTCTACGACGCCCTGTTCGATGTAGACAATCCAAAGCAGACGCTCATGACGCAGATGACGGCGCAGGTGTTCTTTGTCGTGTCGAGCGCAAAGGACGCCGTGCTGGTGCCGCTTCCCGCGCTACACCCGGCGGCAGTCGTGGCCGAGGGCGGCAAGCGCGGCGGTCGCGGCGGCGCCAGCGGCGATCCGCGCAAGCAGTTTGCCAGCGGCCGCGCAATGGTGAGCGTGGTCGACGCTGACGGCAAGGTCACGGAACGGGAAGTGAAAGTTGGCGTGATGAACCGCGTTTCGGCGCAGATCGTCTCGGGTCTCGAACCCGGCGAAAAGGTCGTGATCGGAACCAAGGCGACTGCTCCGGTGGCGTCCGCCCCGACCGGCAGCTCGCTGACGCCGAACGCGGCGCGATCGGGCGGTCGCCCGTGAACGCCGTATCGCCAGCGCCGACAATCGAGCCGCTGATCGAACTAACGGCTGTTACAAAAACCTACCGCAGCGGCGAACTCGATGTCGAAGTGCTGCACGGCATCAGCCTGAAGATCTACCCGGGCGAGTTCCTCGCCATCATGGGCGCGTCGGGGTCGGGCAAGACCACGCTGATGAACATCCTCGGCTGCCTTGACCGGCCGACCACCGGCACTTACCGCTTCATGGGTGAGGACGTCTCCGGCTTCGAGCGTGACGAGCTGGCGCGGCTGCGGCGTGAGGCCTTCGGCTTCGTCTTCCAGAGCTACAACCTTATCGGCACCGTGTCCGCATTGGCCAACGTCGAAGTACCGGCGGTCTATTCGGGAATGGCGCCAGTGGAGCGCGACGCGCGGGCAACGCAACTGCTGGACTCGCTCGGTCTGGGCGATCGCCTGCGCCACCGGCCCAGCCAGCTTTCCGGCGGGCAGCAGCAGCGCGTCTCGATTGCGCGCGCGTTGATGAACGGCGGACGCATCGTGCTGGCCGACGAACCCACCGGCGCGCTCGACAGCAAGAGCGGCGTCGAAGTCATGGCCCTGTTGCGGGAACTGTCGGGGCGCGGCCACACGGTGATTCTCATCACGCATGCCCAGGACATTGCCGCGCAGGCGCAGAGAATCATCGAAATCAGTGACGGCAGCATCGTCAGCGATTCCGGCCCGCAAGTGTCGAGCGCTGCGGCAGTCGCGGATACCCCGCCGCCAGCCAGTGAAGGTGGCGCTTCTTTCGTCGGCGGCGCCTTCGAGGCGGCAAAGACCGGGGTCAGGGCCCTGCACGCCAACCTGTTTCGCACCGCCCTTACTTTGCTCGGCATCGTGATCGGTGTCGCCTCGGTGATTGCGATGCTGGCCATCGGCGACGGCGCCAAGCAGACGGTGCTTGATCGCATCAACGCGATGGGCACCAATCTGCTGCTGATCCGCCCCGGCCAGCCGAACCGCCGTGGCGTCGGCGGTACCGTCGCCTCGCTGGTGCCCGACGACGCCGACATGATCGCAACGCTGCCCAATGTGCTCGCCGCGGTGCCCGAACTGGGCGGCAGCGTCACCGCCCGCTTCGGCAATTCCGACTACCAGACGCAGGCCACCGGCACTTCGGCGACATTTCCCTTGGCACGCAACTGGCCGCTCGCCAAGGGCATATTCTTTTCGACGGCGGACCAGAAGAGCTATGCCGCCGTGGTCGTCCTCGGCCAGACCGTCGCCGACAAGCTGTTTCCTTTGGGCGTCGATCCGGTCGGACAGTACATCGTGCTCAACAGCGTAATGTTCCAGGTCATCGGCATAATGGCGGTACGTGGCGCCTCGCCGCAGGGCCAGGACCAGGACGATGTGGTGATGGTGCCGCTCACCACCGGTGGCCTGCGCCTGTTCGGCCAGCGCTTCCTGCGCAACATCACCGTGGCGGTGGATGACGTTGCGCTGATCGACGAAACGCAGGCGGCAGTGACGGCGCTCCTGCAGTCGCGGCACCAGGCCACCGACTTTCAGATCCGCAACATGGCATCGGTACTCGAAACCGCCACGGATACGCAGGACACGCTCACGGTTCTGCTCGGGTCGGTTGCGGCGATATCGCTGCTGGTGGGCGGCATCGGCGTCATGAACATCATGCTGGTCAGCGTTACCGAGCGCACGCGCGAGATCGGCATACGCATGGCCACCGGTGCACGCATGAGGAACATCCTGCATCAATTCCTCACCGAGGCGCTGGTGGTGTCGCTGCTCGGCGGCGTCATCGGCGTGGCGCTCGGCCTTGCGGCTGCGGCCATCGTCGCGGCCTTCGGCACGCCGGTCAAGTACTCGCTCGGCCCGGTGCTGCTGGCCTTCGGCTGCGCCATGGCGACCGGGCTGGTGTTCGGCTACATGCCGGCGCGCAAGGCGGCGCGGGTCGATCCGATCGTGGCGCTGGCGACGTGATGAAGCCAATCGTGCGCCCGATGCTGGTGATGGTCCCGGCGGTCGCGCTGCTGCTCGGCGGCTGTGCCGTCACCGGCAACGCTCCCGCATCCGCACCCGACCTGCCCCTGGCCTACGCCGAGACGGCGGCCGTTGACGCGGCTGTGCCGGCGCAGGAGTGGTGGAGCACGTTCGGCTCAGCCGAGCTGTCGTCGCTGATCGCCGCGGCCCAGGCCGCCAACCCCGACCTGGCGATTGCTGCGGAGCGCGTGCGCCAGGCCGAAGCGCAGGTGCGCATTGCCGACGCGAGCCTGTTCCCGGCCTTGAACCTCGGCGCCGGCAGTTCGCGCCGCGAAACGCATGTCGATGGCGGCGACTGGAAGAAAAGCGACGCCAGCAACGCCACGCTCAGCGCCAGCTACGAGGTGGATCTATGGGGAAAGAACGCCTCCGCCCTGCACTCCGCCGAGGCGGCGCTACGCGCCAGCCGCTTCGACGGCGAGACCGTAAGGCTCACGCTCGTCGCTGGCGTTGCCAACGCCTATTTCCAGCTTCTGTCGCTGCGTGGCCGGCTGACGATCGCGCACGAAAACCTGGACATCGCCGAACGCGTCTTCAAGGTCGTGGACTCGCGCGTCCGCAACGGCGCCGCATCGGCGCTCGACCGCGCGCGACAGCAAGCGGCGGTGCTGGCGCAAAGAGCCGCCATTCCGCCGCTGGAGATCCAGGAACGCCAGATCCTGTTCGCACTGGCCATCCTCCTCGGCCGGGCGCCGGAAGGGTTCGATGCGCAGGCCGCGACGCTCGCCGGTCTGGCCGTGCCGCGCGTCGCCCCCGGGCTGCCGGTGCAACTGCTGACACGGCGCCCCGATCTCGCCAGCGCCGAAGCCCAACTCGCCGCCGCCAACGCCAATGTCGCCGCGGCCAGAGCCGCGTTGCTGCCCGGCATCTCGCTGACCGGTTCGGCGGGACTGGCGAGCGATGTGCTGCTCAATTTCCTCAGCGCACCCACTGCGACACTGGCACTCGGCGCCGCGCTGTTGCAGCCGATTTTCGACGGCGGCCGCCTGCGCGCACAGGTCGACGTGGCGTCGTCGCGCGAGCGCGAACTGGTCGAGAGTTACCGCAAGGTCATTCTTTCCGCTCTGGCGGATGTCGAAGGCGCGCTGGCCGCCGGGCAACGCACGGCAACGCAGGAACTGCTTCAGCAACAGGTCGTGGAGCAATCGCGGACGGCGCTCAGACTGGCGGAAATCCGTTATCGCGCAGGTGCAGACGACCTGCTGACCGCGCTTGACGCGCAGCGCACGGTGTTTCAGGCCGAAGACCAACTGGCGCAGATTCGCCTTTCGCGGCTGCAGGCGTCGGTGAGCCTGTTCAAGGCGCTCGGCGGCACATGGACGCTGCCGGAAGCGCGAAACCTGTCGCCTTCCGGCACCTCGACACGAGGCTCTCAGTAGCGGCGAGGGTCATCCGGACGGCTGTCCTGCCGATTGGAAACGCCATCGCCATCCCGGTCACGATCGGCGCGATCACGGATTCCGTCATGATCCCGATCGCGATCCCTGCTTTGATTCTGATACGGGCCACCGTCCCGGTAGGGGACTTCGTAAACAGCACAGCCGGACACGAAACTGCCGGTGACGATCAACAGCAAGGCAAGCTTTTTCATATTTCCTCCTGAACAAAGCGACTCAATGCGGGATGCACGAGCCGGTATCGATTCCGCTGCAAGTGCATCAGTAGCGAGTCGGGTTATTCGGTGCACGATCCTGGCGATTCGGAACTCCGTCTCCGTCACGATCGGCCCGCCTCCAGGCGCCGCGCTCCATCTGCCAACGTCCATCACGTTCCAGCCACATGGGCTGGCTGTATTGATAGCCACGGCGTTCGCGAATCCACTTGCCTTTCACCCATTGGTGGTGATGGTTTCTCCATCCCCAGTGCCCGGCAACCCACAGGTGGCCGCGACGCGGCGAGGGAATGATTTCCGCGCGAAGCGGTGGCGGTGCAACTTGAACAAATACAACTGCGGCGGCAGCTGCCGGAATCGAGATACTGCCGAGGCAAGCCGACAGCAGCGCCGCAAGAACGGTCTTCCTGATCATCACAATCTCCTCTCAAAGGGTCTGCAAGAAAGGACGTTGTAGCGGGAATCCGCTGCGCGGTATGTGCGCCAGGGCGCATATCACTGTTTCCATGAGCAAACTGTTTTCGCCATACCGTCGGCATAGGTTCCGTGGTTGCGATTGCAGAATTCGCTGCGGAAGTGCGCTACCGCACGGAACCGGTCGGGAATCGCCGGCAAGCTGCCGCTAATCACCCGCCATTTCTTTCCAACAGAGAACGACAGGAAACATTATGTTGAAAACCAAGCCACTGATCATCGCCTCCTTGTTGGCCTTCGGCGCCAGCGCCTTTGCCCAGCAGCCGCCAAACGCCGGCAGCCAGATGCAACAGATTCCGCCCGTCCCGATTCCGGAAAAGGCGATTCCAAACATTGAGGTCGCGCCGCCTGCCGCGCCGACCGGTTCGCAATCCGCCGACGTCAGGATCGTCGTCAATAAATTGAGCGTTACCGGCGCGCAGGTCTATGCCGAGGCTGAACTGCTCGCGCTCACCGGCTTCGTCCCGGGCAGCGAACTGACACTTACCGACCTGCGCGGCATGGCGGCGAAAATTGCCAACCACTACCGGCGCGACGGCTATCTGGTTGCGCAGGCCTATCTGCCGGCACAGGACATCAAGGATGGCGCGGTAACCATCGCGGTCATCGAAGGCCACTACGGCAAGGTGACGCTGAACAACCAGACCAATCTTTCCAATGATCTGGCAATGGGCCTCCTCGACGGCATCAACAGCGGCGACATAATCGAAGCCTTGCCACTCGAAAGCCATCTCCTGCTGCTCTCCGACGTTCCCGGAGTAAAGGTCAGATCGAACCTGGTACCGGGCGCCTCCGTCGGAACCTCAGACCTGATCGTCGATGTCACACCGGGGCCGCGCGTTTCGGGAGAAGTCGATTTCGACAACGCCGGCAACCGTTACACCGGCGAGTATCGGCTCGGCGCAACGGTCAACCTCAACAATCTGGCAGGACGAGGCGATGTCGCCTCATTGCGCGGAATGACTTCGGGCCCCGGGCTGAATTATCTGCGCGGCTCCTACCAGATGCAGTTCGGCAAGGCCACGGCCGGAGTCGCCTACAGCGTCCTCGAATACAAGCTGGGCAGGGAGTTTGAAAGCCTCAAGGCCCACGGCACGGCGAAAATCGCCAGCATTTATGGCAGCTATCCCCTGATCCGGTCGCGCAACAACAATCTCAACGCCGGACTCACCTACGAAGACAAAACCTTCCAGGACAAGGAAGACATCACCCCGTCCGTCACCGACAAGAAAGCCCATGTCCTGCTCGGCAGCCTCTATGGCGACCATCGCGACAGCCTTGGCGGCGGCGGGGCGAGCGGCTATTCCCTGACCTGGTCGACGGGCGAGATCGATATACAGACCCCAGGCCCGCGGGCTATCGACGCGCTGACGGCGAAAACCAACGGCCACTACGACAAGCTCGGATTTACTGCCATGCGCCTGCAAAGGGTGACGGATCGGGTCTCGATTTATGGCGGCATCGCCGGACAGTTCGCATCGAAGAACCTCGACTCCTCGGAAAAGATGGAACTGGGCGGCATGTATGGCGTGCGCGCCTATCCGGAAGGCGAGGCCTATGCGGACGAAGGCTATGTCGCGCATCTGGAGGCGCGGTACCTGCTGCCGAAATTCTCCGCGACACTGCCCGGCCAAATGCATCTGATCGGCTTCGTCGATACCGGCAGCGTCAAGACGCACAAAAATCCCTGGGTCGCCGGACCGAACAGTCGCACCTTGAGCGGCATCGGCATCGGCCTCAGCTGGGCGGAAGCCAACAACTTCCTGGCGCGGGCGTACTACGCCGTCAAGCTGGGCAATGAAAAGCCGACCTCGGCTCCGGACCAATCGGGCCGGCTCTGGTTCCAGCTCGTGAAATATTTCTGATCATGATGAGCGGCAACGTGCAAATGGCTCACAAGCAGTTCAAGAACATTGGAGTAAGAAAATGAAATCCAGCTACCGATCGATCCCGAACGAAAAGACCGGCGCGCTTCTCGCCGCTTCCACTACTGCCGCAAACACCGGCAGGAAATCATCGTCCGCAGCAAGCGCCTTTGCCGGCAATCCACGATTCGCGCTGAAAGGGCTGGCGGTATCCCTGATGCTGGCCTTCGGCGCGAATGTGTATGCCCTGCCGGTCGGCGGAGTCGTCGCCGCGGGTGGCGCCAGCATCAGCAGCACAGCGGGCAGCACAACCATCACCCAGTCGAGCCAGAATGTGGCGATCAACTGGCAGAGCTTCAGCATCGGCGCGACGGAAGCGGTCCAGTTCGTCCAGCCCAACAGCAGCTCGGTGGCACTCAACCGGGTACTGGGGGCCGATCCGTCGAGCATCCTCGGCAGCATGTCGGCCAACGGCAAGGTGTTCCTGATCAATCCCAACGGCGTCCTGTTCGGCAAGAACGCACAGATCAACGTCGGCGGCCTGATCGCCTCCACCCTCAACATCACCGACAGCGATTTCATGGCCGGCAGATACCAGTTTTCCGGCAACAGCGACGCGTCGATACTCAACCAGGGTTCGATCAACGCCGACGGCGGCTATGTCGCTCTGCTCGGCGCCAACGTCAGCAACGAAGGCATCATCATCGCCCGGCTTGGCACGGTAGCGCTGGCTGCAGGCAACGCCATCACCCTCGACGTCGCCGGTGACGGCCTGCTCAATGTCACGGTGAGCCAGGGCGCGGTGAATGCGCTGATACAGAACGGCGGCCTGATCCAGGCCGATGGCGGCCAGGTACTGCTGACCGCGATGGCGGCAGGAACGTTATTGCAGAGCGCGGTGAACAACACCGGCGTGATCCAGGCGCAGACCATCGAGAACCACAACGGCACGATCAGGCTGATGGGCGACATGCAAGGCGGCACGACGAACGTCGGCGGCACACTGGACGTTTCCGGCGTCGGCGCAGGCCAGACCGGCGGCACCGTCACACTGACCGGCCACCACGTCGGCCTGTTCGGCGCCAACATCAATGCCGCGGGCGACACAGGCGGCGGCACCGTTCTGGTCGGCGGCGACTACCAGGGCAAGAACCCGGCCGTGCAGAACGCCGCGGCAACCTACATGAGCGCGGATTCCATGATCACGGCAGACGCCATCACCAATGGCAACGGCGGCAAGGTCATCCTCTGGTCAGACGAATCGACGCGAGCCAACGGCAGTATCTCGGCACGCGGTGGCGCATTGGGCGGCAACGGCGGCCTGATCGAAACCTCCGGCCACTGGCTCGACGTGTTCGGTATCAGCGCCAATGCCAGCGCGCCGAACGGCAATCGCGGCCTGTGGTTGCTCGACCCGGCCGACGTCACGATCGTTGCCGCAGCGACTGCCAATGGTTCATTCGGCGGCGGCAACCCTGATGTCTTCACACCAACGCCCGGCCAGACCACGGCCACAGTGGATGTCGCCACCATCGTTGGCAACGCCGGTGCCGGTCTGACCGGCGGCACCGATGTCACGATCAACACCGCAAACAATGCCGGCGGGGCCGGCGACATCACCGTGGCCGCGGCGATCACCTGGGTCCGGATCGCGCCAGGACCCGCGTCTACCCTGACCTTGAATGCCACCAGGGACACGATAATCAACGCAGCAATTACCACCGACTTCGGCAATCTGGTGGTGTGCTGCGGGCGGGATATCAGCGTGAATGCACCCATTACAACGACCGATGGCAGCGTTCTATTGGCCGCCGGACGCGACATATTCCTGAATCAGGGCGCAGCCCCGGGTGCATGGATGACGACCACCAGGGGAAACATTACCTTGTGCGCAGGGAACGACCTCAACGTGACTGGAAAAATTGTGTTGACCGACTTCGCCGATTTCGCCGGAAACGCCATAGCCTTTAACACGGGCCTCGGCCTGGCAGACGGATTGACACTGATTGCCGGTGCAAATGGCACTGGACCGGGCGCTGGCACCGGCACACTGACCATTGCTCCTCGCGCCGACCCCGCGGAGATCACGCGCGCACCCGTCAACATTTACTACAGTCCGGTTTCCTACGCTGGCGTACAACCGGACTATTCAACTGGGGTCTCTTTCGCCAACCCTGGCGACCCGCATACTCAATACATGCTGGTCTTCCCTGATGGCGCGAACAAGACCTTCGACGGCTCGACAGCAACGACCTTCACAGGCTTGAAGGGCAACCCGGCCGGCGTCACCCTGAATCCGGGTGCGATCCCAAATTTCGACACCGCAGCCGTAGGCGACAACAAGACAGTCAACTTCACCGGATGGACCCTTACGCAAGGCCCGATCGTGACGGGTGGCGTCTCCACCAACTACGCCCTTGCCACCTCCTGCTGCGGACCGGCGGGTGGAAAGACCATCGCGAATATCACTGCGGCGCCGCCCGTCGTGCCTCCGGTGCCACCGATGGCGGTGCCGGCCTACGTCGCCGAGGAAATGCTGGGCGGCGAACTGGCGCCGGAAGCCGCTTCGCCGTGGATACCGACCATAGTGCAGACCACGACGCCGCCGCAACTGCTGGCCTTCGCGCCTGAGCCTGTGCCTGTTCTCGCTGTTGACGAGCCGGTCGTGGTCCCAGCCGAAACGCCGCCCAGGCTCTACGTGCCGCCCGTTCGTCTGCGCAAGCAGGACCGAAACTGAGGGCAGGAGGCCGCGTTGCGCCGGTCATCTGACCATGCGAACCAGGGCCAGTGCGATCTGCCTTGGCCTGCTCGTCGCCGGTTTGCTCCGGCACCCGGCGCTCGCGGCCGATAACGCCGTACACTCGTTTGTCCTGAGCCGCCCCTTGTCCGCGCTGGATGGCGCAGCGACCCCGGCACCTGCCGAACCTGCACCGGCGGTCGGCCACCGTCCAAGACGGGCGAACTTCGAGCGCGAGATCGCATCCCGGGATACCCGCTACATGGCCGATTGGATCGCCGATTCCGGTGACAATCGCAACATGCCGTTCGCCATTATCGACAAGAAGAACGCCAGGGTCTTTGTCTTCGCTGCCGACGCGCGGCTGCGTGGCGCCAGCCCGGCGCTGCTGGGCCTGGCCGTGGGTGATGACGCCACTCCGGGCATCGGCGACCGACCGCTGTCGAGCATCCGCCCCGAGGAACGCACGACGCCGGCCGGCCGCTTCGTCGCCGCACTCGACCGCAACCTGGGCGGCAAGGAAATTCTCTGGGTGGATTACGACGGCGCGGTCTCCATGCATCCCGTGGTCAGCGCCAAACCCGAGGAACGCCGCCTGCAACGACTGGCCAGCCCGACGCCGCTCGACAACCGCATTTCCTACGGCTGCATCAATGTTCCGGCGAAGTTTTTTGAGACCGTGGTGCATCCGGCATTCAGCGGGACGAACGGCATCGTCTATGTGCTGCCGGAAACCAGGCCGGTCAGCGGTTTCTTTGGTTCGTATGAGGTCGAGCACACCGGTCTCAGGTAATTGCGCCTGGCCTGTTGTCTTCTTATGTGCGGTGGCGCACATACGTCGGCGACGGAACCGGAGACAATTGCATCGCTCCTCCCCGCCCGTTCGATTTTTCCCCGAAATCAACGGGCGCCTTAGGCCCCCGGTTCTCGCATGGATCCGGGGGCCTGCTTTTTTCGACGTTCGGAATACTTCGGCAACGCGACTACTTCTTGTTGCCCTTTGCCGCATCCTGAATGTTATCGCCGACCTTTTCGATCTGCTTTCCGACATTCTCGACGGCCTTGTCGGCCTCCTTGCCGGCGCGCTCTGCCGGTCCTTCCTGCTTCTGGCAGGCGGCCAGCGCCGCGAGCATGGCACCCAGCACAACGACCGCCCTGGCGGTCTTCGGGAGTTTCATCATTTTCATCTCCTGTTGGTCCCAAAGCATGAGCGACCCGTTCGGTCGCTCATGCTTTGGGACGGGGAAAGTCGGTGACCGCGACACGCTGCCCGTTCAGGCGAGGCGCATCGCGGGCCGATCATTACTTATTCATTTCGTGGCCGATAACGCCGCCCACTGCTGCACCGCCGACCGTGCCCATAGTGCTGCCGCCGGTAAGAACTGAACCGCCGATGGCGCCTACTCCGGCGCCGATGGCGGTGTTCTTTTCCTGCGCCGACATGCCGGCGCAACCGCCCAAGCCGAGCATCGCTACAACAGCAATTGCGCTGAGTGTGAATCGTTGTGTGGTTTTCATTGGATTACCTCTTTGTCGAACATTGAGTTTCAGGTGCTACGGGTTTGTTCTCTTGCGAATCAGGACTTGCCGAAGCGCGCCTTCGCCTGGCTAACACAGCTATCCTTGGCGCTACCGGCGTAGGTGTCGCACTTTTCCTTTGCCACCGCGTACTCGGCGTCACGCTTCTCTGCCGAGGCATCCAGGCGCGCGTCAACACTCTTCCTGGTCGCGTCGTTCTGCGCGTCGGCAGACTTCACGTTGGCAATGTCTTGCGCTTCCGTGATCTTCATCTGCGCCTTGGCGTCGGCTTTGGCAGTGGTTTCCGCCGCATTCGCTTCCTTCACGCAAACATCCTTGGCGGTGCCGGCCTTGTCGTCGCAACGCTCCTTGGCCACCGAATAGCCGGACTCGGCCCGGGCAACGCGCGCCTCGTAATGAGTTTTCGCAGTGGGTTGGTAACTGGCCCGGAGGTCAGCCTTGGAGATCGCCTCCTTGCCCTTGGCCTCGGCCACGCAGATGTCCTTGGCATTGCCCGACAGTGAGCCGCAAGCGCTCTTGGCGGACTTGTACTCGACCGAAATCTTGTGCTTGGCCACCTTGTAGTCGGCCTTCGACATGCTTTCAGCCATGGCGCCGGCACTGAATGCAAGAGTGACGGCAAGTGCGATCGCGTTGATGGTGAGTTTGTTCATCTTCATTCCTTTGTGTAGTGAGACGGGCGGCGATGCATCGGCAGCTCATGCCGGACATGCGCCGCCGGGCGGACCAACTAGTTGACGGTCGAGGTACCCACCACTTCGATATCGACGTGACGGTCCGGTTGCAGGCAGGCAATCACCTTTGCGCTCTTGGCGCCGAGGCAGTCACCCGCTTTGGTCAAAGGCTGCGTCTCGCCCTTGCCTTCGGTATACACACGATTCGGTTCGATGCCCTTGCTGACCAGATAGGCCTTTACCGTCGCGGCACGTTGCTCGGACAGATTCTGGTTGTAGGCGTCCGAGCCGAAACGGTCGGCATGGCCGATGGCCATGATCACTTCCGGCTTGATATCCTTGCTCTTGGCAACGAAATCATCCAGCGCCGCGCGACCGGCGGGACGCAGATCCGCCTTGTCGAAGTCGAACAGCGTGTCGGCGTCGAGTTTTACGCGATGGGATGCCGGCTTCGGCGCGAAGACCGGCGCTGCTGCCGGCGCTGCGGCAATCTGTCTTGGCGCAGGCATGGCGGCGACCGGCTTTTTCACCAGGTCTGGATCACATTCCTCGATCGCCAGCGCAGGGGTCCAGGAGCCGGTACGCCAGCACAGGCCGGTTCCGCTCTTGACTACCTCGTTGCGCTGGTCAATGGCGTAGCCCGACTTGTTCGCCGTGCCGGATTGCGCGCTTGCTGCGCCCGATACCAGACCGAACGCCAGAGCGCACGATACGGCCAGGGTCATTTGCTTCGTGATTAATGCATAGGTCATGATGATTTCCGATCCATAAAAGGTGTGTCGATCTCCGCCTTCGGTTTTCTTCGTTCTTTCGGCTGTCTGCAGAAGCGGGGGAAATACCGACAGTCACTGCGAATCGATCTGAACCAGTTGCCGGCCACGTGATGCAAAAACAATGTGTCCGATTTACATTGCGGCCAACCGATCATTGCGACCATGATCGATTGATTCTTGAATGTTCTCTGTACGTTGTCGCACACAGAACGCAATCAGGGAATTCACCATGAGGCCAGCTTCTGCCGGGACCGGTGCGCCCGCATTGCCGGCGCGTGCGACGAACTGTTGTCGGCTTCCCGGCTCGCCATCGCCAAGGGTTGCTCCGCCGCATCACTGGCGGCAGTGTCAGTGGCTTCCTGCCTGGCGGCTTCGAGCGAAGGCATCACGCTATATCCGGGGTAATCGCTGCCCGATCTGCCGGCTGCGGCATTGGGCCCACCAGCCAGCGGAATGTCCATGGTTGCGCAGACAGCGAGTATCAGGGCGGCGATCGCCAGCACCGATTCGAATTCATTCATCGCTTTCATGGCATGACTCCTGAGTCACGTGAAGACGCTTGCGAACCACACACGTCGCGTTGCCATCTCGCAGGCGCCGTACCGCCAGCGCCGACTCTCGCGGGAGAGTCAGGGCCGCATTGAAGCAGCCCCTTGATATTCAGGCCACGGTCCCCGGACCAAAACGGTCGGGGAACCGTTGGCGACGATGCGGATTACTGCGTGCCTTTGACGACCATGTCGTTCTTGACGGATTTCACGCCCTTGACGCTGCGCGCAATCTTGACGGCCTTGTTGATATTGGCGCGGGAACCGACGAAGCCGGTCAGCTGCACGATGCCCTTGTAGGTTTCGACGTTGATTTCGGCCGACTTGAGCGAAGATTCTTCCAGTATCAGGGCCTTCAACTTGCCGGTGATGACCGCGTCATCGACGTAGGCACCCACGGATTCCTTCTTGGCTGCCGGTGCGGCCGCCTGCGCTTCGTCTTTCGCCACATCGGATGCCGCCATTGCATTGGCGCTGAAGGCGAGGACAATCGCAGCCGCGATTGAGGTGAGCTTGAATTTGTTGTTCATGGTCTTTCCTTTATTGGTTGGTAGTCGAGGATCAGCAGGCGGACGGATGCCCGTCTTAGCTGGCCTTCTTGATATCGGCTTTCAGATCGCCATAGACGGCCTGAGCCTCGCCCTTCACGCTTTGAATCTTGCCCTTGTGCTCCAGGTTCTTGTCGCCGGTTACGATGCCGGCGACTTGCTTTACCTTGCCCTTTACTTCTTCGACACGGCCTTTGCTTTGATCCTTGTTCATGGCTTTCTCCTGATGGTTGCTGGTAAGTAAAATTTGGTGGCGCAGAATTTGTGTTCAGTGCTCACCGCAGATAAGACTAGACACAAGTTTCGACGCGCTCTGTGCGCTGGCGTCCATAGGCGAATGCCGCCTAGATCACCTTGCGCCCGCTGATGATCCGCAGCAGGACCACAACGATGGCAATCACCAGAAGGACGTGGATGAAGCCGCCTATGGTGGTCGACGTGACCAGACCGAGCAGCCACAGGACGATCAGAACGACGGCGATTGTGTAGAGCATTTGCTGACCTCTTTGCGTAATTGCAGCATTGGAATACGGGAACTGTTTCTTGCGGATTTCTACTGAACGACGGTCAGCGTGCCGTTGGCGACCTTGACCCGGGTGCCGACTGCAAACCCCGGTTGCGCCGCATAGGAAAATGTCTTGGAGCCGCCGTTTTCGAGACGCACGACCACTTCATAGTGCTTGGTCGTCTTCACGCTCTTTTCGATTGCGCTGCCGGCATAGGCGCCGCCTGCGGCACCTACCACCGTCGCTATCGTGTTGCTCGAGCCATGGCCGACCTGGCTGCCGAGCAAGGCTCCGGCGACGCCGCCGGCGATGGGTCCGAGATAGCTGCCCTGGCCTTTGACTTCGACGACGTTGATCGCTTCGACGACGCCGCAATTGACGCACAGGCGTGCTGTCTGGCGAGCGCTCGACTGATAGTTGGGCCCGGCCACCAGCGACTGGCCCAGCACCACGCTGGCTTCCCGATTGTCGATGCGGAGATTGCCCGTCACCGCGGCATTGGCTGCAATCCGGTCGCGATGCTTGACGGTGTAGCTACCCTCGTACACGCCGGCCCTGATTTCACTCAGCACGATCTTGCCCTTGACGCCGGCTATGCGGGCGCTTGCAATCCCGCCGGGAGTGCCGGACAGCGTGAGAATCAGTTCTTCACCCGCCGCGAGATTCGCCGGCGGATCGACATCGAAGCGGTCGATCTTCGGCGTCATTGCCGAGATCAGCGGACGACCCTTGGGTTTGCCCACGCCTCTGCCGACCAGCGGCTCGTCGAGAATGGCGCTGGCCACCCTGTTGCCGACTCGCAAATTGGCCGTGGCCGTGCTTGCGGTCGTGATCCTGTCGCGCTTGCGGATGGTGTAAGTGCCTTCATAGACACCGGCTTCGGTTTCCACCAGAACCGCACTCCCCGTGGCACCACCGATCTGGATCGCCACGGTACCGCCGGGACTGCCGTACAGCGTAAACACCAGTTCGCTGCCCGGCACCGGCCGTGCCACCGGATCCACATCGAAGCCATCGATTCTTGCGGCGGCGGCCGACGCCGCAGGGTGCTGGGCGCGGGCCTCGTTCGGCACAAATGTCAGCGGCAGGAATGTCGCCAGGGCGATCAAGCCAAGGACAATCTTTTTGTACATTTTCAAGCTCCTCTAGAAATGCCAGTTGCGGTGGTGATGCTGGAAATCCCTCAGCTGGCGCGCCGCATCCTCCTGCGCAAGCGCGCTGGCCTGTTTTGCCTTGCCGATGATCTGGTCGCGTCTTCCGGCGGTCTCCCGCAACCAGTCGCCGGTCAGTTCGCCCCAGGCCTGGTTTGCCCTTCCGGCAAGCTGCAGGCAGATACCTGCGAATCGTTCCCCGTTCATTGCCGCCTCCTTGTTGGTCAAAACGCCACAACAGGCCGGCGCTCATGGATCAAATCCTGAACCCGGCCCCGGCTGCGGTCTGTGCGCCAACGCACAATCGTCTGGCCTTGCGGAAGAAATCATGCAAAGCTGCTGGCGCGCCCCGACTGGTCGGGAGGCAGGAACGGGAAAGCCATCGATGCTGACAATCACCGCACTTACCATCAAGAAAACCATCACGCTGTTTGCGCTGGTCGGACCCGTCACCATGGTTCCGCTGTTTCTCGCCACTACGCGGGGGCTGGATCTGCCGCGAAAGGTCCGCTTCGCGCGGACCATAGGGCTCAGCGTGACCGTGGCATTGCTGGTGGCGGCCTTTCTCGGCATGCCTCTGTTGGGCTTTCTCGGCGTATCGCTCGGCGCCATGCGGGTTGGCGGCGGAATCATTGTCCTGTTGCTGGCGATAGCGATGGTGCTCGGCCAGGAAACCAGCTTCAAGGGACTGCCGCCGGCGACGACCGGTCAGCCGGCGAGCGAGGCGTCGATTGTCCCGCTGGCGGTGCCCCTACTGGCCGGGCCGGCAGCCTTCAGCTACGTCATGGGCAATAGCGAATGGCATGGCTATGCCGATCTGATCCACGTCGTATTGCCGATATTCATCGTCGGCATCGCCTGCTGGATCACTTTCCTTACCGCCTGTTCGCGGGGAGAGAAAATCCGCCAGTCAACGCTGGATATCGTCGAGCGCGTCGGCGGCTTCATCCTCGCGGCGATGGCCGTGGAGATGATCGCCACCGGCTTGCGCAGCCTGTTTCCGCTGCTCGCAAGCAGCGGCTAGGTAGGGTCTGTTCTTAGTCATCCGGCGGACGGCGTTGAGGCCCGACGCGGATGGATGCAAGGCGGAGGACGCCGGCAAGGGTAATCCCTTGCCAAGTCCGACAACGCCGCAGACGCCGCGTCCGGCCTCAACCCGCAGGGCCGGGTCACCAACGCAACGGCTTCGCCGTTGCGTTCGTTCCCGGGGCAGCGCACGCCCGTCGCCGCAAGCGGCGGCGGAGCGGGCGCGCTGCGGCGTTGCGGCTCCTGGCGAGGTATGAACATCGCGTCGTCGCCGCGCCTTGCATCGCATCCCGATTTGATCCCGGCGCCACCGTCGGATGACTAAGAACAGACCCTAACGATCGGCGGAAAATTTCAGCGCATCATCCAGCGCGTTCATAAACTCGTTGATCTTGATTGGCTTGGTCAGGTATCTGAAGAATCCGGCCTCCAGACCCTTCTTGATATCGCGCAGCATCGCATTGGCACTGATGGCAATGATGGGGATGTGCTTCGTGGCCGGATCTCTGCGCAGGATATTCATAGCCTCGATGCCGCTGATGCCGGGCAAATTGATATCCATCAGGATTACATCCGGAAGATGGGCGCGGGCAAACGCCACGCCAACATTGCCGTCGCGCGCGCTGAGCATCTGCACATGCGGGTGACCCTCGATGATTTGCTCGACCAGCAACAGGTTGGCCGGATTGTCTTCGACATAGAGCAGGGTGCGCAGCGCCGGTTCTCCCGGCGCCGACACCTTGAGCTCGGTGGGCATGGTATTGCCGGCGGCAAGGCGCGGCGTCACGTCGCGGATCAGTTCGATCTGGAATTCGCTGCCGACCCCGACGGTGCTTGCAACATTGATGGTGCCCCCCATCAGCTCGATCAGTTGCTTGGTGACCACCAGACCGATGCCTGTTCCTTCCTCAGCGCCATCTTCCTGCCCGAGACGATTGAACGGCTGGAACAACTGCAACAGTTGTTGCGCGGACAAGCCGTCGCCACTGTCCTTGATGCAAATGTGCAAGCGATCCGGGGTGGAGGTGCACTTCACCTCGACAGTTCCATTTTCGCGGTTGTACTTGATCGCATTGGAAAGCAGGTTGATCAGGGCCTGTTTGGTCCGGGTGCGATCGATGTTGGCATACCAGGCAGGATCGATTACAAGGAAATCCATGCTGATGCCGCGCTTTTGTGCCTGTGGTTCGATCATTGACTGGCATTCGCTCATGATTTCGGAGAGCGACACCGATTCTCGCGACAGCGACAGCTTGCCGGACTCGATCACCGCAAGATCGAGAATTTCGTTAATCAGCTCCAACAGGTACCATCCTGCCTTGGTAATCTGATGCAGCTTGAAAAGCTGATTGTCCGTCGGCTGCGGCGATCCGGCCTCAAGCAACTGGGCAAAGCCGAGGATCGCGTTGAGAGGGGTGCGCAGCTCATGGCTCATGCTGGAAAGAAAAGTTGATTTGGCAAGACTGATTTTTTCCGCCATGGACTTGGCATTCTCCAAGTCGACGTTCTTCTCCTGTAGCGCCTGCTGCACCGCAAATTCCTCGGATATGTCGCGAAACACCAGCACGGCGCCGAGTACCTTGCCGTCGCGGTCGCAAATCGGCGCGCAACTGTCGGCAATGTCGTGCTCGCCACCATCGCGTGCGATCAATAGGGTGTGGCCGGCCAAACCCTTGGTCGTACCATGCGCCAGGGATGCATTCACCGGAGTCGCGGCGCGTTGGCGCGTTTCCTTGTTGATGATGTGAAAAACCTCGTCCATCGGGCGCCCGACGGCCTTTGCCCGGGTCCAGCCGGTAAGCTGCTCGGCCAGCGGGTTCATGAGTGTTATGCGGGCTTCGATATCGGTGGTTATCACCGCATCGCCGATGGAGTTGAGCGTCACTGCGAGCTTTTGCTCACTGACCCGCAAGTTGATGTTGGTCTCCCGCAGCCGCCTGTTCGTGTCTTCCTGAATTTCCACCAAGCGATTCTTCTCGGCTTCGATCTGCTTGCGCGCGGTGTTGTCGGTGCCGATCAGCAGAAAACCGATGATTTCATCATGCGCATCGCGTAGCGCCGTAACCGACACGAGTGCGGGGAAGCGGCTGCCATCCTTGCGGATGTAGGTTAGCTCGTAGACATCCTCGATCCTGCGCGAAGCCTTGAACACCAAGGCATCAAAGCCCGGCGCAACCGTGGTTTCGAGTTCGATGCTGAGCGCTTTCGCGCGCAAAATCACTTCTTGCGGGTCGGAAATGTCGGCCGGCGTGAATCTGTTCAGGACGTCGGCGGCCGTGTAGCCCAGCATGCGCTGGGCCCCGACGTTGAATATCTGGATGACGCCCTTTTCGTCGGTGGCGATACTCGAGAAATTGGCGCTATTGAAAATCGCGTCCTGCAAGGCCCCGGTCTTGAGCATGGCCGCATGGCGTCCGCTATCGATTTCTCCTGCCTGAGTCGGAGGCGTGTTTGACAATGACAGGATCGCGGTAGTCTTTGACATGGCTTGCCTTGCTGCAAATGGTCAGGATAGATATCACGCAACCGGTGGTCGCGAGCGGCACCGCAGCCTTTGGCAGGCCATCCTGCGCCACAGCTTGTCGACGTCAGTGACCATCAGGTCTGAACATGGATGCCAAGCCGACAGTTTTCACGATAACCAGGCACGTGTTCCGACTCCGTGCGCCAGCGCACAGAAAACGGGGGTTTGGTGCGGATGGATGCAAAGCGTGACGCCGGACGTCAATAGCTTCAGCCGGGTTCTACTTTTCCATTGTGCGGTCAAGCGCCGCTTCCGCAAATTTCAGTGCCACATCCAGCGTGTCCATGAACTCGCTGACCTTGATCGGCTTTGTCAGATAGCTGAAGAACCCGGCGGCAAGGGCCTTCTCGATATCGCGCGGTATCGCATTGGCGCTGAGCGCGATGATCGGGATATGTGACGTCGACGGGTCTCCACGCAGTATTTTCATGGCCTTGAGCCCGTTGATGCCGGGCAGGTTGATGTCCATCAGAATCACCGCCGGCAGATGGGTGCGTGCAAACTCGATCCCAAGATTGCCGTCCGCCACCGACAGCAGGCGCAGGTCGGGGCGGCGCTCGATCAGCTGCTCGATCAGGTCGAGATTGGCCGGATTGTCTTCCACCAGCAGCACGGTGCGCAGCGTTGGGCCCTCGGATACCTGCGGTGGCACGGGCGGCGACTTCGGCACGGCGTCATCCGCCGCCGACGGCGGTGCGGTGGTCAGGCTCAATTCGAACCAGAACACGCTGCCTACCCCGACAGTGCTTTCGACGCCGATGCTGCCTCCCATCAGTTCCACCAGCCGCTTGGTGACGACCAGGCCGATGCCCGTGCCCTCCTCCACGCCGGCTTCCTTGCCGAGACGGTTGAAGGGCTGGAACAGCTGCGCGATCCGTTGCGCATCCAGCCCCGCACCGGTGTCGCGCACGCTGAGGCGAATCGAGTCCGGGGAAGTCTGGCTGCACTCGACGGCGACCGAGCCTTGCGGCCGGTTGTACTTGATGGCGTTGAACAGCAGGTTGATCAGAACCTGCTTCACCCGGGTCCGGTCGGCGTTGACATAAATCGGCGCGTCCAAGTGTGCAAAGCTGAGGCCGATGCCGCGCTTCTCAGCCTGCGGCTCGATCATGGTGCGGCATTCGACGATGACCTCTTCCAGCAAGACCGGCTCGCGCGACAGCATCACCTTGCCCGACTCGATCTGCGCCAGATCGAGGATTTCGTTGATCAGCTCCAGCAGATACCATCCCGCCTTGAGAATCTGGTCGAGACTTTGCTTCTGCGAAGGCGTCGGCGGCGTCGCGCCGGATTCCATGAGCTGGGCAAAACCAAGAATCGCATTGAGCGGCGTGCGCAACTCGTGGCTCATGCTGGAAAGAAAATCGGTCTTCGCCCGGTTGGCTTTTTCCGCCGCGACCATGGCCTCGTTGAGTTTCACTTCGACGCGTTTGCGCACGGAGATGTCGGTCAGGGCAATGCTGACCTCCAGCAGGGTTCCCGCCGGAAAATTCGCCGTGCCGTCAGCGCCGACTCCTGACGGGCCGCTGCCCATGACTCTGTGCCGCACGCAATCCATCTGCGCATGAAAAGTCGTGCCGTCGCCACGTTGCAATTCCAGTTCCTGATGGCCTTGTTCTTCGTGGCTTTTTACGCTCAGGAAAAATCCGGCCCAGCGGTTCTGGTCGGCATGAGTAACGAAAGAGGCAAAACGCCTTTTCTTGAGATTGCCGCGTTCCCCCCCCAGCAGCTTTGCGCCAGTCAGGTTGATCTCGGCGATCAGGCCGTCGGCCGTGAGGGTCAGGTAGCCGACCGGCGCGAAGTCGTACAGCTCGGTGTAGCGGGTCAGCGCCGCTTCGAGTTCGGCACGGGATTGACGCAATTCCTCATTCTGCATTTCCAGCTCGACCTGATGCACCTGCAATTCGTGCAGCAGTCGCAACTGATCGGCCTTGCTCGCGGCGGCTGTCGCCGGGTCCACCGACATCGCCTGCAGACGCGCTTCAGCAGCGGCGCGCAGACCACCGGGGTCATCCGCTTGCGTCACGGCGATTCCTTTGCGTTGCCAACATCCACCCGCAATTGCGCCTCCAGGTTCTTGGCGCGGCCGATGTCATTGATCGTGACGACGACGCCGTCGATGACGTTTTCCAGGGTGCGGTAGGGCATGATCTTGACCTGGAACCAGCGCCCGTCGCCGGTGGCGATTTCGCGCTCGGAGAAGACCAGCGTGTTCAGCACCTGCGCGGCGTCATCGGGCAGGCCGGCATAGTCAAGGTCGCTGGCAATGTCGGACAGCGGTCGGCCGACATCGCCGGGAAGGAGCCTGAAAATCCGTGTCGCCTGGGTGGTGAAGCGCCGCACATGCAGCGCGCTATCGAGAAAGACCGTAGCCATGTCGGTGCTGTTGAGCAGGTTCTTCATGTCGTTGTTGGTTGCCGACAACTCATCCACCTTCGATTGCAGCTCGGCATTCACGGTCTGCAACTCCTCGTTGAGGGACTGCATTTCCTCCTTGGAGGTGGTCAGCTCCTCGTTGGTCGACTGCAGCTCTTCATTGGTCGATTGCATTTCCTCGTTGGATGACTTGAGCTCCTCCTGCGAGGTCTGCATTTCCTCGCCGCAAGCCTGAATCTCCTCCCGCGCCTCGTTTAGCGCCTGCTCCAGTTCCGCCACGCGCCGGCCACTGCGCGGAGCAGGCTTGCTGCCGCCGGCATTGTGCGCATCGTGCATTTCCGGGTCGTGCGGCGCATCAACATCGGTAAACACCACCATCGCCATGCCGCGCAGGGCCTCCGGTGCCGCGACGGGATTCACCGTCAGGTCCACCCGCTGCGTGCCGCCGTTGGTGCCGATGGAAAGATTGCGGCAAATCACCCGCTGGCCACTGCGCAGCGCCTTGGGCAAGGCGAGGGCGAGTTCCTGGCGCAGGCCCTCCTTCGCCATCGCATGAATATTCCAGTTCGCCTTGCCCGCCGCCGGCTCGATGTACTTGCCGGTACGGCCGCTGATGTAGAGCACATCGCCGGCGCCGGTGACGAGTACCGCGGCGGGAGAAAACTGCTGCAGCAGCAACTGGTCGGCGAGGTCCTGCAGATTGGCTGCAGCCTCTTTGGGTTTTGGGTTCATGGGCGATTCGGCGTTCGTCGGAAAGTAACGGGTGGGGAATTCGAGCTCGAAGGCTCGCAGTGGGGTACTACTGCGCCAGAACAGACGGGCCTTGCCTTCCAGCGGCGTGAACAAGTCACCGAAGCCGCCGATGGACTCGGCGCTGCCGAGCATAAGCAAACCGCCCGGCTTGAGACTGTAGTGGAATAGCGGCATCAGCTTTTTCTGCAACTCGGGGCCGAGGTAGATCAACAAATTGCGACAGGTGAGGATGTCCAGCTTGGTGAACGGCGGGTCCATGACCACGTTCTGGGTTGCGAACACCACCATCTCGCGGATTTCCTTGCAAACCCGATAACCATTGCCGTCTTCGACGAAAAATCGCTTCAGGCGCTCTGGCGCAATGTCCGCCGCTATGTTGGCGGGATAGAAGCCCTGCCGCGCCCTGGCGATGGCATCCGCATCGAGGTCGGTGGCGAAGATCTGCAACACATGGTGCGCCGGCAGCTTCAGGCGTTCCTGCACTTCGCGGAAGGCGATGGCCAGCGAATAGGCCTCCTCGCCGGTGGAACAGCCGGCCACCCAGGCACGCAGCTCTGCGCCTTGCGGGTACGCCGCGAACAGTGCGGGCAGCGCCTCTTCCTGCAGGTAGGCCCAGATCGCCGGATCGCGGAAGAAACTGGTGACGCCAATCAGCAGTTCCTTGAACAGCAGGTCGACTTCCTGGGGGTTCTCGCGCAAGTAGCGCACGTAATCGGCAATACGCTTGATCTGGTGGATCGACATGCGGCGCTCGATGCGGCGATAGACCGTGGTTTTCTTGTAGAAGGAAAAATCGTGGCCGGTGCGCGCCCGCAGCAGAATGCAGATCTTGTCGAAGCCGCTCTTCTGGGCCAGCGTCTCCGTTTCGGATTCGACGGCACCGGCGGGCGGCCGCGGTGCATGGCGCAGGGTGTCGGCGATGCGCTGCGGCAGTTCCTCGGCCGCTGCGACAATATCGGCCAGGCCGGCATCGACGACGCTCTTCGGCATGCTGTCGAACTTGGCGGTCGCCGGATCCTGCACCAGCACCAGGCCGCCTTTTTCCTTGATGGCACGCAAACCCAGCGTGCCGTCCGATCCCATGCCGGAGAGAATGACGCCGACGGCATGCTCGCGCCGGTCGTCGGCGAGGGCGCGGAAGAAAAAGTCGATCGGCAGACGCAGGCCGCGCGGCGCGGCAAGTTCGAGCAGGTGGAGGGTGTCATGCAGGATCGACAGATCGCGGTTGGGCGGAATCACATAGACGCAATCGGGCTTGACCTTCATGCGGTTCTTCGCCTGCACCACCGGCATCTTCGTCGCCCGCTGCAGCAACTCGGGCATCATGCCCTTGTGATTGGGATCGAGATGCTGAATGACGACGAAGGCCATGCCGCTGCCGGCCGGGACGTGGCCAAGGAACTGCTCAAGGGCATCGAGGCCGCCCGCCGAGGCGCCGATGCCGACAATGGCGAACGGGCGCGCCGCCGGCTCGATGCCCGGCGCGACATCCGGTTTTGCAGGCTTGGCCGGTGTGGTGACGGGCTTTGCCACGCGGCGCTTGACCGCGGCTGCTTTGGGTTTGTTCGCTGGCGCCTGTCGGGCCATAAACTTCCTTCCCGATCATCGGTAAATTGATCGTATCGCGCCTGACCATAGTTCATTTGGGGGCGACTTGCAATACGTCGACAAACCCGTTGTGCGCTATAGTCAATAATGACATCGGATGGCACGGCAAAGCTGTTGACGGCTGTTCGACTGATTGGGAGTTCGCCCGCATGCCCAGCGCCCATGATCCCCGCCAGAACCACCTGCTCGCCGCCCTGCCGGCAGAGGAATGCGCGCGCCTGCTGCCGCATCTGGAACTGATCGCGATGCCGCTCGGCCACTCGCTCTACGAGTCCGGTACGCAGATGCGCCACGTCTACTTCCCCACCAACGCCATCGTCTCCCTGCTCTACGTCATGGCGGATGGAGCGTCTGCGGAAATTGCCGTGGTCGGCAACGAGGGAGTGGTCGGCGTCTCCCTCTTCATGGGCGGCGAAACCACGCCCAGCCGGGCCGTCGTGCAAAGCGCCGGGCACGCCTACCGGATGACGGGGGAATTGCTGAAGGGCGAGTTCCATCGCGCCGGCCCGATGCAGTATCTGTTGCTGCGTTACACCCAGGCGCTGCTGACGCAGATGGCGCAGACCACCGTGTGCAATCGCCATCATTCGCTGGACCAGCAGTTCTGCCGCTGGCTGCTGCTGAGCTCCGACCGCCTGCTCTCCGACGAACTGATCATGACCCAGGAGTTGATCGCCGGCATGCTCGGCGTAGGCCGCGAGGGCATCACGGAGACCGCCTGCAAAATCCAGGAGGCCGGCCTGATCGCCTACCACCGCGGCCACATCACCGTGCTCGATCGTGCGGGCCTGGAAGCGCGGGCCTGCGAGTGCTATGCAGTGGTCAAGAAGGAGTTCGATCGCCTGCTGCCGGAGGCAACCGCCTCGTAGCCCGCCTGACCGGGTGCTGTCGCCGTACCGCCAACGCCGACTTTTTGCGGGATACCACTACAAGCCCCTCTCCCCTTGCGGGAGAGGGGTTGGGGAGAGGGGTGATGGAACAACGGAAATTTGCCAAGCACTTGCGACGCCACATGACCGAGAGCGAGAACAGGTTGTGGCGGTATTTGCGGGCACATCGGCTGAATGGTGAGAAATTCAGACGCCAGCAGCCAATTGATCCTTTTGTGGTGGACTTTGTGCATTTTGGAGCACGCCTGATCGTGGAAGCAGATGGCGGTCAACATAACGGTGCGCCACACGACGAAAGACGAGATGCATGGTTACGTGCGCAAGGGTTCAAGGTGATGCGATTCTGGAATAACGAAATCACGAGTAATCTGGATGACGTGCTGGCGACTGTAATGGCGGCGGTTACTGAATCTTCCCCTCTGCCCTGCCCCTCTCCCGCAAGGGGAGAGGGGTGACCGACCAACACTTTCGATTGCACCCGATCATCAAAGTACGCTTGCGTATATCTCGTTATGAGATATGCTGTATCCATGGAAATCATGAATGCACACATCCAGATGAAGCACTTGCTTCCGGCGTGGAAGACCTTCCGCAGCGCTACCGATATCGCTCCGATCCGGGACGAAGCGCACTACCAGCGGATGGTGGCAACGCTCGAAGCCGTGCTCGACGAGACCGCTGGCGACGAAAGCCATCCGGCGATGGGTCTGGTCGATATCGTCGGCGACCTGATCGAAGATTACGAAGCCGAGCATCACCCGCTGCCAGACGTGACGGGCATCCAGGCACTGAAGTTTCTGATGGAGCAACACGGTCTCAAGCAAACCGATCTGCGCGAGATTGGCAGCCAGGGCGTGGTTTCTGAAATCCTCACGGGCAAACGGGAACTCAATATTCGTCAAGTCCGGGCGCTCAGCGAGCGCTTCGGGGTTTCTCCCGCCACCTTCGTGTGAGGCCCGAATAGAGTGTCGCCGTACCGCCAGCGCCGACTTTTGCGGGATACCGCTACGTGCACCTGAAATGCGTTGGGCGTTAAGCTCAAAGCCCCTCTCCCCTTGCGGGAGAGGGTTGGGGAGAGGGGTGATGGAACAACGGAAGTTTGCCAAACACTTGCGACGCCACATGACCGAGAGCGAGAACAGGTTGTGGCGGTATTTGCGGGCACATCGGCTGACGTGCGCAAGGGTTCAAGGTGATGCGATTCTGGAATAACGAAATCACGAGTAATCTGGATGACGTGCTGGCGACTGTAATGGCGGCGGTTACTGAATCTTCCCCTCTCCCCTGCCCCTCTCCCGCAAGGGGAGAGGGGTGATCGTCCAACACCTTCAAATGCTCCCGATGCCGCTTTGCGTAACTCTTACGGGGGGGGTTGCGGACCACGTCGACCAAACCGACTGGCGCCATCCCACTCAGCCTGAGCGGCGGGCCGAATCCTGCCTGATACCTGTACCAGACTGACCGGCCCGGTTATCAAATGCGGCAGGAGCTACGCCCTCGTGTCGATACTGCACATCGGACAACAGGCGGCCCAATTCCTTTTTGACCACGGCATAGCACTCGCACGCGTGGGTCTCCAGGCCCCGTCTGTCGAGCACGGATATGTGGCCGCGACGGTAGCTGATCAGACCCTCGCGCTGTAGATTCCCGGCAGCTTCGGTAACGCCTTCGCGGCGCACGCCGAGCATGCCGGCGATCAGTTCCTGGGTTATCACCAGTTCACGCGCGGAGACGCGGTCGTGGGTCAGCAACAGCCAGCGGCACAACTGCTGCTCCACCGAATGGTGCCGGTTGCAGGCCGCGGTCTGCGACATCTGCGTCATCAGCGCCTGGGTGTAGCGCAACAGCAAACGCTGCAGCAGGCCGCCGCGATCGAATTCCTGCTTGAGCCGACGGCGCTCCAGCCGGTAGGCGTGGCCCGCGGTTTGCACCACGGCAGAGCTCGACGTGGTGTCGCCGCCCATGAACAGCGAAATGCCGACGACGCCTTCGTTGCCCACCCCGGCGGTTTCCGCCGACGCGCCGGACTCCGTGACATAGTGGAGGGACACAATCGCGGTAGTAGGAAAGTAAGCGTGCTGCAACTGCGTACCGGGCTCGTAGAGCATCTTGCCGAGCGGCAGCGCAACCAGTTCCAGATGTGCCGCCAGCACCTCGAATTCCGCCGTCGGCAGCGCGGCGAGCAGGTGGTTCTGACTTGGGTTAGGAAGTGAGGACATCGCTGTCTTTCGATGTTATTTCCATACCGATTCCGCGGTAACCGATGAAGCGGCAGGACTGGCTGAACATCGGCTCCCCGCTCACCCGGAACTGCTGCTGCGAGCCGTTGGGGTTGGAGCGGCTGAAGACCAGATCGAGGAAGGGCTGGCGGTCGGCGATGGCGGTCTTGAGCGCCGCCCGTTCCGCCTCGTTCCACCCTGCCACCCGGACATCGCCTGCTTCTCCCTGCAAGGGATCGACCTGGATGCCAAGCATCTCCAGAACCGGACCGGAGACCTTGGTGAAGTGCCCGTCCTCGTCCTGTTCCCAATACCAGTCGGAGGCCAGTTCGGTGAGGCTGCGAAAGCGGGCCTCGCTTTCACGCAATTCGGCGGTGCGCTCCAGCACCGTCTGTTCCAGCACCTTGTTGTAGCTTTCGAGTTTCTTGTACAACAGCCGGACTTCCAGCATGTTGTGGATGCGGGTCTTGACTTCGACCAGATCGAAGGGCTTGCTGATGAAATCCTTTGCGCCAGCCTGCAAGGCCTGTAACTTGTGGCCCGGTTGGGCGGTAAGGACGAGGACCGGCAGGTAGCTTTCGGCAGCGTTGGTCTTGAGCGCTTCCATCACCTGGAAGCCATCCATTTCAGGCATCTGCAGGTCGAGCAGGATCAGGTCGTAGCGATTCTTGCGATGCAGTGCGCAGACCTCCTGCGGCTTCATGGTCGAAGCGATGCTCGTGTAGCCGGCTTCACCCAGCAGCCGCTCAAGCAGGCTGACGTTGGATTCCTGATCGTCAACGATCAGGATGCTGGCATTGAGGATGTCGGATTCGGAAAGTTTCATGCGGGTTCCTCCAGGGCTTCGCTGCCCGATACAGTTTGCGAAATTTTCAGCGCCGCGTCCAGCGTGTTCATGAACAGCTTGACCTTGATCGGCTTCGTCAGATAGTCGAAGAAACCCGCCTGGAGCGCCTTCTCGATGTCATGGGGCACGGCGTTGGCACTGAGCGCGATGATCGGGATATGGGCGGTTAACGGGTCTGCGCGCAGGATTTTCATCGCATCCATGCCGTTGATGCCGGGCAGGTTGATGTCCATCAGAATCACCTCCGGCAGGTAGGTGCGCGCAAACTCGATGCCAAGATTGCCGTCTGCCGCGGAGAGCAACCGCAAATCAAGGCGGCGCGCCACGAGTTGCTCGACCAGTTCCATATTGGCCGGATTGTCTTCCACATACAGGACGGTGCGCTGCGGCGTGCCGTGCGGTACCAACGGTCGCATCAGCGCCGCATGCTCGGCTTCCTCGATCGCCAGCAGCGGCGCAGTGGTCAGGCTCAATTCGAACCAGAATTCGCTGCCCACTCCGACCGTGCTATTGACGCCAATGGTGCCCCCCATCAGTTCGACCAGGCGTTTGGTGACGACCAGGCCGATGCCTGTGCCCTCCTCCGCGCCGGCTTCCTTGCCGAGGCGGTTGAATGCCTGGAAAAGCTGAGCCAGTTGTTCCGGCGACAGCCCGACACCGGTGTCGCGGATGCTGATGCGAATCGAATTCGGCGGACTCAGGGCGTACTCCACGGCCACTGTGCCTTCCGCCGTGTTGTACTTGATGGCGTTGAACAGCAGGTTGATCAGAACCTGCTTGACCCGGGTGCGGTCGGCGCTGACAAAGTAGGGGAGTTCGAAGCGTGGAAAGCTCATGCCGATGCCGCGCTTCTGCGCCTGCGGTTCAACCATGGCCCGGCACTCGATCATGACCTCGATCAGCGAGACCGGCTCATGCGACAGTGTCGCCTTGCCGGATTCGATCAACGCCAGATCGAGGATTTCGTTGATCAGTTCGAGCAGGTACCACCCCGCCTTGAGAATCTGCTCGAGGTTGCGCTGCTGGGCCGGCGTCGGCGCAGGCACGCCGGATTCCAGAAGCTGGGTGAAACCAAGGATGGCATTGAGCGGCGTACGCAATTCATGGCTCATGCCGGAAAGAAAGTCCGATTTCGCCAGGTTGGCTTTTTCCGCCACGACCCGGGCGCTGTCCAGTTCGACGTTCCTGTCCTGCAGCGCCTGATCGAGCCGTGCCCGCTCTGCTTCGACCTGCTTGCGCGCGGTGTTGTCGGTGCCGATCAGCAGGTAGCCGATGATGGCCTCCTGCTCGTCACGCAGCGCCGTGACCGACACCACGGCCGGGAAGCGGCTGCCGTCCTTGCGGATGTAAGTCAGTTCGTAAATGTCTTCGATGCCGCGTGAAGCCTTGAACACCAGCGCCTCGAAGCCCGGTGTGATCGGCGTCGAGAGCTCGACGCTCAAGGCCTCGGCGCGCGCGATCAGTTCATGCGGATCGGAGATGTCGGCCGGAGTGATCTTGTTCATCACGTCGGCGGCCGCGTAGCCCAGCATGCGCTCGGCGCCGACATTGAAGATCTGAATGACGCCCTTCGCGTCTGTGGCGATACTCGAGAAGTTGACGCTATTGAAAATCGCGTTCTGCAAGGCGCCTGTTTCGAGAGCCCCTTTGCCCTCGGTGATTTGCTGCTTGC
>JAUSCI010000049.1 GCA_030651305.1 Sulfuritalea sp. | reverse complement strand
GGATGTTCTGACACGGCTGCCAACTCAGCCGGCCAGCCGGATCGAGGAACTGCTGCCGCATCTCTGGCAGAACTCGGCCACCCGCTGAATTCCAACTCCATTTCAACCGGCGGGGTCAACCTGACTTTGCCGGTTGCATACCCTTGAACGAGCGTCGTTCATGCGCTCCGCCGCCGCATTGTCGCTCATCGCGCCGGCCAGTGCATCAAGCTGTGCGAAGGTGATCCCCGGCTTGAGGAAGGTCGGCGCCTGCGGCAACGACTTGAGCTTCTCGTAGGGCGTCATCATCAACTTGTACGGATAGCGCTTGCGCTGCCGGCCCTTGGCATCGGTGATGGTTTCGGCGAACAGGCAGGGGCGATGGAAGTTGATGTACGGGTTGAGGTAGTCGCGGCAGAACTCATTGACCGGTGTGGCAAAGCGCTGCGGGATGTGGCTGTAGCCCAGATGCTTGCGCACGATGGCGCCATTCTTGGACTCGGCCTGGGCGTTGTCGTTGCTGTGCCGGGAGCGTGACTTGGTCTGCTCCTCGATCAGCAGCTTGTTGAGCAGTTTCGCCACGTCGCGATTGATGTACTCGGAACCGTTGTCGGTGTGAAAGCCGAGAATCACGAAGGGAAAGCTTTGCAACAAGGCTTCCAGCACCGGAATCAGGAAGGCCTCGCTGATGCGCTCGCAGGTGGCAACGCCCTCGTACTGGGTCACGCAGTCCACGGCGTTGATGTGATACACCCCTTTCATGCCGTCCTGGTCGCCCTGATGAACGCTATCCACGCGCAAGTAGCCGGGCCGGTTATTGGGAGCCGGTGCGCGGCGCTCGCCGATGGGCACGCCGGTCGGTCGGGTCTTGGTCCAAACCTGGCGTTGGCGCTGATAATTCGGTCGCTGCCGCAGGTTGTACAGGTGCGCCACCGAGATCGTCGCCAGACGCTGGTAGCGGGCATCGCCGAAGACCCCATGGGCGCGCTCCATGAGCTTCTTGGTCGCCAGACCGGAGAGCGTCCCGTGCAGGGCGTCGGTATGGGCCAGTAACAACACGTCGGCGCTCGTGTAGGTGCGGGCGAAGCTGGTGCGCGAGCCGCAGTAGCGCTTGACCAACGCTCGGCGCTCGCCGCCCCGTTTGACCAGTCGGCTGATCTGTTGGCGCGAATAGCCGCTGACACGCTCCAGAAAGCGCAGCACCACCGCCTTGTCTGCCCGATTCAACCGCCCGTAACCGAAGCGCTTCACGGTGCGCGCGATGAACGCGTATCGCTCGTCTTCTGCCACCGTGAACTCCATGGTCACGGTCCCGTCCAGAAATCCCTGCAAATCCTCCAAGGTACCCAGTTGTTCGTCGTTCATTTCGATCACCATGCCTCGCATATTGATCGACCCCGGCTACCGCTTCAGACTCATACCCCATTGGATTCACGCTCCCCGCTCAGACTCAAACCCCATTGGACAATGCTACCCTTTGTCGCAGGCGGGCCAGCATAAGACGCTGACCTCGCCGCCGCGGCTGAGGCAAGGGAGCGCAGTTGGCCCGACGATGGACGAATCGACGCCAATCTGTGGCAACATCTCTGCCGGAAAAGGGGATCGGCATGAATTCAGGATCAAAGCGTCTGACATGGGCCAGCCTGGCCTGCATTTCGCTGCTGCTGGCCGGCTGCGGCGATTTGAATGTCAAAAAGTATTTGCCTTTTGGCGGCGACACGGCACAAGAACGCCCGCGCACCCCGGCCAACGCGACCGAATACCGTTGCGCTGCCGGCAAGCGTTTCTTTGTCCGCACCCTGGATGGCGGCGCCGCGGTATGGCTGATCCTGCCGGAGCGGGAGGTCCGTCTTGAGAAGCTTGGCTCGGGCGCCGCGCTGCGCTACGGCAACGGCATCGCGGTGCTGGAGATCAACGGCGACGAGGCGACACTCAAGGACGGTGCGGCAGTTTCTTTCTCCGGTTGCAAGACGCCAGTAAGCCAGTAAGCTTCCCGCCAGGCGTACCCTCGAAGGCAGACCTGCTCCAGCGTGCTATCGGCATTGCCCTGATAACGCGAATTCGAGAGTAGAGTGTGACCGGAGGTGTCCCCATGAATCAGAGACCAACGCGACGCTAGAGGGATACGCAGATGTCCCCGGCTCACCCCTATGCCGATGGATTGTCCTGGATTGGCATTCCGCTGCTTGCGGCGGATGGCGACGGAGTGGTTCAGTACGCCAACGAGGCCTTCCACACCCTGCTTGGCCACAGCCCCGGCGCGCTGCAGGGAAGCGCTCTCAAGGACCTGATCCTCCACGAAGAATCCGCGCAATGGCTGGCCCGTGCAACGGCGGGCGATGCCACCATCAGGCCGCTGATCAGCCCCCTGCGCGCACACGACGGCACCTCCCGCGCCACGGTGCTGCGCATCATTCCCACCGTATCGCGGCAAAGCATACTGCTCTCGGCGACGCCGCTGGCCAACGAAGACCGGCGTGAACTGGTGCATATCGACTGGCGCGCCATGCTCGAATACCAGGCCATCATGGCCAATGCGCCGGTCGCCATCGGCTTCTCGCAGCACCGGCGCATTGTTCGCTACAACCGCAAATGTGCCGAGCTGTTCGGTTTCCAGGGCGACGAGGGCGTTGGCCAATCAACCCGCGTGCTCTACCCGTCCGACGAAGTCTTCAAGGAAGTCAGTCGAACGTCAGCACCCCTGCTTGCCGCGGGCGCACCCTACAAGACCGAAATGCAGTTCCAGCGCCAGGATGGCAGCTGTTTCTGGGGCGAATCGCATGCCCACCTGGTCGATCCGTCCGATCCGCGCCAGGGAACGGTCTGGATCATCACCGACATCACGGCGCGAAGAACTGCGCAGGAGGCGCAGCGCGAGCTTCTGCTGGAACTCGACGCGATCTTCACCAATGCCTCGGTCGGCATTCTTTACTCGCGCGACCGCGTCATCCAGCGCTGCAACCTGCGCATGGCGGAAATCATCGGCTATACGCCGGATGAACTCGTCGGCCAACCCGGAGTAAGCGTTTACCCGAGCCAGGAGGCCTATGAAGAACTGGGGCTTGCTGCCGGCCCGCTGCTCGCCGCCGGTGATTCGTTCAGCACGGAGTGCGACTTCAGACGCAAGGACGGCAGCATGGTGTGGTGCCGCGTGTTCGCCAAGGCCTACGACCCGGAGAACACGCAACGAGGCACGATCTGGATTGTCGAGGGCATAGAGGAAGCGAGGCGCGCGCAGATCGCGCTCGCGGCCACTTTGCGCGAACTCGAAGCCATCATGAACAATGCCTCGGTGGGCATCCTGTTCACCCGCGATCGCGAGATACGACGCTACAACCCGAAGTTCGCCGAGATGTTGCGTGCCGGCAACGACGGCATGGTCGGGCTCCCGGCACGCCTGCTGGTTGAATCCGACGCGGAGTACGAAGCACTGGGCCACGCCGCCTTTCCGCTGCTGTCGAGCGGAAAACCGTTTCAGACCGACCTGATGATGCGGCGGCTGGACGGCAGCGTGTTCTGCGCCGATGTCATCGCCTATCTGCTCGATCCGGTCGATCCCCTCCAGGGAACGATCTGGATCATCAGCGACGTCTCGGCACAGCGCGCGGCGGCCGAAACGCAACGACAAACCCTGCTCGAACTCGATGCGATTTTCACCCACGCCTCGGTCGGCATCATTTACTCGCGCGGCCTGGTGTTGCAGCACGTCAATCCTCGCGCGACAGAGATTCTCGGCTATGCGCCGGATGAACTGGTCGGCCAGTCCGTGGTGATGATCGCCCCCAGCGAGGAAGCCTCGCGCGCACAGGGACAAGCTGTAAGTGCGCTGCTGGCCGAGGGGAAATCGTACAGTGGCGAGACGCAGTACAAGCGCAAGGACGGCAGCCTGGTGTGGTGCCATTTTTTTGCCAAGGCGCTTGATCCCGAAAACCTCGATCGAGGCATCATCTGGATCGGCGAGGATATCGAGGAGCGGCGTCAGGCCCAGGAATTCTTGAACGCGGCGCTGCGCGAACTCGAAGCCATCATGAACAATGCGTCGGTCGGCATCCTGGTCACGCGCGAGCGCAAGATACAGCGCTACAACAAGAAATTCGCCGGGATGTTCGGTTTTGGGGAAAGCGACGCGCTGGGACGGCCCGGTCGCCTACTCTACCGGTCGGACGAGGAGTATGCCGAAGTCGGCCGCCTGGCATTTCCCCTGCTGTCCGCCGCGCAGCCCTTCCAGACCGAGTTGTACATGCGCCGCCAGGACGGCTCGGACATCTGGGTCAATCTGATCGGCTATGTGCGCGACCCGGATAGCCCCACACAGGGAACGATCTGGCTGCTCGAGGATCGCAGCGCGTTCAAGCGTGCCGACGAAGCATTGCAGGCGGCCTACGCCGAGCAGCAGTTGATCCTCGACCACAGCGTGGTCGGCATCGCCTTTGTCAGGGATCGCGTCGTGCAGCGCTGCAACCGTCGCTACGCAGAAATCTACGGCTACTCGCAGGAAGAGCTAGCCCGCCTGCCAACGCGGGAAAGCTATTTCTCGGCAAGCGCCTGGGAGGAGACCGGCAAACTCGCCTACCCGGCCATGGCGCGCGGCGAGACCTATTCCGCGGAAGTCATTCACCAGCGCCGCAATGGCGAACCGTTCTGGGTGCGCATCACCGGCAAGGCGGTCGATCCGGCCGATCCCCACGCCGGCTCGATCTGGAACATGGAGGACATCACGGCGCGCAAGCTGGCCGAGGATGCCCTGCTGAGTTCGCGCAACGACCTTGAGATACGCGTCGTCGAACGCACCGCGGAACTCGCCGGCGCCAACGTCAAGCTCGAAGCCGAGGTGGTCGAGCGGCGCCGCGCCGAAAGGCGCTTGCGCCACCTTGCCCACCACGATTCCCTGACCGGCCTGCCCAATCGCAACCTGCTGCAAAGCCGGATCGACGAAGCGATTACGGATGCCGGCACCTCCGGGCGCGCGCTCGCCGTTATCTTTCTCGATCTCGACCGCTTCAAAACCATCAACGATTCCCTCGGCCACCATATCGGCGACATGCTGTTGCGCAAGGTAGCCGCGCGACTGGCCGAGGCACTGCGGGGCGGCGACACCGTGGCGCGCATTGGCGGCGATGAGTTCGTCATTCTTGCGCCCGAACTGGAAAGCCCGGAAGAAGTCACGCCGCTGGCCGAGCGCGTCCATGCCGCGTTTCGCGATCCGATCAACGTCGCCGCCCACGATCTATACGTGACGCCGTCGATCGGCATTGCGCTCTATCCAAAGGACGGTACCCGGGCCGACACCCTGATGCGCAACGCCGACACCGCAATGTACCGGGCCAAGGCCAGCGGGCGCAATGCAATCTGCTCCTTCTCGCCGGAAATGAAAGCCGCCGCCGAACAGTATTTCCAGATTGAATCCAGCCTGCGCCGGGGCATTGAACGCAATGAACTGGTCCTGCACTTCCAGCCCATCGTCGACTCCGGCGATGGCTCGTTGCGCATACTGGAAGCCCTCGTGCGCTGGCAGCACCCCACCCTCGGCCTGCTGCTTCCCGCCGAGTTTGTCGGGGTCGCCGAGGAGTGCGGACTGATTGGCCCTCTCGGCGACTGGGTCCTGGTCACCGCCTGCCGCCAGATCGCCGCCTGGCGCAAGGCCGGACTGCCGATCGTGCCGGTGGCCGTCAACCTCTCCGGCCATCAGTTCCGCGATGCCGGCCTGGCCCGGCGGATCGAAGCCATCCTCGCCGAAACCGGCCTGACACCGAGGTCGCTGGAACTGGAAATCACCGAATCGGTGGTGATGTTCGACGTCGAGCGGGCGCTCGTCACTTTGCATGCCTTGCACGATCTCGGCGTCGCCTTGTCGGTGGACGACTTCGGCACCGGCTATTCGAGTCTCGCCTACCTCAAACGTTTCCCGGTCAGCCGGCTGAAGATTGACCGGGCCTTCGTCAACGATGCTCCCACCAATGCCGACGATCAAGCCATCGTCAGGGCCATTCTGTCGCTGGCAATAAACTTGTCGCTGGAAGTGGTCGCTGAAGGCGTTGAAACCGAGGCACAGCACACCCTGCTGCAAGGTCTCGGCTGTGATCTCGAACAGGGTTTCCTGTTTTCCCACCCGCTGCCAGCGGACCAACTCGCCGAGCAATGGCTCGGTGCCGCCCGGCGAAAAGGCGCGCGCCAGGGCGACTAGGCAAGGCGCTATGCCGGCAAGCGCTTGGTGCTTGCAGCGTCGGATGCGACCTGACTCGCCAGCCATTGGTGAAACGGCGCCACCGCCGGATTCGCTGCCGCCCGCTCCGACAGAAGCAGGTAGTAGGAACGCGGATTGGAAAAGCGCTGCGGCAGCGGCGCCACCAATTTTCCCTGTTGCAGCAAATCGGCCACCAGAGCCAGCGTAGCGAGTGCGACGCCCTGCCCGTCGACGGCGGCGCGAATGGCCGGTTCGTACTGGTTGAAGGCGATGCTGCCCGCCGGACGCAGATCGGGAACGCCCGCCACCTCCAGCCATACCGTCCACGACAACCACGGCCGGCGCTGTTGCTCGTCTTCGTACACCAGCAGGATGTGATGCACCAGATCAGCCGGTTTCGCCAGCGGCCTGGCGGATTTTTTCAGGTAGGCCGGGCTTACCACCGGCAACACCGTGTCGCCGAACAGGCGCAAGGCGGACGCCGGTGCATTGCGATCCGGCAGGTAGCGCACCGCCGCGTCGAAACGCCCGCGCTCGAGGTCGACCAGTCGCGTGTCGGCGGAAATTCGGATGTCGATGCCGGGATGGCCGCGGCGGAAATCCGCCAGGCGCGGGATCAACCAGAAACTGGCAAACGCCTGAGTGGTGGACAAGGTCACCGTCGGCTCCTCGCCACCACGAAGTTCCGCCGCCGCCGCACGCAACTCGGCAAAGGCGATGACGGTAGCCCGGTGCAGTCGCTCGCCCGCAGCGGTGAGCCCCAGTGCACGCGTCTTGCGCTCGAAGAGGCGTGTCGCCAGCGCCGACTCCAGGGCAATCACCTGTTTGCTCACCGCCGACTGCGTGACGAACAGTTCTTCGGCAGCGCGCGTGAAGCTCAAATGGCGCGCCGCGGCGTCGAAGGCACGCAAGGCTTCGAGTGGCGGCAGCTCGTCCTTACGCATTCCTATCGCTCATGTATAACGCGCCTCGATATCGCTGGTCGGTTTGCCCGAACAATCCAATAATGGCTCCGCATGCATCACTACAGGAGAATATCATGGCGACACTGGCCCTCGAACACAATGTTACAGGATTCCGTTCAGGAATGCATCGGCGCTACAGCGGATACGCCGTCACGGAACGCGATCATTCGCTCGCGGCACGTCAGTTGCTCGCACTGCCGGACGAGGACCTCGTCCTGACCTGCCTTGCCGGCGAACTGTGGCTCACCCGCGACGGCGACATCGAGGACTACATCCTCGGCCCCGGCCAGAGTCTCACCGTCCGGCGCGGCGACCAGGCCGCCGCGCAGGCGCTCAAGCCCAGCCGGGTGCGGTTGTCAATGCGGTAAGCGTCAGCGCTGCAGTCGTTCGAGGCAAGCGCGAATTCCGGGCGGGATGGCGGTCGGCTTGATCTCTTCGCGAGCGACGAAAACGTGCACAAAGTAACCCGCGGCGGCAGGCGCATCCTCACCCCGACGGAACAGCGCGACTTCGTAGCGCACCGAGGAATTGCCCAGATGCGCGACGCGCAAGCCGGCATCGATGACCTCGGGGAAGGCCAGCGGCGCCAGGTAGCGGCATTGCGACTCGACGCAATAGCCAACCACGCTGCCGTGCTCGATATCGAGCCCGCCGGCGCGAATCAGGTGCTCGTTGATGACGGTGTCGAAGTAGCTGTAGTAGACGACGTTATTGACGTGGCCGTAGATATCGTTGTCCATCCAGCGGGTGGGGATGGCAAGAAAATGCGGATAGTCGGCGCGGGAATGAACGGCGGCGGGGCTCGAAACTGAAACGGGGGATGTGGCGGAAGCGGGAACTGCGGCGGCGGGAGAGCAAAGGATATTCATCATGCGCTTTCTGAATTACAAAGCGCATGATGATACCAACAGGAGTCAGCTAAGCTTGCCGGCGCTCACTGCTGGTTGCGGTACATCGCGGCAAGGAATGCATCGGCATCGACTTCATGCGAAGTCGCTGCGCGCTGCTGAACTTCCTGCAGGCCGAGCTGAAGCCCGGGGCTGGCAGGTGTCCATTCGGCGTTGAGGACTTCATCCTCGAACGCTCCGAATTCATTCTCAATGACTTTTCCTGTGCTCATTTCCATCACCATCAACATATCGGCCTCCGTTTTGAAACCGTGCGCTTCAAAGGATATAACGTCGCCGCGCGCAAAAAGTTGAATGACGTTTGAAATAGTTTGGGCGTGTTGTGTTGACGCCACGGTCATATGCCGGCGGCGCGCATGGCCGCAGGCGCCGAGGAGTCAATCAGGCCGGCCGGCTGCCTTGCCAGGGCGCCACTTTGAGCAACAGCAGCATGCCCGGCACCGCCAGCGCCGCGCACAGCATAAAGAAGCCGAACCAGCCCATCTGCTCGATCAGATAGCCGGTGGTGGCATTGATGAAGGTGCGCGGCACGGCGGCGAGGCTGGTGAACAGGGCGAACTGCGTCGCCGTGTACAGCGGATGGGTGGCGCGCGCGATGAAGGCGACGAAGGCCGCCGTGCCGAGACCGACGCCCAGCGCCTCAAAACCGATCACCAGCGCCAACTGGGCCAGTTGCACCGCGCCCGGCGCCGGATGCGGCCCGATCCAGGCCAGCCAGGCGAAGCCGAAGATCGACACCAGCTGCACCACGCCGAACAGCCACAGCGCGCGGTTGATGCCCAGCTTGACCATCCACAGTCCGCCGATCAGGCCGCCGATCACCGCCGGCCACAGCCCGGCATTCTTGGCGACGATGCCGATCTGCGACTTGGCGAAACCCATGTCGAGGTAGAAGGGCGTGGCCAGCGCGGTGCACATCGAGTCGCCCAGCTTGTAGAGGAAGATGAAGGCCAGGATCAGCAGCGCCTCGCGCAGCCCGGCGCGGTTGATGAATTCGTGGAAGGGTTCCACCACGGCGTCCTTCAGGGTCTTCGGCGCGTTGCCGGCGACATCCGGCTCGCGGGCGAAGATCGCCAGCAGCATCCCGGGCAGCATGAACAGCGCGGTGATGACGAAGACCTGGAGCCAGGGCAGGCGGTCGGCCAGGATCAGCGAGAGCGAACCCGGCACCAGGCCGGCAATCCGGTAGGCATTGACATGCACCGAGTTGCCCAGCCCCAACTCCTGCTCGCTGAGGATCTCGCGCCGATAGGCATCGAGCGCGATGTCCTGCGTCGCCGAAAGCAGGGCAACGGCCGCGGTGAGCCAGAGGATCGGCACGATCTCGCTCCCCGGCGCAAACAGGCCGAGCGCGGCAATCGCCGCCAGCAGGCCGACCTGCGTGATCAGCATCCAACCGCGCCGCCGCCCCAGCGGCGGCGCGTAGCGGTCGAGCAGCGGCGACCAGAGAAACTTCCAGGTGTAGGGAAACTGGATCAGTGCAAACAGGCCGATGGTCTTCAGGTCGACGCCTTCCGAACGCAGCCAGGCCGGTACCAGATTCAACAGCAGATACAGCGGCAGCCCCGAGGAAAACCCGGTGAACACGCAAATCAGCATGCGCCGGGTGAACAGCGCGGCGAGCCAGAGCGGCATCAACGCATGTCCATCGGGCTGCTCACGCCACGCCCGCCGCGATCACGAGCGTGGGAGTACGTCACGGTGCGGACTACAGCCCGGCATCAGCCTTGAGTGCCGCCACCTTGTCGGTGGCTTCCCAGGTGAATTCCGGCTCGTCGCGGCCGAAGTGGCCGTAGTAGGCGGTCTTCTCGTAGATCGGGCGCAACAGGTTGAGCATCTGCACGATGCCCTTCGGCCGCAGGTCGAAATGCTTCTTTACCAGTTCGGCGATGGTGGCGTCGGCGACCTTGCCGGTGCCCTGCGTCGTGACCCATACCGAGGTCGGCTCGGCGACGCCGATGGCGTAGGAGATCTGCACCAGGCACTTGCTGGCCAGCCCGGCGGCGACGATGTTCTTCGCCACGTAGCGGCTGGCGTAGGCGGCGGAGCGGTCCACTTTCGAC
>JAUSCI010000041.1 GCA_030651305.1 Sulfuritalea sp. | reverse complement strand
GCTCCAGCCGCCGATCGATCAGACCTTCCAGCCCTTCGGCCTCGTACCTGGCCAGATACCGCCGGAAGCTGCGCTCGCACATCCCCAGAATCTGCGCTGCCTCGGCCTGCGTCAGCCGTCCTTTGTTCCATCCTTCGTACGATTCATCGAATCTCATCATCCGAACCTCCTGTAGCAGTTCCGACCGTCTCATCTCGTACCCCCTTCGGGGCACTATGACAACCGGACAGATGTCGTGCTACAGAACCGGACAACTCATTAACTCGCAACACTTTGCCTGCATGGAAGTTGCTGTTAGACTGAAACTCTGCTAGCTTTTGACGTTGATCTGAAAAATACGCTTTGGTCATTGGTTACTGGTCATCGGTTGATTTGTCGATCGGCTTATTGAGGGTTTGTTTTATGACGAAATCAATAGTCAGCGTGTTGGCCGCTGCGTTTTTTCTCACGGTCGGATCGCTGAATGACGCGACCGCGCAGGATGCGAGTTTCGGCATAGTGCGTTTTCAGATCGAAGGCAATTCGATTCTGTCGGCGGAGCGCGCCCAGCAACTGGTTGCGCCCTTTGTCGGCCAGGGCAAGAACTATGGCGATGTGCAAAAGGCCCTGGAAGCGCTCGAAGGAGAATTCCGTCGCCTCGGCTATGGCACCGTGCAGGTCTATGTGCCGGAACAGGAACTCACCACAGGCGTGGTGCGGCTGCAAGTCAGCCAGGGCGTCGTTGGCAAGGTCGCGATCACCGGCAACAAATATTTCAACAATGAAAATGTCCGTGCCAGTCTGCCGAACCTGAAAGAGGGCGAGGCGCCGAACATGCGCCAGCTTTCCGAAAACGTCCAGCTGAGCAACGAGAATCCCGCGAAGCAGGTTGAAGTGACGCTGGGCGTAAGCGAAGCAGAAGGCAAGGTCGATATCAAGGTCGAGGTCAAGGAAGAAAACCCCGAGCGCATCTACCTTACGCTGGACAACACCGGTACCAAGGGCAGTGGCAAGCACCGGGTGGGCGTTTCCTACCAGAACGCGAATGTGGGCAACAGCGACCAGGTGCTGACGCTGGCCTACACCACCGCCGCAGACCCACCCGGCGGCATGAAGATTCTGGGCAACCGGATGATTCCGGGACAGGACGGCAACGGCGTGAAGGTCGATATTTTCAGTATCGGCTACCGCTTGCCCCTGTATTCGCTGGGCGACAGCATCGACTTCATCTACGGCAATTCCAGCACCGATTCGCCAACCAATTCGCCAAACCTCGGCGCGGGCCTGGCGATCAACGGCAAGGGCGAGGTATTCGGGTTTCGTTACAACCACATTTTTCCGCGCGCCGGCGAGTTCACCTCCAAGCTGGTGTTCGGCTATGACTACAAGTACATGAACAGCCGCTGCGCTGTTGCTGGCGTGCCAACGCCTTTTGGCGGCGCGGGCTGTACGCCGCATACCTTCCGCCCGGTTTCCGCCACTTACAGCGGCCAGTGGCAAAAGCCGGGTGAGGCGATCGATTTCAACGTCGGCGTAGTCCATCACCTGTTTCCGATGGGCAGCCGATTCGACTACGCTGGCGCTCCCGCCGCTACCGCGCCCGGTGGTAACGATCGTTACTCTGCCGCCTCCGGTTACCAGACCAAGGACCAGTTTTCGGCGCTGCGTTTTGGCGGCAGCTATTCCACGGTCGTAGCCGGCGATTGGCTGCTTCGTGTTGCCGCCAGCGGTCAGCACGCGAACAATGCACTGCCAGCCGGCGAGCGGCTTGGCCTGGCGGGTTCGAACGCGGTGCGCGGCTTCCTCGAACGTGCGGTGGTCAGCGATCGTGGCTATTTTGCCAATCTCGAGGTCTATTCTCCCGACATCGCGGCAAAGCTGGGTCTGGACGGAAACCTCAAGGGGCTGGTGTTCTTTGATTCGGCAAAAGGTTTCAACCTCAACCCGTCGGTCAATCAGCATGTCAACATCGCATCGATTGGCGTCGGTGTGCGCTACAACCTCAAGAAAGATGTCAGCGCCCGCTTCGATATTGCGCGAGTCATGGATGGCGTCTGGCCAAATGCCGCACCAAATATCGCGCTCGAAGGCGACATTCGCGGCCACTTTGGCCTCGCTTTCGGTTTTTGACCCCGGGGCTGAATTTTCGCTGAGAGTGTGACTTACGCACTAGCAAACGAGTTGTCTTGGGGCTATAAAAAAACGAGCGGGCGGCTGTTCCGCCCTTGGAGTTTGCAGATGAGCTATAAAAATCCCTCCCGCAAGCACCGTTCCCGGTTATCTACGCCTGTTCGCTTGTGCGTAGCCGCCGTCGCCGCGTGCTTCATCGCCACCCCCGTCCTGTCGAACCCGGTGAATCCCGTCGTGGTCAATGGTGCCGCCACCTTCAATCAGGTCGGCAAGCTCCTGACGGTCACCAACAGCAACGGCGCCATCATCAACTGGGACAAGTTCTCGATCAAAGTGGGCGAGACCACCCATTTTGCCCAGACGGCCGCCTCCAGCACCGTGCTCAACCGGGTACTGAACGACCCGACGGCCATCTACGGCACGCTCAGTTCCAACGGTCGCGTCTGGCTGGTCAATCCCGCCGGCATCATGGTCGGCCCCGGCGGCCGGGTCGATACCGCCGGCTTTGTCGCCAGCACGCTCAACATCAGCAACGAAAACTTCCTCGCCGGGCGCAATCTCTTCATCAATGACGGCACCGCAAAGGACGTCCTCAACCAGGGCGAAATCAGGACCCCGGCCGGCGGAAGCGTCTACTTGATCGGCAGCAACGTCAGCAACGAAGGCATCATCACCACGCCCAAGGGCGAAACCATCCTCGCTGCCGGCACCACCGTCAGCCTGATCGACAGTGCCTTGCCCGGCGTCAAGGTCGACATCACCGGCGCCGAAGGCAACAGTACTAACCTCGGCACCATCACCGCCGAAGCCGGCCGCATCGGCATCGCCGGCGTCATCGTCAGGAACAGCGGCCAGATCAACGCCAGCAGCGTCGTCAGCGAAGGCGGGCGCATTTTCCTTCGCGCCAGCCAGGACGCCTACGTCGATGGCAATGGCCGCATCATCACCACCGGCACCAAGGGCGGCCAGGTCGAAGTGCTCGGCAATCGCGTCGCGGTGACGGACAAGGCCGAAATCGACGCCAGCGGTGAAAACGGTGGCGGCAAGATCATGATCGGCGGCGATTATCAGGGCAAGCATGTCCTGAGCGGAGTCGAAGGAAATACTGACATCCAGAACGCCAGCATCAGCTACTTCGGCCCCAACGCCAGTCTCAAGGCGGACGCCACAGGAGTCGGCGATGGTGGTACGGTGATTGTCTGGTCCGACGACACGACGCGGGCCTACGGCAACATCTCGGCGCGTGGCGGCGCTCTGGGAGGCGACGGCGGCTTTGTCGAGACCTCGGGCAAGCGCTATCTGGATGCACAGGGTATTCGGGTCAACGTCGGCGCAAGCAATGGGCAAGCCGGATCATGGCTGCTCGATCCCTCGAATATCAACATCGTCGCTTCCGGTACACCCGATGCGGCTTATGCCGGAGGTGTATTCAGTTATGGCGGTGACGTCGGCACTGTTCTTGCGGGCGACGTCAACAATGCACTGGGCTACGGTAGTGTAATCATCCATACCGATGGTGCCGGCAGCGGCAACGGCCACATTACGGCCAATGCCGTCAGCCTCACTGGTACGGGCAGCCTCACCCTGGCTGCCTATGGCGGCGGCGGCAGCACAGACGGCAACATCACCATTTACGGCAGCACGATCAGTGTCGGCGGCTTCAAGGCCCTTGCCGGCTGGAACGGCGCCACCACCTATTCCGGTTCGGACGTGATTTCCGGGACCGGCAACATCAATATCGCCGGGTCGTCGATCAACTCATCCGGCAATATCGATCTTCACGCCGGCAATGACATTACGCTGGGACGCACAACCTCCGGCCCTGGCACCTGGTTACAGTCGAACGGTGACATGTTCGTCAGTGCGAACAACCTGACATTGCTCGGTGGTTCCGGTGGCATCTGGCACAGCTCCAGCACGCAAGGTCCCAGTGCCGTGCTTTACAGCATGGGCGCGCAAACCATCGCCATCGAAAACCAGATCCTGCTACAGGCCGGCGGCATCAACAACACGGCGTATGCCGGCAGTCCCATGTATGGCGGCTCGGTGGCGATCCGCTCCGGCGGCAGCCAGACCATTTCCGCCCACGCGATCAAGGTCTACGCCGGCGACTACGGCCACGACAATTCCGCAGAGATTCAGGCTTACGGCGGTCAGTCGATCACCATCACCGGAACGGGCGGATTGCTCGAAGTCAAGGGCGGCGGCGACGGCGACACGAGTGTCTATGGCGGCCAGGGCAGCTTCAACAACCAGGCCCGCATTCTGCATGGCGACACCAGCAACAATGAAACCTATACCGGCACTGGCCAGCAAACCATCACCATCTACGGCGGCGGCACGGTCAATGTCCAGGCCGGCAGCGGCACCGGCAAGCTGGGCTATTACCGCAGTGACTGTGTTGCGGCGGGAGCGGCTGTCGCCGATTGTCGCGGCAGCGGCAATGGCGCCACCCTCGAGAACGGCATCGGCGCGCAAGCGCTCAATTTCGATCCTGCCTACGGCGGCGCCATAGGCGTCTATGGCGGCGGCGCCGGCACCAATAACTGGGCCGGCATCAACAACAAGGGCGCCGGTCAGACGATCACCGGCAATCCGGACATCACGCTGACCGGCGGCACAGGCGGCGGCGCGGCAAACTATGGCGGCCTCGTCTTCCTGCTATCCAACGACGCCGGAATCTTCAGCAAGGGAACGGGCGCCCAAACCATCTACGGCGGTTCGATCACCATCAATGGCGGCGGCGATACGGCAAGCTACGGCGGCGCCGGCATCAGCAATGAAAGCGACGAGAGTCTTTACATAGCCACGACGGGCAATCTGAGCATGTACGGCGGCGCCAGCAGTGCGGGCGACACGTTCGCCGGGGGCGTTTATATCGGCAACAAGAACGGCGGCGCGATCGACCTGCAGATCGGCGGTGCTGTTTACATCCAGGCCGGCAGCGGCAGTTCGGCGCCCGTGTTGATCGGGTCGGTCGGCGGCCCGAGCAATGTGAATATCGTCACCGGCGGCAATGTCGACGTCATCGCCGATGGCAGTGGCGTCGCCATCGGTTCGCTGTCCGCCAGCTATGGCGCGACAGTCAACATCAATTCGGGCGGCAGCCTCTCCGTCAGCGGCAGTGGAACGCGGGGCGTGCTGATCGGCAGCCTGTTCGACTCCGGCGCGGCCAGCCTCGATGGCGATGGCATCGCCGTCGGACCTGGAAGTCAGCTGACGGCAAATTCGGACTTGACTCTTAAGTCCGGCAACAACCTCTTGATTGCGGCCAGCGTGCCGGTCAAGACCTACGGCGGCGCCATCACCCTGGTCGCCGGCTGGGACGGCGAAACGGCCACTGGGGTCGATAGGGCGGGCGTTATCAGTGCCTACGGTGGTTTTACCACCTACGGCGGTGCCTTCAACGCCTATGGCTGGACCGCCATTGAGCTGGGCAGCGTCATTACCGATGCGCCGACGGGTAGCGGAAGCGACGGCGGCGCGGTGTACGTCGACGCCAGCAACGGCCCGGTCTACGTTGGCTCGATCAGCGCCAAGGGTGGCGACGCATCCGGCTTGGGGAGCGACGGCGGTACCGGTGGCAACGTCACGCTCCTGTCCTACGGTCTGCTGACCTTGGGCAGTGGCGGCATAGAAGCCTCGGGTGGCAAAGGCAGCGACGGTGGCGAAGGAGGTCTTTCCAGTGCTCGCCAGGGCGGCGACGGCGGTCAGGTCACGCTCACCTCCACCACCGGCAATATCACGGTGAATGGCAATATCACGGCCAAGGGTGGTGAAGGCGGCGCGGGCGAGGCGGGTTCTGGCTCCACGAGTTATTCTGGTGGCTGGACTAGCGGGGGATCGGGCTACCAGGGCGGAGATGGCGGCCAAGGCGGCAGCATCACCCTTACCGCCACGGCGGGCAATATCCTGCTGAGCGCCGGCGTGTCTCTGAATGCCAGAGGCGGCGACGGCGGTGAGGGCGGCGCGGGCGGCACCGGTTGGGGCCATGCGGTCTCAGATTCTGGCGGGGTTTTTAGCGCAACCGGGCAAGGCGGGCAAGGCGGCACGGGCGGCACGGGCGGCACGGGCGGTATCATCGGGTTGAATGCTACAGTCGGCGGCATCGTCATGTATGGCGGCACCAGCCTCGTTGCCAGCGGCGGCACTGGTGGTGCGGGCGGTGCCGGTGGCGTTGGGATGGGTTACAGTGCCACCAGTTACTACGGCTATGCGTCTGCCTCAGCCAGTGGCGGCACCGGCGGCAGTGGCGGTTCAGGCGGCAGGGGCGGCACAGTTTCGCTGGCCGGCGGCAGTGGCGGCATCACCATCCACGGTGATTTGATCGCGCGCGGCGGAACAGGCGGTGCCGGCGGCGCAGGCGGTCAGGCCTATGTCGACAGCGCTGTTCAATCCGCCAACGCCGGCTACGCCGGCGACGGCGGCGACGGTGGCAATGAAACCTCGAGCAGCAGTCATTCGATTTCCGTCGGCAGCTATGGCGGCATCGCCTTCAGCGGCACGCTCGACACGCGCGGTGGTGCGGGCGGTAGCGGCGAATACAGCGGCTACGCCGGTCGCGGCGGCAATGTCGTGATGATTGCCGGCTGGGATGGCGGCTACATGACGACGAACGGCATCACTGGATCCATCACCGGCATCGATGATTCCCTTGGTTCGATTATCACCGGCGGCGGCGGTAGCGGCAGCGGCAGCTTTACCGCTTATGCGGGGAACAGCATCACGCTGGGCAGCGTCAACACTGATGGCGTCAGTTTGTATTATGGCTACAACAGCGGTGGCAATGTAAGCATGTCGGCTGTTTCCGGATCAATTGAGGTTTCGTCGATTAGCGCCAAGGGTGGTGTTACATCAAACGCCGGCGAAAACGGCGGTTCGGGCGGCGCCGTCACCCTCCAGGCCTACGGCGGTCTTACCTTGGGTAGCGGTGGCATTGATGCTTCTGGTGCCGATGGCTGGTCGGCTAACGAAGGCGACAACATTAGTGGCGGCGGCGAAGGCGGCAGCGGCGGACAGGTGATGCTCACCTCGATAACCGGCGATGTCGCGGTTAATGGCAACATCCTTGCCAATGGCGGGAAAGGTGGTTACACGTCGGGCTACGGGTCCGGATACTGGGGATACGGCATCAACAACGGCGGTGCCGCAGGCGACATCACCGTGACGGCGAGTGCGGGTTCGATCACCGTGACGAATGCCCTGCTCAGTGCCAAAGGGGGCGACGGTGGCAACTCCGGATCCGGCTACGCCGGATATGGCCAAAGAGGCGGGACAATTGCGCTTGCCAGCGATGGCGGCATCACCCTGACCGGCAGCACGCTTAGCGCCAACGGCGGCGCTGGCGGCAGCGTCGAGTACTACTATGGTTACGCCGGCTATGCCGGTCGCGGCGGGTCGATCACCCTGACCAATAGCGGGATAGGCAACATCTCACTGACTGGCAGTGCGCTCAACGCCATCGGTGGCACTGGCGGCAGCACCAAGGGGTATAGCTACGATAGCGGCTACGGTTCCGGTGGCAATGGCGGGTCGATCACTCTGACCAATAACGGGATTGGTAACATCTCGCTGACCAGCAGCTCGATCAACGCCTACGGCGGTGACGGAGGCAGTGCGGGTTTTGGTTACTCCGGCTATGCCGGCAACGGTGGCTCTATAGAGCTGTACAACAATATTGCCGGCGACATTACGCTCTCCGGCACCACCACCACCTTGAATGTTCAGGGCGGCACGGGTGGCAACAGCACTTATGGGGGCTATTCGGGCTATTCGGGCGGGGCGGGCGGGTCGGTCACTCTGCAAACCGCAAATGGCAGCGTTGCGCTGAACAATGGTTCACTCATCGACGCTCGTGGCGGCATCGGGGGCGCGGGCTCCAATGACGATTCATACAACGGATATTCTGCCGACTCTGGTGGTGACGGAGGGGAAGGCGGTAATGTCACGCTTGTTGCGTCTGGCGCTGCGGCGATAATTTCGCTGAGCGACAGCCTCATCACCGCCGGCGGCGGACTCGGCGGAAGCGGCGGCGCGGGGACGGGCGCCTATGACGGCTATGGCGGCGACGGCGGCACCGGGGGAAGCGCCGGTAGCGTGTCACTGACAGCGGAGCGCAGCATCCAGCTTGTCGGCTCGGCGGTTTATGTCAACGGCGGTTCTGGCGGCGCAGGTGGCGCGGGAGTCGCCGCCGGCGGATCGATAGGATCTGACGGTACTGGCGGCAGCGCTGAATTCACCAGTCAATACGGCGGCGTGGCGGGCGGTCTGGCGATCATCGCCGACGTGGTCGGCAGCAACTCCTTGAGCGCGACGGTGGATGGCGTCGCGACCTACGGCGGCATCGCGATCCGCAACTTCGGTGCGCAGCCCGGCGCCATCTCCATAGCGGACAACGCGAGCTTGCAGTCGAACATCAGTTTCTACAACAGCGGCGACCTTGCGCTGGATGGCGACCAGACGTTCACGGCAAGTGGCAGCAAGCGGATCGAATCCGGCGGCATTCTGGACATCTCTACGGGCGTAACGGCTGGCGACAACATCGTGCTGGCGGGGACGACCATCAGAATCAATGCCGGCGGCTATGTCGAGGCTGGCAACAACGTCGCCCTGATCGCGCCGCTTCTGGGAGGCACGATCTTCCTCGACGGTGGCGTTACCGCTTACGGCGGTTCCGGAATTGCGTCTTCGATAACCGCCAGCAACGGCGTCTCGCTTCCCTACACGGGCATCGCCTTTGTTGCGGGCAACCTGTTTGCCGATTCCGGTGGCTATCTGAAAGCGACACATACGACGCTTGGCAACATATCCGGCTTGGTCACCGGCGACATCCCCCTTAATAACGGCGCCTATTTCGATGCCGCCAAGGATATCGATCTGGTCCTGGCGGGCACTATGTCCACGCTCTCGTTGCTGAACGGCGGTTATTTCCTTGCCAGTCCGACTACCATCAAACTCGATTTCTCGAACCGCAGTAGTGGCGGTCTGGTGATCAGCGGCGGCGGGGGGCTGTTTGTCGGTAGTATCGGCAATATTGCGACTGCGGGAGCCGGTCTGGAGCTGAACTATGGTGTCGCCGCCAGCGTCGCGGTTGATCCCTGCGTCACCAACCCGCTGCTATGCAAGACCCCGACCGATGACAAGGCCCCGTCGCCGCCCGACACCGGCAAGACCGATCCGACGAGTCCGCCTGAGGATCTGAGCAAGACCACGGGCGGCGAGAAAGACACTTTCGGCGGTGAAGAGCAGAAGCCGCCGGAGGAGACGAAGAAGGACGAGCAAGACGAGAAGGACAAGAAGGACAAGAAGTCGGACGAAGCCAAGGACGAGAAAAAAGATGAAAAGCCAGCCGCCAAAAAAGTTGCCATGTGTTCCTAAGCCGGAAGCCGGCGTAATGCGGACGATACTCATCGCCCTGGCCGTTGGCATGGTCTGGACCCCGGTCGCGCAAGCGGCCACGGCGGGCCAGATCACCCATCTGTCGGGCACCCTCTCGGCCAAGCGGGCCGACGGCAGCAGCAAGCTGCTTTCGGTCAAGTCCGATGTGCTGGAAGGCGACACGCTCGGCACCGAACGCGAAACCTACGCCCGCATCAAGTTCGCCGATGGCGGCGAAGTGGTATTGCGTCCCGGCACCCAGCTGAAAATCGAGAGCTACAGCTACGAGGCCGCCAAGCCCGAGAGCGACAACATCCTCTTGAGCATGTTCAAAGGCGGCCTGCGGGCAGTCACGGGACTGGTCGGCAAACGCAACCGGGGAAAAGTCAGCTTCCAGACCGAGACTGCCACCATCGGCATCCGCGGCACCCACTTCGGCGCCCTGCTGTGCCAGAACGATTGCGGCGGCGTACCCACAACCGGCGGCCAGCCTCCGGCCAACGGCTTGCATGTGGATGTCACCAATGGCGCCATCACCATGAGCAACAGGGGTGGCACGGTGCAGATCAACGCCGGGCAGTTCGGGTTTGTGCCCAACGCCAATACCCCGCCGACGCAAGTGCCGCCGCAACAGGGCATCCAGGTCACCATGCCAAGCTCGATCGCGGCGAACAAAGGTGGCGGCAAGGGTATCGGCAAGGGTGACGATACCGAGTGCAAGATGTAACACCTGTTCTCTTATTCACCGTCTCGCCAGCGCCGACTCTTATCGCTTCGCAGGAATGCAGCGCTTTCATTTCATCTCCGGTCTGCCCCGCTCCGGGTCGACCCTGCTGTCGGCGATCCTGAGCCAGAATCCGCGTTTCCATGCCGGCGTCAGCAGTCCGCTGGCAGCCTTCTTCGCCTCTCTGGTAGCTCAGGTCAGCGTTGGCAGCGAGTGGTCGGCGCAGGTCAGCATCGCCCTGCGCCGTCGCCTGTTGCTTGGCCTTTTCGAGTCCTACTATTCCGATCTGCCAGCCCAGAAGCAGGTGGTGTTCGATACCAACCGGTCTTGGACCGCGCGCCTGCCGGCGTTGCTGGACTTGTTTCCCGAGGCCAGGGTGATCGCCTGCGTGCGCAACGTCGCCTGGGTGATGGACAGCATCGAGCGTCTGTACCGCAAGAACCCGTATGAGAACACCGCCCTGTTCGGTAACGAAGGCGAACGCAGCACGGTGTTCACCCGCACCGAGACGCTGGCGCAGCGCAACCGGCTGGTGGGCCTGGCCTATTCGGGGCTCAAGGAAGCTTATTACAGCGAGCACGGCCGCGCCATGCTGGTGGTCGATTACGATCTGCTGGTACAGCGGCCCGCCCATGTGATTCCGCTGATCTACCAGTTCCTCGGCGAGGACTCATTTCCACACGACTACGACAACCTGCAGTTCGATACGCCCGACTACGACGAAGGTCTGGGCCTGGCCGGGCTGCACAAGGTGCGGCGGAAAGTCAGTCCGGAGCCGCGCGAGACCATACTGCCGCCCGATCTTTTCGAGCAGTACGCCAAGCTGTCATTCTGGTACAACACGGCCAGCAGCCGCTGCAACGTGCTGATGGTTCGTCCGTAGGGGAATATTTCCCGCGCTCTGCAGAAAATCGATCAGCCGCAAAGCGCAGTCGTCAATTCCGATATCGTTTGCGGGCAGCATCACTTCAGGTTGTTCCGGCGCTTCGTAAGGCGAGTCGATACCCGTAAATAGCGGCACCTGCCCGGCCCGCGCGCGCCGGTAGAGTCCCTTGGGATCGCGCTGTTCGCAGACGGACAGCGGCGTATTGACGAAAACCTCGATGAACTCGCCGTGCTCGAACAGAGCGCGAACCGCTCGTCGTTCGGCACGGAAAGGCGAGATCAACGCCACCAGCACGATCAGTCCGGCATCCACGAACAGCCGGGCGAGTTCGCCGACGCGCCGTATATGTTCCTGACGATCCGCATCCGAGTAGCCAAGGTCGCGGCTTAATCCCAAGCGCACCGTGTCGCCGTCCAGCAAGTAGCAATGCAGGCCCCGATCGAACAGCCTTGCCTGGAGGCTGCTGGCGATCGACGATTTTCCTGCCGCGCTCAGCCCGGTCAGCCAGACCACGCAGGGTTTTTGTCCGAGCGCGCGGGCGCGGTCGTTCTTGCCTATTTCGCCCATATCGGGTGGCGCTGAAAACATTGATTGCGGTTCCGTGTCGACTTCGGGATAGCCATGCGCCACTACTTTTGTTTGGGCAGGCGCCCCATCAGGTAAAACTCGTCATTTGGCCGCATACCGGTCATGTTGGCCATGCGGTTGCTGAGGCCGAAAAACGCCGCCACGGCGCCAATGTCCCAGATGTCTTCGTCATTGAAGCCGTGCTCGTGCAGAGTGACGAAATCGGCATCATCGACGGCGCCCGAATCGAGCGCGACCTTCATGGCGAAATCAAGCATGGCTTTCTGGCGCGGCGTGATATCGGCCTTGCGGTAATTGACGGCAACCTGATCGGCGACCAGCGCGTTCCTGGCGCGGATGCGCAGGATTGCGCCGTGGGCCACGACGCAGTACTGGCAGCCGTTCGCGTTCGAGGTGGCGACCACGATCATCTCGCGCTCGGCTTTGCTAAGGCCGCTTTCCTTTTCCATCAGTGCATCGTGGAAGGCGAAAAAGGCGCGCCATTCGGCGGGGCGATGCGCCAGAGCGAGAAATACGTTGGGGACGAAGCCGGATTTCTCCTGCACCTCAAGGATGCGGGCGCGGATGTCTTCCGGCAGATCTTCCAGATTCGGCACGGGATAGCGGCTGATCGATGGCGTGGTCATGATGTCCTCGTTGAAATAGTAGTGGTGTCAGCGTATTTTACGGTTTTAGTTACGGCCGCTGCGCTTAACGCCGATACGGCCGGCATTAGCCTCCACTGAAACTTCGTTTTCCCAACCCAAGGATACTTGCATGACCACGTCTTCGCAGAAGGCCGCAATGAAGTCCGACGAGCAGGCGCAGTTCGACAGCCTGTTGCCGGCAGAACCCTTCACCCGCCGTTCCTTTATCGCCACGGCCGTCGGTGCCGGTTTTGCGCTGGCGACGCAGCCGATTTCGGCGCAGACAGTGATCAGGACCGATAGCGAAGGCCTGGTTGCCGGCGACATCAGTGTGTCCGCCGCCGATCGCGAACTGCCTGGCTATCGCGCCATGCCGGCGGGCGGCCCGAAGTTGCCGACGGTTCTGGTGATTCACGAAATTTTCGGCGTGCACGAGTATCTGCGCGATGTCTGCCGCAGGCTGGCCAAGGCCGGCTATCTGGCTATCGCCGTGGATATGTACATCCGTCACGGCGAGACGGCGAAAATGGCCAATGTCCAGGAAATCCTGGCGGGCCCGGTGGCTTCGGCTTCCGATGTGGAACACATGTCCGATCTCGACGCATGTGCCGCCTGGGCGGCGAAGAACGGCGGTGATCCGCAGCGGCTGGCGGTGACCGGTTTCTGCCGCGGCGGGCGCACCACGTGGCTGTACGCCGCGCACAATCCTCAACTCAAGGCGGCGGTGTCCTGGTACGGACATCTCGAAATGGTGCCAACGGCGCGTCAACCAAAGCATCCGATCGATCTGGCGGCGCAAATGAAGGTGCCGGTGCTGGGGCTGTATGCCGGAAAGGACCAGGGCATTACGGCGGATCAGGTCGAGGATATGCGAGCTGAGTTGGCCCGTGCCGGCAGCCAATCGCAGATCCATGTCTATCCGGACGCCCCGCATGCCTTCCATGCCGACTACCGGCCGACCTACCGCAAGGATGCGGCGGAAGATGGCTGGAAGCGGATGCTGGAATGGCTGCGGAAGAACGGTGTCTGACGCCATGAACGACGCGGTACCAGCTTCGGATGCCAGCACGCACTGGCGTGATTTCGCGAGGCAGTTTGGTTTGCTCGGCTCGCCGCTGCGCCCGTGTGCGGAAGACGTTTCTATTCTGGAGGAGATGCTCGCAACCGAGACGGACCTGTTCGGCGCGGTAGCAAAACAGCGGGCTTGGCTGCTCGGCGTGACTCCGGAAATCGCCGAGGCGCACTGGCCGCAAGAGGTTGAACTGGTCGCTGTCGAACGAGTTCCGGCAATGATCGATGCCGCGTGGCCGGGCGACACCGACAGACGGCAGGCGATGTGCGGGAACTGGTTGCACGCACCGTTTCCGGATGAGAGCTTTGATCTCGTAATCGGCGATGGCTGTCTGACGGTAATTGATTTTCCCGATGGGCTGTCGCGTCTGCTCGCGTCGGTGCATCGCTGCCTGCGTTGCGACGGCTACCTGATGCTCCGATTGTTTTGCCGCCCCGATATTGCCGAAACACCGGATGTCGTTCTTGCCGCGCTGCATTCCGGGGGGATAGGCAGTTTTCACGCCTTCAAGTGGCGTCTTGCGATGGCGGTGCAGGGCATCGCCGATGCGCCGGATGTTGCGGTCGATGCGGTCTGGCAGGAGTGGAACGCAGCGCGGATCGATGCGCGGGAGTTGGCCGAGGAGCGCGGTTGGCTGCCGGCACAAGTCGGGACAATAGAGTTTTATCGCGGTTCGCCGGCGCGCTACAACTTCATGCGTTTTGATGACACGATCCGGCATCTGCACCGCGCCGGCTTCGATCTGGTGGCGACACGCACCGGCAGCTATGAACTCGCCGAGCGCTGCCCCCACGTGCTGCTGAGAAAGCGGCAGGGTGCTTCGGCAGCGAGGGCGTCGTGAACTCCGGCTCGCAGACCGCGACGGCGTGGCCGCCGATGCAGTCGCGTCTGCCGGGAGTCGTCTGGCCCGCAGTGCCGGGCCAGAAGGGATTGCTGCTGGCAGCGCTGCTGACGCAGCTGGAGCAATCGCAATGGTGGCCGACGCCCGCGATCGAGCAGGCGCAGATGCGCCAGTTGGGTGTGTTGATCGAACATGCGCGAACCCATTCCCGCTTTCACGCGGAGCGGCTTGCGGAGTTTCGTCCGGATCAGGCACGGTGTCTGCGCGAATGGTTGCCGGCGATCCCCGTGATGCGCCGCGAAGACCTGCAAAAACGCCGTGCCGACATTGATTGTGGGTGGTTGCCGTCGGAGCACGGCGAACTGTCGCTGGCGCAGAGCACAGGTTCGACCGGCGAGCCGGTCGCCGTGCGCCGCAGCGGGCTCAACGGCCTGATCTGGATGGCGATGACCCTGCGCGAGCACTTGTGGCAGCAGCGGGATTTTTCGCAGTCACTTGCAGTCGTCAGGGCGCAATTGGCCGAAGAAGACAAGGCACGGCACGGTATTTCCTGGACGGATTGGGGTGCACCGGTCAACCATCTGTTCGCCTCTGGGCCTTCCCACGGCATGAACCTGCAAACCGACATCCAGCGCCAGGCGGAGTGGCTGCGGCGGATCATGCCGGCCTATCTGCTGACCTATCCGAACAACCTTTCGGCGCTGCTCGATCTGGCTGAGGCCGACGCCGACCGGCTGGCTGGCATGACCCGTCTGATACAGGTGCGAACCATCGGCGAGACACTGCATGAGGCACTGCGCGAGCGCTGCCGGCGCGTGCTCGGTGTCGGCATCGCGGATCTTTACAGCACGCAGGAAGTCGGCGTGATTGCCATCGAATGTCCGCAGGGCGGCGGCTATCATGTGATGGCCGAAGGAGTCGTGATCGAGTTGCTGCGCGATGATGGCCAGCCCTGCGCTGTCGGCGAAAGCGGGCGCATCATCGTTACCGACCTGCACAATTTCGCGACGCCGCTGATTCGCTACGACCTCGGCGATCTGGCCGTGGCCGACGGCCCTTGCGCCTGCGGCCGAGGCCTGCCGAAAATCCGGCGGATTCTAGGACGCCAGCGCAACCTGCTGCAGCTGCCGGATGGCCGGCGCTTCTGGCCGCTGGTTGGCGCTTTCGGCTATCGCGAGATTGCGCCGGTGCGTCAGTACCAGATCATTCAGCGCAGCCTCGATCGAGTCACCTTGCGGCTGGCAGTGGAGCGGCCGCTGAGTGTGGGCGAGGAGGAGGCGCTGGCTGAAAAACTCGTCGAATTTCTCGGTCACCGCTTTGCCGTGGATTTCGACTACTGCACGCCGACAATTCCGCGCGGGCCCGGCGGCAAGTTCGAAGACTTCATCTGCGAAATCCGGGCCGGCGATTGAGGGCGCGTCTGCAGCACCCTCAGGATTTCAGCGCATAAAACAGGTCCGCCGCCGCGCTGTCAGATTTGCCGCGACCGCCGGCAATGGCCGTGGCAGAATGCCCGTACCTCATGATCGTGTTCGCTCCCATGGAGCCACTGATAATCAATCTTGCCCCCACCGGTTTGGTGCCGACACGCGCTCAGACGCCGCACGTTCCCCTGACGACCGAGGAAGTGGCGGCGGATTGCGCGCGCTGCTGCGCCGCCGGGGCAAGCATGCTGCATCTCCATGCGCGGGCTGCCGATGGATCGCCGAGCTGTGACCGCGCGGTGTTCGGCGAGTTGGTGGCTGCCGTCAGGCAGCGCGTTCCGAATGCGATCATCATTACCACGACCAGCGGGCGCCGCGCCCCCGAGGTGGAACTGCGCGCCGCCAGCCTGACTCTGGAAGGTGAGCAAAAGCCGGACATGGCCAGCCTTACCTTGAGTTCGCTGAATTTCAGTGCCGAGGCCAGCATAAGCGCGCCAGCCACGGTGATGCGGCTTGCCGCCATCATGAAGGAGCACGGCATTCGGCCGGAACTTGAGGTTTTTGATCTGGGCATGGTGAATTTCGCCAAGATATTGATCGACAAGGGGCTGATCGAGCCGCCTTTCTATTTCAACATTCTGCTGGGCAACCCTGCCTCTGCCCAGGCTAGCCTGCTACATCTCGGGACCTTGGTGGCTGACCTGCCGCCGCAGTCGGTCTGGTCAGTTGCCGGTATCGGCCGGCATCAGGCGCGCGCCAATGCCCTCGGTGTCGTTGTCGGCCACGGTGTGCGCACCGGCCTCGAGGACAACCTCTGGCTGGACGACGAGCGCACCTTGCTTGCCACCAACCTCCAACTCGTGGAGCGAATCGCGGCCCAGGCGGGGGCACTGGGCAGATCGCTGGCCAGTCCGGGTCAGGTTCGCGGCCTGCTTGGCCTTGCGCCGCGACCATGATTGAGACTGCGGCCCGTCGGCTGGTCATCTTTGGCGCCAGCAATATCGTTTCTGATCTCTTCGACTGTGCGCTGGCCAACGGCCTGCTTCCCGCCACGGTGGTGCTGCACTTGCCAGAATCCGCTGGTGAGCGGGACATTCTCCTGGCGGCACGCATTGAGGCACTGAAAGGGCTGTGCGAGCCGCCGCAAGTAGTCATGCTGGATGATTTTCAGCCCGCCGCCGCCGAGCTTTACCTGCTTGGCCCGACCACGCCAACCCGAGCCAATCTGGCGGCGGAACTCGAACGGCGCTTTGGTCTTCGCTACCATACGCTGATCCATCCGACCGCCTATGTGTCGCCGCTGGCGCAACTCGGACAGGGGGTCTTCGTCGGCGCCAACAGCGTGATCGGCCCCGGCGCCTCGCTCGGCGACCATGTCTTCATTAACCGCGGCGTCACCATCGGCCACGATACGCATATCGGGTCTTTCTCGCGCATCCAGCCGGGCGCCAACCTGGGGGGGCTTTCGCGAATCGGTCGCGGCGTCACGGTTGCAATCGGCGCGACTTTGCTGGAGCGACTGGTGATTGGCGATGGCGCGTTTGTCGGCGCCGGCGCCGTCGCTACCGAGGATGTGCCCGACGGTGTGCTGGTATTGGGGATTCCGGCAAAATTCAAGAAAGTCCTGTAAACCGCGCCCTGGCGAGCATGGCCGCCTTGCGGCAAGCGGCCATCAGCGCGGGGCCTGAGGCGTCGACGTCGAAGCGTTCCGCAAAGCGCTGGCGCAAGGCTTGTCCCATGTTTTTACGCAGGCCGGGGTTTTCCGTCAAGGCCGCCAGACGTTCCATGTAGGCATTCATATCGGGCAGCGACAACTCGCCCACCTTGTCGCCGCCATCGGACCCGGCAAAGCTTGTCACCGGCAAGCCCTCGGCCATGGCTTCGGCGACGCTGAAGCCGCCGCCCATGCGCGGCGGATTCACATAGATGTCGCAGTTGCGCAAAATGCCGGGCAGGTCATTGCGCGTGGCCAATGCCCGCACGCGACCCGGCGGCGCCGGCCGCAAGGCCTGCGGCAGCGTGCCCTCGCCACCGATCAGGAGCCAGACGACGTCGGGATGGCGCGACAGCAGCAGCAACATGCGGCTAGCCCATTCGCCCTTGATCTCATGTTCGAGACGGAAACCCGCCGTGACCCAGATCACGGCCTTTTCGTTCAGGCCGAACTCTGACCCGAACTCTGCCCGAGTGACCTGCCAATGCTTGCCGTAACGCTTTACCCGCCAGGGGTGAAACACCGGCTGCGGCGGGGGAAAGTTTGCGCCCCAGGTGTCCCCTCCGGCAAGCGCCGGATTCCCCGTCAGCCAGACATCGATCGGGGCAATCGGCGGAACGGTATTGACACTGATACCGACGACAGGGCGGACAGTGTGCAGCGCCGCTGCGAGCGGCGAATAAAGCCCGACCAGCAGCACGACATCCGGGTTGAAATCGGTCAGCACCGGTATCAGCTTGCGCCAGCGCCCCCGCAGACTGTAGCGGCTATCGCTGATTGTCATGCCGACGCCGGCGGGCAGGAGGTTTTGCCAGGCCTGTGCGTTCAGCGGCGGCAGCTTCAAGTTACGCCCGTCGCCGCGGAACAGCGCCGCGTCGGGTGGCATGAGTTCCTGAGCGGAAAACAGGCGGACCTGCCGGCCTTCACGCGCGAGCACGGCGCATTGCTCGACCGCCATCACGCTCGGCGTATGAAACTGATGGCCGACATAGGGCACCACTACCGCGATGCGCTGTATGTCTTCCGCTGCACGTGGCAGAAAGCCTGGCGGGATCGTTTGCGCCGCTTCCAGCATCAGGCGCCTGGCCATCTCGGGCAAACGCGCGGCAGACAGGGCGGTCGTGAAATCAGCCCGATTCTCCTGATACTGCAATGCGCTCAACCACTGGAATGCCATGAAGGCGGCCAGCCGATCCGGGTCACTCGGCTGCGCGGCGAGAACGTGAGCCGCGGCCGCATATTCGAATCGCGATTCGCCCGTCGCGCCGGCAAGAAATGTCAGCCGCAGGATGTCGGCGCGCGGTTCGCCGGCGGGAAAAGTTTCAAGGATGTCGAGCACCGACTGTTGTGCGGTCCTGTCACCGGTTTCAAGCCAGACTGTCATCAGGCTGAGCCAGCGCTGCGCGCACTCGGGCTCCTTCAAGGTTCGGTCGAGCGCGTCGAGCAGCAGTGTCATTATGAAAGTGAATCGATCGGGCGCATACGCAGATTGACGGATGTTACCGCGCCGCGTCGAAGATGCGGCTGCCGCCTGGCGGCTAAACCGTTTGCCTGATCAGCCGGCGGTCGCCAGTTTCGCCAGCGCCGCCCGCCCGGAAAGCAGATGCTCGTGCATGCGCTGTCCCGCCAAAGCGGGATCCTTCAGGCGCAAGGCTTCGAGGATCGTGCGGTGCTCCGCCAGCGATTGCTTCAGGCGCCCTTCGAGCCGCAGCGAATCGCGGCGGGTAAGCTTGATGACCTTGCGCGCATCGTCTATCAGTTGCGCTAGATAGCGGTTGCCGGCGATTTCCTGCAAGGCGGCGTGGAAGCGCTGGTTGGCCTCGAAGAAGCGGTCTGCGTTGTTGGCCGCCGCATGCTTTTCGAGTTCAGCATGAATCGTGGTGAGACGGGCAAAGTCGGCGCTGGTGGCACGGCGGGCGGCTTCTTCGGCGACCCGGCCTTCGAGCAGGGCCATTACCGGGAAGACTTCGTCGATGTCCTGTTCCGACAGTTCGGTCACGTAACAGCCGCGGCGGGGCTTGAGCACTACCAGGCCTTCTGACGCAAGCACTTTGAGGGCTTCGCGCAGCGGCGTGCGGCTGATGCCGTATTCGACAGCGAGCGCTTGCTCATCGATCCAGCCGCCTTGCGGCAGTTCGTGTGCGAAGATTCGGGTACGCAGGCGCTCGGCCACCTGTTCATACAAGGCAGGGGCAGCCAGAATCTTCGAAGACGGTCTTGCATTCATAATTATGGATGCAGTATCATGGCTGCTTGTCAGAAAGTCAAGCGCCTTAAAAAGGAAGAGACATGAGCACGGCACCCGAAGTAATCATTCCCTCACTTGAGGCCTGGGCCAAGGCCGCCGCCAAGTCGGCCCCCAACGGTGATGTGTCCAAACTAGACTGGGTCACTCCCGAAGGCCTGACCGTCAAGGCGCTCTACACCAAAGCGGATGTCGAAGGCCTGCCCTATGCCGATACGCTGCCCGGTTTCGCGCCCTTCCTGCGCGGCCCGCAGGCCACCATGTACGCGGTGCGTCCCTGGACCATCCGTCAGTACGCCGGATTCTCGACGGCCGAGGCGTCGAATGCCTTCTACCGCCAGGCGCTGGCCGCCGGCGGTCAGGGTGTCTCGGTCGCCTTCGATCTGGCTACGCATCGCGGTTACGACTCGGACCATCCACGTGTCACCGGCGACGTCGGCAAGGCTGGCGTCGCGATCGATTCGGTGGAGGACATGAAGATTCTGTTCGACGGCATTCCGCTCGACAAGGTCTCGGTGTCGATGACCATGAACGGTGCCGTGCTGCCCATACTCGCGGGTTACGTGGTAGCGGCCGAGGAGCAGGGGGTCGCGCAGGCGCAGCTCTCGGGAACGATCCAGAACGACATCCTCAAGGAGTTCATGGTCCGCAACACCTACATTTACCCACCCGAGCCATCGATGCGCATCATCGCCGACATCATCGGCTATACGGCGCAGAACATGCCCAAGTTCAACTCGATCTCGATTTCCGGCTACCACATGCAGGAAGCAGGGGCGACGCAGGCGCTGGAACTTGCCTTCACTCTTGCCGATGGCCGCGAGTACGTGAAGACGGCGCTGGCCTCCGGCATGGACGTCGATGCCTTCGCCGGGCGCCTCTCGTTCTTCTGGGCGATCGGCATGAACTTCTATCTGGAAATCGCCAAGATGCGGGCGGCGCGGCTGCTGTGGTGGCGCATCATGGACGAGTTCAAGCCGAAGAATCCGAAATCGATGATGCTGCGCACGCACTGCCAGACTTCCGGCTGGTCCTTGACCGAGCAGGACCCCTACAACAACGTGGTGCGTACCACCATCGAAGCCATGGCCGCGGTGTTCGGCGGCACCCAAAGCCTGCACACCAATTCGCTCGACGAAGCCATTGCGCTGCCAACCGAATTCTCGGCCCGCATCGCGCGCAACACGCAGCTGATCATCCAGGAAGAAACGCATATCACCAGCGTGATCGACCCCTGGGCCGGTAGCTACATGATGGAAAAGCTGACGCAGGACATCGCCGATGAGGCCTGGCGCATCATCGAGGATGTGGACAAGATGGGCGGCATGACGCAGGCGGTGCAAAGCGGCTGGGCCAAGCTGCAGATCGAAACCTGCGCCGCGCAGAAGCAGGCGCGCATCGATTCCGGCAAGGACGTGATCGTCGGCGTCAACAAGTACAAGCTCAAGGAAGAGGCGGCGATCGACACCCGCGACGTGGACAACCATGCCGTGCGCGACGGGCAGATCGTGCGCCTCAAGAAGATTCGCGAAACGCGCGACGGCAAGGCCGTTCAAGCGGCGCTGGCGGCGCTGACCGACGCGGCAAAAACCGGCAGCGGCAACCTGCTCGACCTGGCTATCAAGGCCAGCCGCCTGCGTGCTACAGTCGGCGAAATTTCCGACGCTCTGGAGGTCGTCTATGGTCGCCATCGCGCCACCACCCAGACGGTGTCGGGCGTCTATAGTGCAGCGTTTGGCGAGGACGGCACCATGAAGGAAATCCGCGACCTGATCGACAACTTCGCTACCGCCGAAGGCCGTCGCCCGCGCATCATGATCGCCAAGCTGGGTCAGGACGGTCACGACCGTGGCGCCAAGGTCGTCGCCACGGCCTTCGCCGACCTCGGCTTCGATGTTGACGTCGGCCCCTTGTTTCAGACGCCGGAAGAGGCGGCGCGCCAGGCCATTGAAAACGATGTTCATGCGGTCGGCGTTTCGACCCTCGCAGCCGGGCACAAAACGCTGGTGCCCGCATTGATCAAAGCGCTGCGCGATCAAGGCGCAGACGATATCGTGGTATTTGTTGGCGGCGTGATTCCCGCCCAGGATTACGAACAGTTGTACAAGGACGGCGCTGCCGGGATTTTCGGGCCGGGGACGCCAATTCCGCAGTGCGCCCACGAAGTCTTGCGCGCCATCCGCGCCGCGCATCTGCCGGGCAGCGCCTGACGTCCTTGATGCAGCCCATGCCTGAACTCGGCCAATTCGGCGCGAACGCGAAGGACAGCTTGCTGGCCGATGGTGTGCTCGCCGGCGACCGACGTGCGCTGGCCAAGGCTATCACGCTGGTCGAGTCGACGCTCCCCGAGCATCGGCAGCGGGCGCAGCAACTGCTGGACGCGCTCTTGCCGCGTACCGGACGCTCGATGCGCATAGGCATCTCCGGCGTGCCCGGGGTAGGGAAGTCGACCTTCATCGAAGCGCTAGGCATGTACCTGATTGAGGACGGCCATCGCGTCGCGGTACTGGCGGTGGATCCCTCATCGACGGTTCATGGCGGCTCGATCCTCGGCGACAAGACCCGCATGGAACTTCTTTCGCAACGACCGGAAGCATTCATCCGGCCTTCGCCTTCCTCCGGCAGTCTCGGCGGCGTGGCCGAGCACACACGGGAAGCGCTGCTCCTGTGTGAAGCAGCCGGTCACGACATCATCATTGTCGAGACGGTGGGCGTCGGTCAATCGGAAACCACGGTGGCGGGCATGACTGATGCCTTTGTACTGCTGATGCTGCCGCATGCCGGCGATGATCTGCAGGCGATCAAGAAGGGCATCATGGAGCTCGCCGACCTGGTGGTCTTCAACAAGGCCGACATCGATCCGGCCGCGGCCCAGCTTGCCGCAGCGCAGATGCGCTTGGCCCTGTCGATGCTGCATCCCGCCTCGCCAAATTGGCAGCCGCCGGTGCTGACGCTATCGGCCCTCAGAAAAGATGGCCTTGTCGACTTCTGGCTGGTCATCGAAAAGCTACACCGCACGCTGACTGCCAGTGGCGAGTTTGCGGCAAAGCGCCGCCATCAGGCGCTGGCCTGGATGTGGCAACAAATAGATGCCGGCTTGCGCGGCCACTTTCGCGAAAATCCGGCGGTCAAGAGCGCATTGGCCGAGCTTTCGGTTTCAGTTGAATCCGGCGCAACCACGCCAGCGGCGGCGGCACAGCGTCTGCTGGCGCTGGCGAGCCGCAATCCCTAGTTTTTGAGCGGAGGATTTCTGCATGCACGACATCATTCAACAGTTGGATGAAAAGCGCGAAAGGGCAGCGCTGGGGGGCGGCCAGAAGCGTATTGACGCCCAGCACACCAAAGGCAAGCTGACCGCGCGGGAACGGATAGAAATGCTGCTGGACGATGGCACCTTCGAAGAATGGGACATGTTCAAGGAGCATCGCTGCGTCGACTTCGGCATGGGCGGCGACCATATTCCCGGCGACGGCGTGGTGACCGGCTATGGCACCATCAACGGCCGCATGGTGTTCGTCTTTTCGCAGGACTTCACCGTGTTCGGCGGCGCCCTGTCGGAAGCGCATGCGGAAAAGATTTGCAAGATCATGGACCACGCGCTGAAGGTCGGCTGCCCGGTAATCGGGCTCAATGATTCCGGCGGCGCGCGGATTCAGGAAGGCGTCGCCGCGCTCGGCGGCTATGCCGACGTATTTCAGCGCAACGTCATGGCTTCCGGCGTGATCCCGCAGATATCGATGATCATGGGGCCTTGCGCCGGCGGTGCGGTGTATAGCCCGGCGATGACCGACTTCATCTTCATGGTGAAGGACTCTTCCTACATGTTCGTCACTGGCCCGGAGGTGGTGAAGACGGTGACGCATGAGGAGGTCACGGCCGAGGAACTCGGCGGCGCCGTGACGCACTCGACCAGGTCCGGGGTTGCCGACCTGGCTTTCGAGAACGATGTTGATGCACTGCTGCTGCTGCGCCGCTTTTTCAACTACCTGCCGCTCAACAACAAGGAGAAGCCGCCGGTAAGAGAAACGCATGATCCGGCGGATCGCCTCGATTTCTCGCTCGACACGCTGGTCCCGGACAACGCCAACAAGTCCTACGACATGAAGGAATTGATTCTCAAGATGGTCGATGACACGGACTTCTTCGAGATCCAGCCTGATCATGCAAGAAACATCCTCATCGGCTTCGCCCGCATGGAAGGGCAGACGGTGGGTATCGTTGCCAATCAGCCAATGGTGATGGCCGGCTGCCTCGACATCAAGTCCTCGATCAAGGCCGGGCGCTTCGTGCGCTTCTGTGATGCGTTCAACATTCCGATCATCACACTGGTCGATGTACCCGGCTTCATGCCGGGAACGGCGCAGGAGTATGGCGGCATCATCAAGCACGGCGCCAAGCTGCTGTATGCCTACGCCGAATGCACAGTGCCGAAAGTGACGCTGATCACGCGCAAGGCTTACGGCGGTGCTTACGACGTGATGGCCTCGAAGCACCTGCGCGGAGATGTCAACTTTGCCTGGCCTTCGGCGGAGATTGCGGTGATGGGGCCGAAAGGCGCAGTCGAGATCATCTTCCGCGAAGAGAAGGGCGATCCGGTCAAGGTGGCGGCGCGCGAGGCCGAGTACAAGGCCAAGTTCGCCAACCCCTTCGTCGCCGGAGCGCGCGGCTTCATCGATGACGTGATCATGCCCAACGAAACCCGCAAACGGATCTGTCGCAGCCTGGCGATGCTGCGTGGCAAGAAGATCGAGAACCCGTGGCGCAAACACGGCAATATTCCGCTGTAAGGAAAACAATTAGCCACAGAGATCACGGAGGGCACAGAGAAAGGTCCGCTGATCTTCCTCTGTGATCTCTGTGCCCTCAGTGGCTGAAGGAGGTTTTATGTTCAAGAAGATTCTGATTGCAAATCGCGGCGAGATCGCCTGCCGCGTCATCAAGACGGCCCGCAAGATGGGGATTGCCACCGTCGCGGTGTATTCCGAGGCGGACAAGGATGCCATGCACGTGTCGCTGGCGGACGAATCCGTCTGCATCGGCCCGCCGCCGTCGAAGGAATCCTATCTGCTGATCGACAAGATCATCGCCGCCTGCAAGCAGACCGGTGCCGAGGCCGTTCATCCGGGTTACGGCTTTCTCTCCGAGAATCCGGAGTTCTCGCGCCGGCTGGAAGAAAGCGGCGTCATTTTCATCGGGCCGAAGCATTACTCCATGGCCTCGATGGGCGACAAGATCGCCTCGAAGAAACTGGCGCTGGAGGCCAGGGTCAATACCATACCCGGCCACAACGCGGCGATCGATACGCCAGAGCAGGCCGTCGAGATCGCCCGGGGCATCGGCTACCCGGTGATGATCAAGGCCTCTGCCGGGGGCGGCGGCAAGGGCCTGCGCGTGGCCTATAACGACCAACAGGCCCATGAAGGTTTTTCCGCCTGCAAGACCGAAGCGAAAAATGCCTTTGGCGACGACCGGATCTTCGTCGAGAAGTTCGTCGAGGAACCTCGGCATATAGAGATCCAGCTGATCGCCGATGCCCACGGCAATACAATTTATCTGCAGGAGCGTGAATGCTCGCTGCAGCGCCGCCACCAGAAGGTGATCGAAGAGGCGCCTTCGTCCTTCATCGATCCGGCGACGCGCAAGGCCATGGGTGAGCAGGCGGTGGCTCTGGCCAAGGCGGTGAAGTACCAGAGCGCAGGGACCGTCGAGTTCGTCGTCGGCAAGGACAAGAGCTTCTACTTCCTGGAAATGAATACGCGGCTGCAGGTCGAGCACCCGGTGACCGAATTGATCACCGGGGTGGACCTCGTGGAACTGATGATCCGGGTGGCGGCGGGGGAGAGGCTGCCATTCACCCAGGACCAGGTCAAACTCAACGGCTGGGCGATGGAATGCCGCATCAATGCCGAAGATCCCTTCCGCGGTTTCCTGCCGTCCACCGGCCGCCTGGTGAAGTACATGCCGCCGCCCGAGGTGCATGGCGTGCGCGTCGATACCGGCGTGTATGAAGGCGGCGAGATCTCGATGTTCTACGATTCGATGATCGCCAAGCTGATCGTGCATGCCGCGACGCGCGATCAGGCAATTGCCCGCATGCGCGATGCATTGAACCAATTCGTGATTCGCGGCGTGGCCTCCAACATCGCTTTCCAAGCGGCACTGATGCAAAACCCGCGCTTTCTGTCCGGCGACTTCAACACCGGGCTGATCGCCGAGCAGTACCCCAAAGGCTTCAACGCTGCGGACGTGCCGCACGACGATCCGGCGATGCTGGTGGCCGTCGCTGCAGCGATTCATCGCCAGTATCTGGCGCGCAATGCAACCATTACGGGCCAGATGCCGGGGCATGAATTCATTCCTGGCGACGATTTTGTCGTACTGCTGGGGAATGCGCAGCATCAGGCCAGGGTTCTCGAAGCTGAAGGCGGCTGGGATGTCAGCTTCGCCGGCGAGCGCTATGAATTGCGCTCAAGCTGGCAGTTTGGCGATCCGCTGTATGTCGGCGCGCTCAATGGCCAACCGATCTGCATGCAGGTCGAGCGGCGCGGGCTGATCTATCGGCTGTTCCACTGGGGCGTGCAGGCAGACATGCGGGTGATGTCGGCGCGTACCGCCGAGTTGAAGGCGCTGATGCCGGTCAAGGCCGCGCCCGATATGTCCAGATTCCTGCTGTCGCCCATGCCCGGCCTGCTGACGCAAATCGCGGTGATCGCTGGGCAGGAGGTCAAGGCCGGCGAAATCCTGGCCAAGATCGAGGCCATGAAAATGGAAAACGTGCTCAAGGCCGACCGCGATTGCGTGGTGGAAAAGTTGCTGGCCAAGCCGGGTGAAAGCCTGGCCGTGGATCAGGCCATCATCGCCTTCAAGTAGGCGCGACTAAAGCGTCAACTCAAGGCGCAGGCCGAGCACTGTGGCTCGCGGCGAATTTGCGCCGCCCGGATGACGGATGGATTGCAGAGTCGGTTGCAGGGCAAGCCATGGATTGAGCATCGCCCGCCAGGTGACTTCGAATGCCTCTTCCCCTGGCGCAGTGCTGGTTCCGGCGGTCGCTTGCGCGCTGCGCCACTTGTTTGCCAGACGCGCATGGGTCCAGCCTATTACCACGGCATCGTCCGGCCGGCTGGCTGACGGTCCGCGCAGGCGCAGACCAAGATTCCACACGCGATCGATGGCTGTCGAATTGCCATCCGAGAGGCTGTAGCGGGCGAAGGCGGCGATATCGCGCCCGGCATCGCCGAGGGCCAGCAAGGTTCGCTCGGCGAGCAGGTATGCGCCTTGCGAGCGGCGCTGCAAGGGCTCGCTATTGGCGTCGACATCGAGTTGGTCGGGCACCCGGTTGCCGTATCGCCAGAGGCCGATCGCGTACTTGCTGACCCCGCTGTATTTCGCATGGCTGACCAGCGTGGGTGTTGGCAAACCATGAACCGGTTCGTTCGGTTCGAAGAGATGGCCAAGTTCATCCGGCATCCAGCCCAGTTCGGCAATGACGAAGGCGCCATCGCCGTTGGCAAAGCGGATCGCCGTGCGCTTGGGGCGCGCCGGATCGTTGGGAATGCCGTCGAGCAAGGCGCCCATAGCATAGACCGTGCGGTCTGCCGATAACCACTTGCCACGCAGGCCGAAGGCTGAATTATTGAAAATCGAGGGGCCGCGCGTCAGAGCCAGATCGGCGGGCGTCCCGAATGAAGGGTGCAGCAGCAGGCCCGCCGATTCCATGGCGAAGAATTCCGCATCCATCGGGTACAGACCGGCCAGCAGCGAAACGCGGTCGTCCAGGAAGTTCTGCTGCAGCCATGCATGGAATATTCGCGCAGTGGCCACCGGCACCTCGATATTGCTGACGCCCATCAGACTGCCTGTCTGGCGCGCATTGATGCCGGCGCCGCGGTTGTCCAGCACATGCAGATACGCTGTGGCGCCTTTCCAGCCGGCAATTCTGCCGAGGTCAGCCTTGAATCGCAGGTCGACGTTGCTCATGCTGCGACTGCCCGACGCAGTGCCACCGCGATTGCTCAGGGTGTCCACTTTCAGCGCGGCGTCCCATGCCCAGCCGGAGTGCCAGGCGGCGCCGCGCGCGTCGCCCCAATCGCCGGACAGTGTGGCGTTGGCGTAATCAGGGGGAACTTCCGCGGCTGCTGCCAACGGCAGCGCCAGAGTGACGAGCAGCGCGATGCCCGCGGCGAGCTGTTTTCGCGCCAGTATCTTCATAATCGCCGTGGTGCCAGTGCCGACTCCTGTCAGAGGGTCGGATAGTCCGTGTAGCCTCTTTCACCACCGCCATAGAAGGCGGCGGGGTCCCATTTGTCGAGCGGCGTTTCGCTGCGCAAGCGCTCGATCAGGTCCGGGTTGGAGATGAAGGGCTTGCCGATCGCGATCAGGTCGGCATCTCCGCGCGCCAGTATCGCTTCGCATGCGTCGGCCGTCTTGAAGCCGCCGCAGGCGATGAGTGCACCGTGGAAGGCGTTGCGCAGCGCCGGCATCATCGAATGCGTCGCGTCGTGAATCCAGTCCGCGGTCTGGCAGTAGATGTGCAGAAAGCCGATGCCGCGCTGATTCAGTTCACGCGCCAGCCAGGGATAGGTCTTCAAGGGGTCCGGGTCGGCAATCATGCCATTGGCCAGGCCATAAGGCGACTGGCGCACGGCGATGCGTTCCGGCGCAACTTCCGCGGCCACCGCATCAACCACCTCCAGCAGCAGGCGGTAGCGATTGGCCAGCGATCCGCCATAGGCGTCGTGGCGGTCATTCACCGCCGGACAGCGGAACTGATCAAGCAGATAACCATTGGCACCGTGAATCTCCACGCCGTCAAATCCGGCCTGCATCGCCAGCCGTGCGGCGTGGCCAAACTCAGCCACGACCCCGCGAATTTCCTGAATGCTCAGGGCTTCCGGTTGGCCACTGGCCACGGCAACCGGCTTGCCGTCGGGGCCGGGGATCATGGTTTGGGTCGCCGCCGGCTTGATCGACGCGCCGGCCGGGGCACTGCCATCGGCGTGCAACGCGGCATGGGCGACGCGGCCGCAATGCCAGAGCTGGGCGAACATGGTGCCGCCGGCGGCATGTACCGCGTCGGTAACCTTGTTCCAGCCTGCGGCCTGCGCCTCGTTCCAGAGCGCCGGCGTGTTGAGATAGCCGCGAGCACGATCAGAGACGGGGACGCCTTCCGATATGATCAGGCCGGCGCTTGCCCGTTGGCGGTAATACTCGACGATCAGGTCGTTGGGCACGGCATCCCGGTGGTTGGCGCGACAGCGGGTCATCGGCGCCATGACGATGCGATTGGCGAGCGTGAGAGCTGAATTGGAGTAGGCGTCGAAGAGCATGAGAGTAGTTGAGATGCAAGTAAAACCGCCTAGGCCAGGCGGGCGAAAGCTCCGATCACTTCTGGCGGAGCTTGTACCAGTTCGATCAGCACTCCTTCTCCGGCAATCGGAAACTGCTCGTTGGCCTTGGGATGCAGGAAGGTGATGTCATAGCCGGAGGCGCCCTTGCGGATGCCGCCCGGGGCGAAGCGCACGCCCTGCGCCGCGAGCCATTCCATGGCTGCCGGCAGGTCGTCGATCCAGAGGCCGACGTGGTTGAGCGGCGGCTCGTGCACCGCCGGTTTCTTCGCCGGATCGAGCGGCTGCATCAGATCGACTTCGACCTTGAACGGACCGCTGCCCATCGCGGTAATGTCTTCGTCCACGTTTTCGCGCTCGCTGACGAAGTTGCCGGTTACGGCCAGTCCGAACATCTCAACCCAGAGTTTTCGCAGACGCTGTTTTGAGGCGCCGCCGATAGCGATCTGCTGAATGCCGAGCACCTTGAAAGGGCGCGTGTTCGGTTGCCGCGTCATCGATGAACCATTCTCAGATATCCCGTTTCAATCTTTGCATCCAACGGCTCTGTCGACGGTTCAATGCGGCTTTCCAAGAGATTCGCGTATGCATGCCAGCAGGTCTTCCTCGTCGTAGGGTTTGCCCAGATAGTGATTCACGCCAATTTCCGCCGCGTGCTGGCGGTGCTTGTCGGCGGTGCGCGAGGTGATCATGATGATCGGAATATGTTTCAGGCGCTTGTCGGCGCGAATGTTGCGCGCCAGATCGAAGCCATCCATGCGCGGCATTTCAATGTCCAGCAGCATGACGTCAGGGATCACGTCGCCCAGTTGTTCCAGGGCATCAACGCCATCCTTGGCCGTGAGTACGTTATAGCCATGACGCGCCAGCAGGCGCCCGGCAATCTTGCGCACCGTCAGCGAATCGTCGACCACCATCACGGAGGCAGCGGTCTCGGTCGCCGTCGTGGGGACAGCGGTCACGGCAGCTGTTGTGGCGGGCTGAACCACAGTCGGGGATGCTTCTACCGCCGGCACCCGAGCGCCCATGCGCTGAATGGCGCGGGCTGCCAGTGCCACGGGGTTGATGATCAGCGCCACCTCGCCGTCGCCCAGCACCGTGGCCCCGGCCAGCCCCGGTACGCGTGCCAGCTGCGGCCCGACGGCCTTGACCACGATTTCCTGATTGCCGGTAAGGCTGTCGACTTCCAGCGCGACACGCTCGGTGCCGCCCCGGATCAAAAGGATCCAGTGTCGCCGCCCCGGTAGCGGAGTGGCGTTCTTTTCGCCCAGCAACTCGGGAAGGTAGTGGTAGGGATAGCGGTTCCCCAGCCACTCGGTGCCACCTGTGCTGCGTATCAAAGACGCAGAATCGGGCTTGTGCTCGGTGGCTTGCTCGACCATCGAGGAGGGAAGCGCGTAGCGGCGATTGCCGGCAGTAACCAGCACCGCCTGCGTTACTGCCAGCGTAAGCGGCAGATAGACGCGGAATGTGGCACCGCGGCCGGTGACGGAGGTCATTTCCATGCGACCGCCGAGACTCGCGGTCTCGCTCTTTACCACGTCCATGCCGACGCCCCGGCCGGCGAGCGCTGTTACCTCCTCGGCAGTGGAGAATCCGGGCTGCAAGATGAGTTGGGTCAGAGCCGCTTCGTCGGGTTTGGCGTCCGGCGCAAACAGGCCGCGTTCGATGGCGGTCCGGCGAATGCGTTCGAAGTCGAGACCGGCGCCATCATCGGTGATGGACATGAGGATTTCATTGCCTTCCTGAGCCAGCGACAGTGCTATCTGACCAATCGCTTCCTTGCCGGTCGCTGCCCGCGTGGCCGGATCCTCGATGCCATGAGCGACGCAATTACGCAGCAGGTGCTCGAGCGGGCCGGCCATCTTGTCCAGTACCGAGCGGTCAAGTTCGGTCTGGCCGTGGCGGATGTCCAGGTTGGCGCGTTTTCCGGAATCCTTGGCTGCCTGGCGCACTACCCGATGCAGACGCTCGGCCAGACTTTCGAAGGGCACCATGCGCACGCCCATCATGCGCTGCGACAGTTCGCGGGAGAGGCGTGCCTGCGCGGCCACGGCGGCATCGGCATGGTCGAGATTGCGCAGCAGGTTCTGCTGCACGGCGGCAACGTCGTTCACGCTCTCCGCCATCATCCGCGTCACTTCCTGGAAACGGGTGAAGCGGTCGAATTCCAGTGGATCGAACTGCTGCGAGCGCTCGCTTGCCAGCGCTTGCTGCGACTGCATTTGCAACTCGGCCTGGATTTCGACTTCGCGCAGTTGCTTGCGCAGGCGGATCACGTTTTCCGTGAGTTCCAGCAGCGATGTCTTCAGCGCCAGCAACTCGCCCTCGATCCGGCCGCGGGCGATGGCGACCTCACCGGCTTCGTTAACCAGTTGGTCAACCAGATCCGCGCGCACGCGCAGATGCACCTGCGGGGTAGGCACGAAGGCCATGGCGGGCGCTGTTTCGGCCGTGCCGGGAACGCGTATCTCAGTTACTGCGGCGGTGTCGCGCTCGAACTCTGGCTGTTCTTCGGCCTCTGATTCGACCGATACATCCAGACCGGTGGCAAGGTACTCCGCCGCGTCCGGCGCGGGTCGAGTCGCGCTGGGATTGCGCAGATGCTCGATCAGCATCGCCGTGCGGTCATAGGAGGTTTCCAGCCCGTCGATCATCGCCGGCTGTGCCGATTTCATGGCGGTTGCCTGATCGACACGGTCTTCCATGGAATGCAGCAGTTCGCCGCAGCCCATGGCACCGGCCATCCTCGCACTGCCCTTGAGCGTGTGCAGGGCGCGCTGGAGCGTGCGGGCGATCTCGGCATTGGTCGGCGCTTCCCGCCAATCACGCAGCGCCGCGCCGATTTCGCGCATCAGGTCCACGCTTTCTTCGAGGAAAAGCGGCAGCACTTGCGGATCGATTTCGTCTTCAATCCGTGCCGCGCGGCGCTCCGCTGCAGTCATGCTGATTTCCGGGAGCGCCGGTGCGACAGGCTCGACCACCGCTGCGACAGGTTCGACTGCGGGTGCGGCTGGCTCGATACCCGGTGCGACAGACTCGACCGCCGGTGCGACAGGCTCGATACCCGGTGCGACAGGCGGCATCATCGCGTTCAGCTCGGCAGTCAGATCAGCCTCTTCGCCGGGCATGCGTCGTTCTGCCACGGCGCCCAGCAAGCCTTCAAGGGCGCCGGCGCAGCGGGCAAAAATGAAACGCTGCGCTTCTGTCGGGGTTACTTCCAGTAGCGACATGCGCACCAGCGCATCCTCCAGCGCGCGGGCGAGGCTCGCAATCGGCATGAAGCCCGTGGCGGCAGAAATGCTGGCGGCGGTATGTGCGGCGCGGATCACATCGTTGCCGGGCACCTCTTCGAGACCAAGATTGGCCTGGAGCGCAGCGATGTGCTCGCGGGTTTCGTCAAGGTAGAGATTGTAGAGCGTGGGCGACAACTCCACGTCGCCGACGCGCACCGGGGGTGGCGCAGGGAAGGCGACAACTTCCGCCGAAGGCTGAATCTTTGCAATGACCTCCGCCGCTGGTGCTTCCTGCGGGGGCGCTTCCTCAATAGTCGGCGCTGGCGGTACGGCGATTTCGGCGGTGGCATCTTCGGCCCCGCCCAAGGCCTGGCAGCGACGGACCAATTCGGCATCGTCCAGGTGGCTGCTACCGCCAGCCTCGAGGTGATTGACCCAGACTTTGAAAATATCGGCCGCCCGATCGAGCATCGCGAGCAGGGGGGGCGTCGCGGCCCGTACCTCATGCAGCCATGCGTTCAGCACCTGCTCCACTTCCCACGCGGTCTCGCCCAGATCGCTGAGGCCGACCATGCGACCGCTGCCCTTCAGGGTATGGAAGCTGCGGCGCAGCGTAACCAGCGCGTCCTGATTGCTCGGCGTGGCATGAAGCAGTGGCAGATGCTCGTTGATGGTGGCCAGTACTTCGTGGGCTTCTTCGAGGAAAATGGCCAGCAGTTCCGCGTCGAGATCTTCCTCGCTGGAATCCGCCAGTCGCATCGCCTCGGCAGACGGGGCCGGGACTTCGATCGGCACGGGAGGCGGTGGAGCGGGAGGTTCCGGAGGTATCTCAAGAACTTCGACTTCGAAGTCCGGAAGCGTTTCGTCGGCGACCGGTTCGGCCTCGGCAACGAATTCCGGCACCGGGGCCGCGACTTCTTCATGCCGCACTACCGGCGGGGCGACAACTACCGGTAGCGCAACTTCAGGCTCGTCGCGCACGGGATGAACGACGGACGGCGGTTCAAGGATGGCGTCGATGTCCGCCATGCCGCCATGTAACTGCGCGACGAAAAAGCCCAGCGCCGAAAGCTTCCTGGCCACTTCTTCGAAGTCGCCGGCTTGCGGCGTGAAGCCAGGTTCGCCGAAATGTGCGATGGCAGTTGCGCATTCGCCGAGTATGGTGTTGGCGCGGTCTTGACCGAGCACCATCAATGCGCCCTGAATCTGCCGAATTGGCTGCTTGAGCGTGCTCAGCGTACCCTGGCGCGAGGTGTCGCGGAAGTAGGCGTCCAGCGTCTGTTCTATGGCGCCGAGATTGGATCGGATTTCGCGCGCCACCGACTCGAGCAGCAGTCGTTCCTGTGCACGGCGGGACATGGCGTCGAGATGCGGCAGTTCCATCATGCCAAGTTCTTCGCCGCGCCCGATCGCGGCAAGACGATTGGCAACGGCATCCGCGGAGCGCGCGAAGTCGGCATCGAGCGACTGGAAGTTTTCCAGTGCGGATTCGGCAAGCAGAAGTGCCGTGGCTATCTCCAGCGCGATGGCCTCGTTGTGCCGGGTCGGATCCATGTGCAACTGATCGGTCTGTTCGAGAATCGCCGCAGTCAGCCGTGCGTAGTCGCGCTGACCGGTGGCGGTCCCCTCTTCGGCGATCTTCGCCACGCGCTCGTGGAAAGGCGGCAGTGCGGCGGCAGTACCGGCACAAAGGCGGTTCCAGTCGTCCTTGGCAGCCGTCAGCAATTCACGCAAGCGGCGGATGTGGGGCAGCAGCCTTTCGGTTTCCGAGGGCGTCGCGGTAGGCACCATGCCATCCAGTCGGTAGGCGGCGCGGACGATGGCCAATGCTTCGCCACCGGCTGTTGCACAGGCGGCCTGATACAGCGCCTCGCGGAACAGCTGTTCGTTGGGTTCGGCCTGGCCTTCGATGAGTTTCTTGATCTGTCCGCCGAGGTGCATCGCAAACCGCTTTGCGTCCGTGGCGTCAGGCAGACCGTTTGCGGCAAGGGCGTCGAGTACGCCCAGCGCGACCCACCAGTAGGCACGCCCGGCCGGCGTGGAGCGCGTCATTTCGATCATCGCTACCGAGGTTCTCATCTCGGTAATGCCCTTGGGATCATTCTTGATCCACTTCAGGAGGCCGCGCTCAAAGCCCATGCGCACTGCCTTGAGGCGCGCCACCAAGGCTTCAGGCGTAAGCAGCGGGGGATCCTTTTCGCGCTTTGGCGGGCGCTGGGTGAGATCGGGGAAAAACAGGGCGGACGGCCCGGGGGCTGTCTGACCGCGCGCCACGACCATCGCACGGTACGGATAAAAGAGTTTCAGCGGCTGGTTGGGGTGGCCCGCCATCAGGTCGTCGAGATAGCCGCGCAACGCGGCAAACCCGCTTTGCGCCGCCTCGCCGCCAACGCCGACGTCCGCTACCGTGCCATCGCCCAGCGCAGTCAGCAGTTGTTCTATCGCATCGGCAAACTCGGTGATGCCGTCCAGGCCGACGATGGCCAGCGCACCATGCGCCTGGTGCATGCTGGCACGTGCTTTTTGCAGGCCGTCGCCTGCGGGATCGGTTAGGTAGGCAGCCAGACTAAGGCCGGCGCGTTCCAGTGCAAGGTCGATTTCGCCCCTGACCCAGGACAGCGGACCGATGTCGAGATCCATGCTCATGAAAGTTTATTCGTCGCGCCGCGGTTCATGGGTCTTTTCACACCTTGAAGCCCGAGACCGAGCCCTTCAGTTCGATAGCGAGTTCGGTAAGCTCGCCGATCGACACAGCGGTTTCTTGCGTACTGAGGGTGGTTTGACCGGTAATTCTAAGAATGTCCTGCATCGAATCCGCCACCTTGGTGGCGATGTCGGCCTGCGCCTGGGTGTCGCTGGAAATCGCTTCAATCAGGCGCGCAAGATCCTGTGACACGCTGGAGATTTCGTTCAGCGCCTGACCGGCGGCATCCGACAGCTTGGCCCCTTCCACCACGCCCTGGGTTGATTGTTCCATGGCGCCGACGGCATCGTGGGTGTCGGTCTGAATCGTCTTGACGATGGCGGCAATTTGCTTGGTCGCTTCCCCGGAGCGTTCCGCCAGTCGCTGCACTTCTTCCGCCACCACCGAGAAGCCGCGCCCGGCCTCGCCGGCTGATGCGGCCTGAATGGCTGCGTTCAGGGCCAGCACGTTGGTCTGCTCCGTAATGTCGGAAATCAGTTCGACGATTTCACCGATCTCCTGCGAGGATTCGCCGAGCCGTTTGATCCGCTTCGAGGTTTCCTGGATCTGGCTGCGAATTTCGTTCATGCCCGAAATCGAGTTTGACACGGCCGCCGCGCCTTTCTGCGCCGCTTCAAGCGAGGCGTGGGCCACACGGGCGGACTCCAGAGCCGAAGAAGACACTGTCTTCATCGAGGTGGCCATTTCAAGAACCACGGCATTGGCGCTCTGGATTTCGGCCGACTGCACCTTGGTGGCGGCGAGCAGATCGTTGGAGGTGCCCTGCGCGGCATTCGAGGCGCGGGTCACGCGTTCGGCCGCGTCGTTGATGCGGCGTACCAGCACGGCGAGTTCTTCAACGGTGTAGTTCACCGAGTCGGCAATGGCGCCGGTAATGTCCTCCGACACCGTGGCGCGGATCGTCAGGTCGCCGTCGGCAAGGTCGCCCATTTCATTCATCAGACGCAGAATGGCGCCTTGCGTTACGTCCTTCGCCGCTTCTGCAAGGCGGCGCTGGTGATCAGCCTCGCCGCTGCGGCGCATACCTTCGTCGTTGAAGGCCTTGACCATGATTACCAGCATCACCAGAGCCAGCGAACCGAAAATGGTGCCCGCGAACAAAGAGGCATCCTGCTGGGTGATTTCTGTTTCATAGGCCTTGACCAGGTTTTCGGTGCTCGCCGTCATGCCGCGCCAACCGGAGATCAAGGTATTCCCTGCCGCGCCCGCCCGTTGCAGCGGCTTGAGGTCGCCGGAGAGGTTGGCAATCGCCAGTTGCATGACATTCAGGCTGTTGGCTAATGTGCTGCCAGGAGTCGCCAGGGTCATGGCGTCGGGGATATCTTTTGCCAGTTGCAAGACCATGGCTTCGTCTACGCCTTGCATCCCGGCGAGTCGCGTTGCCGCACGCAGAATGCGTTCCGTCAGCATGGGCAGATTACCCCCGGCCGCCGCTGCCGCTTCGGTCATTACCTTGCCGCGCTGCGTCGATTCCTTGTAGAGGTGTCCGATTGCCGCGAAGCGATTCTCCAGCGCCAGCAACTGGCCGATGAGTTCACTCTGCTTCTTCCAGTCATCGCGCAAGGCGTCGAGCGCAGGCCGCGTTTCGATACTGGAGGCCGCTACCTTGACGCCCCTGACCTCGCCTCCATCAACCAGGCGTTCGAGCAACTGGTCGTAATTGTCGCGGGCATCGCGCAGTTCGGAGAAGCCTTCTGTCTGTCCCTGCATGGCGTTGAGCGTGGCGATGGGAATCTGCTGCGTCAGCGACGAGATCTGGCTCGTGACGGACAGGTAGGTGATGCCTCGGGTGGTCGCCTGGACCTGCAGGAAGACTGCGGCGACGGTGATCAGCAGGCTGATCAGGAAAACCGTGCCAATGATTCGAAACTGGGTTTCGATATCCATATGGCCGATCAGCGGCAGTCTGCCTTGTCGGGTGCGGCGGTCCTCCGCGGGTGCCTCACCAATCTCGGGCGTTTGCGGTGATGCCTGGCCGCGGCGTTCGAATTGCGGCAACTTGAAAGGCAGCTTGAAGGCCATGGGTAGTCCTTTCTGGAACGCTCAGAGAGCGATGTCGAGGTAGTTTGGGTCGGCCAGCAGTGCGGGAATGCGCAACTGGGTCCACGTAACGTCTTGTGCATCCGTGAAACGGCCGCCGAGCCAGGGCGCCTTCTCGTCCGCGCCGACTCTGGCTTCGCTCGCCGCACGCATCTGCAACTGGGGACGCAGGCCCAGCGCGCGCCGCACCAGCAGGGCGGTAGTGATACCATGCTTGGCACCGACCAGCAGCAGCCGCGATTGCGCATTGATCGGCGTCGGAGCCCCACCGCGCCAGGCGGCAAAATCCACCACGCTGTAGAGCACGCCGCGAATGTTTGCGATGCCGGCGAACCATGATTTGGTCAGGGGTGCCGGGGTGAGTTGTGGCAGTGGCGTCACTTCGCCCGAGTCGCCAAGATCGATCAGCCAATGGCTGCCACCGGGAAGGTCTTCACCACCGGATTCGATGCCGAGCAGCGCCTGCTCGCCTTCGCCGCGCCTTGCGGATACCAGGCGCTCGGAGAGGCCTTGCTGAAATTCGCGCAGACTGATGCGCTTGGCCATGGTTCAGGCCTCCCGCCGGGCCGCCCCAAGGGGGGGCTGAGCCCCCTCGGGGGGCAGCGAAGCGAAGCGAGCGTGGGGGCGGTACATTGCTTTACCCGAGTGCGGCGATCATGGCCAGCAGGGCCGGGCCATCCACCGGCTTCGTGATGTACGCCTGGGCGCCCTGGCGCATGCCCCAGAGCTTGTCGGTTTCCTGATCCTTGGTGGTGACGATGATGACCGGGATGCCCTTGGTCGCCTCGTCTTTCGCCAAAGCGCGGGTGGCCTGAAAGCCGTTTGTGCCCGGCATCACCACATCCATGAGGACGAGGTCGGGCTTGATCTGCTTGGCCCGCTCTATACCTTCGTCGCCGCTGTCGGCGGTACTGACTTCGTAGCCGCCGCTAATCAGCAACTGGCTGAGGAGGTGGCGCTCGGTGGGGGAGTCGTCGACGATCAGAATAGTTTTGATGGGCATGATGATTGGCTTCCTAATGAGGAGAATAACTACGGGACGCGCGCAGCGTGTGCGGCGACGGTTTTGAGGAGACTGTCTTTGGTGAACGGTTTGGTCAGGTACTCATCCGAACCGACCATGCGCCCGCGCGCACGGTCAAAGAGACCATCCTTGGATGAAAGCATGATGACCGGTGTGGCTGCAAATCTTGTGTTCTTCTTGATCAGCGCGCAGGTTTGGTAACCATCGAGACGCGGCATCAGGATGTCGCAGAAAACCACGTTGGGCAGATGATCGTTGATCTTCGCCAGCGCATCGAAGCCGTCTTCGGCCAGTACTACCTGGGCGCCGGCCTGCATCAGGAAAATTTCAGCAGTTTTTCGGATGGTGTTCGAATCATCGATCACCATCACCTTGATGCCGGAAAGCTTGGGTGTTTCGCTCACGTTACTCCATGCCGGATTCAGCTTCAATCTTGTAAATGCGGAAGGAACGGAAAACGGTAATGAAAACCGTTTTCCTGGCGCGAATTTTCCTTTCCGTACCCCCTCCTGCCGCCTCGTCTGCTTTGTTTATTGCCGAGGTCAAACCATATTATCTCTAATCATACTTAGATTTTGATCATTTCAAAGCCTTCCTTGCGTGCTTCCCGTCCGGACGGGTCCGTTTGGGGAGTGTTGCGACCCATCGCGTGCCACCCGACGAACCCTCTTTCGAAGCTCCGTCCGCCTCTTGGTGGATGAAGCCACCACTCAGGCATATCCATTTCGAGTAAGCTTGCCCGGGCGTCATCACAGGGCAGCAGGCCATGTGCCCGGCACGCTCGCGGGGGACGCTATCCCTTCGGATAGAATTGCGGAATACTAACTCAAGCTGCTCGCCGCCCGGTACTTGCGGGTCGGGTCAGGACATTCATGATCGTTGCCCCAGCCGACAACCCGTCGCCGCCCATTGTGCTGACCTTCGCCGCTTCCGATCCCACCGGCGGCGCCGGCTTGCAGGCCGATATCCTGACGCTGGCCAGCCTCGGTTGCCACCCGCTTTCTGTCGTGACAGCGATAACTGTGCAGGACACCGCCGGCGTCGAAGGCGTATTGCCGATAGACGCCGAGTGGGTAGCCGACCAAGCCCGCGCCCTGCTCGAGGACATGCCCGTGGCGGCTTTCAAGCTGGGCATGATGGGCAGCGTCGAGACCATTGCCGCGATTGCCGAGGTGATCGCCGACTATCCGGATGTTCCCGTGGTCCTCGATCCCGTGCTGGCCTCGGGGCGCGGCGACCAGTTTGCCGACGAGGAAATGATAGAGGCCATGATCGGCCTGTTGCTGCCCCAGACCACGCTGCTGACACCGAACAGTCTCGAAGCCAGGCGTCTGGCGCAGGAGATGGGCGCGGGGGGAGAAGATCCCCGCCTCGAACTCGGTCTGGCCGAGTGTGCCCACCGACTGATCAATGCCGGATGCGAGTATGTGCTGGTGACCGGAACGCACGAGGGCACCCCGCAGGTTATCAATACGCTTTACGGCAGCCACGGCGCGGTGCGCACCGATCGATGGGACCGCTTGCCCGGCAGCTATCATGGATCCGGCTGCACGCTCGCCTCGGCTATTGCGGCCCACTTCGCCAGCGGTGTAAACGTCGCCGAGGCCGTGATGGGTGCGCAGGAATACACCTGGCGCACGCTGGCTGCCGGCTTTCGTCCCGGCATGGGACAATTCATTCCCGATCGACTATTCTGGTCGCGGGAAGAGGATGACGAAGCGGATGAAACCTGACGGCTTGCAGCTTTCGATGGGCGCTTTCTCGTGAAGCTGAGGGGACTCTGTGCAGTCACCCTTGATGATCCGCTGCTGCCGCGGCTTTCGGCGCTGGTGAAGGCGGCGCTGGATGGCGGCACGCCCTTTGTTCAATACCGCAACAAGATGGCGTCGCGCCCGCTGCGTCGGGCGCAGGCGGCCGAAATGCTGCGCATCTGCCGCGCCAGCGGAGCACGGTTGATCATCAATGATGATGTCTGGCTGGCGGTGGAGATCGGCGCCGACGGCGCTCACCTCGGTCGCGACGATGCGCCGGGCGGTTCGCTGGCTACCGCGCGCGATGCCCTGGGGCCGCAGCGCATCCTTGGCGTGTCCTGCTACAACGAGATTGACCGCGGCGCGGAGGCGGCGGCGGCAGGCGCCGACTACCTTGCCTTCGGCAGCATGTTCCCGTCGCGCACCAAACCCGGCGCGGTGCGCGCGCCGCTGGAACTGCTGGGCGAAGCCCGCCGCCGGTTCGGGTTGCCGGTAGCCGCCATCGGCGGCATCACTGCCGACAACGCAGCGCAGGTGATTGCTGCCGGCGCCGACATGCTCGCCGTCGTCAGCGACTTGTTCGACGCGATGAATATCAGGGCGAAGGCGGAAGCCTATCAGGCGCTTTTCAATCACGGACTACGGGACAAGGCGCTTGCCGGATCGGCTATCGCGTCTCCCGAAACGTCCGCCATCTACAGGGCCATTTCATGACTCGCAACGAAGAACTTTTCCTTCGCGCCCAGAAAACCATTCCCGGCGGTGTCAACTCACCCGTACGCGCCTTTCGCTCCGTGGGCGGCGCGCCGCGCTTTTTCACGCGTGGCGAAGGCGCCCGGGTCTGGGACGCCGACGGCAAGGCCTACATCGACTACGTGGGCTCCTGGGGGCCGTTGATTCTTGGCCACGCGGATGCCGACACCGTGCGCGCCGTGCAGGAGACGGCCGCGAAAGGTCTTTCCTTCGGCGCTCCGACCGAAGGCGAGATCGAACTGGCCGAACTTCTGGTGCAGCGGGTGCCGAGCATGGAGATGGTGCGCCTGGTATCTTCCGGCACCGAGGCGACGATGAGTGCGATCCGCCTGGCGCGCGGCTTCACCGGGCGCGATGCCATCGTCAAGTTCGAGGGCTGCTACCACGGCCACGGCGACAGCCTGCTGGTCAAGGCCGGCTCGGGCATGCTGACCTTCGGCAACCCCTCGTCGGCCGGCGTGCCGGCCGATCTCGCGCAGCACACCCTGGTGCTCGACTACAACGACGCGCAGGGCCTGATCGACGCCTTCGCCAAACATGGCAAGAGCATTGCCTGTGTGATTGTCGAGCCGGTGGCCGGCAACATGAATCTGATCGTGCCGAAACCGGAGTTTCTCGCCGCCATGCGCGAGTTGTGCACGCAGCACGGCGCCGTGCTGATTTTCGACGAGGTGATGACCGGCTTTCGCGTCGGCTCCGGTTCGGCGCAGGGCCTGTATGGCATCACGCCGGACCTCTCGACTTTCGGCAAGGTGGTCGGCGGCGGCATGCCGCTCGGCGCCTTCGGCGGACGCCGCGACATCATGGAAAAGATCGCGCCGCTGGGGCCTGTGTATCAGGCCGGTACGCTGTCGGGCAATCCGCTGTCGGTGGCGGCGGGTCTGGTAACGCTGAAGAAGATTGCCGCGCCGGGGTTTTACGAAGCGCTGGCGGCGAAGACCCGGTTGCTGGTCGATGGGCTTGCCGCGGCAGCCAAACGGCGCGGAGTGAAATTCTCGGCACAGTCTGTCGGCGGCATGTTCGGCGTCTATTTTGCCGCCACGCCGCCGACGTCATACGCCGAAGTGATGGCGTCCGACAAGGATGCCTTCAACCGCTACTTCCACGCCATGCTTGATGCCGGCTTCTATTTCGCACCCTCTGCGTTCGAAGCCGGCTTTGTCTCTGCTGCGCACAGCGACGCCGACATCGCGGCGACGGTAGCGGCCGCCGACGCGATCTTCGCCGCCGGCTGAGAGTCGGCGCTGGCGGTACGGTGACATGCCTGTATTGACGCCTGCTGCTGCATGGATCGTCCTGCTCGTCGCCGGCCTGTGCGAGATCGTCTGGGCGATCGGCCTCAAATACACCGAGGGCTTTACCCGCCTGGTGCCGAGCGCGTGGACGCTCGCGGCCATGGCAGCTTCCGTGATCCTGCTTGCCTGGTCGCTGAAGACGCTGCCGGTCGGGACGGCCTATGCCGTGTGGACCGGCATCGGCGCGGTCGGCACGGCGCTGCTGGGCATGGTGCTTTTCAATGAATCGCGCGAGGTGGCGCGCCTCGTCTGCATCGGCCTCATCGTCGCCGGAATACTCGGCCTGAAGCTGGTGTCGGATTAACGCAGCCAGCCCTTGCGGCGGAAGATGGCGAAGGGCACCGCGACTGAAACCAGCATCAGCGCCAGCGAAAACGGATAGCCGTACTGCCAATCCAGTTCGGGGAAGGCCTTGAAGTTCATGCCATAGATGCTGGCGATCAGGGTCGGCGGCAACAGCGCCACCGAGGCTACGGAAAAGATCTTGATGATCTTGTTCTGGTTGATGTTGATGAAACCGACGACGGCATCCATCAGGAAGTTGATCTTGTTGAAGATGAAGGCCGTGTGTCCGTCGAGGGACTCGATGTCGCGCAAAATCTCGCGCGCGTCTTCATGCTGGTTGGGTGCCAGCAGTCGTCCGCGCATCAGGAAGGACAATGCGCGGCGCGTATCGAGCACGTTGCGCCGAATGCGGCCGTTGAGGTCTTCCTCCTGGGCGATGTCGGCGAGAATGGCGCCGGCTTCCTCGTCAGTCATCCGCGTGCTGAGCACCTTCTTGCCGACGGCTTCGAGTTCGGCATAGACGTCTTCGAGGGCGTCGGCGGAGTACTCGACATCGGCCGCATAGAGGTCAAGCAGCACATCCTTGCCTTCCGACACCATGCCGGGCTGGATGCGCGCGCGCAGGCGCTGCAAGCGGAACACCGGCAGTTCCTCGTCGCGCATCGAGAACAGGATGTTCTGGTGCAGGATGAAAGCCACCGTCACGTTGCGCGACTCGTCTTCCTTGTCGAGCAGGAAGTCGGAATGCATGTGAACTTCGCCGTTTTCCTCGATGTAGAAGCGCGCCGATTCCTCGAGGTCGGTCAGGTCATCGATGTCGGGCAGGATCAGATCGAAGATTTCGGCTATCCATTTGCGCTCTTCGCCCGAGGGCGCAATCAGGTCGACCCAGATCGGTTTGGTTGCGGCAAGCTCCTCGCGGCTTTCCACCGGAATTTGCCGCAAGCGACCGTTGTGCAGTTCAAAGGCGTTGAGCATGATCGGTTTGCGTGGGTGAATTTGGGTTGCCGTCAGCGTTTCGCTGACGGCTTCGGAAAGATCGTCGAGAATATCGCTGCCACGTTCCGGCGCGACCATTTCCCATACCAGCAGGCATTCATCCTGCGGCAGCGCTTCAAGTACGCGGGCGATGCGGGCCGGATCCATCTGTGCGAGCTTGTCGCGCAGCTCGACCAGAGGCTGTTGTTGCAAAGAACTCTCGACCGGATTGCCCTGCCGCTGCGCCAAGCTGTCCACTTGCCTCTGCCGGGCCAGCAACAACTGGACTTCGCGCAGGCTGTCCTGCACGTTGTCGGGGTGGGCTGTCGGGTCGCGCTCGGCGGCAGTCTGTTCAGTCATGGCGGTCCTTGGGGAGGCTGCTCATTGTAGCTGCTGAAATAGCCTCTTTACGGGGGCACTTCGGCGTGAGGCATGCGACTGACAATCAGTTGCGTGCGGCCGTTCATGTAGGCCGAGTATGGATTGCGTTCGTAACGGCGCGGAGCGGGCAGCATGACGGCCAGTCGCGCCGCCTGTTCGGGGGCGAGATGCGTCGCCGAAACGCTGAAATAGCGCCGCGCGGCTGCCTCCGCGCCAAACACGCCATCACCCCATTCGACGACGTTGAGATACACCTCGAGTATCCGCCGCTTGTCCCAGAGGAGTTCTATCCAGACCGTGATGATGGCCTCCTCGGCCTTGCGCATGACTGACTTGGCCGGCGACAGCAACAGGTTTTTCGCCAGTTGCTGGGAGATCGTCGAACCGCCGGCCACCACCTTGCCTTGCTTCTGATTCTTCTCGATGGCCTTCTGTATGCCTTCCCAGTCGAAGCCCTCGTGATCGACGAACTTGTCGTCCTCGGCGGCAACCACCGCACGTTTCAGATGCACCGAAATTTTCTCGTAGGGCAGCCATTGGCGTTTGAGTGCGGCCTGTGGGTTCTTCTGCCGCGCCTCGTCAAGACGCTGGCTCTGGAAGCTGGTCATGCCGGGATTCACCCATTTCCACCATACCACCCAGCCCAGATACCAGCCTTGCCAGAGCAGGAGCAAACCCGTCAATGCCGCGAGCCCGAGCTTGAGCCAGCGTGGTGCGGCGCGCATTTCTTCGATGCTCCCCTATTTGCCGCTCAGGGCGGCGAGCACCGGCGCGGTATGCGGGCGTACTCCGCGCCAGATGAAGAAGGCCTCGGCCGCCTGCTCGACCAGCATGCCCAGGCCGTCCGTAACGCGGGCGCCTGCTTCGCGGGCCTGCTGCATGAACGGCGTGGCGCGGCCATAAACCATTTCGTAGGCGAGGCAGCGCGCGGCGAACACGGAAGTCGGCAGTGGCAATACGGCGCCGCTCAGACCCGCCGAGGTGGCGTTGATGACCAGGTCAAACTGTCGGCCGCCGAGGCCGGGGAAGCTCGCGCCATCGGGCTTGACGCTGAGCGCGCAGCCAGGCAGGCGGGCGAACGAATCGGCAAACTCCAGAGCGAGGCGCGCGGCGGTTTCTTCGTTGCGGTTGGCGATCACCAGTTCGGCGGGATTTTCCAGCAGCAGCGGCAGGATAACGCCGCGTGCCGCGCCGCCCGCTCCCAACAGCAGGATGCGGCGCCCCGCCGGATCGCAGCCGAGGTTGTGCGTGAGGTCACGTATCAGGCCCGCGCCGTCGGTGTTGTCGCCACTGATTGCACCGGCGTCGAATGTCAGCGTGTTTACCGCGCCGGCTGCTTCTGCCCGTGGCGTGCGCTGCGTGGCGAGGCGAAAGGCCTCCTCCTTGAACGGCACGGTCACGTTGGCGCCTCTGGCCGGACCGTCGCCCGCGGCGATGAAGGCGCTTATCGCCGCGGCAAAGCCTTCCCGCTCGGCGACGATGGCCTGGTAGCTGATGTCCTGCCCGGTCTGCGCGGCGAACAGGGAATGGATACGGGGCGACTTGCTATGCCCGATGGGATTGCCAAAAACGGCGTAACGGTCAGTCATGTCTCATTCCGAACGCAGCCGATCCGCCTTGGTGAAGGTCCAGGTGCGGGTGATTTCGAGCACGTCGGTATCGCGCCGGATGGAATCGGGAAAGGGGCCATAAGGCGCGGCCATGTGCACGATGCGGCGCGCGGCGTCGTCGAGCAGCGTCTTGCCCGACGAGCGACTGACTTCGACTCGCTCCAGGTCGCCATTGGCCCTGATGACGACGGTCAGCACCAGGCTGCCGTAGAGACGGCCCTTGGCGGCGTCGGGATAGTTCAGGTTGCCGATGCGCTCGATCTTTTGCCGCCAGTCTTCGACATACTGTGCGAAACGGTATTCCTCGACCCGGGCGCCGATGAACTTCTTGCGTGGCCGCTGGTTGTACTCCTCCAGCTGCCGTGCGATCTGGCCTTCGACGCGAGCAATCGCCAGCGCACTGCTGGCAAGATCGGCGCCGGAGCGAATCGGCTCTGGCGTCGGTGCCGGCTTGCTCTGAGTCTTGTCAGCGCTTATGGCCCTTTCGCTCTTCAGCCGCGTCATCATCTGCTGCTGTTGCGCTTCGAGTTCCGCTACGCGACGCTGTTTCTCGATCAGTTCGCGCCCTTCCCGGCTATCGGGCGAGGGCGGTAGCGGCGTCTTTGCGCGGCGGTCTTCGTCGGTATTGCCGCCGCCATCGAGATTGGTTTGCGCTTTGGCCTGCGCCTTGCTTGGCCGGTTTTTGCTCTTGCTGTTGACCAGGATGACGTCAAGTGCCCGTTCGCGCGCCTTGTCGATGAAATCCGGCGGCGTAAAGCGAATCGCGAGCACTACGGCGTGGAGCAGCAGCGAAGCGCCGAGAGCCAGGGTGAAATTTCGCCGCGGTGCATCCATTGCCGCAAGAAACGCCGGCATCTGCAAGGACGACGGGAAAGGCCAGGAGAAGCGCGACGGGCTTGGCGGGTTTGGCATGAAATGCCATTTTACTCTGCGGCTTCCTCGCCCTCGTCGCCGACGATGGCGGCATTAGAACCGTTATTTGACGCCAATTCGGATCCCGATTCAGGCGTCCGCTCAAGATATCGCGGCCGCAGTTCGGCCTCCAGCAGGTCGATGCCTTCGATGCCGAGTCGCACGCCTGCGCCCCGCGGCAGTTCGGGCAGGGAGGGGACGCGCATTACCAGCGGAATGGTCTCGAACCGCACCAGCGATTCGCGCAGCACGTGGCCCGTCGCCATCTGCGCGCCCTGCTGCAACAGCCAGCGCAGACACCAGTAGCGTTCCATGCCGCGCTGGAACTCGGCGTAGGCGGCGTAGGTCAGTTCAAATTCGCGCATCGCCGCCAGCAGGTCGGCCGATTTCGGTGGAAAGGGAGGCGGTTCGTCGTTCAGGAGGGCGATAAGCTGCCATTGGTTGAGCAGATCGCAATAGCGCCGCAGCGGCGAAGACGACCAGGCATAGCACTCGACGCCCAGTCCTTCATGGGGCGCGGCGACGGTACTCATGCGCACCTTGCCGGCAGTCTGCACGCGGTACAGCGCGGGAATCCCGGCATCGCGCAGCATCGCCCCCCAGGTGGCATTGGCAACGATCATCAATTCGGCGACCAGCGTATCGAGCGGGCTGCCGCGCTCGCGCTCGGCTATGGTGACGAAACCCTTGCCCGGCTCTGCCGCGATGCCGCTGTCGGCGTCCCAATCCACGGTGAAGTTGTAGTCCTTGCGCGTCGCGTTGTCGGAGGGCTTGCCGCGTCCGGCTTCGAGTACCTGGGCGAATTCCCAGAGCAGCTTGAGTTCATCGCGGTAGGGAAAATCCGGCAGACCCTCGGCCAGCGTGGTTTCATTGAACACCGGCTCGATGTCATGGTGGCGAAGATTGGCGACGATGGGCACGCGTTCCATGCGGGTCTCGTGGCCGAGCAAGCGGTAATCGGCGGCGACCTCGAGATACAGCGAAATTGCGGCGACGGTGTGCCCGGCGGCGAGTGTGAAATGCTCGACGATGTCTTCCGGCAGCATGGTGATCTTGCGTCCCGGCATATAGACCGTGGACAGCCTTTCGCGGGCGATGCGACCGAGGTCGGAGTCGGGGCTGAAGCCAAGTCCCGGCGCCGCGATGTGAATGCCGATGTGCCAGCCGCCTTGCGGATTGGCCGTGACGGAGAATGCGTCGTCGATTTCGGTTGTATGTGCATCATCCACGCTGAAGGCGGCGACTTCGGCCAATGGCAATCCGGCTGCCTCGACCGGTGCGGAAAAATACGGGAAACCCGTGCCGCCCTTGCTCTCGGGGAAAAACTCGAACAGGAAACGTCCGAGGTGATAGTCGTGGGTCGAGGGCAGTGCGCCGCAGTCGAACAGCAGCCTCGCCGCGGACCTTCCCGTTTCACCGCAGGCGGCTTCCAGCGCCTTGGTCTCGTTGCGGTTGCGATCCGGTTTGTAAATAAGCTGCGGCAGGGCCGGGGTGAACTCGACGGGCAATTGTCCGTGCGTGAGTTCCTCGACCATGCGCTCGACGGCCGCCGCCTGCAGGCGTTTCTTTTCGAGGCCGGCCAGTGCCGCCTGCAATATCTCTGGCGGCGCTTTGCGGAAGCGGCCGCGGCCCTTGCGGTGAAAATACATCGGTGCCGAATGCAGGCGCAACAGCACGGCCGCGGCCTGCACCGGGTCCGCTTTGGCGCCGTGGTAATCGGCGGCGAGTTCCTCGAAGGCGAACTCTTCCTCGCCGCAGACTTGCCACAAAAAATCGACGTCGATGTCCGCGGCTTCCGCTTCCGCCCGCTCCAGCAGTTCGCCTGCCGCCGGGGCGGCAAAGTGCAGCAGGACATTGGCCGCCTTGACCTTGGAGCGCTTGCCGGAGGCGAGCTCGATCTGCAACGAAGCCACGTTGTCGGCAAGCACGGTGCCGGCACGGAAAGCACCGTCCTCTTCAAACAGGACATTCATGGAGGAGAACCCCTGGGGTGGGGGAGTGAGCGGGAAACGAGGGGACAGATTATAACGGTCTGGCTGTCGCGATCAGAACGCTGCTGGTCAGCCGGTAGCCTTCTGCGACCGCATGCGGCGCGAGGTCTTCGCTGACGGCGGCGGCCAGCGCCTGCTGTTTTTCGACGGGCAGCCGCGACAGGCTCTCCGCCGCGCCGCCGGCGAGATCGAGAAAGCCCTGCCAGTAGGCGCCGGCATCGCTGAAGCTGACGGTAAAACGATGGGGCCGAATGTCTATGTCGCAATAGTCGGCGCTGGCGAGACGGCGAGCGAGGTCTTCCGCATCGCCAAAACGGAAAATCGAGGGGCGCACGACTTTGGGCGGCGGCAGCAGGCGGCGCATGCAGGACAATGCGGTGTCGACCAGCGGCACCTCCTCGGCGCGGCCCCATACCGACATTGCCAGCAGTCCATCCGGCCGCAGCACACGGTGAATCTCTCTCAGGGCGGCCTGTTCGTCAGGGAAAAACATCAGGCCGAGTCCGCACAAGACACGGTCGAAACTGCGGTTGGCAAATGGTAACGCCTCGCCATCGGCGGCCACCCGTGCCAGATCGGGACAGCAGGCCAACTGACCTTCGCTGATGTCGCTGGCGATGGCCAGACCGCTGTCGCCGACTGCGTCGCGCGCGCTTCGCGTCAGCAGGCCGGGGCCGCTGGCCAGGTCGAGCACCCGCTGTCCCGGCGCCAGTCGGGACGCAGCCAGCAGCGCTGCGACAAGTTCGCTGCGGGGACCGGCCGCGGCCAGATAGCGCGGCCCGATCCGGTTGTAGCCGGCGCGTTCGAGGCGTTTGAAAAAGGCGAAATCGAAACTCATGGGGAGACCACCGGTTTGAGGTTGGCCGATCTTACAAGATCGACGCTATACACGGCGAGACCGATCCAGATCAGGGCGAAGGCCAGCGCGCGGTTCAGGCCCAGCGGCTCGTCATAGACAAACACGGCGAGCACGAAGGTGATCGAGGGTGCAAGGTACTGCAGGAAACTCATCATGGTCAGTGGCATGCGCCGCGCCGCGATGGCAAACAGCAGCAGCGGAATCGCAGTCACCGCACCCGTGGCGATCAACATCAGATCGCGCCCGTTCAATAGCCCGGGATCGGCGCCGAAGTGATTCTGTCCGGAGATCGACAACCAGGCCAGCCAGGCCAGCGCCAGCGGCGTCATGCACACTGTTTCGAGAAACAGCCCGCTGGCGGCGTCTAGCGGCAATTGCTTGCGCAGCAGGCCGTAGATGCCGAAGGTGCCGGCCAGTACCAGGGCGATCCAGGGCAGGCCGCCGGCGCGTGCCACTTCGCTGGCGACGCCGATGGCCGCCAGCGCAACGGCCAGCCATTGCAGCGGACGCAGGCGTTCCTTGAGCACCAGCACTCCCAGTGCGACATTGAGCAAAGGCAGGATGAAGTAGCCGAGGCTGGTGTCGAGGATGTGACCGTTATTCACGCCCCAGACGAATACCAGCCAGTTGCTGATCACCAGCGCCGATGCCAGTGCAATGCGCGCCAGTTGTGCCGGCATGCGGGCAATCCGCCAGGCATCGCCGAAGCCGCGACCAAAACCAATCACTGCCGTCATCAGTACCATTGCCCAGACCACGCGATGGGCGATGATTTCATCGGCGGGTACTTCGGCAATCTGTTTGAAGAATACCGGCACCAGCCCCCAGATCAGGTAGGCCGTGAGACCGGCGAAGACGCCGAGCCGGGTATTTTCCCGCGTTGCCGGCGGATGCATCGTGCTCAGGAAAGTCCGGCGAAGTCGATGACGGGATCGAGGTAGTCGTCCCAGCGCGTAAAGCTGTGATCGCCGCCGGGCAGGACGGTTTGCCGCGCACCCGCATAGCGGCTGACGGCGTGACGGTAATCGAGCGTCTCGTCGCCCTCTTCCACCAGCAGCCAGAAGCGCTGCGGCTTGCTCAGGATCGGCACTTCGATGGCACGCAGTTCCTCGACGTGGTCGCGGGTGAACTCGAATGTTTCGCCCGAGTACAGCCAGCGCTGCGGACCGACGAAATCTTTCAGCGACAGATGCGCGACCACGGCAGGATTGACCAGCACCGCCTTGAGATCGAAGGTCTCTGCCAGATACGTTGCGTAGTAGCCGCCGAGTGACGAGCCGACCACAGTGCTGACACCGTGACGGGTGATCAAGCTCTCGGCCAAGGCGATCGCTTCGCGCGGCGAGGCCGGCAGCTGCGGGCAGACGAATTTTTCGGCCAATCCGCGTTCGTGCATGCGTGCGCCCAGCGCCTGCGCCTTGTGCGACTCTGGGCCGCTGGTGAAGCCGTGAAGATAGAGAATCAAGGACTGCTCCAGTCCACCACTCCGAACTGCCAGGTTGCCAGCACGACAATACCGAAGGCGATGCGATACCAGGCAAAGACTGTGAAGTCGTGGGTCGAAATGAAGCGCAGCAGCCAGCGTACGCAAAGAAAGGCCGAGACGAAGGAGGCGACGAAGCCGACCGCCCACATGCCGAGATCGTCGATGGCCAGCAAATGGCGTTCCTTGTAGAGCTGGTAAGCGGTGGCCGCGAGCAGCGTGGGGATGGCGAGGAAGAAGGAAAACTCAGTCGCCGCCTTGCGCGAGAGGCCGAACAGCAGGCCGCCGATGATGGTCGCGCCGGACCGCGAGGTACCGGGAATCAGCGCGCAGGCCTGCGCCAGACCGAGCTTCACAGCATCCATCAGCGTCAGGTCTTCGACCCGCTCGACGCGCACCACATGCTCGCGCCGCTCGGCCCAGAGGATGATGAAGGCGCCGACGATGAAGGCCGTCGCCACCGCCACCGGATTGAACAACGTGGCCTTGATCGCCTTGCCGAAGGCCAGGCCCAGCACCGCCAGCGGCACGAAGGCCACCGCGATGTTGCGCAGCAGGCGCTGCGAATCGGCGTCGTGTCCAAGCGTGCCGAACACCTTCACGATGCGCGCGCGATACTCCCAGCACACGGCGAGGATTGCACCCGACTGGATGACGATCTCGAACAGCTTGCCCTTCTCGTCGTTGAAATGCAGCAGATCGCCGGCGAGGATCAGGTGGCCGGTGGAAGAGACGGGAAGGAATTCGGTGAAGCCTTCGACCAGGCCGAGAATCAGGGCTTGCAGCAGTGGGTGGAAATCCATGTCAGGAGAATATATTGGCGCCGGATAAGGGCGCCGAGTCTAGCATGCGGCCGTAGCCGCCTCCAGTTGCGCCAGCCACGCCAGCGCCGCCTCGCGGTCGCTGCCGCACATCTCGGCCGAGGGCTGCAGCCCTGTACAGCAGGCGGGTCGCTGCAAACTGCCGAAGATCGAACAGCGGAACTCCGGCGTCAGGTGGGTGCAGACTTCTCCTGCGGGTTTGTGCAGCGAACTGATCGAGGGCGCGATGCAGCAGGCGCCACAACCTGGACGACAGTTCATGATCGCCGTATCGTCAGCGCCGACTCTCAGCCTGCCTTGTAGATCTCGCTGCCCGCCTTGACGAACTCCACCGACTTCGTCTCCATGCCCTTGTTGAGCGCTTCCTGTTCCGAGACGCCGAGTTTCGCCGCGTATTCGCGCACGTCCTGGGTGATTTTCATGGAGCAGAAATGCGGCCCGCACATGGAGCAGAAGTGGGCCAGCTTGGCGCCGTGCTGCGGCAGGGTTTCGTCGTGGAATTCGCGCGCCTTGTCGGGGTCGAGGCCGAGGTTGAACTGGTCTTCCCAGCGGAACTCGAAGCGCGCCTTCGACAGCGCGTTGTCGCGCACCTGGGCGCCCGGGTGCCCCTTCGCCAGGTCGGCGGCGTGGGCCGCGATCTTGTAGGTGATGATGCCGTCCTTGACGTCGACCTTGTTCGGCAAGCCCAGGTGCTCCTTCGGCGTCACGTAGCACAACATCGCGCAACCATACCAGCCGATCTGCGCGGCGCCGATGCC
>JAUSCI010000042.1 GCA_030651305.1 Sulfuritalea sp. | reverse complement strand
TGTTCCACATGGCGCTGACCGTTGACGAAACCCGGCTCAATGACAGGAAAGTGTTCATCGGCAGCGTCAGCGACATCAGTGCCCGCAAGGCCAAGGAGACCGAACTGCGCATCGCCGCGGCCGCCTTCGAGTCACTCGAAGGCATGCTGGTGACCGACGCTCGCGGCGTGATCCTGCGCGTCAATCAGGCGTTTATCAACAGCACCGGTTACACGGCGAAAGAGGCCATCGGTCAGACGCCGCGCCTGTTGAAGTCGGACCGTCACGACGCCGCTTTCTATCGGGAGTTGTGGCAGACCCTGCTCGCAACCGGTAGTTGGGAGGGAGAAATCTGGGACCGGCGCAAGAGCGGAGAGGTGTACCCGAAATGGCTCACCATCTCGGCGGTGAAGGATGCCGAAGGAGTAGTCACCCATTATGTCGGCACGCATCAGGACATCACCGAACGCAAGCTGTCGGAACAGAGGATCGCCGAACTGGCCTACTACGACCAATTGACCAGCCTGCCCAACCGCACACTGCTGCTCGACCGGCTGCGGCAGGCCATCACCGCCACGGCCCGCAGCAACAGCCACGGTGCGCTGCTGTTCATCGACCTCGACAATTTCAAGACCCTCAACGACACCCTTGGCCATGACCAGGGCGACCTCCTGCTGAAACTGGTGGCCCAGCGCCTGACCCACTGCGTGCGTGCCGGCGACACCGTGGCGCGCCTGGGCGGCGACGAGTTCGTGGCGGTGCTGGCCGAGATGGGTGAAAGCGATCAGGACGCGGCCAACCGTACCGAGGCCGTGGGCGAGAAGATCCTGGCATCGCTCAACCAGAGCTATCCTCTCGACAAGGTCGCCTACCACAGCACGCCGAGCATTGGCGTCACCCTGTTCAAGGGCAACCGGACATCGATCGACGATCTGCTGAAGCAGGCCGATCTGGCCATGTACAAGGCCAAGGACGCGGGGCGCAACGCGCTGCGCTTCTTCGATCCGGACATGGAAACCGCCGTCATGGAACGCGCCGCGCTGGAAAGCGACCTGCGGCAGGCCGTGCGCGATGGACACTTCCAACTCCACTACCAAGCCCAGGTGCTTGGCGCCAACCGGGTCACCGGCGCCGAAGTCCTGGCGCGCTGGCAGCATCCGCAACGCGGCATGGTGTCGCCGTCCGAATTCATTCCACTGGCCGAGGAAACCGGCTTGATCCTGTCCCTCGGTCACTGGGTTCTGGAAGCTGCCTGTACCCAGCTCGCCGAGTGGGCCGCCCGACCGCAGATGAGCAGGCTCACCGTCGCGGTGAATGTCAGCGCCCAGCAGTTTCGCGACCCCGGATTCGTCGCCACGGTGCTGGCGACCTTGCAGCGGACAGGCGCCAACCCGAGCCGGCTCAAGCTGGAACTGACCGAAAGCATGCTGGTGGAAAACGTCGAGGACCTGATCGAAAAAATGAGCGCGCTGCAAGCCATGGGCGTCGGCTTCGCGCTGGATGACTTCGGTACCGGTTATTCCTCGTTGTCCTACCTCAAGCGTCTGCCGCTGGACCAGCTGAAGATCGACAAGTCCTTCGTGCGCGACATCCTGGTTGACGCCAACGATGCCGCGATCGCCAGAACCATCGTCGCGCTGGCCGCCAGCCTCGGCCTGGACGTGATCGCCGAAGGCGTCGAGACCGGGGCGCAGCGCGATTTCCTCGCCGCACGGGGCTGCCACGCCTGGCAAGGCAATTTCTTCAGCGAGCCATTGCCGGTGGCCGGCTTCGAGGAGTTCGTGCGGCGGGCGTCGTCAACCTGACGCATTGCCGCTATATCAGCGCTGCGGCATGCCGCGGCTACCAGTATTTCTCGAACGCCATCTGCCCGGCCACGCCGCGGCGGTTGGTGGCGAAGCCGCGCGCTGCCAGCGACTGGCGCAGCTCGCGGGTCATTTCGGGATTGCCGCAGACCAGCACGCGGGAGGTGGCGACGCCGAGCGTGACTGCCGCCGCGCCTTCGAGGCGGCCATCGGCGAGAAGCAGCGGAATGCGGTCCGTCAGCGGGGTGGCGCCCAGTTCGCGGGTGACGATGGGGATATAGCAGAGCGTCGCCTTTGCCTCTGCAAACAGTTCGCCCTTGTTGATCTCGGCAATCTCGTCGCGCCAGGCCAGCTCGGTCGACTGGCGTACGCTGTGCGCGACGATCAGCCGCTCGTAGTTCTGCCAGACAGCAGGTTCCTTGAGGATCGAGAGGAAGGGTCCCAGCCCGGTGCCGGTGGCCAGCAGCCAGAGGTCCTTGCCGGGGGCCAACTGATCGACGGTAAGGAAGCCGTAGCTGGCCTTGTCGACGCGCAGCGTGTCGCCGACGCGCAGTCGGCTGAGCGGCTCCGAAAAGGCGCCGCCGGGCACCAGCACGGCAATGAATTCGAGGAAATCGTCATAGGCCGCCGAGGCCAGCGAGTAGGGGCGCCAGACAAGGTCGTCCTCGACGCCGAGCCCGAGCCGCGTGTAGTGTCCCGGCGTGAAGCGGAAGCCGCGATAGCGCGTGGTGCGAAAGGACAGCAGGGTCGGTGTCCACCAGCGTATCGACAGCACGCGCTCCGTCGTCCATTTTTCTTTCGGGTCGGCGGCGGGTTCGCCAAACCTGGCCAGGCTGGGTTCTTCGATGGCGCCCATCACGCAGTCCCTTGGGTTTGACGTTTGCCGCGCACGACGCTGGCGAGCAGGGTGGCGATGAACAGCAGCAGCGCGATGGCATTGAACAGACCGCCCTCGCGGCGCAGCGGAAATTCGTCGCCCAGGCCGCCGAGGATGCGCAGCGCCAGCGAGGCGTGCAGCACCAGCAGCGGCAAGTAGAAGAACGGGTGATACGGAATCTTCACCTGCACCACGGCGGGAAAGATGATCGGGGCGTGGCCGAAGATCATTGAGAACACGAAGCCGAGGCCGACCGCATGCAGCGTCGCATCGCGCCACGGGTGGCCGGGCAGGAAGCCGCCGGCGACGCCGAGCAGGCCGGCCAGTGCCAGCCAGACATAGCCCGAGAGCAGGCACAGGGCGATGAAGCGGACCAACCCCTGCTGCCGCGCATTGCGCCGCGCGATGTCGTAGCGCAGCAGCCAGGCCGACAGCGCCAGAAGACTCGCGGCGAACAGCCGGAGGCCGGCATCTTCCCGCCAGAAACTGAAGGCGGCGCCGGCGAGAAGGCCGCCGACAATGATGAAGAACACACGCTGTGCCGCGACCGGGGTGGGCAGGAAGCGCGTCAGTTCGAGCCGTTCGCCGGCGATGGTCAGCACCAGGAAGGCCAGCCACCAGGGTACGGCCGCGGTCAGCGCGCCGCCGGCCAGCCAGGCCGTGTTGCCAATCAGCCAGCACAGCGCGCCGATGGCGAGGATGACGGTGAACGGCGCCACCAGCCGGCGCAAGACATGGACACTGGCGGCGACGAGTATTGCCGCTGCGACGACCGTCAGGACTTGCGCCACGATCAGCGGCGCGCCGGCGAGCAAGGCGACGCCGCCGATACCGGCCGCGGCAGGCCCCAGGTAGGCCCAGCCGCTACCGATCGCGACGGCGCGTTCGAGGCTGATGACGGTACCGAGGAAGGCGGAAATCATCAGCGCCCCGTGCCAGCCGGCTGACGCAGCCGCAACGGACGGCACGGCCCAGTCCAGCCGTGCCAGGCCGGCCAGTACGCCGCCGAGCAGCGATAGCATCCCAAGCACCAGCAGCGGCAAGCGGGCCGCGGGGCGCAGATCATTCATCTATTCGGGCGTCCAGCCGAAATGCTGCTTGCTCGCCTCGTCCATCATCGATGCATTCCAGGGCGGCTCCCAGACCATGCGGATGTCGGGCTCGATCGCATCCGGCAAGGCTTTCTTCAGCGCGGCCCGGACATCGCCGACGATCATTTCGCCCATCGGGCAGGCCGGCGAGGTCATGGTCATCTCGATCACCAGACTGCCGGGAGCGACCTCAATGCGATAGACCAGGCCGAGCGCGACGATGTTCATGCCGACCTCGGGGTCGATGACCTGGCGCAGGATGTCGCGCACCTGCTGCTCGTCGAGGCTGCGTTTGTCGGGTGCTTCGGGTGCAGCGGCGGCTTCAGTCGTCATGGATTGTTGGAAGCAGTAAATTAGATGCAGCTTTATCGTAGCACTGCGGTTTTATTAAAGCAATATTGTTTTTACTGCTTATAAGCGTAAACTGCTCGCCATGAAACTCACCACCTTCTCCGACTACACCCTGCGCGTGCTGATGTTCCTCGCGCTCAACCGCGACCGGCTTGCCACCATTCCGGAAATTGCTGCCGCCTACGGCATTTCGGAGAACCACCTGATGAAGGTGGTGCATCAACTGGCGCGCTCGGGGGTCATCGAGTCGGTGCGCGGCAAGGGCGGCGGCGTCCGCCTGGCGCGCGAACCCGAGGCCATCCGGCTGGGGCAGATCGTCCGTGTCAGCGAAGGCAACGCGCCGATTGTCGAATGCCTGTCGGACGATGCGGCGGCCTGCCGTATCGCGCCGGCCTGCCGTCTGTCGGCGGTTCTGGTGCGCGCCTTCGATGCGCTTTACGCGACGCTGGACGACTACACGCTGGCCGACCTGGTGCACGCACCGCGCGGCTTGAAGGCGCTGCTGCTGCGAACTTAGCGTCGATCGTCGCGATCGGTGGCGCCGCCGCTGGCATGCACCATCTCGGCAGGCCTCACCCACCGGTCGAATTCCTCGGCCGTAACATGGCCGAGCGCCAGCGCCGCTTCGCGCAGCGTGCAGCCATCGTGATGCGCGCGCTTGGCGATCTCCGCGGCACGGTCGTAGCCAATGTGCGGCGTCAGCGCCGTCACCAGCATCAATGAGCGGTCCATCAGTTCGGCGATGCGCTCCCGGTTGGCTTCGATGCCGCGCACGCAGTGGGTCTCGAAGCTGGTCATGCCGTCGGCCAGCAGGCGCACGCTTTGCATGAAGTTGTGGGCGATCAGCGGTTTGTAGACGTTCAATTCGAAGTTGCCCGAGGCGCCGCCGATGCCGCTGGCGACGTCGTTGCCCATGACCTGGCAGCAGAGCATGGTCAGCGCTTCGCACTGGGTCGGGTTGACCTTGCCGGGCATGATCGAACTGCCCGGCTCGTTTTCAGGGATGCTGATTTCGCCGAGCCCCGAGCGCGGCCCCGAGGCCAGCCACCGGATGTCGTTGGCGATTTTCATCAGCGCTACGGCGAGAGTCTTGAGGGCGCCATGGACGGCGACGAGGCCGTCGTGGGCGGCCAGTGCAGCAAACTTGTTGGCGGCGCTGACGAAGGGCAGCCCGCTGCTGCGCGCGAGGTCCGCCGCGACGCGGGCGCCGAATTCCGGATGGGTGTTGAGGCCGGTGCCGACCGCCGTGCCGCCGATGGCGAGCGGGTAGAGCGACGGCAGCACGGCATGGATGACCGTCTCGGCCTGGTCGAGCTGGGCGACGTAGCCGGAAAATTCCTGACCCAGCGTCAGCGGAGTCGCATCCTGCAAATGGGTGCGGCCGATCTTGACGATGGCATCGAAGGCGGCAGATTTATCCGCCAGCGTCGCGCGCAGCCGGGCCAGCGCCGGCAGTACTGCGCGGGCGATGCCGAGCCCGGCAGCCAGGTGCATGGCGGTGGGGAAGACATCGTTCGACGACTGGCCGAGATTGACGTCGTCATTGGGATGGACGCGGCGTCTCATTTGGCTATCCGGGCCGCGCTCGCCGCCGAGCAGTTCCGACGCGCGATTGGCTAGCACCTCGTTAAGGTTCATGTTGCTTTGCGTGCCCGAGCCGGTCTGCCACACGGACAGGGGGAACTCCTGCTCGTGGCGGCCGAACAGCACTTCTTCCGCGGCGGCGATGATCGCCGTCGCCTTGTCCGCGGGCAGCAGCCCGAGCTCGCGATTGACCCCGGCGCAGGCCGACTTCACTGTGGCCAGCGCGAGAATGATTTCTTCCGGCATGCGCTCGCTGGAGATGTCGAAGTGCTCCAGCGAGCGCTGCGTCTGCGCGCCCCAGAGTCGGTCGGCGGGCACCTCGATGTCGCCGAAGGAGTCGCGTTCAGTTCGCGTGGCTTTCATGGGGTGCTCCGCAGCGTAAGAGGCACTACTCTATTCGTGGCCATTACCTTCTCCTGCCTGGGCGACGCTCCCATCTTAGGCCTAATCCGGTGGGTCATTCGCGATCCACCGCAATCGCCTGTCATTTGTGTTGAACGTAGACTATTCTGGGACTATCCGCGCATGCATTTCATCGCGCGGAAACACCTGCGGAGGCCACGATGCCCCTCGATCCATTCGACTCCTTGCGGACCTTCACCCTCGCCTCCGGAAAATCGTCCCGCTACCACGCGCTGGCCGCGCTCGAAGCGGCCGGACTCGGCAAGGTGTCGCGGCTGCCCGTGTCGATTCGCATCGTGCTCGAATCAGTGCTGCGCAATTGCGACGGCCGCAAGATCACCGCCGAGCACGTGCGCCAATTGGCCGGCTGGCAGCCGAACGCGCCGCGCAGTGCCGAGATACCCTTCGTCGTCGCCCGCATCGTGCTGCAGGACTTCACCGGCGTGCCGCTGCTGTGCGACCTCGCCGCCATGCGCGGCGTGGCACAGCGCTTCGGCAGGAATCCGAAGATCGTCGAGCCGCTGGTGCCGGTCGACCTCGTGGTGGATCACTCGGTGCAGGTCGACCACTACCGGGTCGCCAATGCGCTCGACCTCAACATGCGGCTGGAATTCCACCGCAACGCCGAGCGCTACCGCTTCATCAAGTGGGGCATGCAGGCTTTCGATACCTTCAGGGTTGTGCCGCCCGGCATCGGCATCGTGCACCAGGTGAACCTCGAATATCTCGCGCGCGGTGTCCTGCAAAAGGACGGCGTGACGTATCCGGACACGCTGGTCGGCACCGACTCGCACACGACGATGATCAACGCGCTCGGCGTCGTCGGCTGGGGCGTCGGCGGCATCGAGGCGGAGGCCGGCATGCTCGGCCAGCCGCTGGTTTTTCTGACTCCCGACGTGGTCGGTGTGCACCTTCATGGCCGCCTGGCGGAAGGAGCCACCGCCACCGACCTCGTGCTGTATGTCACCGAGCACCTGCGCCAGGCCCAGGTGGTGGGCAAGTTTGTCGAGTTCTTCGGCGAGGGCGCGGCGTCGCTGACGCTGCCGGACCGCGCCACGATCGCCAACATGGCGCCCGAGTACGGCGCGACCATGGGATTTTTCCCGGTGGATGCGGAGACGGTGAAGTACCTCGCCGCCACCGGGCGCAGCGATGAAGAGATCGATGCCTTCCAGTCCTATTTCACGGCGCAGGGCCTGTTCGGCATGCCGCGCAGCGGTGACATCGACTATAGCGCGGTGATCGCCTTCGATCTCGCCGCCGTGCGCCCCGGCGTCGCCGGCCCGAAGCGACCGCAGGACCGCATCGACCTGCCCGAGTTGGGCCAGCGTTTCGCCGAACTGTTCGCGCTGCCCGTGACCCGGAACGGCTATGGCCGGACCGCGGACGAGATGAGGCGACGCTATGCGCTGGGCGGATCGGCCGTCAATTCCGTCGCGACCGAGCCGGCGCCCGACGGCAAACACAAGGGCCGCAACGAAACGGAAATGGCGGACCACGATCGCGGCGCGGCGCTGCCGCATGCCGCCGTAGCCAGCGTCGGCGACATCGGCCACGGCGATGTGTTGATCGCCGCCATCACCTCCTGCACCAACACGTCCAATCCCGGCGTCATGGTGGCGGCCGGCCTGCTGGCGCAGAAAGCGGTGGCGCTCGGACTGGCGGTGGGGCCGCGGGTCAAGACCTCGCTGGCGCCGGGTTCGCGCGTGGTGACCGAGTACCTGGCCAAAGCGGGACTGCTGGGCGACCTGGAAGCCCTCGGTTTCCGCGTCGTCGCCTATGGTTGCACCACTTGCATCGGCAATGCCGGGCCGCTGGCGGCGCCGCTGGAGGAGACCATCGTCGCCCACGACCTGATCTGCGCTGCGGTGCTCTCGGGCAACCGCAACTTCGAGGCGCGCATTCATCCGGCGATCAAGGCCAACTTCCTGATGAGCCCGCCGCTGGTGGTCGCCTTTGCCATTGCCGGCCGCGTCGACATCGACCTGACGCATGATCCACTGGGCATTGGCCGCAATGGCCAACCGGTGCTGCTGAAGGACATCTGGCCGAGCAGCCAGGAAATCGCGGCGGTGCTGGCGCATGCCGCCGAGCCCGAAACCTATCGCGCGCTGTACCGCGACTTCGTCCGCGGCAATCCGCTGTGGAACGACATCCCGGCCGACACAGGTCAGGTCTATGCCTGGGCGCCTTCGACCTACATCGCCGAGCCGCCGTTCTTCGACGGTTTTACGATGCAGCCGGGCGGCGTGACGAATATCAACGCGGCGCGAGTGCTGGCGATTTTCGGCGATTCGGTGACCACCGACCACATCAGTCCGGCCGGCCCGATCAAGCCCGGCTCGCCGGCCGGCGAATACCTGCTCGCGCACCGTGTCGCCAGCGCCGACTTTAATAGCTATGGCTCGCGCCGCGGCAACCACGAGGTGATGATGCGCGGCACTTTCGCTAATGTGCGCATTCGCAACCTGATGCTGGCGGCCAATGCCGACGGCTCGCGCGTCGAAGGCGGGATCACGCTGTTTCAGCCCGGCGGCGAACTCCTGTCGATTTATGCCGCAGCGATGAAGTACCGGGCCGCCGGCACGCCGACCCTGGTCTTTGCCGGCGCGGAATACGGCACCGGTTCCAGTCGCGACTGGGCGGCCAAGGGGCCGCGCCTGCTGGGCGTGCGCGCCGTCGTGGCGAAGAGTTTCGAGCGCATCCACCGCTCCAACCTGGTTGGCATGGGCATACTGCCGCTCCAGTTCATGGGCGACGACAGCGTCGAAGCTCTGGAAATCGCCGGTGACCAGACATTCGATATTCTCGGTCTCGAAGGCGAACTGCGACCGCGTCAGGATGTCGTGCTGGCAATCCGGCGGCGCGACGGCAGCCG